>CBDEWF010000144.1:0-3331 GCA_965243775.1 Sansalvadorimonas sp.
CCATGGAGAGCTTGATTTTGTTATCACTCAGCACCTTGGCAGCCAGCTCCAGGCGCACACCGAACTCTTTGTATTCGACGCTGAACTTATCATCCAGGTAAGTCACGATAGGAAGCTCGCCACCCGCGAGAAAAGAGGCCGTTTCACCGGAAATCACCGAAAGATTGGGCTCAGCCAGAATCTGGGCCATATCATCGTCATCAGCTGCGGTAATAAAGCGGGCGATGTTCTGGGAGCTGAGAGAATCCAGCGGGGCATTCAAAAAATGACCATTACCCAGAATCGATTCCGGCCCGACACCGGCCCACTGTACCCCCAACTGCCGCACAAAGGACTGGGACACTTCTGCAATGGTCAGCTTGACATTGACCTGTTTAACATCAGAGACCTGAAGGTTATTGACCAGTCCATGAAAACGACGGCGGGTCATAAAGTCGATTTCAAGATCCTGATCACCGGCACTCCAGTTAATCTTGTAATCTTCGTAATCCTTACCCAGCAGCTCACCCACCAGGTAATAGATATTCTGCCGCACCTCTTCTGATGGCACAGTACCTTCCAGAATCACCTGATCACCGAGGTTGGTGATTTCAATCACCTGTTCAGGAAAACGTGCAGCCACCTGCTGACGGATATGAGCCAGGCTTTTGTTCACCACCAGGGTGCGGGTATCAACAATATCGCCCTGGCTGTTCATCACCATCAAGGTGGTACTGCCTACGGTTTTACCGTAAACAATCAGTTTCTTACCATCCAGAATCTGATAGTCAGCGACCTGGGGGTTGGAGATAAAAACCGTATCGACTGTTGTTTTATACAGCAGTGGTGTGGCTTCATTTAAGCCAAGGTTTAAAATATTGGAGTCAACTGCTGACGCTGCTGAACAAAACAGCAGCAGAGAAAAAAAAGGCAGCAACAGCTTTAAAAGTGCCTGCTGGGCCAGGCAAGGCACTGCTGCCCTGACAACCCTGGAAAATCTTATCATACCGACAGCTCTCTGATATGGATATCGGGTTTCAGTCAGGATGGAATCATCCCCTGATTCCGCCTGAATCAAGCTTTCTATTACCGTGAATGACAAAACTATCGAGGACGAAAGTGAGACGTCATTCTAAACTTATCGATTTTGTCATTCCTGCGAAAGCAGGAATCCACCACACGAGTGGATCCCCGCTTTTGCGGGGATGACGTAAGTATCCTGCGAAAGCAGGAATCCACCACGCGAGTGGATCCCCGCTTTTGCGGGGATGACGTAAGTATCCTGCGAAAGCAGGAATCCACCACACGAGTGGATCCCCGCTTTTGCGGGGATGACGTAAGTATCCTGCGAAAGCAGGAATCCACCACACGAGTGGATCCAAGTATCCTGCTAAGTACACTCTGTCATTCCTGCGAAAGCAGGAATCCACCACGCGAGTGGATCCCCGCTAAGTACACTCTGTCATTCCTGCGAAAGCAGGAATCCACCACGCGAGTGGATCCCCGCTTTTGCGGGGATGACGTAAGTATCCTGCGAAAGCAGGAATCCACCACGCAAGTGGATCCCCGCTTTTGCGGGGATGACGTAAGTATCCTGCGAAAGCAGGAATCTACCGCGCAAGTGGATCCCCGCTTTTGCGGGGATGACGTAAGTATCCTGCGAAAGCAGGAATCTACCGCGCAAGTGGATCCCCGCTAAGTACACTGTCATTCCTGCGAAAGCAGGAATCCACCACGCGAGTGGATCCCCGCTAAGTACACTCTGTCATTCCTGCGAAAGCAGGAATCTACCACGCGAGTGGATCCCCGCTTTTGCGGGGGTGACGAGTCATGCTCCGCTGCGGGGATGACGGGTCATGTAACACTCCTAACTGGTTGGTGGCTTACCACGTAACTCCCGAACCGGAGAGAAATCGGGCAAAACATCCCCGGAGCGCACTTGAGGCAGTTGCTCACGGGTGGATTTATAAATATCCAGCACACCGACACGGCGGGCCAGAAGAATTTGGGAAACTTCCCTGCGGGAAAGTTCCAGAACCATATCCACTTTGGTTTTTCCAGCCAGGCCATCACTGGTATTCACTTTCAGAATACGGCGGGACTTTAACAGTGGAGCAACACTTAATGCGTCGAAAGAGTCTACATCATCAGTATTTGCCAGATTTTCATCAAGGGAAGATATCAGCACCACATCCACCCGGTCACCGGCAGAAAGAATCAAGTGATAAGCTGAACCTTCAGGCAGTTCTATAGGATAAGGCACCATACCCGGTTTCAGGGTCAGGGCGACATAACCTTCTTCATCCGGCGTTACCAGCAGCTCTTCAGTAATAACGGAATCGGCAGCGATACCTTCGCCAGCCAGAGAACCTTTAACCAGTTTGAGCGGTTCTTCACTTACCAGCCCCAGAAGCTCGGCTTCTGACTCTGGAATAGAAGATAACTTGAGTTTTTTGGCGGTAATCAGCTCGCCCTTTTTCAAAGGAACAGCTGCAACCCAGACCGGTTGCTGATCTTCTGTGACTGTTTCTGCCTCAGCAACAATCAGCTCAGATTCTGATGCTTCATTCTGGCTGTTCAAAAAACCATACAGGCCACCCCCCGTCAGCACCACAGCGGCCAGCAATAATACCCGACGATCCATATCGCCCCCTGTAACTTATAACTTCTCTGGTTCAGGAGATGGAGGTTAACCAGACTCCAAAGCATCCACCTATAGCGATGGGTACACCATAAGGAAGGCCTCTTCTGCGTACTTCCTGAACTGACTCTGTGCAATAGCCGTAGAAAAAATATCCCAATGCCATCAAAGCGCCAAGGCTGCTAATCAAAACAAAAGTCAGCAACCACCAATGCACATTAATACCTAGCAGATATGCAAGCATAAGCTTCACATCACCACCAGCAAAAACGCCCACAGCAAAAAAAACAACGCCAATGCATGCAGCAAAAATCAAATATAGATTTAAAGCCTCAAACTGTGTCAACAAAAGACATACAAGGGCGACACAAATTACAGAGGCATTGCTAATTCTTCTTCTGGTTATATCCTCATAAATGATATAACCAGAAAGAAGTAAGAGTAAAATCAGCAACTAAATCACTATGGGTTTAAAGTTCCAAGCTTCTTAGAAACTTCAGCTAGAGCATCATTGATAGCTTTAGACAGACCTGTTGGAGTTGTGCCAGAAGTGCCACCAAATGCTGCTACCACAACGCCAGTAATTGCAACTGCAACAACCGCATATTCAATAGCCGTTACACCACGCTGATCATTTTTCAGATCATTCAGCAGAATCTGCCCTTTAACAAACAACTTAGTCAGCATAATTACCCCCTGAGAACAACAATT
>CBDEWF010000145.1:0-5578 GCA_965243775.1 Sansalvadorimonas sp.
CATGATTTTTCCATCGCTCTTCGAGCATCATTACTGAAAGTCCAACATATTTTTTTCCAGTAGTTTTGTTGGTGACTAAATAAATAATTCCATTTGCGTAGCCTGGGTTAGGGATTACTTGAAAGGCTTCGTCCGGCGTCATTCCAGCTTCTATTCTTCGTGCAATTGTTTTCCTTGACGCGACTGGCTTAAGACTCCTGATGGCTTCCTTTAAATTTGCATATATTATTCCGTTTACTGTAATACCTGTTCCGACATCTCTCTGATTGCGAACATATCCTTTCTGAAAAATTTTTTCTTCAGGCATTCCTGCTTGCCGCCTTTTAAGAGCCCTCCAGTAGTTAACATTTAGTCTTTTGCACTTATCTTTAAAAGACTCTTTTGGCATCAGTCATTTATTCGTTAACCGATAATCGCAGATCGGTGTCGACTCTGCATGTTTTACCTGAGCTACATGCGACATCCCACCCCTCTTCACACCAGTTCGGCGGCACCCTCCAGCAGGCAAGCCCTCGCTAACCGCTGCATTCCATCAATACCCAGCACCAGCAACGCCACATAGGTGATGCGCTGGTGCTCACTCCACTCCTCTTCAGTGAAGCCACCTTCACGGTGCAACCTGATGCCTTCCTTGTGATGCTTTGCAATCGCCGCCATGTCGCTGGCCAGGTCCAGGGGCAATGCAGCCATGCGGGAATCAATCGCAAGGCTTCACGGTAACGCTGGTGATTTATTGCGCCACCGTTAGCCTGTGTGGCATGTAAACGCGTCACAGCGTGGGTTCAGTCGAACACCTCAGGCAACATCAATACAGCGTCCCTGAGGGGCAGGAGCCACTGGGCAAGAGCCCGATGACTGTTCGCCTTTACGCCAGCGACCATGACGCGATCAAAGCGATGGGCAAGGCAGGTGGTCTGTTCGTTCGCAATGCCATCAGGAAGGCACTGCAGCAGCAAGCCCAGCAGCAGCAGTGAGGGGAGGGATGTCGCCCTGTAGCTGCTATCTCATAGACAGATGTACTGGGCTCTATGCCGATGCGACTTGCTGCGCTTCTTTCGGTGTTGCTGATGAGCCCAGGAGTTGCTTGTGCCCATGATTCCCACAAGGCACGTGCGTCAGATCAGTCAGAAGAGATCGCGACTGCCAAGGCAATGCGTCGTGTACCTGAAGGAGCGACGGTGACTGACACCTCTTGCAGAGAGATCAAGTACGTGTTCCAAACACGCTGGCGGTGCACGATCACGTACAGCGATTGACGAAGAGAATCGCCCCCCAGTGGTCGATGACCACACACCTCACCACACACGGGGCAAGAAATGCAGTCACTGACAGGCTGATGTCTTGCTAACTCAGCAATTACACGTCAATTGCTTGCTGATTCCATAGGTCAGCCACCTGGGGGCGTTCACGACCTTGGTGAGCCAGTGGTGGAGGAACTATTGCTGGACTGGTTTGCCCCGTTCCTGACGGTGGAAGAGCAGGACAGGCTGCTGGGTTGGCACCTGGGGGTGAGCCTTTAACCAGATGGGGGATGAACCCCACTAAATAAATCCCTCAGTTGGGGGAGGTGATTCCCAGCTGGAACAGAGATGGTGAATGCGTAAGAAAAAACTCTGCAGACATGGCACCTCAAAATGGAGAAACCCTCTGGAAACCAGCACCGTATGAACAAGGTGAGGATATTGGTGACACCATTAGTAACGCAAAAAAAGTCAGCGTAGGCGACTCTCAGGTCAGCGACTTTAATTCCGAGAGAAATTCATCTGGCTACTCCAGGGTCGACTCTGATGTTTACTCAATTGACTTAAATGCTGGAACAACATATAAATTCACATTGAAAGGAAAATATACACATAACTATGCTGATGAGGGATTAGTTGCAGAGAGCTTTAGGCTTCAACTACTAAGCCAAGATGCAGAAGTTCATCGCATAGGCGAGCCGAGCGGGGGTTCTGTGTATTGGGCAACGTATGTCGACGGCTATGGTTGGTACAACAGAAGCGGTAGGCCAGCAACAGACAATCAAATTATTTTCACGCCAACGCAGAATTCAACCTATTACCTGAAGGCTACTGATGCTTACCTTCCGGAAGGCGATTTCGCTAAAGACTCCGAGACATATAAATTAGAAACAGGCATTTACTGGAATCAGTACACGACCCAAGAGTCAGAGGGTTCCGTGCATCTCTATTCTGATTCTAATAACAGAGCATTTGTCAACAATGGATCTGAAGTAGTATCTATCAAACATAATGGACTCGGTGGTGGTTATTATATATGTCAAAATCGAGGCAATTGGAAAGTAAGCGCTGCTGAAACGATCGACGACACCAATTACGTCGTTGATGCATCCCCTGATCGTATCTACGTCTGGGAAATGGACAGTGAATGGAATTACGTTCGTGATAGCCAAACTGCTACACCTGGCACTAGAACATATAGAACAATTGAATCCGACTTCAATGTTGATTTCGATGGCGATGGGAAAGTAGGTCAACCTATCGACAACAATGACTTTGGAGCATCAGGAGTACCTGATGGTCTTGATCCGGTAGGGGTGAAGATTGCCCTGGATGGTGGCTCATCTTGGGGGGTTTCAGATCAAGCGCGTTATGACGCCTGGGCTAATAACAAGAACCCGATTAATGATTTGATTACTGGCAAGACTTTCAAAGCCAATGGGGTACCTGATGGACTCGACCCAGAAGGGGTAAGGATTGCTTTGGAAGGAGGCTCATCTTGGGGAGCATCTGATCAGGCTCGCTATGACGCTTGGGCAATTAACAAGAATCCGATCACGGATCAGATCACTGGTAATTCCTTTTCTGCATCAGGAGTACCTGATGGCCTTGATCCAGTAGGAGTCGAGATTGCTTTGGAGGGTGGCTCATCTTGGGGTGCTACTGACCAAGCTCGTTATGACACTTGGGCTAATAACAACAACCCTGTCACTGATCAGGTCACTGGCAATACTTTCACAGCTTCAGGAGTACCCAGTGGTCTTGATCCGGTAGGGGTGAAGATTGCCCTGGATGGTGGCTCGTCTTGGGGAGCCACAGACCAGGCGCGTTATGACGCTTGGGCCAATAAGAATCAAATCACTGAGTATGACTTTGACGCAGTAGGAATTCCTGGTGGTCTCGATCCAGCAGGAGTCAGGATTGCTTTGGAAGGTGGCTCGTCTTGGGGAGCTTCAGACCAAGCTCGTTATGACGCCTGGGCTGAAATCAGCTCCAACGACTTCACGGTTTTGACTTAGACAAGTATCAATTCGAAAAGCTCACCTCACCCCGTCAGCAATGGCGGTTTTTTTTACATGGACCACCAAGGAAGCTGGCGAAAGTCACTGACTTGATCAAGCGAATCCAAGCTTTTACTTCTGGCCCCAGTTGAATCCGAACCGCTGCTGGGCAGATGCTTCCATCTCCTTGCGGATCTGCTGCATCGCTTCGCGAGCAAATGCCTTTTCATTCTCCTGTGCAGTAATGATCTGCTTCGTAAGAGCACGGAGCTTTTCAATGTCCTCGCAGCCATCGATCTCTCTGAAGGCTGCTTCCAAATGAAACCTTTGCTCAACTGACAAATGATGATTGGTCATTAGAGATAAGTGAAGGAGTTACAGCCCTGCTGATATGGCAAGGCTGCTGATCAGTCGGTGATGACTCAGGCTGCAGAAATGCTGTATGGAGCTTCAGGGGCGCTGGTGGGCATGGGGTCGAGCTTGCCTTGTGCCAATGCTTTGGCGCGGACATACATCTGACTTGATGTGGCACCAGCTGCTTCCATTGCCTTGGCGACGATGGCCCAGTTACGAACTTCGGTAGACATTTGAGGCTGAATTGAAGACGAAACAACTATCGCCAGCCAACAAACCTGGTCGTGACGGTGAAAACCGCCAAGGGACCGAACACGCGAAACGAGAAGTTCGCTGCTACCCACCTGGTTTCTCCGAGTGTTCGTCTGGCTTTGGGCGGTAACGAGACATGGCATACAACAGGCCAAAACGCCTGTCTTGCGTTGCCACTGCATCACCAGCGCAACAGCGGGGAACACTCAAGGCAGTTACGACTGACCCATGACCCGCGACACCCGCATTGCCCTGTTCCTGATGGGGGAGTTGGTTGCCGCACTACGCGCCAATGACTCAGACCTGTTCAGGCGGTGGCTGTATGGGGGCATTGAAGACCTTGGAGAGACTGCAGTGACTGAGATGCTGCTGGGCTGGCACCTGGGGGTGAGCCTTTAACCAGATGGGGGATAGAGACCCCTGAAATCGGCTCGATTTGTCCCTCGGAATGGTGATGCCATTTCCTGATGACGTTGCGATGGTGTGTTTACAGGGCGAGAGCCTCACAACACACAGGAAAACCATGGGACTAAAGACAGGGTTAGTAGGCACTCTGGCTGGGGTATTAGGCGGATTTTGTATGGCAATAACACCTGCAAATGCCACTATTTGGGCGGATCTTGATGCGAAAGAGGTGTCAGGCAAAAATGACGGTATTGACAATGTCTGGGTGACAAAAGATGGGCGCACTCAAAGACTTCGCAATCCAAATGCTGCAATGCCATTAAAAGGGAAAAACAAGACAGCGCCATTAGAAACAGCGAAAATGACTGCTGAAGGAGAAAAGTATTATTCGAAGCTATATGTAAATGATATTGCTCGCGAAAAGGCTTTTGAACTTTCAGAAAAGAATCATGAAAAAGGATGGGCTACACGAAATTCGGGAGAATGCCCAGAAGGAACAAGTCGTTACCGCACTAAAGGGCTTTTTGGGATTGGTGCTCGCGATATTGGCTGTATGACTGCATACGAGGCAGAAAGCCTTCGCAGACAGAACTACCAGAATTTTCAGAACAATCTGAATCGAAACAGAATGCGTAACTGCACAACAAACTTTATTGGTAGTACCGCTTACACCAATTGTTATTGATTCACTGTCGGGAAGCCTGATGCTCATAACTGAAAACCTTGCAACACACACTCTTGCCAACACATTCAAATGAAACTCTTCAACGCAATCGCTGCCGCCACTGTTGTCGGCAGCTCGTTTGTTGTCACTAACCCGCTAAAAGCTAGCGTTTACATAGATTACATGGCTGGGAAAGAAATATCTGTAAACGATGGTATCCCCCAGCTAGTGATGACAAAAGGAGGAGAGAAGGTCGTCTCTTTGAGCAATCCAGAATCTGCGATGCCTTATCCTGAAAAGTACAAGGGCTTTTTCAAGGTAATAGAATTGGAACTCGGAATTAATGCGAATAGGTATTCAGAGTATTTTGATAAATTCAAGAGCAATTCCGAAAAAGCAAGCACAGAAGGCCATACCTCATTCGAACAAGTTCTGTCTGAATTCATGAGAACAGGAAGGCTGCCTGGTCAGAGCAATATAATTACTGATTACAATACAGGCAAAAAGAAGAAGGCTAGTGAGTACTTTACGAGCGCCCCGTTAACAGGTCAGAGCGCTACTATTGCAGACAAGCAATATAAGCAAAATCGCAAAGCAGAGGATGCCGCATATCTTGAAAAGGCAAGACTTGCAAGCCAGAAATGTCCGCCAGGGAAGCGACA
>CBDEWF010000146.1:0-33230 GCA_965243775.1 Sansalvadorimonas sp.
GAATGCCTGCCGCCATCTGGCTGCCATCAGTGGCATCAATATCCAGAGGGCGATACACATTTGTCGCCGTGTTTTTTCCCAGAACGGTGCCTGAGAACAGGGTTAAACTGGGAGCCAGTTCGACCTGTTCCCGGCTGATTGTGTTGTTTCCTTCAGACACCAGAAATTCTCCGGTGTACACGGATTCCGTCAGGGTTGGCATGGTTTTGTCCTTTATCTATGAAGGGGACTGCTGATGAGAGGAGCGTTCAGGCGTAGCAGTTTTTATTGCGCTTCTGGTAGAGCGCATCGCTGTCGATATTCAGACTCTGACTGTTATTGGGCTCCTGCTCATTATGCTGCTGTTGGGGTGTCAGGTGGTTATCGATAGTGGTTTGGTTGGCAACCAGCGTTTCAAACAGCTCCGTTCGTACCTGCTCGACAGATTTCCCCGCCTGAATAAAGGTGGCGGCCTGATCGGAATGAGCAGCTGCACAGAGTGTTTTGATAGGTTTCGCAATCAGTCAGCCGCTGGCGGACACTCTCAACAGATGCCTGAGCTCTCAAAAAGGATTCCGCCAGCTCCGGATACCCTGCCTGATTGCAAAGTTGCACGATAGCTAGCGCATCAGGTGCTGAAGTTACCACCTGCGGCCTGGTAGGCTGCTGCGATTGGCTGGCCTGTGGTGCCACCTTCAACTCATCCGGCACATTCTGGAATATAGAAAGATCCAGACTGGCTGCCAGCTGAACCGGTTGGTCAACAAAATCGACCAAACCATGCTCATGGGCTTCTTTAGCAGTAAACCAGGTTTCGTCAGCCATTAATAGGGTAATGTCTTCAAGGGGACGACCCGACTTTCCGGAGTAAGCCAGGGCAATGGCTTCCGTGGCTTTATCCAGCATATCCGCCGTGCGCCGCATATCTTCCGCTTCACCTCCCACCCAGCCTAAGGGGTTATGAATCATCATCAGGGAGTTGTCTGCCATGGTGATGATATCCCCAGCCATGGCGATCACACTGGCGATACTGGCAGCCAATCCTTCAATGCGAACATGGACATCAGCCGGGTGAAAGCGCAGGGCATTGTAGATTGCAATACCATCAAACACAGATCCGCCCGGGCTGTTAATCCGAACCACCAGCTCATCAGCATCAATGGCTTTCAATTCATTGACCAGCTCTTTGGGCAGAGAGACCCTGCCAGTCACCGATCACATCATAAATCAGAAGCTCCGCTGGTTTATCAGCCATGTTCTTGAGTGTGAACCAGGGTTTATTCTGTTTTGCGCTCATTGTTTTGCTTTCCTTGCTTGTGTTCTTTGGTATTCAGGCGGGGATCACTGTCGTATTGCAGGTGTAGCTCATCAGCACGCCGGTTGTCGGCAGCAATCTCGTCATCAATTTGTTCGCTGTCATAACCCTGCTCAGACACCACTTCAGAACGGGACTTAAAACCATTTCTCACCGCCAGTTTCTGTGCTTGCATATCCTGCACCGGATGAATGTAGGCCCAGCCCATGGGGAATCCATTTCACCCGATGGTATTTGTTCTTTTGGGTCGCGTAAATTGGGTGCCGAGATCGCACCAGATAGTACGGCCAGATCCAGCCAGCGGTTCCAGACCGGGCGACAAAGCTGGAATACAATCTGGTTATGCTGGATCTGTTGAATGCGGCGGCGAAATTCATTCAGCACTACCCGCAATGCTCTGTCACTGACGCCTTTCATATCACCAGACAGCAACTCAAAAGGCAGCCCCATTCCGGCTGCTGAAGCCATCAGCTGCTGGCGCATAAAATCCGGGTAACCCGTCGCAGAACCTGGCGGAGTGTTGAAATTCACCTCTTCACCGGGAGCCAGCTCCTGAATAGTGCCCGGCTCCATGGTAACCATGGGAATATTTTCAAAATTGGTTTGAATGGTTTTCCCTGTTAAAGGATCAACACGTTCCTGTTCCGGATGGGGCTTGGTAATAAAGCCAGTAAAAAGATTGGCAATCTCCTGCCGAAGTAGAGTGGCATCATCGAACTTGTCCAGATGAAACATCCGCAGCAGTACACTGGCTAAAAGTGGCTGGCCCCGGAGTTGTCCTGGACGCAGAGGCTCATAAAGATGAAGAACTTCTGATGCAGGTACACGGTGCAGATCAGCGGTTTCTATTGAGAACTGTTTCCACCGGATGAGAGCGGTGCAACCAGTAGGCAACCCGCTGACCGATCTTGTTAAACTCAATCCCTGCCCGAATGGTATGACCATTAACCAGCTGATCGTTGTAACCCCAGGGAACAAACTCGGCTTCCAAAACCTGAAGTTGCAGGGGAACAGAAAGATGGTCTTTCGGCCTTCTTGGGCGCAGCCTGACAAAGCATTCACCGGCTTCCAGCATGGCTCTTGCTGCCAAGGACTGCTGGCCATAAAAATCCAACATGCCATCAGCATCGGATTCATCAGTCCAGTCCAGAAACAACTGCTGCAGTTCTTTTCGAAACTGATCATCTGCCGCTTCACTTTTGGGCTTGATGCCAGTACCGACAATATTGGCTACCAGCTTGGTAATTCCGGCCTGTGCCCAGGGATCATTGCGAAGGGCGGCCCCGGCTACGGTTGATCAGTGTGCCCAGGTCACCAGTCAAACCACTGGTTGGCCCGGTTGAGGGAGCCATCCAGCTAACAGCCCGGCGACCATGGCCTGCTGAGGTATAGGCATAATTGATCAGCTTTCTTAATAGGAAGCCGGTGACCTTTTGCCGAATCCCCATCAGATGCCTTTGCTACTGGCGATACCATACTGACGTGGACGTCTGTTCTGCTTAACCAGCTCCTGTTCAATAGCGACCAGTCGTTTCTCCATTTCTAAAAAAACTGCTGTATTCGACTTTCTGGCCATCAAACTCAACGGTGCGGGTATCGCGCAGCAAAACAGCTCGCTTTAATGCGATATATTCGTCTTGGGTAATCAAATTGAGAGCGCCTATATCATTTGGCATTAAGAATCAGTGATTATGTTATTCACTGAATCAAGCTAATGGATCTCTGTAGATCCAGACTTTTATCACAGCCTGTATTACTTTGTATCAAATCTTCTCTGAGTATTTACCCGATATAATTGTCAGCATATTCTGGGTAAGCGGTTCATTTGTCAGGGGGAAATCATGGATTATTTATTTAATTTTGGTCATGGCGGTCATTTCTTTATGTTTCCCTGGGGGCTGATTGTTGTAGTCATAGTGATAGCTTTGATATGGCGTGGTACAGGTAGAAGCAGGCAACCGAGCCTCAATGATTCTGCTTTGGTTATTCTTCGTGAAAGATATGCCAAGGGAGAAATTAACCAGGAAGAATATGAAGCCATGAAGAAAAATCTGGTTAATTGAGCCAGCATTTCTCAGTAGCTATTTAGTCGAGCAGCTCGCTTTAGGGCCGATATATTCCTGTTCTGTAATCATACTGTTCCTTGGAAAACTATCCGAGATAGGAGCTGCGGGACGAGCGCCTTGGGCGAGGTTTTTGTTCTATCAGAGCCGCCGTTTCTGCCATCACGTCTGTGTTCGGGGCGCTGTTCTAGCCAGCCTCTCTAAGTGTCAGCCCCCGATGTTGCTGTAAAATCCTGACAGCCGTCAGGGCATAAACCCGGCAATCCAAGGCCTCATTGCGCTTCTTACGGGCATCCCACTCAAAGTAAGCGACACCTTTGCGATACTTGCGGACTTTCTCTTCGGCAGTGGCCTGTTTGAAATAATCTTCATCAAAGCAATCCTTGATAGGCCAGTGACAATATCCAAAACCAGGTTCCAATATCCGGTAACGCTGGTAGATCAGCTCCTTGGCGGTATCAGTTCCTACCAAGGTGAGATAGACACCTTTCTTGTTGCGGGTCTTGGGGAAGTTGGCAATGGGTTTCCCGGCCTGACTGGCTCCCTTGATCGGAATCAGCCAGTCAATGCCCATCCGAGAGACTGAAGGCAGAACACCTCATCGGTGTAATGACCACCCGAGTCCATACAGATCTGAGCGATATTCATCATCACACCATCTTCGCGCCTGTAGGATTGGCGAAGCTTCTCGGCAATCACATTCCAGATTTCTGGCCGGGAGAGATCTCCATAGAGCCGGTAATACTCAATCGACCAGCTCTCTTCTCTGCACCCCAACCCACCACTTCAAACTCAATCCGATCATCCTGAACATCAACACCGCATGTTAAAACCTCTGCCGACCAGGGTACTTCAGCAGAATAGTGTTCACGACGCTGGTACAGCAGTCCATGGTCAACCGTTTCCCCCTGTTCCTGCCAGGTCTGGCCAAGTACGGTATTGGTCCAGTCTTTCAGTAGAACTGAATCATTCTTGGCTGCCAAAAAGTCAGCCACTGCATCTCGCCAGCTGTACCAGCCATTGGGACTGTAGAGCGAGCTCAAATGAAAGCCAGGCACTTTGCCATCAGCTTCGGGATTCAGTGGTACCCATTTTCCATGTTCCAGAAGTTTGGGTTTGTCGTGTTCCTTCATCAGAAATTGGCAGGCGATACATTTCAAAGCAGGCAGTCTCTGGATCATTATCTTTAAAGCGAATCTGCTGCCATTCAATGGGCTGTAATGGCCACAGCTTGTGCAGGGCACCTGGTACTGACGCTGGTCTGAGCTTTCATAACCAGTTCGATCTTACTGGCTCCGGCAATATTGGGTGTTGATACCATCAGAATCTTGCGATTGCGGGAGAAGGTTGCCGTCCGTTTGATCGCAAGGTTGATTGGGCTGCCTTCCCCATCCACATCATCGTCATAGGCATCCACTTCATCCAGAAACAGAAACCGGGCAGGCATGGAGCGAAGCCCTGTGGCTGAGTTGGCTCCGGCAATAATCAATACACCATTGGGAAACTCCTTCACCAACTGGGTATTGCCGGAATCTCTTGAGCGGGCATCTTTTACCCGCTCCTGCAGAATTTGGCATCTCCTCAATCATGGGGGCAATGCGCTGCTTGGAAGTTCGCTTGGCCATATCCAGGGTTGGCAGCACGTACATCATTGGCCCTGGCGTATGATGAATCACATAGCCCAGCCAGTTATTGCCGCATTCTGTTCCGCCGACCTGGGCACCCTTCATAAAAACGACGCGTTCCACCAGAGAAGTGGGAGACAGGCAATCATAATCTCTTTCAGGTAAGGCGTTCGTGCTGTGCGCCAGCGTCCAGCTTCTTTTGCAGCTTTCATGGGCAGGATGCGATGTTCATCGGCCCATTCTGACACTGTCAGTCTGGTGTCGGGGTTTCAGACCGGATCGAAAACCCTGTCGATAACAATCATTGTTTTGATAATCAAAGCTGGTCATGCAATCCCTGCAACACCGTTTCGATTTCCTGTTCCAGAAGTTCGCGTGTTTTTGTTGGGTCTGATTCTGCAGCCAGGACATCGGCCATACGATCGGTGAATTGCCAGAAGGGCATCCCGGGTTAATCGCGGCACCTGGAAAGCGTCTTCTCTAACTTTCCTGGCATCGACCAGCTGCTTTTCCCGCTCCTCATAATCCAGCTTGGCCATCTTGGCCTTGTACGCTTCCCGCATAGTGCGGGCCGAAGCGTAATCCACAGCTTTGCGGCTATCTGTAGGCGCTGTTGAGACTGGAACAGATGTACGACTTTGGGAGGGCTTTTCACGCAAAGCTGTTGATGGTTCAGCCAGCTGATCAATGGCCCCTTTTAGCGGCCACAGTGTCGACTTTCCCGCCTTCCAGTTTGATCCGGCCCTGCTTGACCAGCTTGGCCACATATTGCTTGGACCAGCCGTTACGGCGGGCAAATTCGGCCTGTGAAACCCGCTCGCCAGCCATACTTCACCCTATTTATAACCTGTTGATTATTAATAAAAAAATAACTTGATAAGTGCCCGGAACAGAGCCTGAATGGAGGGACAACAAGCCAATAATCACATGTTCGGAGGCCCTCAATGAATAGATCCAGACCCAGCCCCCAGGACGTCCTGAAGGAGAAAACGGATCAAGATTGACCAGCTGATTCAATTGGTCAGGAAACAGGCTGACCGACACGTTGATCTTGCCCACGGGCAATGCCACTGGGGTCAT
Organism: Sansalvadorimonas sp.; assembly: GCA_965243775.1. GTDB lineage: Bacteria > Pseudomonadota > Gammaproteobacteria > Pseudomonadales > Endozoicomonadaceae > Sansalvadorimonas. Next base: position 6,063 of record CBDEWF010000146.1, read on the forward strand.
GTCGGCAACCTGAACCATATGATCGAACATCTCGAATACGCGCTCGACTCTCAATATGGAGAGGGAGCGTGAATAACCCAACCGAAGCAAAGGAGAAATGCCATGAAAAATAAAACACTGACCCAAACCCAAGCGAAGGTTCTGAGACTTGGCCACGATAAGGGCAACTTCACAGCTCAGGATCTGCCACTTAATGGTGGTGCCCGGAAAAAAGTGATCGACAGTTTACTGAACAGAGAGTTAATCAAACCCATTAATCGTAAAGGAGAGTGGTTTACCATGAAAATAGGCACTGAACGGGCAAAAAGAACCCGCCTCGCCGACAGGCAAGGTTAGTCAATCTGCATGGCCTGATATCTTGTCAGGCTTTCTGTAACCCCGGCAGGTACTCGAACTTCTCCAGCATTTTCAGCCATCGTGGTGCGTTCTTGTGTACCATCAAAGCCTCATAATCAATATCCGGATCATGGTATGGCTGGAGCTTGCTCAGCAGGCAATGTATTACCCTGAGCATCTTATGAGCTATCGCAATAATGCTGCGCTTATGACCTCGCCGTATCACCAGGCTCTGGTATTTGCCTTTAAACTGGCTATTGGTTTTGATCGCAGCATTGGCCACTTCACAGAGCAGCCTCCTGAGCGACTGATTGCCCTTACGAGTTTTGCCACTCTTTCTTTTTCCGGCACTTTCATTATTTCCCGGACACAGCCCCGCCCAAGAGGATAATGACTCCCGACTGTTGAAGGCTGACATATCTGGGCCAATCTCCGCAATAACCCCTGCTGCTGCAATTTGATCGATCCCCGGCAAAGTTTGTAAAACTTGCCAAGGCTCCCGGTAGTCAGAACGCACTATCTGGAGGATGGCTTCGTCCAGCGCAGCTATCCGCATATCCAGATACTCAACGTGCTCTCTGATATCCTTGAGAACTGTGCGATGGGCTGGGGATAGCTCACCGTCCAGGCTTTTGAACAGTACGTCGATTTTACTCTTCATACGACCACGAGCCATCTTTGCCAGTTCGGCAGGATGTTTGCCATCAATCAACCCCTGGATCATGTCCTGGGCTGATTTCCCGTGAATATCACTGACTACACCGCCGAGGCGAATACCTGCATCATCCAGAATCTTGTGCAGACGGTTCTTTTCGGATGAACGCTGACTGATCAGTTTCTGACGACGGCGGAACAACAACCGAAGCTGCTGGATGTCAGGTGGAGGGACAAAGCTGGGGCGAAGCAACCCGCAACGTCCGAGGGAGGCCAGCCACTGACTGTCGAGTACATCCGTCTTGCGACCAGGGACATTCTTGACGTGGCGGGCATTCACAACCCAGACATTCAGCCCGGCCCGGGCAAGGATGTCATGAATGCATTGCCAGTAGTTGCCCGTACTTTCCATCACCACAAGCTCCACAGCCTGTTCCACCAGAAAGTCCCTGAGGGCTTTGCGATCTCGGCGAAAAGTTTTGAAGGTCCGGGTCTGTTCGTTGACGCTGCCATCATCATCTTCGACCTGTACGGTCACCATGACCATCATTTTGTGAACATCAAGGCCAGCACAAGACTTCAAAATGGACTGCATCGGGCTATTCTCTCTCACTCAAGGATGAGGGCAGAGCCTGATGGAAGAATCGAAGGCCATAAGCTGACAGGTCAGCAGAGGTCTTTTTACCATGCGTTCACCGTCGTGAGACGGGAAACAATTTGGGGTACGAGCGATTCATCCGGGTCAGTTTGAGTTCAGGGTTTATGCCGCTGAAAAATTTGTCGACCATAGTCAGGCTCTGCCAACACCCTTGATTAAGGCGCATGACTTCACCATTTTCATGGTTCGGGGTGGCCAAAGCTTGGCCATGACTGTTTGAGCATTGTTTGAGCATTGTTTACCATGAAAATAGGCACTGAACGGGCAAAAAGAACCCGCCTCGCCGACAGGCAAGGTTAGTCAATCTGCATGGCCTGATATCTTGTCAGGCTTTCTGTAACCCCGGCAGGTACTCGAACTTCTCCAGCATTTTCAGCCATCGTGGTGCGTTCTTGTGTACCATCAAAGCCTCATAATCAATATCCGGATCATGGTATGGCTGGAGCTTGCTCAGCAGGCAATGTATTACCCTGAGCATCTTATGAGCTATCGCAATAATGCTGCGCTTATGACCTCGCCGTATCACCAGGCTCTGGTATTTGCCTTTAAACTGGCTATTGGTTTTGATCGCAGCATTGGCCACTTCACAGAGCAGCCTCCTGAGCGACTGATTGCCCTTACGAGTTTTGCCACTCTTTCTTTTTCCGGCACTTTCATTATTTCCCGGACACAGCCCCGCCCAAGAGGATAATGACTCCCGACTGTTGAAGGCTGACATATCTGGGCCAATCTCCGCAATAACCCCTGCTGCTGCAATTTGATCGATCCCCGGCAAAGTTTGTAAAACTTGCCAAGGCTCCCGGTAGTCAGAACGCACTATCTGGAGGATGGCTTCGTCCAGCGCAGCTATCCGCATATCCAGATACTCAACGTGCTCTCTGATATCCTTGAGAACTGTGCGATGGGCTGGGGATAGCTCACCGTCCAGGCTTTTGAACAGTACGTCGATTTTACTCTTCATACGACCACGAGCCATCTTTGCCAGTTCGGCAGGATGTTTGCCATCAATCAACCCCTGGATCATGTCCTGGGCTGATTTCCCGTGAATATCACTGACTACACCGCCGAGGCGAATACCTGCATCATCCAGAATCTTGTGCAGACGGTTCTTTTCGGATGAACGCTGACTGATCAGTTTCTGACGACGGCGGAACAACAACCGAAGCTGCTGGATGTCAGGTGGAGGGACAAAGCTGGGGCGAAGCAACCCGCAACGTCCGAGGGAGGCCAGCCACTGACTGTCGAGTACATCCGTCTTGCGACCAGGGACATTCTTGACGTGGCGGGCATTCACAACCCAGACATTCAGCCCGGCCCGGGCAAGGATGTCATGAATGCATTGCCAGTAGTTGCCCGTACTTTCCATCACCACAAGCTCCACAGCCTGTTCCACCAGAAAGTCCCTGAGGGCTTTGCGATCTCGGCGAAAAGTTTTGAAGGTCCGGGTCTGTTCGTTGACGCTGCCATCATCATCTTCGACCTGTACGGTCACCATGACCATCATTTTGTGAACATCAAGGCCAGCACAAGACTTCAAAATGGACTGCATCGGGCTATTCTCTCTCACTCAAGGATGAGGGCAGAGCCTGATGGAAGAATCGAAGGCCATAAGCTGACAGGTCAGCAGAGGTCTTTTTACCATGCGTTCACCGTCGTGAGACGGGAAACAATTTGGGGTACGAGCGATTCATCCGGGTCAGTTTGAGTTCAGGGTTTATGCCGCTGAAAAATTTGTCGACCATAGTCAGGCTCTGCCAACACCCTTGATTAAGGCGCATGACTTCACCATTTTCATGGTTCGGGGTGGCCAAAGCTTGGCCATGACTGTTTGATTACGCACTCACTCCAGTAGGTCGTCAGGCTATCGGAGTGGAAGAGCCTGAAGCCTCAGAAAAAACCGACAAACCCAAAAGCAAAACCCGCCCCGGCAGTAAGTTGCATCAGGTCATTCAGCTGCTGACCCGCCCGGAAGGGGCAACCATTCCCCAGATGATGGAACAGACCGGCTGGCAGCAACATACGGTGCGCGGCACTCTGGCCGGAGCCCTGAAGAAACGACTGGGGCTGACCATCGAATCGGAAAAACCGGACGGCGAGGACCGCGTTTACCGGATTACCGCCGGGCTGGAGACGACCTGATGCCAGAAAACCCTAACTATCGAGCCGGTGAGATTCCGGCTCTTCTTATTCTTCCGCTTACCAACGGTCACCTTATGATCAGTAAGGTTAATCGTACCGACAACCGGACACTGGTCACCCTGAACAAATGGTATCCCCATTTTTTTGATGCACTGGCACTGCTGCAGAAAGGAAATCTGGATTATGTAGCAGGCCGTGGAGTTGTAGCTCTTCATAGGGACTGGAATGAACCTTGGCAGGAACACCAACCTCGTTTCTATCGAGTATCAAATGAGATGACACGCTTTGCCCGCGAGCAGAAAATCTCCCGCCTGTTCTGGCATTCACTGGCTACGGAGGAGGCTGAAAAAAGTCAACCTGAGGGTCAACCAAAAAAGTCAACCAGGTTGACCATTTCCAAGGGCTGGAGTGAACTCTGGTTGACCCGCTAACTGATTGTTATTGCTGAGTTTGTACCGGAAAAGTCAACCAAAAGGTCAACCTGGGTCAACCCCGATTTTTGCTCTGTCGCTAGCGAAATCTCGCGGTGCGTGATACCCGCAGTCTGAATCCCAGCCCAGGGTCCCCGGCTGTCCCGTGTCCCGGGACATGGGACGCAGGGATTGCTCGGTCATCGTCGTAGACTGGTGGCAACTTTCTCAACGCCACGGCTTGCAATATAGCCACCAATGCCCAGCTGTACAATTCCAAGCAGTTTCAACTCCAGTGCTTCACTCAAGTCCGGCGATGCCCAGCCCATCCACCGACAGACAATTAAGGCTGTAAAGGTCAGCATCACCAGTGGCCGCCAGGCTCTTTGCAGCCAGCTTTCACCCTGCGCTTCTGCCTTGATCACGCCTGCCTGTTGAGCCAACTCATCCAGATCTCCGTTGATCATCATCTCGGTCAGAGCGGTTTTGGCTTCCAGAGCTTTGTTCTTGTCGGGGAAGATTTTGTCGATGACCTTACCAACCACCGGGATAGCTGACAGCAGACTCATGCCACTTCCCCATCAACAAACCCTGCGTCAATCAGCCACTGTTCAATGTTGAAGGAGGGACATTCCTTGTCCCTGTTGAAGTGGTAATGTCCCTTTACCACGGCATCCGGCCAGAGCTGCAGGCAACCTCCGACCAGGAACTTGAGCATCCGCTTTTGGATAGGCGTGAAGTTGTCTTCTGCTTTGCCGCCCTGATCCATACCACCTACCAGACAGATTCCAACACTCTCGTGGTTATGACCTTTTACATGAGCACCCCAATCATCGATCGGACGTCCTTGTTTAACGGAGCCATCGCGCTCAATCACCCAGTGATAACCAATATCCATAAACGCCCGCTCCATAAGGTGCCAGCGTTTGATGGTATCGAAAGTCACATTCTGATCAGCTTTTGTGGCAGAGCAGTGAACGACAACGGTGTTAGTTTCGGTGCGCTTGCCCATAATCCGTCCCTGTTATTATGGTTTGAGGGTGTAGGCGACAATGCCAATAATGGTTGTCAGGATCAGCCAGCCAAACCTTTCCACTGAGGCCAGAACAACACCCCGGGCACTGGCCTGGCTCTCCAGATAGCGGATACGTTTTTCGGAATCTTCCAGCTTGCGATCAAGTCCATTGAGCGTGGTGGTCTGGTGAATCAACCGTTCTTCAACGGCAGCCAGGCGGCTAATGGCATCGGAGAGTTTGTCGAGTTTGGTGTCGATCTGATCAAGCCGCTGTTGAATCACGTCCGTCACCGAGTCTCTCCTTGCTGACTTGAGCAAAAGTCAGCTGGCTCTCTTCGAGATAAGCTTCCTGACCGGCGTACTCTTCCCAGCGCCTGACAATCACATCCACATACTTCGGATCGAGTTCGGTCAGCCGGGCCTGTCGCCCTGATTTCTCGCAGGCAATCAGAGTGCTGCCAGAACCACCAAAGAGATCCAGAACAATATCTTTGGTTTTGGAGGAATTACGGATAGCCCGTTCCACCAGCTCTACCGGTTTCATGGTGGGGTGAAGATCATTGCGGGCAGGTTTGTTAAAGAACCAGACATCACCCTGGTCACGTGCGCCACACCAGAAGTGATCGGAGCCATCCTTCCAGCCGTAGAGAATCGGTTCGTACTGGCGCTGGTAATCAGCCCGGCCCAAGGTGAAAGTGTTCTTGGCCCATATCAGGAAGGTGGACCACTTGCCACCGGCTTCACGAAAGGCTTTCTGCAGAGTATCCAGCTCGGATGAGGACATGCATACGTATACTGCGCCCTTGCAGACCGAGAGCATATTAGTCATTGCTGCTTTCAGGAAACTGTGAAATTCATCGCCCAGATTGTCGTTCTTGATCCGACGATCCTTGCCACGCTTTTTATCCTTGGCGCTGTTGCCGTAATCAACGTTGTAGGGCGGATCGGTGAACACCATATCGGCCAGTTGGCCAACCATTAGCTTTTCAACATCAGTCTGTTCAGTAGCACTTCCGCAGAGCAGGCGATGATCGCCCAGAATCCAGACATCACCAGTTCGGCTGACTGGCTGTTCCTGAATTTCTGGTACCTGATCGTCTTCGGTGTTTCCTTCAGCAGGCTCTTCCAGCAGAAGATCATCCAGCTCCTCGGTACTGAAGCCCATAATGTCCAAGTCAAAGTCGAGCTCATCTAGAGCCTGCAGTTCCAGCCGGAGCAGTTCCTCATCCCAACCTGCATTTTCAGCCAGTTTATTATCGGCCAGTACCAACGCTCTTCGCTGAACGTCATCCAGATGTCCCAGGACGATGACAGGCACAGTTCGCATCCCCAGCTCCTGCGCAGCCAGCAGACGACCATGGCCAGCCACAATCACTTTATCCTCTCCGACCAAAATCGGGTTAACAAACCCGAAGTTCTCGATGGATCGTGCAATCTGGCTTATCTGGTCAGCAGAGTGAGTGCGGGCATTCTGGGCATAAGGCACGAGCTCATCCACCAGCCAGTGCTCAAGATTTTCGACAATGGTTTGCTCTGAGGGTTGTTCAGACATGGATTCCATCCCTGGAAAAAACACACCCCGGAAGGAGTGGCCGGGGCGTGTTCGGGTCTGTGGGTACAGCGCTGCGCGAGCATACAGAAAATCTATACCCAAAACGGGGATTTTGTCCCACCCTCAAAAACAGGTAACAATGTCAACGCATAGCAACAAATAGCAACTGCGAGCAACTTCGATTAACTTGGGTAGCCATTCCGGTAGACCAGTACGGCCAGCAACGCCCGGTGCCAGCATCGGTGGATTGACGACCTTGGTGTTCCACTCACCCTTGCAATATCCCGCCATGTCATTCCAGACGCTCGCAACCAGATCAGTTTGCGATCATCCACCAGCAGTGGTGCCAACCAACGGATACATTCCATCAAACGATCTTCCTGCTCTGCAGTCGGTCTGACCGATAGCACCTCCCGCTCTGCCCTGCGCAACTGTTCACGCTTATCAAAAACCATCTCTGGCCAACCTGAGCCATGCCCCAACTGAATACCGGACGAGAGTCGTCGAGCTGTGAGCCAGGCTTCCCGGTAGCGAATGGCCAGTTGGTCGATAGCGTGATCCATGGTTTCTCTCCCTGGTGATTATTCTCTGTCCTGGTTGCGGGCAGGCCAACCCTGAAGGTGGCCTGCCCGCTCTCTCTTTAGAGAGGAATTAGTTGAATTTTAAATTCTGGATTTTTCCTATTAAAAAACAGTCAGTTACGAGAGTGCAGGTCAGAATTCAACCAACTGGATTTAAATTTTAGATTTCGCGTATAACACGCTGATTTTCAAAAGCATTAACAGTGCAGCCAGAATTTAAAATTTAAAAAATTCCTGTATTCTGGCCAAATTTTAAATTCTGGTTCGCCGACGTTCGCATCATTTCGAGACATTTTTAATCATCCTGATTGACCCAGATGTTCGGGTTTTCCACGGGCATCAGTGCTCCTGTTGTACGGCACTTGTAGTCAGTCGGCAGGATGCCACAGTGCACGACGCCTTCCGTGCCGTACTGCATGCCCTCTGTACACATGTAGCCAAATTTGCTGCGCCCCGGAGAGGGAAGGTTGTAGTCATCATAGTTACGGAAATACTTGATATAGCCCTTGCTGGCCAGCACGTTAAGGCGACTGATAATGGTGCTCTTGGCTCCCAGGCCATTTTTGTTTTCAAAGACCTCAGCAAATTGAGTCAGCGTATAGACCATGCCATCTTTGGCTTCATCGTAGAGGATCTGCAAAATCACCTCTTTCTTTCGCTGACGTTCGGCATCATGCTTTTTGCCAATCTCTTCTCCGGCTATCCGGGTACTGTTGAACCCCGTTTCCTGCCAGGCATTGCTGGTTTTTATCAGGCGCTTCGGTTTGATCGCTGAGCCATTACGCAGCTCGTAGTAAAGGACTCGCTCCGGCTGCTCTTCATCAGGGCGAAATAACAACATGCCTGAGGTGTAATATCCCCTGAGCGCATGGGCACCCGATAAAGCGTGGAAAGGTTCATCTTCAATAGCCTGCTTGGGGAGTTTCTTGGTGTGATGCACCAGGATCAGCCCGGCATCCGGGTTAACCCGGTCACGCATCAGTTCAATACGCTGCTGAAGAAAAAACATCATGCCTGGGTTGTCATTCTCACCGGTATTGAGAGGGCCGCTGTCAAACACATTGCGGATAGGGTCAACCACAATCACATCCGGCCCTTCTGGAAAGGCCGCCTGCATGGCTCGCACCACCAGCGATAACCCCTTGTCATCAAGAATCTGTTTGAGCCGGGCTGTCAGTACCAGGTTATTACGGACACTCCGGAGCTGGTAATCTTTCAGGGGCAGCTGTTTCACTCTCTCCCGCAGGTAGTGGTACTGCACTTCCGCCTGCAGATAAAAGATTTTCAGGGGCTTGGGTGGACGCATATCCAGAAAAGGCAGACCGGCAGACATATGGGCCAGCAGATTAAGTAGAAAATCACTTTTGCCCACCTTGGGAGCGCCACCGAGAAGCAGCATGCCGCCAGGCCCCAGTACCCTGGGAGCCAGCAGGTCCTCGGGCATGGGGGAGTCGTCATCCAACATCTCTCCTAATGTGTACGTGGGGATGGACTCCTTGATCCATTTCTTTTCTGTGGTCACCAGCCAACTGCGGATATTGAAGTCTTCCTCGATGGCATCTGCGGCATCCCACTTTTGGGGTTTCGTGTCTGGGGGGCGCACAACCTGAACACTCTGTGCATCGGAGTCGGCAACAGCCCTGGCTGCGGCAAAGGCATAGTGCATACCGGCTATATCGTTATCAGGCCAGATAACGACCCGTTTGTTTTTTAATGGTGCCCAGTCGGTTTTGTCGACAGGGGCATTGGCCCCGTTCATGGCGGTGGTGGCGCAGAAACCGGCATCGATAAGTGCCTGGGCACACTTCTCTCCCTCCACCAGCAGCACATCCTGGCTTTTGGCTAGGCCCGGTTGGTTATAGAGTGGCCTTGGGTTCGGTGCCCGGTGCTTGCGGGCCTTAACATCCCAGGGCCTAAACTCTTTACCGGAGGGCGGATCATAACGTGTGACCGTTGCAATCAGCTGGCCGTCTGCGGAGTGATAATTCCAGCGAGCGGTTTCTGGCCCAAGCTCATCAACAGGGGCTTTCCGTCGTACGGTGTTTTCGGAAATGGCAGGAATCTGACCAAGCCAGCGGGCAATAAAGTCCAGAGCCTGGGTAAATTCTATGTTTTGCACCTGCTCGGTAAGAGAGAAGATGTCACCACTTTCATCGGTGGCAAAATCCTTCCAAAGCCCCGCCTCTTCCCCGGTAAGCGACACCTTCAGGCTTTTGCCTTTTTCACCAGCGACACTGCCCACCATAAACTCCTGCCCGGAGACCTGACCATTGGGCAACAGCCAGCCGAGATAATCCGGCAAACGGGATAAGATTAACGCCCGCAACTGCTTTACATCATGTTTGGGCTCTTTCGGCAGTGGAGCCTGATTGAAGTCCAGCCAGTTCTCATTCATGTGCGCTTTCCCTCAGCACAGTTTTCAGCAGTGTGTTTCTTGTAAACCTGCCCCCCAAAAAAGCAGGGGGGCTGGCTTCTTGTGGCTACTCGTTCCAATATCCACCCTGGGGCGGTTGCTGGAAGTCATAGCTGTTCTGCTGCGGGGTTGGCTGGTGGCTTTGCTGTTGCGCGGGTGCCTGTTGTCCTTGTTGGGGGTGAGCGACGGCGTGCATCAGTTCCTGGTAATGCTTGTGCTCCGGTGTAATCGCAGACTTGATGACATTACGCTCTTCGCCATCGTTGTCGGTCTCTACACCAATCCGGGCCACAAACTCCATACCGTCCAGCTCACCGAGAGTTTGCAGGCGACGGCTAAGAACAGCGGGAGGGGAAATATCATCCTGGCGGGTACCCCGTGCTGACGAGAGGATGGCGCGTACAAAGGAACGGCCCATTTCTTCCCAGGTTGGCCCTTTGGGGCTGTGCAGGCCAATCAAACTCCAGACCTTGCGTTTGGCAAAGGGGCCAGCCAGAACTACAAACTCGGCATTGAGATAGGCAGCACCAGTTTCAGAGCGGGTTGCCCAGCCATCAGTCCAGCCCATGTGAGGTTCGTCATAACCTCCCGGCTTGATGGTCATGCGCACCTTCGCCAGAGTACCCTTGGGAATCACATCGTAATCCTGTTGAACTGCTGCATTGTTAAAGTCAGTCCAGGCTGTACCAGGTTGATTGGGGTTATTCATTGTTATTGTCCTTGTTGTTGGTCTTGAGACTGTGTTGTGAGGTTGGTTTGTGGTGTTGCCGGTGTGCCGGAGGTGTACTGCAGTTGCCGTCCACCAGCGAGGGGTTGACTGATTTTTTCCAGAAGGTTGCCCAGGTGGGCGGGCTCGGTCTGCTCCAGACGACCACTTCTGTCCTTGGCTGGAAAACCCCAGGGGTTCAGGGTCTGGCAGACAAAACTGCGCTGCAGTTCTCCCTGTTCATTGGGCAGGCTGGCCATGGTGATCACTTCATCGACAATGCCAGGCAGTTCCAATCCTGTCCGAGAACCTTCAATCTGGGGCTGGAAGATCCGGCGATTAAAATCGTCCACCTTCTCTTCCAGAATGCCGACGAAGATCACATGCTTACCGCGCACGTGCTGCAAATGCATCAGTGCAGCAATCATCTCTCGGGCATGCAGGCCATAAGCACCACGGATATCTGCCTTGCCAGTTTTCTCGCTGCGAGCCTCAGGTCTTGTCTTGCTCCACTGGAAACAAATCCTGGCCAAAGCCGTGATCGAATCGACAAAGAAGATGGTGTACTTATCCAGCTGCGAAGGATCACCCAACTGCTGACAGGCAACCTGGTAGTGGGCCTGACAATAGGGCTGATCATTCTCCAGCGCGGGGTTCGGGCCACCAATAAACGCCACCAGATTGCGGAACTCTGACCAGGTGCGGGGACGCACTGTATCGCCTTGCCAGCCCTGTACAGCAAGATCTCCAGCTTCCAGATCCAGGAACAGGGTTTGCTCGGCAGGCAGTGTCCAAAGCTGGCTGGTTTTGCCCACTCCGCTCTGGCCCAGTAGTACTGCTTTAACACCTTTGTACTCCTGCTGGCGCTGATCAGCGGACAGAATTGGAAAACTCATAGTTCGCCCTCCTGATTTGACGGCAGATCCTCACCAACCAGTTCTCTCATCTGTGCCAGGTTCCGCAGATAACGAGCATTCTGCAGACGTTTCACACAGGTATCAGCCTGCCCCAACCGTTTATGGGCCTCCCGGCCCAACCGATCCAGTTCGCTACCCGAAAGACTGGCCAGTTGCAGCAGGGTCATGTTGCTAATATCAGACAGAGCTACGGGCATGTCCCTTCTCCCCTGTTGGCTCTTTCACCGACGGCCAGGAATTCATGGTCATACTCAAAACGCTCGACTTCTTCCAGGCTGTAGAGAATGCGCTGACCTATTTTCAGGTACTTGGGGCCACCTCCATTTCTGCGCCAATTGATCAGCGTATGAGGTGCCAAGCGCCAGCGCTTGGAGAGCTCATTGGCTGTCAGGTGTTTTATTTCCATTGCTATCTCCTGTTACCGAATGCCAGTTGGCAAGAGATAGAATTGGCGATCAGAACGTAGAGATATCAGGTGAGGTTACGTAGATATTTACGTAGATTTTTTTGGGAGAGAGTTATTGGAAGATGTAAGCAGATCGCAAATCACGCATTCTCTGCAGCGGCTTGTGATATAGCCGTTTCAGACGCTGAACAGGGAACCAGATAGATTCTGCTGTTTTCACGCCGGACAATGCGGTGGTAAATACTGTTTGGACTCCACATCTTGCCAAATGTATCGGCACTGACTGAATACCCGGCGAAATCTCTGGCTTTATAGAAGTCCACACCAATATCAGGGTTCTTGGCCAGCTCTGCCATGACATAGTGAAAAAAGTCACGAACCTTACCCTGTCTCAGCCGGATAGGTTTACCACCGACCGCCGGAATCAAAGCATTGCCGTCCGGGCTCAATTGGTAAGGAAGAGCGGGAGAATCTTCAAGGCTGACTCCTCGTAAAGAATATGCCAGAGCGTTCCAACCCACAGTTGCCATTTCGCTGCGGGGACAAAGGCATGCTTCCACTTCAATCACAGCCTTGATACCAGGAAAAGAGAGACTGGATGGGGAATGAGTCAGCATAAGACCTGACAGCCCCCGTGACCGTACCTGACACACTTCGCCAATGGTTGTCTGGTTATCAGACAGTGCCTGACCATACCAGACAGGCACGTAACCCATATTCGGAATTCGGACATCTCCCATATACCACAGCACACCGGGAATAAACTCTTTGGGGGTATTGTGCTCAGGCAAATTCAGCCCTTGATACAGCCAGTCAACCAGTGCTGACTGTTGCAACCGATAGAAAAGGCGATCCTCCCGTTCCACTGCGACAATATCATAACCATCAAAAATACGACGGTTCTCCCGTTTCTGGATGGGGCAAAAGTTCCTGGGGACGACTGTCGATACGAACACATTCCTGCTCTTCATATTCGGTAAATAGCCCTCTGTCCACCAGCTGTTGCGAAGTAACTGAAGAGCCAGACAGCGATGCTGCCACCTCGTGAGCACTGAGTATTGGCGAGTGATCGCCTGAAATCTCAAAGGCGAGTTCAACCAGCTTGCGGGGCCACATTACACCAACTCCGCTGGTGTTTGTCGGACAAGCTCCCATACAGCCAGGTAATGGGTCTTCAGTAACCGGTGCAAGGGGTTTATCCAGTCCACTTTCCAGGTTAACACTGGTTTCAGTGATTTCGAATGTGACCGAACGGGGGGAACCACCCGGATGCTTAGGCGTGAACTTGACAGCAATCGTGGCCCTTTCCACTTTTAGCCGACCAGCCAGAGGACTCTGGTCGCCTTTCCGGGCTGCCACATGATAAAGGCAGTCTTTCTTGTTCAGAGGTTCCACAGTGGAAACCATACCCTGGGTATAATTGCTCACCTTCAAGCGGGTCACTTTGACCGAGGTGATTCCATCACCGGTGGTAAATTCTCTTTTTTCTTTTAGGGTACTGAGGTCATATCCCGGCGTGGGCGACAGGCTTGGGCTTGCCATTGTTCAGTACACAGTGGTTAAAAATCTCAGCCAGCTGTTTACGTTCGTCGGTTTTGCTGGCAACGACTTCATAAACACCCGTCTCGGGATTATAAAAAATGATGTAACTGAAGACAGGAAACCCGTTTACGCCAGGTCAGCAAATCACCCTTGAATGCCGGTTCCTTAATGGGCAGGTGTTCTTTATACAGGGTAATCTGAATACTCTTATCTACCCCAACATGGCCGAATGTCTCCAGCCAGATTTTCTTCCCGCCAGGTAGAGAACGCCGGAGCGCTTGAACAAACTGGTTTTCCAGGCTTTTCACCTGGGCAACAGTGAGCCCCTTTACCCCCTCATAGGCTTGGCAACGACTGACTTTGCCCTGCACTTTGGTAAAGGCAAAGTAGGCCTCAGCCTTGGCAAAGTTTTTTGGCTCATGAGCCAGCATCCAGCGACTGCGATCAAACTGACTTTGCAGGGACTCAAAGTGTTTTTTGTCATCAACCAATGCATGCAGAGCCAGGTGTGCACCATCCTGGGCCATCTCACTGATACGTCGGGCTTCCTCCATCAGTTCTTCCAGCAGATCACTGGGTAACTGGTGTGCCTCTTCAAGCACATGGTGGGGTAGCTGAATCAGGTCATGCCAGGGAAAATTCCCGTCCAGGCCGATTCGATAGCTGCCCAGATAAGCTTTGAGATCATCCTGATCCGCTGAGTACCGGACCAGATCGGCAAGAGCATCCATAGCCTTCCTGATTATTGTCGAGTACTTCCGTTGTACACCTCTCCAGAAGATGCATCTGTGTACAAGTCAAGTCAAGGGAGTGTCAGCAGCAGCCAACTTGTAGCAGCTTCGATGTTGTTTAAAAACTGACTCCCACTCAGTCTTAAAGACAGAAAAACAACCTGGGCAGTTTGGTCATGGATGAACAAAAAGTACGCTCTTTACCTTTGAACTCTCCTCGTGAAGAGTTGATTCACCTACTGTCTCTGGCGGTGGTTCGCCACTATCGGCGTAAGACCGAGCGTAACTACCAGGACAGCAAAGTTGACTGGACTTTCCCTGACAACAGAGCGTGTATGTCCCTCCCCTCACAACCGGAGAGAGATCATGTCAGACAGTGACAACAACAAGGTGCATGAGACGCTGGCGGCCCAAGTGGCCAAGATCATGGTCATGAACAACAAGCAGCTTAACCAGACCTGGAAAGAGCTACTGGGGACAGAGCCCCTCCATTGCATACCAAGATTCTGCGCCAGCGTTTGGCCTGGAAAGTACAGGAGAAAGCGCTGGGCGGATTAAGTGACCTTGCAAAGAAGCGCTTACTTCAGGTCAAGCAATCAATATTAAAAGGCAAGAAAACACCCCGGGCAAAAACCAGCCACCTGCCAGCTGGAACCCGATTAATGCGTGAGTACCAACATGAAGAGCATGAGGTCATTGTAACCAACGAAGGCTTTCGAGTACCGGGGTCATCTGTACAAAAGCCTGACTGCTATTGCCAAGGCGATTACAGGCAGCCAGTGGAATGGCCCGGCTTTCTTTGGCTTGAGAAAAGAACAACAGAAACAGAGTAGTCGCCGGAGGAAACGCAAGTGAGTGCCAACCCTATCAAACGCTGCGCCATCTATACCCGCAAGTCATCAGAAGAAGGGCTGGAGCAAGAGTTCAACTCTCTGGATGCACAATGGGAGGCTGGAGCCGCTTATATCTCATCCCAGAAACATCAGGGCTGGCAGCTGGTGGATGAACGGTTTGAGGATGGTGGATTCTCCGGTGGAAATATTGACCGGCCAGGACTGAAGAAACTTATGGCGGCGGTTGAGCGGGATGAGGTCGATATCATCATTGTCTACAAGGTGGATCGCTTTACCCGTTCCATCTCAGACTTTGCTCGTTTGGTGGGTGTTCTGGATGAGCACAAGGTTTCATTTATCTCAGTCACCCAACCCTTGAATACCACAGACAGCATGGGTCGACTTACCCTCCATATGCTGCTCTCCTTTGCCCAGTTTGAGCGAGAGATTACCAGTGAGCGGATCAGGGACAAATTTACAGAATCCAAAAAGAAAGGGATCTGGATGGGAGGCGCAGTGCCCCTCGGCTACGACACCAAAGACCCGGAAGCTTTTGGTCAACCGGGGTGAGAAGAAAGTCGTTAACATCATCTTTGAAACGTTTATCGAAACCCGCTCACTCACCGAAACCTGTTACCGCATCAATGATATGGGCTTTCGAACCAAGCTTTATCGACGCAAGGGTGGCAGCACCTGGGGTGGTAAACCTTTCAACAAAAGTACCCTGCGAAAACTGCTGAACAACAAAATCTATCTGGGACTTTATTCACCACAAAAGGCGAATGGTATCCCGGTCAGCACACAGCCATTCTGGACCAAACACTCTGGGATAAAGCCGAAGCTATATTCCAAAGCAACCGCACTTACCGGCGTGTAGAGTCCCGCTGGCGGCACAGCCCGGCCTTTCTTCGCGGGTTATTGTTTGGCCCCAACGGAAAAGCCCTGATGCCCACCAGCGGGCGACGTCGGGGCAAACGCTACCGCTACTACACCGACAGTACAGCGTTGAAAGAAGGGCTACCGGCAAAAGATTCTCCCTCCGCTGCCTGCTGAGCCATTGGAACAGCTGGTAATCCAGGAAGTGCAGCAGCTGATCAACCAGCCTGCCCTGCTGATGCAGATTTTCCAGCACTGCCATGATATTGAGGACCAGATGAGCTATGAGCAGACCGTCAATGCCCTGCATACCCTGAAAGATATCTGGCAGGAGCTGTTTCCCAACGAACAACAACGTATCGCGCAGCTATTGGTGGAGAGAATTGATGTCCAAGAAGCCAACCTCAGCATCCGCTTCCATACCAAGTGGCTGCCCGAAAATTACTGATGACCTGACAGGAGTAGCCTAACCATGAATATCACCGGCAAGCGTCAAACCCGATTTCACCCAGACCAGAACATCCTGGAAGTAAACATTCCCCATACAGCTTCTGAGACGGGGTGGACGGACGCATATCAAAACACCGGACGGCCAGGTACTGAACACCTCGTCCACCAGCGACACGGCCTTGATGCGAGCACTGGCTCAGGCTCATATCTGGTTGCAGAAACTTGAAGAGGGGGAGTTTGAAAATGTTAAGGGCTTTGGCCAGGCACTATGGGCAGAATGAGAGTTATGTTTCCAGGATAATCCGACTGACATCCCTATCTCCAAAACTACAAGAAAAAATCATGGCATGCCAAGTAATTGGAGGCAGAACACTTGCTGATATCATGGCTGGGGTACCTGAAATATGGAAGGTTCAGGAAGGCTTGTTTGATAGTTGAGGAGTTCCAGTCCTCCATTAAAATAGTATTCAGCCTAAATCACATAAAATGTATAACGACTCAGGTACTGACTCCTGTCACACCCAGCATCACCTTTTTTGATACGATCATTTCAGCATATTTACTTTGTTCCAGTGAATATTGCGTTGGCAGACGCACGTGAAGCATTGCCGATATCAACCACTAATCAAGCCTGCCTGTTTAATTTTCATACTGGTTGAGAGCTGTGTGCAGGGGCTCTCTTCCATTGCGCATCAAATAAGGACGTTATGAAAGTTTCAAGAATCTCGGTTAGGAATTTTCGCCGCTTAGAGCAGGTAGAAATCGGGTTAGAAGAAAACGAAACTGTTTTTGTCGGTCCAAACAATAGCGGAAAAACATCTACAGCTGCGGCCTTTCGGTGTTTTCTGGGAGGAAAAGACTTCAAGGTACACGACTTTTCTGTATCGAAGATTTCCGCAATTGATGAGTTTGGTAACGGGGGTGACCCACTGACTCTGCCAAAAATCGAGCTGGATCTTTGGTTTTCGATAGATCCAGCTCATATCTCATTTGGACGTGCATTCACACTTTTGCCGGAATTATCTGAGGAGCTGGATAAAGTCGGGATTCGATTGAAATATCAACCCCGAGACCCAGAAGCGATGCGTACAGCATATTGGGAAACTTATCCTGAGCCAGAGTCCGGAAAACGACTCCGGTCTTTGACTCAGTTTCTTGGAACGGACTCCATCCTGAGTCAACACTACGAGATCGCATACTACAGTCTTGATGATAGTGGTGTATCGCAAGAAACCCAGCTGGATAGCAAAGAGGGTAAATCTTTACTTAGAGATTTGCTGCGAGTAGATTTTGTTGATGCTCAGCGAAGCGTAAATGATGACGAAGCAAGCAGAAGCAGTCGCTTGTCTTCAGCATTCTCCGCATTTTATAAAAAAAACCTGGAGCAAGCAGAATCTGAACAAAGTGCACATCAAGTGATTGATGAGAACAACCAGAAGCTCACCGAACACTATGAAAAACATTTTGGCAGCTTGATGACAGTCATCAAAGGACTTGGTGTTCCATCCATTAATGACCGTGACCTGAAAATCGTATCTTCTCTCAGCCCTATGGAAGCTCTGCAAGGTAGTACAGATCTTCTGTATATTGATACTGAGCATCAGCATGAATTACCCGAGTCGTATAATGGTTTAGGATTTAAAAATGTCATCTACATGGCAATTCAAATCAGTCATTTCCATCTGCAGTGGATGAAAACCTTAGAAAACCGTCCGCTATGCCATTTAATTTTTATCGAAGAACCTGAGGTTCACCTCCACGCGCAAGTCCAGCAAACATTTATTGATAATATCTGGAGCATTGTTTCAGAGGCAGCAAAAGCGGAGGGTCACGATGAACTTATCCCGCAGTTAGTCGTGTCAACACATTCATCCCACATTTTAGACTCCGTAGATTTTGAAAAAGTGCGGTACTTTGAGCGTTGTGAACTGGCAGGCGAAGATCGTCAAAAGGTCACAACCCTCAACGCATCAAAGGTACACAGCTTACGTGAATTCCAGCCTGAAGCCCTTGAGATTGATGGAAAATCAGTAACTCCAGAAGAAGCCAAAAAATTCCTTCTTCGGTACCTGAAATTAACCCACTGCGATCTATTCTTTGCCGATGCGGCGATTTTGGTAGAAGGAACTGTAGAAAAGCTGCTTCTACCAAAAATGGTGGAAAAAACAGCGGAAGCATTACGAAAAAAATACCTGACAATTTTAGAAGTTGGAGGAGCATATGCTCACCGGTTTGAGGGTCTCTTAAGTTTTCTGAACATTCCGTATCTGGTCATTACAGACTTGGATTCTGTCGAACCTGGAGGTAGGCATCCTGCTTGTCGAGGTGATCACTCCGGCGCACAAACATCCAACGCATCATTGAAAAAGCTCTTCGGCATTAACACTGTTGACCAACTATTAGCTCTAACAGCCGAGCAGAAAGCTGATAAGAGCAAAGACAGGTGTATTGCGTTTCAAGTCGGCATTACTGTTGAAGATGATGGGAAATCACATCTAATGATTCCTCGCACAATTGAAGAAGCCTTTGCCTATGACAACTTCTCAACTCTGCGTGATGACCAGCTAAGTTTGGGAATAGATATTCCTGGTGGGCTTGAAGATGCCTATCAAACTATCTTCGAACGAGTGAAATCCTCCAGCTTCAAGAAAACGGATTTTGCTCTGGGTGCTTTGGCTTCTGAAGACTGTTGGGAGACCCCCGGATATATCGCCGAAGGGCTTCATTGGCTTGAACAGCGCCTAGATAAGCCCAAAGAAGTTCAGTCTGAAGAGGAATAGTGATATGTCCAAAAGAGTTCAGACTGAAGCAGATCAAAAGATAGCCATTAGCTTAAAAGAAAAACAGAGCTTCGCCGTTGTCGCTGGGGCTGGTTCTGGGAAAACATCATCACTCATTGATGCACTTAAACTTATCCGCAAAGAAAGCGGTAAAGATCTGCGACAAGGGGGGCAGCGGATTGCTTGTATTACTTACACTAAGCGCGCCGTAGGCGTCATATCATCCCGCTTGGGCTACGACGACCTTTTTCTTGTTTCAACTCTCCATAGCTTCCTATGGGGAGAGATTAAAGCATTTACAAAGGATATAGGGGATGCACTGTTTAATCACCGCATTCCCTCCCTCATAGAAAAGGCTTCAGCAAATGACAATGGAAGTCAGAGCCAAAGGGCTAGAAAAGCCAGGGATAAAATTTCAAAACTAAATGAGGAAAAAGAAAAACTACATGATGTAACGGCTTTTAAATACGACGACGCAACATACAGCCGATATTCTGAGGGGAGGCTCAGTCATGATGATGTGATCGAAATTGCGGGCTACTTGCTAAAAAATAAAACTGCCTTTCAAAGAGCCTTTGGATTTCGTTATCCATTCATATTTGTCGATGAGGCCCAAGACACCTTCCCAATCATTGTGGAATCATTAAATGCAGTAACAGAGGCTTTAGGTCTTCCAGTAATTGGGTATTTCGGCGACCCCTGGCAGCAAATTTATGAGAAACGAGCCGGGGGTTTCCAGCCACCAAAAGGTGGCAAGATCATCACTAAGACTGAGAATTTCCGCTGTTCAGTATCTGTAATTACATTCTTAAATAAATTTCGACAAGATGTTTTGCAGTATGCCGCAGGTGATAACAGGGAACGCTCTGGAAGTGTGCAAATAGGTCTTGTACAAGCAGAAGTACCTCAATCTTCGAGGCGTTATTCTGATGATCAAATTGAAAGCGCCTTACAACGTATGGATCAAGCACTTGATACTTGGGGGTGGGCAGACCGAGATGATGTCATTCGGCTTTTCTTAGCACGCCAAATGATTGCGAGACGATTAGGATTTGTTAGCCTCCATAGCTTATTTACGGGCAGGTACGCATCACAGTCTGCGCAAGAGGATTATGAGTCAGGTGACCATTACCTTCTCAAACCGATTTTAAATGCTATCTGGCCAACCATAAAAGCTTTCAGAAATGGAACCCAACGGCAGGTTATAGATCTTCTGCGAAATATTGGCCCAGCCTTTGATGTTCGGGGAAAAAACAAAGATCGCCCACTAATTGAAATGGTTGAGCTGTCTCGAAAGGTAATAGCTGAGCTCAATCAACTATGGTCCAATGGCAGCGTGAAAGATATATATGAGTTCTGCAGAGATTTTGATCTTGTTACATTACCCGAACGATTAGTTGAGCATTTAACCAGAGACCCACGAACAGAAGAATTTACTGAAGATACTTACGGGCCAGAGAAGGGCGACTGGCTATGCGATGAGTTTTTCGCTATGAGAACTACGGAGCTGGAGGCATACTCAAATTTCATTAAAGAGAGCACTGCCTACAGTACACAGCATGGTGTCAAAGGAGAGGAGTACTCAGATGTACTGGTGGTATTCGATGACGTTGAAGCCGGTTGGAATCTCTATAACTTCTCTAAGCTCTTAACTCCTGATACATCAGGACCACCTACAGATGGTCAGATGCGGAGAAGTGAAAAGCTAGCTTATGTTTGCTTTTCCAGAGCAGAGGAAAACCTCCGCATTCTGTTATACACACAAAATCCGAGTGCGGCCAAGGAAGAGCTGCTTAGAAAAGGGCTTTTTGCAACTTCAGAAATAGAGATTATTTCTTAACTCCATTGACTGAGGCAGCGTTTAATAAAAAATTTGTTGTAAATTGATCATGGATTGTTCACCTCATGCTTAGTCTGAGGTGAACATCCTTAGCTGATTTCAAAATCCAGAGGATCAACCTTTTCTCCCTATACCTGCTACCACCTTTTAATCACGAACGTTTACGACCAAGTTAGATCAAAAATGAGCGCAGCCAGTTGATTTAAAAAAGGTTTAAGAAACGTACCTCGAAAAACGCTCTGTACGCTAAAAACAGAGGGCACCGCCAAAAACGGCATTTTGAAGGGGCAAACAGGGGGCAGTACGGAGCAGTAAAGGTACGTTTCCCAAACAGCAGAAAACCAGCAACAACAGGGCTTTTCACGGGCCATAAACGCAAAAAATCCCGCTACAGAGGTCTGTAACGGGATTCTTGAAGGTGGCGGTGGCTGGGCCACATTCAGAGGTCTATTTCTCCAAAATCAGCCTTTCACCGATGTCAGGCCAATACCTCTAACCCCTTATCCCTAACCAGATTCAGGAGTTTCAGGGAGGGACCGTTAGGCCGCTTCTGCCCGGATTCCCACTTCTGAACAGTCGAAGGACTAACATTCAAAAAAGCTGCGAATACGGGTTGGCTAGCTTTACACTTCAAACGCAACCGTTTAATCTGCTGAGCCGTCAAGGCTTTTACAGGTGGCAGGCAAAGTGCGTCAAACTCGTGCATGGTTTTTGCGTCCATGACACCAGCTTCGTACAACCCTTTGGCTGTTTCATGTACAGCACCCAGTAAATCACTCATTTCCCACCTCCACTAACTCACCTGCAGCCAGAGCCTTTTTCAATGCATGCTCCGTGTACCCCAGAAACTCCCGTGCCAATTGCTTGATAGCCTGCTCTTCTTTTTGGCTGATATTGGCCTGCTTGTTCTTGGCAAAACCAAAAATAAAGAATGCTTTTTCACCAATCCGGAATGCCAGCAGTGTTCTCATACTGCCTCGCTTTCCCTGCCCTGCTATAGGGACTCTTTTCTTGTAAACAGAACCACCAAGGTCGGCATCCACCAGCCCTTGCTCTATTTCTCGAACGGCTGCTATCAAAGCCTGGTCATTCAAGCCCTCCTTTTTGGCCCACCGCTGAAACCAGCGGGTTTTGAAGATTCTCATGGAACAGGCTTTTCTCTTTGACAACAAATATAGCACTTAGTGCAATATTTTAGCGTTTCTCCAGAGTTAAACCAACCAGAAACGAAAAAAGCCCCAACCGGATACCAAATAAGTTCCAGATCGAGGCTTTATCAATGTGCAGCTATTTTTGATTTTCAGGCAAATAGCCGGAAACCAGCACCAACGCCATGCACCCATCCAATGCCACACCGTTCAGCAAAGGTGCGCAGAGAAGGCTCCCTGCCAATCACTCTGGCAAACCGGTTGCCTGCCGGTTTCATGGTAAGCAGCCACTCTTTCGGATTAATCCCCAACCGCAGCAGAATCGGTGGCAGTTGGTTCGGAATGGCTCCACGCTTATCATCACGGACAGCCCGCCCGGTCCAGTCTGTCAGCTCAAAGTAATCCGCCAAGCTGAAAGAAATAACACCTGCTGTTCTGAAGCGGGTTTTCAGGGGCTTTAACTGGAGTGGCTGTTTCTGCCCCTCACTTGCCTGCCACTGCTCAATCCGCTCCTGAATAGATGTGTAATCCGAACATTCCGGCCTATTGGCCACACCGGCACGGACAGGGTTCAGATCAACATAAGCCATACAGGAAAGCACCGCGGCTTCATCCAGGAGGGCCTGGCTTTTATACCGCCCCTCCCAGAATCGGCCTTTGCAGTTATCTTCCTCATTGGCCTTGCGGGCCAGGTGCTCATTGAGACAACGCATAAACCAGCTGATACTCTGTAAGCGCTGCCGGTATTCTTCAGCGAATTCAGATACTCTACCCAGCTCAGCTTTGCCCAACTCTCCACCGGCCAGAAACCGCTGCACCAGTAAAGGCCCGGAAAACAAGTGGGTCCAGCGCTGAAGTACTTCCTTGTCACTCCATTTCTGACAACGACTCCGGTCAACATAAAGAACAGTATGGTAATGATTGGACATAACGGCATAGGCGCAGATTTCAATGGCAAATATTGAAGCCAGCTCCTTTAGCCGATCCACCACCCAGGGCTTGCGGTGCTTGTAATTTTTGCCGGTCAGGGAATCCTCACCACAGAGAAAGGCCCGTCGGACGCAACGGGCCATACAGTGATAGTAGGGGGTACTGTCCAGATCAATCAGAGCACTGCGGGCACTGGTCATACTTTTCCTCCGGCAGAAATATCTATGGGCGGAAGAAAAGTAGCTCAGTGGATTTCGCTGTCAAATCTTTGGATGTCCTTTATATTCGTGAGAGGCAGAGTGACCTCACCCAAAGGCCGGATATATGGAAGCAATACTCTTAATGCCAAACGGGAACTTTACCTTGCATCGCGGGGCGAACCATATATGACCCCTTGGCCATGCATATATGACTATTGCCCCTTCTAGACCTCAGTCAGCTCCCAATATTTATCGCCCTGAAAGGTGTAATATTTCTGTAAAAAACTCCCCAGATCTTTTGCAGCAACATCCCAGTTTGTTCGTTGATCAATTGCAGAAACTACAATAACTGAACCAAAGTCATTGCTCTGAGGATCACATCGCAGCAATAGTAAATCTGAATCACCAGTAAACTCTCCAATTATTCGGTCACCAGCGATAGAGTCCTTACTCCTCTCACGCAAGTAACGACTTGTCTGGTCATCTACTTCATCAAAACGAAATAGTCTAAGCCCCCATTGTCCATATTCATCATCTTTGAACAGAGCTGCACCATCAGCCGTCAAATAAAGCTCTTTAGCCTCTTTCGGAAAATTGACATCTACGGAAGATAGCCTTGACTCTTCAACCCCGTCATTAAGTGAACAACAAAGCTTGAATGGAATTTCTGTTCCTCTATGTATTGCTGTCTTTGGATCACTCCAGTGAGCTTTCATTAAAGTTAATATTTCTTTTACTTTACTCATTTATCTCTCCAGAAAGAATTGAATTCTTGCTGATGCGTTTTTCTCTGCACTGGAGCTAAATTCCAGAAATCATTTGAGCCGCCAAATTCCCGTGGTTTAATATGATGAATATCGTACTCAGACCAGCCTCCACGAGGTGTTTTATACCCTCTATCATACCACTCTTTTATAAATGCACCTCTTTCCTGAGCCCCCCATGAAACACGGTCAGCCTTGGGAACACGCTGAAGGTCATCTATTGGATACGGTATATTTTTTCCGGTTCTTAAATCAGGTATTTCTGGGTAAAATTTCCCAGCTTTATTAATAAAATTAAAATCAACTTTCTTAGTAGAATCTAAAACCTTATCGGTTCCTCGAACCACATCCAAAGCTGTATCAGCTCGCTTGGCCATCACCCCTGCAGCTATTAAATCTCCAGCAATAGGAACTGCGCTAACTAATGAGAAAACCCCATCAAGAACATGACCTCTGGCGAAAGATATACCAGCATTGACCAAGTCTGCAAAAGGCCCTAAAGGAGAAAAACCAGCCCCTGCCAAAGCTAATTGAGTATTATCAAGTGTTTGTTCACTGAAGAATCCACTTTCTACAAAATCATCTCCTGTATTGATTCCACTTGGTCCACCTGATATCCAGCTACCTCCATACTTCACAGCA
Source organism: Sansalvadorimonas sp. (assembly GCA_965243775.1). Taxonomy (GTDB): domain Bacteria; phylum Pseudomonadota; class Gammaproteobacteria; order Pseudomonadales; family Endozoicomonadaceae; genus Sansalvadorimonas. Next base: position 30,586 of record CBDEWF010000146.1, read on the forward strand.
TCACAAATAATATTTATACCTTTTGAGACAGCTTTACCCACAGAAGAGTTTTTAGCACTATCCCAAACATCTCTACCAAACTTCTTAACTCTTTCCACTCCACCACTGATAGAGTTCGCAATATCCCTGCCAATCCCTGCCGTAGTTTCCTTGAAATCATCCCAATCGTTATACCAGGCAAAACCGCTCGGATCGGTATAACGCAAAGGATTATTTCTCACATAAGCATACCGGTTAAACGCCTGAGAATCATAAATATCCTGAACCACAGGATCAGCGGACAAAAACCGCCCAATCCCCGGATCATAAACCCGCCCATTCATATGAATCAGCCCCACCTCATCAATCATCTCATGACCGGTAAAGCCTCTCTTGGTCAAAGCCGGCAAAATAGGCGAGCCAATGGCAGAGGAAGAACGCCAGTCCCCCGCACGCCGTGAACCAAACGCCCCATAGCTCATCCGCTCAACCACGGTGCCTACAGCATTAGTAATGGTATCAATCGATCCCAGATTATCCCGATGCAGATAACGGGTTTCATCTGGCTTGGCCACACCATTTTCTGTCGTTCTGACCTGTATCGCCTGAATCTCACCATCGGCATAGATAAAGTGCTTCTGTCTTACGACACTCTTACCGTTTTCCCTGGCCTTCTCCTGTTCAAAAATCTTGTCCAGGTACCAGGTTGTGGTGGAGCCACTGATCTTGCGGTAGCGATCCCGGCTTGGAGCATAGGCGAAGTCAACAGTCTTACCATTTTTCTCGAAACGGGTCGGTAGATCGAAGGAAGACCAGGTGACCACTCTGCCACCGCCGGTAACGATATTCCCGTTCTTGTCGTAGGTGTAATCATCTTCACTGCCGACACCCAGTACTGCATAAGGCCCAGCATTGTCTTCTGTTCTGCCAATATTGCCGTAGCGGTAGTTGCCTTTGTCACTGCGATTGAGCAGGTTACCTTTGGCATCGTAGCTGTAGCTTGTGGTGGAGCTATAGGGCTGATTGCCAAACTTTCCGCTTACCATAGCGCGGGTCAGCCGGTCCAGGCTGTCGAAGCGGAAACTCTCTTCTAATCCCTGCTGGCGGTCATAGCGGTGGGTAACATTATTCATCTTGTCATACTGGTACTCCAGCTGACGTATGCGGTCACCGTAGAATAGGCCGCTTTCAATGGAGAGCAGCTGGCCGCTGGCCGGGTCGTAGTTGCGGATATTGGTCAGGCCGTTACCGATCAGAGAGGCGCTCAGTCGTCCTTCTGCATCCCGGTACTTGGCTTCCCACCAGGTGACGGTGTTGCTGTTGTCCGCTGTCTGCAGGGCTGTCGCATTGGGATCACTGCCCCAGGCTTCGGTCAGCTGAGCCTGACGGTACAACGTCTCGGACACCAGCAGCAGTTTGTCGGCAATATCCAGGGTCTGTTCAATTTGCAGGTTGATCTGACGCACCACGCTGTCCAGATCCCTGAGGATCTGCTGCAGCTCTGGATCGCTGCCGTTGTTGCCGCTCTGGTACTTGGCCAGTGCCGTCTGGTACTGGTCGGCCTTTTCCGCGAGTTCAGAGGCCTGGGTCAGGGCCTCCCGTGCTGCCGTTTTGCTCTGGGTAATCAGGCTGTTGAGATGACTGCGATCATAGTCACTGACCTGGTTGCCCGGGCTGCGCACTGCCTTCAGATAACCGTACCGGTTATAGATATTCTGCACCCGGAAGTTACCAGGGCGAATCTCCACTGCCGGGCGGCTGTACCGGTCGTATTCCACACCAAGGGAAAGGGCCAGGTTATCCACGGTCTGGGTGGTATTCACCAGACGGGAGAGGTTGTCGTACCGATATTTGCGGCTGTAACCATCAGGGCCGGTTACGCTGGCCAGCTGGCCGATACCGTTGGCGGCGCTGTCCCAGGTCCAGGTGCTGTTGCCTTCCTTCTCTTTGCGGGAAGCCAACCGGCCCAGGTTATCGTACTGCTCAGTAATAATCTGGCCTTTGGCATCCTTCTGCCAAAGCTGCTCACCAAAGGCGTTGTAACGGTACTGCCAGTGGCCCTTGCTGGGGTCATCCAGACCGGTACGCATCCCCTGTTTGTTGTAGGTAATATTGGTGATCACGCCACTGGCATTGGTCTGAACCAGGTTGCCGAGAGCATCGTACTTGTGGTTGACAAAGGCATTGAGGGGCTGTTTCACCTGTACTACCCGATCCAGGGCATCCCGCAGGGTTGTGGTTTTTCTACCTAGTGGATCGAATTTCCTGGTGTTCAGACCTTCATATTCAAACCGGGTAATGCTCTCGCCCAGACCATGAGTGGCAGGACGAACCACCCGAGTCTCACGACCCAACTCATCATACTCCCGCTCAATCCAGTAATTGCGATCCCCAACAAAGTAGGGGCGGCTGGTCGCCTGTTCCAGACCCCGGGCGTTGTAGCGGGTATCGGTATAGACCGGAGTACCATCAAAGCCCAGGTGTTTGGTTCTGACAGGACGGTGTTTGCGGTCGAAATAGGTGGTGACCGGCCCCTGGCCATCAGCCTGTTCCGTCACCTTATACCTGGCACTCAGAGGCGCATGCTCATCACCGCTGGCCCATTCATAGCTGTACCGGGTACGGCTGCCATCGGCCCGCTGCTCTTCGATCAGACGACAGAGGGT
>CBDEWF010000147.1:0-31895 GCA_965243775.1 Sansalvadorimonas sp.
CCCTAACAATATAAGAGAGTGAAGCCGTGGAAATTGCATGTCTGGACCTGGAAGGAGTGCTGGTACCGGAAATCTGGATCCGTTTTGCTGAACAGACGGGTATTGACGAGTTAAAAGCAACGACACGAGATATTCCTGATTACGATGAGCTGATGAAGATGCGTCTGGCTATTCTGCATAAGCATGGTCTCGGTATACGGGAAATACAGGCTGTTATTGCTGAAATGTCGCCTATGCCAGGAGCCAGAAATTTTCTTGATTGGTTAAGAGGGAATTTTCAAGTAGTGATCCTTTCGGATACATTTTATGAGTTTGCTCAACCTCTGATGCGCCAGCTTGGTTTTCCGACCTTGCTGTGTCATAAGTTACAACTGGGTAAAAATGGCGAAGTAGAGGATTACGTTATCCGTCAGTCGGATCCAAAGTACTGCTCAGTTAAGGCTTTCCAGAGCCTGAATTACCGGGTTATCGCCGCTGGTGACTCCTATAACGATACTTCTATGCTGTCGTGTGCTGAGCAGGGTATTCTGTTTAAAGCACCACAGAATGTTATTAATGAATTTCCCCAGTTTCCTGCTGTAACAACTTATAAGGAGTTGAAGCTGGAGTTCTGCCGGGCCAGTGAGCGGGCTATTAATCCATAACTGAATTAATCGGGATAGGGTGGAGCCTCACGGCTCCACTCCTCCCACAACACCCAGCGTACGGGTCCGTACTGGGCGTTTCGGCCAGTTGAGCGTCTGCTATTACCACAAACATGGCAATAACAGGGTCAGTGATACAAGGCATCTGGCTCGTACCACCCGCCGGGTTTTCGTAATCTTACAGTGCCGATACAATCTCAGCTCTCATCATCTCGCAGTTCCCGGTTCCGCCGTTACCACTTGATATGAGCACCAGTATTCGCTGGTCTTTGCCTGCGTCCGATGTATCGAAAAGTAAAAACTACTCACCACTCTGTACCGTTCAGGCCTTCGCTGACCAAGGTCAACTACTATGCCGTCTGCTGACTTCTGTATGGCGATCAGATCACCTTACGATGACCTCAGTCTGAAATATCAGACACCACACAGACCTCCCGGGGTAAGTCACACCGCCTTCACTGCACAACTGCCGGATCTACTGCCTACGTGTCCGGATGAGTAAGGGACTTTGTCATCAAACGCTGACTCGTCCCCACGCAGACAGCCTCATATCCGGTTTCTGTTCGTCAGCTCGCAGTTTTGCTCCACACTGCCTTCAGCCTACACCTCGCGATGCAAACCTCGTGCTTCGCTAGTCCTTCGCCCTCATCTGGCTGGACAGGGGACTTTCACCCCCAAGCTGTGCAACATGCCCGGCACACGTTAAATGACCTCCGGCAGAGCCGGAGGCTTATTTAGGGGACGCCCTCAAAGGGCTATTGTTGCGCCCATGGGCGCGATTACCAGTCCAGCTTCATCTGCTCACGATGCTCTTCTACTTTCTCTTGATCTCGGATGTATGCTCTCACTACATCTTCATCAAGCCCGACCGTAGAAACAAAATATCCTCTTGCCCAGAAGTGCTCCCCTGTAAAATTCCTTTGTCTTCCTTTGAAATTCTTGGCAATGTGAATCGCAGCTTTTCCTTTGATGTAACCCACAACATTAGATACCGAATACTTCGGTGGGATACTGATACAAATATGGACATGATCTCGCATCAAGTGTCCTTCCAGGATTTTACAGTCCTTCCTTTTGGCTAACTCGTGAAATATCTCTCCAAGAAATTTCCTCAAGTTTCCATAAATCACCTTCTTCCTTTTCTTCGGGATAAAGACAATATGATACTTACAATCCCAACGAGTATGACTCAGACTCTTGTAGTCTGGCATAGGTACACCTCAATGTTTCTTGGCGGAAACATCAAGGTAGGTACCGCTGTAAAGGTAGAACCTGTGCGAGTCCCCCCGGCATAGCCGGGGGTTTATCAATAATTAATTATTGGGTGCCTGCAAATTAAAAAAAAGCAAAGAAAGAGATCTGGTATTTTGTAAAGGATTTATAATTCCACCTTCTGGCATTGCTTTTCAGGAATGATTCCCAATTAAAGCTGTTCAATTCCCGTGACTCTTGTAACCACGGGTCAGCAATGACCATGTAATTATCATCAAATATATTCGGCAAAGGTAATTCAGAAGTGCGTTTCAGTGTATTGTTATTACCCTCTATACCGATTTTTTCTTCACTTTCGGCAGTTTTATTTCCCACTTTTTTGTGAGATGCGAATGGGACATGTATTGGTTGAGGAGAATTGTATATCAAACTGATAAACATATTATGAGCTAGGGCTCTCTGGTATTGTCTTGATTCCATCAAAATGAGAAAGGTATGATCTTTTAGATCTGTCACTTCTGAAGTTTGCGGGTTTACAAGCTCAAATTCAAGAAACTTTAGGCTACATGCAATTGGAATAAAAACAGGTATAGTATCTCTCTGTAGTTTTGTCTCAAGACTACATGTAGCTGCTTCACCGCACCTTAGCCTGCCCAAATCACTATTAATCGCGAAGGCGCATGTATCATATCTTGAGCACCATGCTGAAAAATTATAATGATGGGTGGGGAGGTGGATATCAGAGGCAATGTTAGCTATGTCTGTTTCAATAGTTTTTATATTATCTAATACATCTAAATAAATATTTTCACATAATTTAATAACGCTTTCATTCAAACAAAACAACTCGTCTTCTGATAATCCAGGCCTGTTTGATCCCTGTGTATTTAATTTGTCGGCCAGAGTTGGGTTGTTTACGAACTCAGCAATGATATCTGGTCGTGATATAAAGTGTGAACGGATTTTATCAAGGCGATTAAAAATAATATAACCCGGCTTATCAGTGCTAAAAGCAAGGGCTTGGGCCTGCCAGCGCATTGCTCGTTTACAAGCCTCAGATAGTTCGACAGCAGGCTCAGAAGATTCTAATCCCCTGCAGTAATTTGGTCTGGAAAGAACACTATATAGCCTCTGTTTTAATTTTTTATGATCACCACCCTTTTTTAGTATTTCAACATCATGAAAGCCAGAATGGTCAGTATTATTGCCTGATGGAATTGCTTTTCTGAACATAATGCTCTCATCAGAGAATGTATAGCGATCATCCGGAATCAGGCCCAGGGGAGGGGGAGAGTCATCTCTCTTTTTCTGCCAGGGTTTTAGTGAATCAGGAGGCTCAGTCTTCAGAATGACCTCTGAAGAAGCGAGGGTTGTTTTTCTATCATGTACAGGCGACTTTTTCTGGTAGGCTAACAGATGGACCTGGATTGACAATGGAGAGACTTTCGGTACAATAGCCATCTCGCTTGATGCAGGTAAAAAAACACCAGTCCGTGGAATAACCTGTTCGTCAGAGCGCTGAGTTTCAGATTCCGAACAGTTAATGGAATATCCAAGCTGAGAATTTATCCCCTGAATCATATATACTTCCACGATCCGTAATAATCTTAAGACCTTAAAAATTGTCTAAAGTTCCCAAATGGGTAGGTGGACAGTGCTTGGGTCTCTGCCCGAGAAAAGGAGAAAAGCTAACAATCTTGTCAGGGCTTGACATCTTTTTTTCAGAAATATGATTCAACGCTTATGGTTAACTCAGTCAAGAGTCTGTAGACGTAAACAGATTGATGTGAGGCAGTAAAAGTGGACACCTGCCTAAGCTGCTTTTTCTAGCTCATACTTCTCTGGGCTTAAATACCCAAGAGTGCTATGACGCCGTGTTCTATTGTAATCCACCTCAATATATTCGAATACAGCTTGCCTCATTCCTTCGCGATCAGGTAATGGCTCGTGGTGAATAGCTTCAACCTTGAGCGAGTGGAAAAAGCTTTGCGGAACAGAGCCATTTTCAATGCATCACAGACCAGATCAGCTTTCATGCCGGTGCTCATTGACCAACCAATGACTTTTCGAGAGAACAGATCAATGACTACGGCCAGGTAAAGCCAGCCTTCACTCGTCTGCAAGTATGTGATATTTCCAGCCCATTTCTGGTTGGGAGCTGAGGCAGAGAAGTTACGCTCAAGCAGATTAGGTGACACAGGCAATGAATGCTTACTGTCTGTAGTCACTTTAAATTTACGTGCCGCTTTCGGAATCAGGTTTTGTCGTTTCATACTGGCCTGGATTGTCTTTATGCAACAGGGGTAGCCATCATCTTGCAGATCCTTCTGAATACGCCGGGCCCCAGCCCTGCTTTTATTGCGCAGAAATGCATCATGAATAAGCTGGTCTCACATCAGCTGTTTCTGTGTTCGAAGGCTGGGCTCATGGCGACCTTTCAGCCAGCGGTGGTACCCACTTCGAGAGACCTGCAGCACAGACGCCATTCTCACCAGAGCGAACCTGGCACAGTGCTGCAACATAAAACGAAAGCGTTCTATTTTTGATTCTTCGCGAAGTAGGTAGCCGCCCTATAGTGCCCTTTGGGTATTTTTTAGAATTTCCAGCTCCTCTGCCTGTTCGGCCAATTGACGCTTGAGTTTTGCATTTTCCGTAGCCAAAGCTGACTCACGCTCACTGACAGAGTTTTTCCGATTAGCGACAGTTCGCCAAGAGTAAAGTTGCGATTCTTGGAGGCCAAGTTCTTTGGCTGCAGATGGCACACTGGTTTTTGCTGCAAGCTTGAGAGCCTTAGCTTTAAATTCAGGGGAGTGAAACTTACGTTTTTTCTTGGTTGTCATATGTCACCTCAGAAGAGATTTTACTCTCTTAGAGAGGTGTCCATAACTACTGCCTCATATCATTGAAAATAATGAGCCTAAGAAAGTACGGAAATCATAGAGAGAAAATCTTGTAAACTATCACTGCTCAGTGCGCTGTAATAACAGGGTTTCAAGGGTACCGAACTTGTATTCGACAGGCATTTGCAGCAGACTGCAGCACCTCTAACACATGTGAAGCAGTACATAATGTCCCAATACGAAACCATGGAACAAAAAGCCAGCTATGGCATTGGCCGTCAAATGGGCGACCAACTCGCCCGTCAGACTTTTGAAGGTATGGATATCGCAGCCATTCAAAATGGTCTGGCTGATTCCCTGCAGGGTAAGGAAATGGCCGTTGCGCCAGATGCTATCAACGAAGCTTTCCAGGTCATTACCAAGGCCATGCAGGAAGCTGCAGAAACCCGCTCCGCAGAGGCGATCTCTGCTGGCGAATCTTTCCTGGCGGACAATGCCGGTCGTGAAGAAGTGACTGTTACTGAATCTGGTCTGCAGTATGAAGTTCTGACCAAAGGTGAAGGCGAAGTTGTTTCCAAGGACAACACCGTTCGCGTGCACTACCATGGTACCATGGTTGACGGCACTGTTTTTGATAGCTCAGTGGCCCGTGGTGAGCCAGCAGAATTTCCGGTTACCGGTGTTATTGCCGGTTGGATCGAAGCTCTGCAGTTGATGGTTGTGGGCGACAAGTTCAAACTTTATATTCCCCATAACCTGGCCTACGGTGAGCGTGGTGCGGGCTCTATTCCACCATTCTCTGTCCTGATTTTTGAAGTGGAAGTTCTGGGTATCGTTGCCTGATTCGTTACAGCAGAATCTGCTACTGAGTTTGTTGAACAAAAAAAGCAGGCTATATCAGTCTGCTTTTTCATAGGCATTTACCGAAGTGCAACCATCTGATATTGTGAGTGTTTCAGGGAAGATATTTCGGCTGTGGCGAGAAATAATAACAACTAATCATCAATTCCTGGAGCCCGATTTGATTAGTGTACTGGTAGCGGATGACCACGAGCTTGTCAGGTGTGGCATAGTTCGCATGCTGGCAGATATTCACGACATAGAAGTTGTTGGGGAAGCCTGCTCTGGAGAAGGAGTCCAGTCAGTATGCAGGACGACCAAAGTCAACGTGATTTTGATGGATGTGCGCATGCCGGGTATGGGAGGCCTGGAAGCGACACGGCGCCTGTCTGTATCCCACCCTGAAATTCGTATCATCGCTCTTTCTGGTTTTGAGGATGCCGTTCATGCCCGCAAACTTCTTGAAGCGGGAGCCTGGGGCTTTCTTACTAAGGGCGGCGACCAGAGTGAAATGGTACAGGCTATACGCGATGTTCATAATGGCCGGCGTTTTATTTGTGCCTCTATAGCCAAAGAGATGGCTGTCCAGTCTTTTGCCCAGACTCCGCAAAATCCCTTTGAAAGTCTTTCCCCCCAAGAGTTCCAGGTGGCGATGATGGTTATCGACTGTTATCGACCGGCAGACATTGCCCTGAAAATGGGTATTGGTCCAAAAACTGTGAACAGTTATCGCTACCGCATTTTTGAAAAACTCGGAGTCAACAATGATGTGGGATTAACCAAGCTGGCTATACGCCACGGTATTGTCGAAATTGCTACGACTTCTGATTGATCCCAAACTTGCCCTTCCATGAAGTTTTCTCAGCAGGTAACCTGTCTCCGTAACTAACTGTTTTGTTAATTGGCTGTCTCATTAACTATCTGGCTGCCTTACGTTTTTAATAGCTCTATGCCATCGTCCGAAAACAACGCCTTTAACCATAAAGCCTTTCTGGCCACTGTGACTGACCTGCCAGGTGTTTACCGAATGCTGGATGCAGACGGTAAAATTTTATACGTAGGTAAGGCCAAGAGCCTGAAGAAACGCCTGGCCAGCTACTTTCGACCCATCGGGCGAAGCAGCAAAACATCTGCCATGGTGGCAAAAATTGACAGCATTGAGACAATTGTTACCAACAGTGAAGGGGAAGCACTGATCCTTGAGCAGAACCTGATCAAGGATAACCGTCCACCTTACAATATTCTGCTCAGGGATGATAAATCCTATCCCTTTATCTTCCTGTCTGATAAAGACCAGTGGCCCCGGCTGACATTGCACCGGGGCACTAAGCGCCGCAAAGGACGCTATTTTGGACCCTATCCCAGTGCTGGAGCCGCCAGGGAAAGTCTTGCCCTGCTTCAAAAGGTGTTTCGGGTACGCCAGTGTGAAGACAGTTTTTTCCGTAACCGCAGCCGTCCCTGTCTGCAATATCAGATCAATCGCTGCAAGGCGCCCTGCGTAGGTCTGGTTAATTCCGATGAATATATCCAGGATGTCCAGGATTCCATTGATTTTCTGCAGGGACACAGTCAGGAGCTGATCTATGACCTGATTAAGCGTATGGATACTGCTTCTGAGAAACTGGAGTTTGAAGCCGCGGCAGGTTTTCGGGACAGTATTAACCACTTGCGCAAGACCCAAGAGAAGCAGGTGATTGCTGTAGGTTCCGGTGATGCCGATGTGTTTGGTGTTGCCCGGGAACCTGGTGGTAGCTGTGTGCAGATTATTTTTGTACGTCAGGGCAGGGTGCTGGGTTCCAGGCACTTTTTCCCTGGCTTTGCTGCTGACGGTGATCTGGCTGAGGCTTTGGAGAGTTTCCTTGGGCAATTCTATATAAGCCTGAGTGATAGTCGGGACTTTCCAAGAGATATTCTTTTACCTGTTGCGATTATCGGCCATGAAGCTCTGACTGAAGCCATTCGCATGGTGGCCGGTAAAACAGTTATGCTGCGCCATAATGTCCGGGGAGAAAGAAAGGACTGGCTTAACCTGGCGGAAAGAAATGCCCGTCAAACCCTCAACTCTTATCTTGCCGACCGGCGCAATATCTACGAGCGCTTTCTGGCGCTGCAGAAGTCCCTGGATCTGCCGGAAGTACCGGAGCGGATTGAATGCTTTGATATCAGCCATACCATGGGGGAGGGGACTGTGGCATCCTGCGTGGTGTTTGGTCAGGAGGGTGCGCACAAAAGTGATTACCGTCGTTTTAATATCCGCGATATCACTCCAGGTGATGATTATGCTGCCATTGCCCAGGCTGTTGAGCGCCGTTATTGCCGAGTGCTGCAGGAAGATGGTGTGCTGCCCGATATCCTGCTGATTGATGGTGGTGCCGGTCAGCTTAATAAGGCCAGGGCTGTTATGAATAACCTGCAGCTGGGGCATGTGGCAATGTACGGTGTAGCCAAGGGTGAAACCCGTAAGCCTGGACTGGAAGTCCTGATCGAAGGAGAGACGGGGCAAGAGTTTACCCTGGAGGCCTCTTCTCCCGGTTTGCACCTGATTCAGCAGATACGTGATGAGTCCCACAGGTTTGCTATAACCGGCCACCGCCAGCGTCGGGATAAAAAGCGAAGGAAATCACAGCTGGAGGATCTTCCGGGAGTTGGTCCCCGCCGCCGGGCAGCACTGCTGTCATTTTTTGGTAGTGTGAAAGGTGTAAAAGAAGCAAGTGTTGATGAGCTTGTGAAAGTGCAGGGCATCAGCCGACAGATGGCCCAGTTGATTCATGACAGTTTGAAATAACCTGAAAAATCAATAGAAAACAGACCCAGAGCTATGACAGGGACAGGACCAAACTGATAAACTGGCAAAACGGGCTCGCCGGTTTTGTGCCTGAGATTTAAGGATATAAGTCGTACACCATGAACATCCCCAATATTCTGACCCTGATTCGTCTGCTGTTGATCCCGGTAATCGTGGTTGTGCATTACCTGGGCTATCAGTGGACCAACCTGGCCGCCGCAGTAATTTTCATGGTTGCGTCGTTTACCGACTGGTTTGATGGTTATCTGGCAAGGCGCCTGAATCAGACCACGCCTTTCGGGGCTTTCCTGGATCCTGTGGCCGACAAAGTGATGGTGGCGGTGGCACTGGCCATCCTGATCGAGAAGTTCAATACACCGATGATGACGATTCCTGGCCTCATCATCATCGGGCGTGAGATAGTCATATCCGCATTGCGGGAATGGATGGCAGAGCTGGGCAAGCGCACCAGTGTGGCGGTTAATTTTATTGGCAAGCTGAAAACCACGGCACAGATGGGATCCATTACCCTGCTACTGTTCGCCAGTGAGTTTGGCGAAGGCATCATTGGCGCGACCGGAATGGCCTTGCTGGGTATTGCTGCGGTATTAACGATCTGGTCAATGTTTGTCTATTTGAAAGCAGCCTGGCCTGATTTGAATCCATTTAATCAGCAAAATTGAATATTTCTTTGAAATTCAATGTATTGACATACGGCCACAATTAAATACAATAGCCGGCGTCTTCTGGCGGCTGCAGCCAGATCGGCGTAAAGACCTGATTGTCATTGACTTAAAGGGTTGATCGTTAAGGTCAGAAATTTGCGGGAATAGCTCAGTTGGTAGAGCACAACCTTGCCAAGGTTGGGGTCGCGAGTTCGAGTCTCGTTTCCCGCTCCAGGTTCAGGCGAGTTAGCAAAGCGGTTATGCAGTGGACTGCAACTCCATTTAGACCGGTTCGACTCCGGTACTCGCCTCCACTTTTGCATTATGGCAGTCTATGTCATGATGCTTCATGAATACCACGCCCGGGTGGTGAAATTGGTAGACACAGCAGACTTAAAATCTGCCGGCCTCACGGCTGTCCCGGTTCGATTCCGGGTCCGGGCACCACTAACCTCTTGTTATGAAGCAGTTCCTTTTTCAGAATAAGTTCTGCTGTGCCTCCGTTTTTATATTGAAATCCCCCTCTGCAAATGAAAGAACAGCTGCTATAGCAGGTCTTACATATTAGCTTCAGGATCTCTACCGCAGTGTGGCAATCTGGCATATCCTGCCAAGTGCAGAATCGGTACCTCCATATGATGACCTCGTTGGCAGTTCTGTAGAGAAAATCCAACAATCGATCAAGGCAACTCCAAGCAACATAGTGTCTTCAAATAGAGCGACGATTCGCAGAACCGCCGCAGTACGATCTTGCCAGCTATGGGCAGCTACGTAGTAAAAATTTCACCAAGTAATATTTTTAGTGATGAATAAGATAAACGATTTTCTCCAGTCCGATAATTTTGCAGCATGGCTTTATCCCTGAATACATTATCGACCAGATAACGAATGGTTTGATCAGCAGCCTGCTTCAATGTCTCGTTTTCAATAACTGCTAGTCCACTTTCATCAATTGAGTGGTGATTGCCAAGATCAATGATATTGAACTGATAATCTGCAATATCCAGATCATAAACAGGGTAGCGATAAACGACCATTGGAAGGCGTGCAATCAACCCCTCAAGAAACTGATTACCCCACCCCTCCAGCAGGCTTGGATAAGTAATGATATCGGCATGGGAATACACATCCCATAAAGAGTAGGTTTTCTGCCCATCTTCTATGCTGCGGGAATGCCCAACCGAATCGCTGATAAAAAGAAGTTCAACACCTTTCCTCTCAGCCCTTTGCTTTAACTTCTCAAGGTAAGGGTCTTCTTCACACATGCCCGCGAAAACAAGAATGCAGCGGCTGTCTTCAGTAACAACTTCACCGTTATATAAAGTCTTACCAATCAGCTGCTCTTTTTTCTGCTGAACCGCATCAATCAAGTCAATCGCCAGCTCAATCCCTTTACGGGCAACAATACGGGTTGCCTGCAGAAACATCACATCATGGGGACGAATGCCAAACCGGGTTCTTAAATCCTGATTGTAGTCATCAACCTTCCAGTCACTGCCATGAAAGTCAAAAACATTGGGAACGACTGTCGCATCCAAACCTGTTCTCTGCTTGAGCTCCTTTTGCGCAATCCGGTTAATTACACAATGTTTGACCAATGGACTCTTCGGAGGAAAGTAATCATTCAGAAGCTGCGAGATACCTTCTGAAGTCGGATTGGAGTATTTCACCCGTTCCCAGTGGAAGTCATGATGATGACAAATACACTGAGTCTGCGTTGCCTCTACGGCTTTCAGCAGGCCCATGGCCGCTGGCAGGTGATATCCGAGTGACCACATATTATTGGGAACAATAATATCGATCTGACGGTTCTTGATAACTTGGATGATTTTCTGACTGATGACGTCAGCACGATCTTCGATCGCTTTCAGGAGTTGCCCTTCAGTCTCATAGTCACTCCGTTCCACATAAGCATTGTGAATAATGTGATCATTGAAGGGTTCAAGATAATGCAGCTCTTCAATGCAGTCGCTTTCACAGCTAACACCTTCACAGCAACCGGCACTTCCTGCCAGATAGAACACCCTGTGCCCAAGCTGCTCAAGTGCCCACTTCCATTTATCCATCTCCAGGGAAACGCCATCCGTTTCCCCTACCCGAAAGTGCGCCAGCAATATATTCATATTCACACCAGATAGAAGCCTGTTCACAACATGGCGCACCAAGTTCATTCAAAAAGCAATGGTGCAAACCAATCAAAAGCTATTGACGTACAAAATAAGCTGGTTATTTATTGATCCGTACAGACAAACCAAACAATAAGTACAGTTACCGATCAAAAACTATTAACAATGCCTACTCTGCAAAAGTTTTGTGGAGTCTGACACAAATTAAACATTTTCAAAACCGGTTTTGAAAAAGACCGAACATTTGATTCAGAGCAGTTTTTTCAAAAATCAATCTGCTTAGAATGTTCACAAAATGGGCATGTGATGACTTTCAGAGAACATGTCTCTCTTTTTTCATTCTTTCCAAAACCGGTTTTGACACTGCTCTCCAGAGCAATCAACGGTGGGATAAAAGAATTACAGTGTGGAACAATCGAGCGTCATGGCTGCTGTCGATAAACTGAGCGCGGTAAAAAAAGACCTTCAACAAATTCTGGCTGGTGTTTACTCGCCAGAACAATTAAGCAGGTTGATTCCGAACCTGATGGCAAAAATCACCCCACCTGAAAGCATAAAACAGTGGGTTGATCAAAAAGATGTCATGTTGATTACCTATGGCGATTCGATTTCTGAAGAAAATCAGGTTCCTCTGAAAACCCTGAATAATTTTCTTAATCAGCATATCGGTGATGTTCTTTCCGCTGTTCATATCCTGCCATGCTTCCCTTACACATCAGACGACGGTTTTTCAGTACAGGATTACTGGAAAATCAATCCCGACCTCGGGGACTGGAGTGATATCAAAGATCTCTCCGAAAACTTTGATCTGATGTTTGATGGTGTTATTAACCATATTTCCAAATCCAGTGACTGGTTCCAGGGATATCTGAAAGGTGAAGCAAAATACCAGAACTTTTTCACCGAAGCTGACCCAACCCGTGATTACAGCTCCGTTGTTCGTCCACGTGCTCTACCTCTGCTGACAACCTTTGATACTGCTAATGGACCCAAACATATCTGGACCACGTTCAGCGAAGACCAGATTGATCTGAACTACCGCTGTCCGGAAGTGTTCGAGAAAATCGTAGAGCTGATGCTTTTTTATGCCGAACGAGGCGCTTCTTTTATCCGTCTCGACGCTATCGGCTTTATGTGGAAAGAGCTGGATACTCCCTGCATCCACCAGCCACAGGCTCACGCTTTGATTCAGGCTATGCGTGCGGTCATGGATGTCGCGGCGCCTCACGTTAAGTTAATCACCGAAACCAATGTTCCTCACAAGGACAATATCAGCTACTTCGGCAATGGTGAAAATGAAGCCCACCTGGTTTACCAGTTCCCACTGCCTCCACTGATGCTGCATACCCTGCAGACGGGCAACAGTGAGAAAATCACCGGCTGGATGGCAGGTCTTGAGCCCTGCTCCAATAAAACCACCTTCTTTAATTTCCTCGCTTCTCACGATGGCATTGGCGTTCGTCCGGTTGAAGGCATCTTGAGCAAGGAACAAGTCGATGATATGGCTGGTATTGTCGAAAAGAATGGTGGCAAGGTCTCTTTTAAGGATAACGGTGATGGTACCGTCAGCCCTTATGAGCTGAACATCAGCTACTACGATGCCGTACGTAATTCCGAATTTGATGATGCAACCAACCTGAAACGCTTTATGGCGTCACAGGCCGTGCTGATTTCCATGGCAGGTGTTCCCGGCATCTATATCCATAGTCTGCTGGGCTCTACCAATGATATTGAAGGCCTGGAAAGACTAGGATACAACCGCGCTATCAACCGAGAAAAGCTGAACTGCTCACAGTTGGTCGCTGAACTGGTCAACCCAGCCCACCAGCGTCATCAGGTTTTAAGCTGTTTCAAAGAACTTCTTTCTGTACGAACCCAAGAGGAAGCTTTTGCTCCCAGCGCTTCCCAACGAGTTGTGGAAACCGATTCACGACTGATCACTCTGGTTCGTGGAGAAGAGATCGCTGTTGTTGTGAATGTTAGCAATGACACTGTCGAATTAGATACATCGTTACTGCTGGAGGGTCTTGATCATGACCTGATCAGTGGTGCGAAGATTTCTAAAAACACAGCCATCGAGCCGTACCAGGTGATGTGGCTGAAAGCGAAGAAAGCGTCCTGATACAGAAGGCCAGACATTTAAGGCCAGGCACTGAGGAAAAAGGAACGATGAAAGCAAAAGCACTTACACTTGGGCTCGCAGCAGCAGGATTGACTCTGTCAACTCTCGCATCCGCAACCACAACCGTCGAATACTGGACCACTCTCACCCAGTCCGACCGTCTGCAGACAATCGACGTGATGGTTGAAGTCTTTGAAGCGCTTAACCCTGATATCGATGTAAAAGTTGTGGCTATCGATGAAAACGAGATGCCAACCCAGATCGCGGCAGCCGCTGCCTCTAAAACCCTGCCAAACGTTGTTGAAGTCGGTTCCAACCTATCTCTCGCTTTTGCTGAGCAGGGTATTGTTGATACCAAGGCAACAACTGATGCCGTTAAATCTGTTGGTAAAGACCGTTTCTACCAGGGCGCTCTGAAACTGGTTGAAAACCCAGACACTCACCAATATGTTGCTCTGCCATACCGCGGCTGGGTTCAGGGTATCTGGTACCGTGCAGATTGGTTCAAGGAAGCCGGTCTTCAGCCACCTACCACCTGGGAGAATATCGAAAAAGCCGCCAAGTACTTCTACAAGCCTGAAAAGAATCAATATGGCATCCTGGTCGGCACCAAGGCTGATGCTTATGCCGAGCAGGTTTACACCCAGTTCGCTCTGTCCCATGACGCCGGTCAGTTTGATAAGGATGGCAAGCTGATCTTCAACTCTGAAGCCCAAGAAGAGACTCTGGACTTCTACAAGCGTCTGGCCCAGTACAACCCTCCAGGACCTCAAACCTGGCGTGCCCGCGACTATTACCTGCAGGGCAAGCTGGCGATGTTCTTCTACTCCACTTACATCATGGATGACCTGGCACTGGCAGAAGCGGCAGCCAGCTCTCTGGGTACTGAACACTTCAAGGACTTGAAAGGCGCATCTTTCGATCCTAACCTGTCCAAGAACACCCGTCTGGCGGCAACGATTACCGGCTCTGCTCCTTCAAGCTTTGGTACTCTGGTTGGTTTCTCCATTATGGATACCGGTAACAAAGCCGAAACAGAAGCGACTAAAACTTTCCTGGAATACCTGAACGAAACCGATCAGGTTGTTGCCTTCTCTCATATGGCACCTGGCGGGCACCTGCCCATGCTGCGTGATGTGGCCGAGAACGATGACTTCCTGAACGATCCAAAAGGTATCTTCAACCGCTACGGTAAAGAATCTGTGAAAGAGATCATCAGCGGCTTTGAAAATATCAAGAACTTCTCTGTTGTTGATGGCAAGGCCTTCCCGAAATCTGGTGAGATTTTCTCCAAGCAGATTATTCCTCGCATGGTTTACAGCGCGACAATCGAAAACAAAGATACCAAAGAGTCTCTTGCATGGGCTGAAAAGCAGATGCAACAGGTTATCGCTGAGTAATCACCTCTAACTTAATATGGGGCCAGGGTTTACCTGAACCTGGTCCCAGCTTAAGGGACACGTTTTATATGACTCCTCTAGAGAAGGCAGAAGCCAGGCTGGGGTGGAAGCTGGTTTCACCGACCATAGGCTTTATTGGCCTGCTGATCCTCTACCCAATCGCATTCAACATTTACCTCAGTTTTTTTGATGTCAAACTGAATGGCGACAAGATTTTCGTAGGTTTGGAAAACTACTCCAAGCTGTTGGCAAACCCTGACTACTACGCCTCTATCGGCACAACCGGCATTTATCTTCTGGGCACCGTAGCCGGTACCACAATCCTGGGTTTGCTGGTTGCACTTTTGATGCGCAACCCTTTCAAAGGACGCGGCATCGTCAGTGCCATTATTCTGGTTCCCTACTTTGCTCCGGTTATTTCCGTAGTATTTGGCTGGCAGTTTCTGTTTGATCCGGTCAACGGCGTATTCAACTGGTTGATGGTCGATGTTCTCCATCTATGGAGTGCACGTACCAATTTGATTGGTAATCCGGAATCCGCTGTATGGGTCGTGATCATATTTGATATCTGGAAGCACTTCCCGATTGCTTACATGTTGATTCTATCGAAGCTGCAGTCTATTCCACGGGACCAATATGAAGCGGCTGCAATTGATGGTTATGGCCCGGTTGGACGCTTCTTCCACGTAACCCTACCAGAGATTTATTTTGTTCTGGCCACTGTCGTTATTCTGCGACTGATCTGGAACCTGAACCGTTTTGAAGATGTTTTCCTGCTGGCACCCAACGTAGAAACACTTCCCGTATTCACTTACTACCAGGCTTTTACCGGCATTATTGACCAAGGTCTTGCGGCAGCGACGTCTGTTATTCAGCTGGGCGTGCTTTGTGTGCTGATCTGGTTCTACGTGAAAAAGATTCTTAAGTGGTAATTCAATATGCTAGGTAATCAAACACTCAAAGGTCGCATAGGATTCTGGATTGCCATTCTGCTTCTGGTCAGCTTTTGTATGCTGCCTTTTGCCCAGATTCTGTCGACATCCCTGAAGCATCAGTATGACTGGGCCAACCCGTCGCTGATTCCACAATCACTGAACCTGGATGCTTATAAAGAGCTGCTGGGGCTGACTGAGCCGGTGAAGGTTGAAGTTCCTGCCGCCGTTCAGAAGATTCTGGCTAATCCGAAGCTGCCACAGGCGAAAAAAGATGCCATTCTGGCCAAGTTTCAATCCAAATCGGATATCTTCCCATTCGGCCGCTATATGCTAAACAGCCTGGTGATCTCAGCCGGTGCAGCCACTATCTCGCTGATCTTCGCAGTCATGGGGGCGTACTCAATCAGTCGTCTACGATTCCGTGGTCAGATTGTTGTGCAACGCTCGGTATTGTTCGTCTATATGGTGGGCGGGGTGCTGTTGATGGTACCTCTGTATCAGATGGCGATGAATATCGGTCTGGCCTCATCAGTCTGGGGGTCACTGGTCAGTCTGTTTGCCATTTATATTATGCAAACGCTGCCTGTGGCTCTTTATATGCTGGGTAACTACTTCCGTACGATTCCTTTTGCGCTGGAAGAGGCGGCCATGATGGATGGCTACTCCCGTAAAGAAGCCATTATGAAGGTGGTTATTCCGCTGTCACTGCCCATGCTGGCAACCGTATTTATGTACTGCTTCATTATTGGCTGGAACGAATATCTGTTCGCTTCCGTGTTCCTGAAGCAGTTTAAAGAGTTCTCCACTCTGCCTCTGGCCCTGCAGGAGCTGTTCCTCTCCAAGAACGCTATCTGGGACCGCATCATGGCGGCTTCCATGCTAACTCTTGCTCCTGTCATTATGTGCTTCCTGTTTGCCATGCGTCATATGGACAAAGGCAAAACAGACGGCGGTGTTAAAGGATAAGGCGATCAAATTATGGCTTCTATTCAACTGAAAAACATTATTAAGAACTACGGCGAAACCAAGGTCGTCAAAAACATCAGCCTGGATATTCAGGATGGCGAGTTTGTAGTTCTTGTTGGTCCTTCCGGTTGTGGTAAATCCACCACCCTGCGGATGATTGCCGGCCTGGAACAGGCTACCGGTGGTGAAATCAAAATCGGTGACAAGGTCGTTAACGATGTTGAGCCCCAACACCGTAACATCGCCATGGTTTTTCAGAACTATGCACTTTATCCCCACAAGACCGTAGAAGAGAATATTGTTTTCGCCCTGCGTCGTCTGAAGATGGATGAAGAAGAGGTTCAGCGCCGCCTGACGGAAGTTTCTCGCATGCTGAAACTGGACGAGTACCTGAAGCGCAAGCCTGCCGACCTTTCCGGTGGTCAGCGCCAGCGTGTCGCCATGGGCCGTGCCATTATCCGTGATGCTGACTGTTTCCTGTTTGACGAGCCGCTTTCCAACCTGGACGCCAAGCTGCGTAACCATATGCGTACCGAAATTGGTCAGATCCATAACAAGTTCGGCCGCACCTCTGTTTACGTCACACACGACCAGGTAGAAGCCATGACTCTGGCCGATAAGGTTGTGGTTATGCGTGACGGCATCATTGAGCAGGTGGGTACTCCGATGGAGATTTACCTGAATCCGGAGAATATCTTTGTTGCCACATTTATCGGCTCACCTTCCATGAATATTCTGGATGGCACGCTGTACAATGATTGCCTCGATTTAGGTGGTTATAAAATACCTCGCGGGAAACTGAGTCAGGTTTCATTCCTGAATGAAGTTCCTGCTGAAGGTAAGGCAGTAAAAGTGGGTATTCGCCCTGACTTCTTCAACGACAAGTCTCATTTTGCGGAAACCGATAATACGTTCAACTTTGCCGATATCGGTATTGATCTGGTAGAACCTATGGGCTTCGATAAAGAAGTTCTGTTCACCCTTAAGGATCAAACTGTGAAAGCTCGTCTTGACCTGCGTTCTGATGTTAAGCGTGGCGACAAGATGGATCTGCTGATTGATCTATCCCGTCCGCTGCTCTTTGACCCAGAAACCGAACAGCGATTGTAATGAGTGTGGTGGCAGCCCTTCCTTCTCCTGAGGGGCTGTTCATTTGAAACAGGGATGTTCTTCTATTGGGTGACCGCAGTTTTCATCATAGAGTTAGCCGCACTTCCACTCGATAAGCACCAGTACATTTGCAACAGCAGTGTCGACGAAACGATGTCAATCAAGAAACTTGCAGAGTCACTAGGTTTATCCAAATCAACCGTATCCAGAGCACTGAATGGTTATTCAGATGTTAACTCTGAGACTCGCCAGCGGGTATTTAAAGCCGCCAAGGAAATGAATTACAAGCCAAATCCAACCGCAAAGCGTCTGGCATCTGGTAAATCAAGGAATGTTGGCATTATCTTGCCCTCCAATTCCCGCATGTTTGTTTCCCCTGCCTTCTCCAAAGTCCTGGCTGGTGCTGCAAATTTTCTGTCACAACATGGTTATCAGCTTATCGTAACCACAGTTTCATCACATCAGAACGAGCTCAAAGTTTACCAAGACTTCATCTCCAGCGGTCTTGTTGATGGTTTACTGGTTGTTCGTACACGTCATAATGATGAACGGATTGTTATGCTGCGGGAGCACAGCTTTCCATTCATCTGCCATGGTTATACTGAAGATTTTGACACGGCCAGCTTTGTTGATGTTGATAATACTCAGGCTTTCTATCAGCTTACTAAACGAGAGATCGAGTTTGGTCATCAAAGAATCGCGTTTATTGATGGCCCCAGTGATCTAACTCTCTCAATACAACGCTGCAATGGTTTTCAGAAAGCCATGTCTGAAGCTGACCTGCCGGTAAATCCTCTCTGGATCAGGAATGGTGAACTCAGCGATAATTGTGCCATGAACCTGGCCAAAGAATTGCTCTCTTTAGCCCAACGCCCCACAGCGATCCTTTGTGCGGATGACAATATGGCAATGGGTACGGCTGCAGCCTGTGAAGAACTGGGTTATCGTGTGGGTATTGATATTTCCATAGCAGGTTATGGTGACTACGAGCTGGGCCGCTATAGCAAGCCTGCAATCACCACGATTCGTTATGAAACTCACCAGGTTGGTGAGCAAATGGCTATGATGATGCTGAACAAGCTGGAAAAGAAAAACTTCCCGGTTAAAAACTGGTATCAGCCGACGATTGTCGCACGCCAGTCCGATGGGCCTATTGCCTGCTGAGAAAGCCATGAAAATCGTAATTGCTCCAGACTCTTTTAAAGAATCATTGACTGCTTTTGAAGTAGCCCGCTGTATTCAGCAGGGGTTTCAGGTGCACTTTCCCAATGCCGAATATCACCTGCTCCCTATTGCAGACGGTGGCGAAGGCACTCTGGATGCGCTTCTTAATGCCACCAGTGGAGAAAAAAGAACCTCAAAAGTTGAAGGTCCTCTTGGCGAACCCGTTCAGGCAAACTGGGGGTTAATTGATCATGGAAAGAAGGCGGTTATTGAACTTGCTGAAGCTTCCGGTCTCGCTTTGGTTCCACCCGCAGAAAGAAACCCGGAAATCGCCAGCACCTTTGGCACCGGCCAGCTTATTCGTGAAGCACTCGATGCTGGCGTTGAAGAAATCATCCTTGGACTAGGAGGTAGTGCAACCAATGATGCCGGAGCAGGTATAGCGCAGGCTCTTGGCGTTCGCCTTCTGAACAGTGATGGCAACGAGCTGGACAAAGGCGGTGCCGCGCTATCCAGACTTGCAAAAATTGATGTCAGCAACCTTCACCCCAAGGCAAGCCAGACAAGATTTACAGTTGCCTGCGATGTCGATAACCCCCTTGTTGGTTTAAAGGGAGCCAGTTATATCTTTGGCAGACAAAAAGGAGCTTCTGAGCAGCAGATCGAAGTACTGGATCACTGCCTGGGTCATTTTGCTGATATCGCTGCAGAAACAACGCAAGCGAATCACCGTAATACTCAAGGGTATGGTGCAGCAGGAGGAACAGCTCTGGGGTTGTCTCTGTTCTCAAAGCCACAGCTCCGCCCCGGTATCGATATTGTTCTGGAAACGGTTCAGGCAGAGCGAATTATCAAAGACGCCGACCTGATAATTACCGGTGAAGGTCAGATGGATAATCAGACGCTTCACGGTAAGGCTCCCTTTGGCGTTGCCAAACTCGGGGAAAAATATAATATTCCCACCATTGGTATAGCGGGATCTCTTGGAAAAGAGATTGATCAACTGTCACACTATTTTTCGGCCATTTTTGGAACAGTACGTTCCCCCCAAGAGCTCGCAGACGTTCTACAGGAAGCAGAGATCAATCTGACCCGCACTGCCCAAAACATTGCTGCCAGCCTGAAAATTGGAAAATCAATCGGATGAATTCCCTGACTTGCTTTAAGGCTTACGATATTCGTGGACAGCTCGGTAAAGAGCTGAATGAAGATATTGCCTACCGCATAGGCCGCGCCTTTGGTGAACACCTGAAGCCAAAATGCATTGCTGTTGGTGGTGATGTGCGCTTGACCTCAGAATCCCTCAAATTGGCTTTAGCCAACGGACTGATGGATTCTGGTGTTGATGTTATTGATATCGGTATGACAGGTACCGAAGAGATCTATTTTGCGGCTTCCCCAATGAGCCCACTGGAAGTTGATGGTGGTGTAGAAGTCACAGCCAGCCATAACCCAATGGACTACAACGGCATGAAGCTGGTTGCCAAGGGCGCTGTCCCCATCAGTGGTGATACCGGTCTGCGAGATATTCGGCGGTTGGCAGAAGAGAATGCTTTTTCAGAGCCCGCCAAGAAAAAAGGGACTCTGATAAAGAGAGATATTCTGCCTGACTATGTCAACCACCTGCTTGGCTACATTCAACCTGAAAACCTGAAACCACTCAAACTGGTTGTGAACTCAGGTAACGGTGCTGCTGGTCATGTGATTGATGCTATCGAAGAACGATTCAGCCAGCTGAATGTTCCAGTCGAGTTTATCAAGGTTCACCACCAGCCCGATGGCAATTTTCCTAATGGTATTCCTAACCCACTTTTGCCTGAGTGCAGAGAGGATACAGCCGCCGCTGTAAGAGCGCACAAGGCTGATATGGGTATTGCCTGGGATGGTGATTTTGATCGCTGTTTCCTGTTTGATGAAAACGGTCACTTTGTTGAGGGTTATTACATTGTTGGCCTTCTGGCAGAGGCCTTCCTGGCTCATTCCAAAGGTGCCAAGATTATTCATGACCCTCGCCTGATGTGGAACACGCAGGAAGTTGTGCAAGAACACGGTGGAACCCCGGTTCTTTCCAAAACCGGTCATGCCTTTATCAAAGAACGTATGCGTCGGGAAGACGCCGTTTATGGCGGGGAAATGAGTGCGCATCACTACTTCCGTGACTTTGCTTACTGCGACAGTGGAATGATTCCCTGGCTATTGGTCGCTGAGCTCATGTCCAGTCGTAACATACTACTGTCTGCCATGGTGAGTGAACGAATCAAAGCATTCCCCTCTTCCGGCGAAATTAACCGCCGTGTTGAAGATGCGGGCAAAGTCATCGAAAAAGTTCTTTCAACTTATCAGAGCGATGCGGTCTCTGTTGATCATACCGATGGTATCAGTATTGATATGGGTGACTGGCGCTTTAGCCTCAGAAAATCGAATACAGAACCTCTGATTCGACTGAATGTTGAAAGCCGTGGTGATATTGCTCTTCTGCAGGAAAAAACAGGCGAAGTTTTAAAGCTTGTCGTTTAATTCAGTGTAATGAGTCTCTGAGGTTTCATAACATCTCAGAGGCTGTCTTTTCTCAGTTTTTTTACCAGTAAATATCTTACTTTTAAACGATAGTTGAATATGCTGTATAGTCTGCAAAATCCCATAAAGAAATACGCTTGGGGCAGTACCAGTGTCTTGCCTGAGTTATTTGGTATTCCCAATGATAATCAGGAACCCCAGGCTGAAGTCTGGATGGGTGCCCACCCTAATGGCTGCTCTTTGATTTGCTTCGAAGGACAAAAAGTAAAGTTGAGAGAGCTGATAACTCGATATCCGGAACAGGTACTAGGTAATCAGCTGTACCAAACCTTTGGTGAGTTGCCTTATTTACTCAAGATACTTTGCATCGAAAAACCACTTTCTATTCAGGTTCATCCCGATAAAAGCAAAGCTGCCGCTGGTTTTACCCGCGAGAATAAAATGGGGTTGGATGTTAACGCCAGCAACCGCAACTACCGTGACGCTAACCATAAGCCGGAGCTGGTGTACGCCCTGACTCCATTCAAGGCTATGAACGCCTTCCGTCCAATAGAAGAGACAGTGAGCTTGTTTAACCAGTCAGGTTGTGAAGTTTTGGAAGAGCAGGTTGTCGCTCTCAGAGCCAATCCAACAGCAGAACAGCTGGAAGCATTTTTTCGCTGTATTCTGAGCTTGACTGGAAAACGGAAAAAGACTGCACTTGCTCAATTATTAAATGACATCGACACCAAGGGTTCGGATAAGCGTGCCTGTCTTGCATTTGCCACAGCTGCGAGTCTGGCCAGCGAATATCCGAATGATATGGGAGTTTTTGCTGCTCTCTACCTGAACATTATTGAACTTCAGCCGGGTGAAGCCATGTTTCTAAATGCCGAAACTCCACATGCTTACCTGAAGGGTGCCGGTGTGGAAATTATGGCTAATTCAGACAATGTGCTACGTGCAGGACTTACCTCCAAGCATAAGGATACTGATGAACTGATCGCCAATACCCGCTTTGTTCCTGTTCCGGAAACAGAACTCTGCACCGAGCCAGTTATTGACGGAGCCGTCAGGCGCTTCCCGGTGCCGGTTGAGGATTTCAGGTTTGAAATTATAACTCTTGGCGAGAAGTCTGAGAGCACAGACTGCCATGAGCAGTCTGTTCTTGGCGCTGAAATATTGCTCTGTATTAACGGAAGTATTCAGGTGAAGGCGGATAAGCAGGAGGTGATGCTATGCTCCGGTGAGTCTGTTTTTGTTGAAGCCTGCACTACATGGTATCTATTAGAAGGATCCGGACAACTGGTTCGTATTTCTGCCTGACAGAGATAATTTGGCTTCTTATCCATATTTCAACACGCCGCACTTTTACCCATAAGTTCGGCTAGATAAGAAAGGCAAGGATAAGAACTATCGGTATGAAATCATGGCAACACTCTGAAAATTGCTGTTGCCTTTATCCCCAGTCCCCAAATAAATACCTTCCGAATCCGAGACGGCTCCAGTACAGTATTCTTTTACAGTCCTGACAGAATCAGCACGTGCCAGATCCAGAAATTTCCATAACACCAGTCATTCTTGCAGGGGGCATCGGAACTCGCCTCTGGCCCCAGTCCCGTAAAGATCTTCCCAAGCAGTTTCTGCCTCTGATCGATCGAAACGAGTCTCTGCTGCAATCGACATTGCAGAGGGCAGTCTCAGTGAAGCGAACAACTGCTCCCATAATTCTGACCAATCATGGTTATCGATTCACTGTGGCTGAGCAGCTGCAGCAGACTGGAATTAAGGCGGAGATATTTCTTGAACCCTGTTTCAAGGGGACGGCACCGGCCACTATTCTGGCAGCACTGCATGCTGCAGAATGCGGCCAGAGCCAGTGGCTTCTGGTGCTGCCTTCTGATCACTACATTGAAGATCATAATGAGTGGAGTCAGCTGATAGACCTTGCTATAGCAAGATATAACGATCAATTGGTAACATTTGGCATAGAACCAGCCAGGCCGGAAACGGGTTATGGTTACATTAAGGTCAACAGGCAGGCGGGTGAGTCTATATACCCGATTTCCCAGTTTCGGGAAAAACCACCCCTTGAATTGGCCAGGAAATATCTGGAAAGTCCCAATTATCTCTGGAACTCTGGCATCTTCCTGTTTCCGGTCGACACTTTTCTAAGGGAAATCCGGCAGTGGGCTCCGGATATGCTTGCCTGCTGCAGGAAAGCATATGCCAGAATTGCCAGTGATCCGGATTTTATTCGTATTCCGGAACAAAGTTATGCCACCTGCCCAAGTCAGTCGATTGATAAAGCTCTGATGGAAAAGACCAGCCATGCTGTTGTTGCCGCCGTTACTTCTGGCTGGTCAGATATTGGCTCCTGGGAATCTATATGGGAAGCCAGCCCCAAGGACTCTAATGGCAACAGTAGTGAAGGACTGGTGAAGACCATTGATTGCTCAAACTCTTTGTTCAGATCCGGTAAACGGCTTATTGCTGGTCTGGGTTTAACCAATCTTATTGTTGTTGATAGTGAAGATGCGATTCTGGTCGCAGATAAAAAAAGGGTACAGGACGTTAGTCAGCTTTATGCGCTTCTTCACGAGCATGATTCTGATACCCCATGACCCTGCCGTTAACTGGTCAGGTAAATGGAAAAGACATGTGCGTTAATTTGTTCTGCAACCTATTGATTTTAATCGGCCTTCCTGTATTATTCAGCTCCGTCGAGGCGAGTTAGCAAAGCGGTTATGCAGTGGACTGCAACTCCATTTAGACCGGTTCGACTCCGGTACTCGCCTCCAAATACCAAGACCAGTAAATTGCTGGTCTTTTTTTTGCCTGTAGGAAATTCCAGCCATAATTTTTCCTGCTCTCCGTCACAGGGTCATAGTTCTACTAGAATTAGCATTCATAAACGGCTGGATAATAACAGGCTTACCTTGGAGAACAGCTCGGACTCTGCAGACAGCCCAACATTGGGCCTGCTACTCAGGTTTTTTGTGCCTTCTGTACTGGGTATTCTTATTTTTCTGATTCCCTTTGACACACCACGGGGACCAACAGTTCTGATTGGAGTTATTGGTTATCACTTGATAATTCTGATGACCCAGATTCTGCCCATAATTGTTGTAGCTGTTATGATGGTTTCTGCCATTGGAGCACTATCTGTCCGTATCCATGAACCACAGATTGTGCGAGACAGCCTGTTTATCCGCTCGGTATTTCAGATATCCAATTTTTGGCTTTTGATTCGCCTGCTTGCAGCAGCTCTTGGTGTTATCGTGCTCTACCGGCTGGGACCTGAGTGGCTATGGGGAGGAAATACTGGCGGACTTGTTCTTAATGAACTGCTGGGCGTTTTATTTATATTCTTCTTTCTGGCCAGCATGTTCCTGCCCCTGCTGCTGGATTACGGTATGGTCGAACTGGTAGGGGCGCTATTCCACAGGGTCTTAAAGCCTGCCTATAAAATACCCGGCAACAGTGGTGTGGATATTATTGCGTCACTGCTGGGAGATGGCACTGTAGGTACCCTGATTACGGCCCGGCAGTATGAAAAGGGGTACTACACCGGAAGGGAGGCTGCGGTTATAGCAACAACCTTTTCCATCGTTTCCATTTCATTTTGTATTGTGGTCGTGAACTTTGTTGGCATTGCTCACCTGTTCCCCTACTTTTATCTCACTGTTATCTGTACCTGTCTTTTTATCGGGTTAATTTTGCCACGGCTCTGGCCCCTTACTTCCATTCCTGATGAATACCACCCGAAGGCAGATCAGCGGATCATTAAAAATCATGGCAATGGTAACGACATCATCGGTGGTTTTCGTCTTGCTGTAGGCAAAGCCGGAACGGCTCCCGGGGTAGTAAACCTGCTGCGCAAGGGGGTGATGAATACTCTGGATATCTGGCTTGCTTTCATTCCCGTTATTATGGTGATCGCCTCCCTGGGTATGATTGTTGCCGAAACCACGGACATCTTTGACTGGCTGGGAAGTCCTATAGTACCAGTACTTGAATGGATGCAGATTCCAGAGGCCGAGAAGGCAGCACCAGGAGTATTCCTCGGTTTTGCTGATATGTTCCTGCCTGCCATACTGTGCAGGGGAATTGACAGTGAAATGACCCGGTTTATTATCTCTGCGCTTTCCATTGTCCAGCTGATCTACATGTCGGAAGTGGGGGTTTTAATTATGAAATCTTCTATTCCCCTGAACTTCTGGCAGTTATTGTCTTTATTCATCATCAGAACGGTATTGGCCCTGCCTCTGATTGTACTGTTTGCCAGGTTTTACTTTTTGTAACGAATTCAGGCTGTTACAAATATCCACGATTTCCGTCTGGAACTAATCAAACCGATCCTGTTCTTAACTGCTACTACAGTTCTCAGCAGGGCAGGTGTTTATGCAATCCGGGTCGACTTCATCTTTTACCATGGAAATGCTCGCCGCACTTTCATTGTTTGGGGTGGGCATTTTACCCATAGGGCACATAGTCCGTTCAGGGTTGTTTGTTTTCAAACTTATCGGAAGCAAACTTGCGTTGCTGCCCATAATTCTGGCTTTCAGTTCATTACTGCAGGCCCAGGTACAGATGATTAACTGCCAAGTTCCGGAAAATATCTATGTCATCAAGAAAGATAACAGGGAATACCTGGCCAATATCAATGACTCACTGGAGACTATAGAGAGAGAGCTCAGAGGGGCAGGGCGAACACCCAGGGTTGGTCATAACACTCCCTTTAAGTCCCTGAGGGGGTATTATCATAATTTTGATAATAAGGAAATCCTGACCCGCTTTGCCGTCATTGTCGATCCCACGAATGAAAACATATCCTTGGCGATTAACACGGACAGCAAAGATTATCATGATGACGATAATGGCGTGTGGACTACCGATTATCTTGCCTTTATTGATGGTAAGGACAACAGGAATGCTCTCTTTACCTGCCAGGGAAATCATCTGCAGCTGAAATGGGGGGGGCGTGACTACTCAGCTGATACTGAGATGTTTGCTTCAGCCAGTGGTGGGCTGGAAGCAGATCTCGACTACTACCAGACTAGGGCCAATCAACCCGCTGTCCGGTTAAGGGTTATAAGTCTTACCAATTCCTATCCGCCCGGGAACGGTTTAACCGATATCGTCTACAGTTTGTCCAAATACTCACCCTGGTATGGTTCAAGTATCCCTCTCTATGATGTGAGCTACAGGGAAGGCAAGGGACGGCAGCCAAGGTTTATGAGGGGAATGTATGGCCTGGGTTATGGTCACTTTGATGAAGCCAGATTATTAATGGATGTTGAAAGAATAAACCGGACAGATGTGGAAACCTCCGAACAGAACCTGATCACATCTGGTGTTGGCATGCCAACTTTAAGGGCTTATCTGCACTGGGCCAAATACTTGATGAGTAACCAAGCTGCCAATGTTTCTCTGGCAACCTATCAGGTGGAAACGCTGAACCAGATCATGGAGAAGATGAAAACAGCTGATAAAATGATGCTCAAGTTTGAGCAGTCAACAGAGATGCCCTCGTTTCGCCAGATCTCAAATCTGGAAAATGCAATTGATCAGGTTATCGAGATGTCAAGCCAGGGCATTCAGAATACCCAGACTTCTGACAGCACAGAGATGGCCAAGAACGGGATGGGATTCGCCTATCACAACGCCCGTACTGTGACAAGAAAAGTCGCCAAACTCATGAACCACATAAAAAGGGTTCTGGAGGCTGCCAAGGGTGATGCCTATGAATCTTTCCTGCGTAAGAGTCGGGCTGAGCATGTCGATGGTCTTGACGGCATACCATTACTGGAAGACCAAGGTGATATTTGCCCGGGAACAGCCCAGGAAGTGTATGGCCAGGATTCCAACTCTCCAAATAACTCGAGTGCAGCTTGTCCAGAAACAGCGCTGACTGTGTATAGTAAGGATTCCAACTCTCTGGAGCAGACTGAAGAACTCAAGGCCATGTTTGCCCTGCGCCAACAGTGCGCTATAAAAGCTGATCCGACCTTGCGGGCTCATTACACAGCCCGGGGTGAAAATTTATATGGCTACAACACAGGTATTGATATCCGGGTACATGATGGAAGAGTGCAGATTCGACTCAAGTCGGATAAATCTCCCTGGATCAATACCCGTTATAGCCAGAATCCGGGGGATGATTATTTAATCCCCGGTAATATCTGGTGTAGCGGGCCACTGTTCGGTATTGATCATGCCAGCGGACCGGTAAGAGCGACAGTGCGAGGTGTATTCGATGATGTCAACAACGTTATCTTTGCTGTTGCCCTGTGGAGTACCTGGGACAGTACCAGTCTTTTTACCCGTGTCTGGTCTAATGTCCACACTTATGTGACGATGTCTGGATTGCTTGGTGTTGTTATTGTGCCCACTCTGGCCGCTATCTCATTTGCCAACCCTGCGGCAGGGGTTCCTGTTTCGGTTATGGGAGCTATATCTGCCTATACGGTAATGTCATTCGCACTCAGTCCCATGGTTCCTGCTGAACAGAGGGTAGCTCACCATAAGTGGGCGACAAAAGTGCTGGCAGAATGGTTACCCCTGGGGGCCGCCTATTATAACGGCATTGGTATGGAGCACTTTGCTTCCTATTCCATTCTGACGCCGACTCTGGGGGTGAAATAAATCCTAAGAGCCTGCTCATAACCTTATCACTGGCTCTAAAAGCAGCGGGACTATCTAAAGGCAACGGGGCTGTGTAATAATTTCTCGAAATTATGGTGCGGCCACGAGAATACCAGGAGCCTGACCGAGAATAATAATGGTAAATGTATCCCGCATAGATCTGAACCTGCTGGTCTTTCTTGATGCTCTGCTCAGGGAAAGAAATGTAACCCGTGCGGCAGACCAGCTTGGTATCACCCAGCCTGCAATGAGTAATGGTCTGCGTCGCCTTCGCACCTTGTTTGAAGACCCTTTACTGGTTCGAACCAGTGATGGAATGACCCCCACTAACCGTGCCCTGGAACTGCAGCCACTGATTCGACATGTGCTGGTTGATATTGAGCAGGCTGTCAGACCCCAGACACCTTTTGAACCGGTAGGGAGTCAAAGGGTTTTCCGGATTATGGCCAGTGATTACGCTGAATCCACATTAATACCAGCCCTGCTGCGCCAGCTTCGCCATGATGCTCCCCATATTACATTGGATATGTTGACGCCCAGTGATGTCAACTTTCAGGATGTAGAACGGGCAGGGTGGATATGGCTATCAACCGCTTTGATGATATACCCCAGTCTTTCCACCAGAGCACGGTATGGCAGGATGGTTTTTCCTGCCTGTTGAGCCGAAATAATCTTATTCGCCGAAAATTCACTTTAGAAAACTACCTCAATGCTCGCCATATCTGGGTCAGTAAGACTGGCATGGGGGTTGGTGTGGGTGTTAACCCAGAGGATGTGCAGCGTCTCGGGTGGGTAGACGATGCTCTTAGTAAACTGAGTCGCAAGCGGAAGATTACTGTTTTTACCCGTCATTATCATGTTGCCATGCAACTGTCCCGGCAGAATGATCTTATCGCGACCCTGCCAACCAGAGCAGCTTTGTTAATGAGCGAAGATCCCGAGCTGGTTATTCTTCCGCCACCTTTTGCTATTCCCGCCATAGAGCTCAAGATGGCCTGGAGTCATTTGTTGCAGCAGGATGCTGGTCACAAGTGGTTGCGACGGTTAATTATCGAGCTGGCCAGACAACCGGAGTTTTATCCCCGAAATACCAAAGCTGAGTCACTTTGAAAATTATCAGCTATGCTGGCTCTGTTTCTCTTAAAGGGGTTCAATGTTGGACGACCAGTATTTTATGGAACGGGCTATCCAGAGAGCGAATGAGATGAACCCGGTCTGGCCGTTTGCTTCCGTATTGGTTGATGAAAACTCGGAAGAGTTTTGCTGGAAGCAACGGATGCTGCCCATATCAGCCCAATCTTTCATTCCGAATCACACTGTGTGCACCTGCTGGCATTGCAGCATCCGGAATATCGCGACAGTGAGTTAAGCCTGACCTTGTATTCAACTGCTGAGCCTGATCCTCTCAGTGCCTGCAGTATTATCTGGGCCAATAATCTTGGATTCCGGATTGACCGGGTTGTGTTCGGGGCTTCTGCAGAGTTCATCAGGAATTTATGGGGCTGGAAAGCCCAAAAAGGCGCTGAATTTATTTTTCAGGAAACCGGTGACTCACCAATAGTGATGGAGTCAGACAGCAATAAGGATGAATGCGAGAGCCTGTTTTGTCAGGCTTTTCTTCATCAAAAAAAGATTGGGCTAAAACGTCCAGGTGAGACGCTGTCTCAATCGCTGGCAGATTTCTGCTGGGTCAATCCAGAGTGATTCCCATCGCTTGCTTCCTCTCTCTATCTTTTCTTACAAGACTTTTGAGCTATAAAGCAGGTGTTCTGACAGGGCTTTTGCAGAAAAAGTACCATTGTTTCTCTAGATTGATAAAGAGTGACGTGAATTATGGAACAATGCGATGAGTGCCCAACCACCTTCTGACAGTCGTAGGCAACCAGTTGTATCAAATCCCTCTGTAGTACCAGTTGACAGGCATTCGGCAACAGGTGCTACTTCAAGCAACGCAGCGGCAGGGGCTACATCAGCACGACATATACCGCGAGCTCCTGATAATTCTCCATCACCTGCAGACAATCCTGTCAGGAGAGTGACACCGGTAACTGCCGGAGTACCAAGCACTCAGGTTCAGGAAAATATTAACCAACTTCAAACCCAAAAAAGGGATTTGATTAAAGGCAATCGCGATGTGCTTGAAGCTCTGGAGCGAGATAATTTGCGCAAACAGGGTATCGCCGCTTTGAGTGGTACAGATGGTGGTACTGCACATGCCAAACAAGAGCTTGTTATTACCATTGAGCCGCCCCCTGATTTTCAGGAGATCACTGTCTTTCCTGCAGGCATGCATCCAGATATTCCTCCAGCAGTTATGGAACAGTACTGGCAGACAGCGCTGAATACTTTAACGGAGAGTCAACAACATCTGCCGGTTTTGACAGCAGAACGTAAACAGCAGCTGGAAAAAATGGTCACCGATAATGAAGCCAGGATGGTGCAGCTTCAGGCCCAGCTGGCTACTCTGCAAGCCCATGAAGACAGCGATGGAGTTGCTGAGTTACAGGCTCAGCGAAACTGTTCTTATTCTTTTCAGTTCAGCTGGAACGAAGGGAGGGTTACGGTCAAATCTATTCCCAGTCCGACCGCCGACAAAGTTAAAAGTGTTTATGCTGCCGTGCAACAGAGAGGAGGAGAGGCGGCAGTTCCCGCCCATTCTGCATATTCAAATACTGCCAGGCCAGCCAGACCTGCAGGGGCAAATTCAGCTCCTGTCAAAGATATTATGAGGCAACTTGGCGATAGGGAATTTCCAGCGGTTATACATCTTGGACCAGCACAGAACAGTCCGTATACACCTGTTTATAAAACCGGGCAGAATAATCCGGGTGATGGTAACCCGGGGTGCTGCATTGCTTCTGTAGATGCAGGTGATCAGGCTCTCTACGTGGGTGGGTCTGCCAATAATGCAGCGCATGCTGCGGCTATTCCTGATGCCGGTGACTTTCAGGCATACCACAGGCATATGTTAACCCTGCCAGAAGACAGCCGAGGCTATTGTGTTCCGCATATTGCTGCCAATCACTCTCCCGCTGTAGCTTATAGTCTGTGCAAAAAAGCGAACCCGGCAACAGGTGCGGGGGCTGTTTTTGTACATGCCTTTAAGGAGGGACAGTGCCCTTATGGAAATAATGACAACCGGATTATGCTCTATCTCGTACCTCCACTGGGCACGGATTATAGAAATCCGGAACAATTTAAAGCAGCCGTCAGGGCAACAGCCAAAGCCGCTTTTTTAGCCCTGCAGGAATACAATGTGAGAGCCGCCCAATCTAGCGGTGTTCTCCCGGTTGTAGACGTTTTCCGGGTCTGCTGTTTTAGCAGTGGGGTCTATAAACATGATGCGGTTTCTACTCAACAAGTCGCTGCTGCTATTCATGATGGAGTTGTTGCAGGAACCCGTTGGGTCAGGGATCAGGGACACAGGCTTTGGATACGGCAAGTGCAATATGCGGATGGTAATAACAGAACATTTTCTTCAGTAGTTCCCTCCAATAAGCCCTGATATCCAAAAGAAACAGAGAAAACACTTGTTCGTCTAAAGCGGCTGAGCATTGATTCATATCGAGTAGGAGGCGGGATTGCTCCTGCCGTCCTCTCACACCACCGGACAAACGGTTCCGTATCACGGCGGTTCATGTCAAACACTTGAGCCGCTGATTGTAATCAACCAGCGATATCAAACCAATTCCATCAAACAGTTTCTTCGGGGTTTGCGCTCATTCCCTCGAAAAGTTCACTCAGTGCGAAAATGACTGAAATTCGAGGGTTCTGGAGCGGTATCACAATTCGATTCTGATACTGTGGGTGTCAAAACCACCCGAAATAAGATTTTTGATACCTGTTTTTTCGTGTTTTTCGTCAGTCTCAGATGTTTAGAGTTCTGATTCTGCCTGTTTTCAGGGGTTGTGAACTTTTCGAGGGAATGTACGCAAATCCCCT
>CBDEWF010000148.1:0-7091 GCA_965243775.1 Sansalvadorimonas sp.
CCGCTTGATGCTGTCCAGCGCCTGCGGGCAGACGAAGTAACGGAAACCAATAATCGTGAACAACTGATGGCGAATGCCCCTGCCAAAGAAGATGGCCTGTTCCTGGTTCCGAAAGTGATCGAATGATCGCCACTTCCATACTTTCTGCCCACTTGATGAAGCACAGATATTAGAACATGTACGAAAACCTGTTGTTTAACAAAAGCCTGGCTGAACTTTCCCGGTCGCTGAAATCCGGTGAAATTTCCAGCGTCGAATTGACGCAGACCTATCTCGACAGAATCAAAGCGCTTGATGGTGATCT
Organism: Sansalvadorimonas sp.; assembly: GCA_965243775.1. Lineage (GTDB taxonomy): Bacteria > Pseudomonadota > Gammaproteobacteria > Pseudomonadales > Endozoicomonadaceae > Sansalvadorimonas. Next base: position 305 of record CBDEWF010000148.1, read on the forward strand.
GAACGCCTTTATCACCGTCTGCCCCGAGCAGGCGCTTGAGCAGGCCAAAGCCGCCGATGAAAGCATTGCTGCCGGTAATGCCACCGCACTGACCGGTATTCCCCTGGCTCATAAAGACCTGTTCTGCACCGAAGGCGTGAAAACCAGCTGTGGTTCCAAAATGCTGGATAACTTTATCGCCCCATACGAATCAACAGTCACCGGCAACTTCAAGGCGGCAGGTGCCGTCAGTCTGGGTAAGCTGAACATGGATGAGTTCGCCATGGGCGGCTCCAACGAGAGCAGCTTCTACGGCCCGGTCAAAAACCCATGGAACCGCGATAGGATTCCCGGCGGTTCCTCCGGTGGTTCCGCTGCAGCCGTTGCTGCCCGTCTGGCTGTTGCCACAACCGGTACTGATACCGGCGGTTCTATCCGTCAGCCTGCCAGCATGTGTGGTGTAACCGGTATCAAGCCAACTTATGGCCGTGTCTCCCGCTGGGGTATGGTAGCGTTTGCTTCCAGCCTGGATCAGGCCGGCCCTCTGACCCGTACCGCTGAAGATGCCGCCATGATGCTGAATGTGATGGCTGGCTTTGACCCGAAAGATTCCACCTGTATGGATCGCGCGGTTCCCGACTACACCGCGACTCTGAAAGAGCCTCTGAAAGGCCTGCGTATCGGCCTGCCAAAAGAGTACTTTGCCGAAGGTCTGGACAGCCGTGTTGAACAGGTTGTTCGTGATGCGGTAAAGGAATATGAGAAGCTGGGCGCAACCGTTAAGGAAATCAGCCTGCCACGCACCCATCACTCTGTTGCGGCTTACTATGTTATTGCACCTGCAGAAGCTTCCGCCAACCTGTCCCGCTTTGACGGCGCCCGCTTTGGCCACCGCTGCGAAGATCCTAAAGATCTGGAAGATATGTACAAGCGCAGCCGTGCCGAAGGTTTTGGCAGTGAGGTGAAAAACCGCATTCTTGTTGGCGCCCTACGCCCTGTCTGGCCGGTTACTACGATGCTTACTATGCCAAGGCACAGAAACTGCGCCGTATGATTCGTGATGACTTTATGACCGCGTTCAACGAAGTTGACGTGATCATGGGGCCAACCGCACCAACTCCGGCCTTCCCGATTGGCGATAAGACTGATGACCCGGTTGCCATGTACCTGGGCGATATCTTCACTATCTCCATTAACCTTGCCGGCCTGCCCGCCATGAGCGTTCCTGCAGGTATGGTTGATGGCCTGCCTGTTGGTCTGCAGATTATCGCACCTCACTTTGAGGAAGCCCGCCTGTTAAATGCAGGCCATCAGTTCCAGCAAGCCACTGACTGGCACCTGGCTGTTCCTGCCGGCATTGAAGGTTAATTGGAGGTTATGACTATGGAATGGGAAGCGGTTATCGGGCTTGAGATTCATGTTCAGCTCGCCACCAAAACCAAGATTTTCTCCGGTGCCTCCACTGCCTTTGGTGCCGAACCCAATACACCAGGCCTGCGCGGTAGATCTGGGTCTGCCTGGCATTCTGCCGGTAGTAAACGAAGAAGCTATTAATATGGCGATCAAGTTTGGTCTGGGCATTAATGCTGAGATCAATAAGGTCAATGTCTTCGAGCGCAAGAACTACTTCTACCCTGACCTGCCCAAGGGTTACCAGACCACTCAGCTGGAAAAGCCGATTGTAGGCGCAGGCCATGTTGATATCGCTCTTGACGATGGCAGCACTCACCGTGTGCGCATCCACCATGCCCATCTGGAAGAGGATGCCGGTAAGAGCCTGCACGAAGACTTCCACGGCATGAGCGGTATCGACCTGAACCGTGCCGGTACACCGCTGATCGAAGTGGTAACCGAGCCGGATATGCGCAATGCCAAGCAGGCAGTAGCCTTTGCCCGCAAACTGCACTCTATCGTGACCACGCTAGGCATCTGTGACGGTGAGATGTCTCAGGGTTCCATGCGTTTCGACGTAAACGTCTCTGTTCGTCCAAAAGGTCAGGAAAAGCTGGGCACCCGCACCGAGACCAAGAATCTGAACTCCTTTAAGTTTATGGAGCGGGCGATTAACAAGGAGATCCAGCGCCAGATTGAAGCGATTGAAGATGGCTTTGAGATTGTTCAGGAAACCCGTCTCTACAACGGTGACACCGATGTAGCCCGGTCCATGCGCAGCAAGGAAGAAGCCAACGATTACCGTTACTTCCCCTGCCCTGATCTGCTGCCGGTTGTGATTGAAGAGAGCCGCCTGGAGAAGCTGCGTGCGGAAATGCCGGAAATGCCTGAAGCCCGCAAGGCACGCTTTATCAGCGAACTTGGCTTGGGTGATTACGACGCCGAAGTTCTCTCCTGCGAACTGGCGACAGCGGATTACTTTGAAGCCGCAGCCAAAGCCGGTGGTGATGCCAAGTTGGCAGCCAACTGGGTTATGGGCGAACTGGCCAAAACTCTGAATCAGAACGATCTGGAAATCACCGACTGTCCTGTCAGTGCAGAAGTAATGGGTGGTCTGATTGCCCGCATCAAGGACAACACTATCTCCGGCAAGATTGCCAAGCAGGTATTTGAAGCCCTGTGGAATGGTGAAGGTTCTTCAGCTGATGACGTGATTGAAAAGAAAGGTCTGAAGCAGGTAACCGATACCGGTGCTATCGAAGCGATTATCGATCAAGTGCTGGCGAACAACCCTGCTCAGGTTGAGCAGTACAAAGCCGCCGATGAAGCTAAGCGAGGCAAGATGCTTGGTTTCTTTGTTGGTCAAACCATGAAGGCTTCCCGTGGTAAGGCAAACCCTGGAATGGTTAACCAGCTCTTGAAGAAAAAACTAGGTTGATCTATATAGGTGGTGGTGTGGAGTAATCACGACACGCCACCACCTCTTTTTATATTAATTAAATTATCTAAAGAAAGAATCAGCTTACTCTGAGTTCGATGATTTTTAACAACTTGTTCCGTCTTTGAATGAAGCCAGCCTTTAAATCATCACTACACTTAAATTCAATATTTCTTAAGAAATTCAGGAGCACCTTGATTAATTCATTAATTTCATCGGAAAATTTTAATTGTGCTTTACTCGCATCCCTTATAAGACTATCCATAAAATCCAGGTCATCTGGAATGCAATTTCTAGCTTCTTTTCGCTGATCCAACCATTTAAATACCTTCACTTAATCTGAGTAAAAACATATAAGGTTTGTACTCTTCGGGGACCCCACCGACCGGAATATTCACCCTTTTTCTCTGCCCTGTTTGTAGTGGAACCTCCAGATACCAGTTCAAAGGGGCGCTGAGCACTTTGCCTTTATTTACCAGACCAGCAAGCATCTTCAGGTCAAGCAGCTCTGGCTGCTCAACTACTTCGACTTGTACTACAGGTGGGGAGGGCTGGGGATTAGGTTTAGGTTTAGGCTTAGGGGTATATTTTGGAACCTCATAAAACTCAACAAACTCCTGAAGTTCATAAAAGCAGCTCTTAACTTTATTTACGAATAAATCTGTATCAATACAATCAGTGTTTGTTTTGTTCCAAAGAGAAAGACATAGCTTCAGTTCTTTCTGAAGATCATGAATCTTTTCAGTTCTATCTTCACCAGAAATATAAGTTGAATTAATTCTCTGAAGTCTTGCCTGAAACTGCTCACACAAGTGAATTCTCGTATTTATATCAGCAATCTCTTGCATCAAACCTTCACTGCAACCACTCTGCTCAGCTAAAGTTTCCATCTCTCTCATAATACTGCTTAGATCCATTTGCAACCATGCAGGCAGGGTAAGAAAATCTCTCCCATAATGACCCATCAAAATTGAAAAAGTAATGTAGGCAGAATGATAGTTTCCATTACGAGCATATTGTTCAAGTAAAGATAAAAGTACTTTTTCATCGCCTGAAGAAACAACATCATCAGTATCTGCACCATTAATTGAAGCCCAAAGTGAACGACCTAACCTGCTACCAAGCTCAGCCTCATCAATATCTAAAGATGGCTCATCTGTTTGATCTGATGAATCAGAAGAGGCTCCTTTCACCAGATGCTCATAAACTGCCTTTTCAGAAGGCCATACCGCTGAAGCAGGATCACTTTTCTTCCACTGAAGTTCATCATCATAACCATTTTCAACATCATTCTTCCGACCGCTCAGCTCTCCCCGAGTAGTGGGCTCCTTAACTTCTACAAACGATACAGGCCCATCTTCAGCAGTTTTTACCACTTCTTCTGCTGAGGAAACCTGCTCGTTTGAACTCTCCTTAGGTTTATCACTATCAGTTTCTTTAACATGCACTTCGGGCAGTCTGCCGGTAGTGAGTACTTCTTCCTCTTCTGGAGTTTCCTTATCTTCTAAATCATGACTATCGACAACAGGTGCAGGAGAAACTTGTTTAGATCTTTCATGTGGACACTCAGGCAACAACCTTGGCAGCCACTCTTTTTCCTGCTCATCAGTAAGCCCGTAAAGTTTCCATACAAATATCAGCTGATTTATAGTTTGAGTTCTCTCTTCAGGAGATAAACGAGTGGTCCAGCCTTCCAATGATTCAGTTGAACATGCCAGTCTTTCGCATAACGGGTATGCAACCCAGGGGGCAAATTGAAAAACAACTCGACTATGTTTAAGACAGTCTGGATGACATTTAAAGACAGCCTTATTCCATAGTACTGTATCTTCCATAGGATATAAGTTTCTACTTACCTGTATCAGCCGAATAGTGTCACAGATACCCTGTAACTCTTCTCGCATAGCCCTAAATTTTTTCTTTTTAAGAAGCAATGAATAGTGCGTATGTTTAGTAGACAACTCGTCTTCAGGGATTTTCATTGCAGAACTGGCGCATGAGATTACTTTCTTAAATTGTGTAATCTCATCCCCCAGAACATCGACTTCCTCATCAAAAGAGGTTGCTCCTGCAGCAATCACTGTATTCCGAAGATCCTGATACTCACCTGTCAGCATTTGTATAACTGTTTCATTCCATCCCCGATAATACTTGTACAGCATCGGAAGTGATTTGTTTTGTCGTCGAGTACTTAGAAAGAATTGCTCTCGCCTGAATAAGATCGCCAATTTCATCCAACTGTCTCGAAAGAACCAGAAAACGTTCCTCTTTAGCACACCAGAAACCGACTCTTACTGAGAGCTCATCCAAACCCAACTTCTGGTCAGACAGATTACCAGGAGAGATTTTGACCCGAGAGCAAAAGTCATCAACGCTTTGCTCGAGATCTGTGTAGGCAACATCACTGTCTTTGGACTTTTCCTGAAGATTCAAACACTGACAGTATCTTTTGAACCACTCACTCTCATGAGATTTGAAGAGCTTTCTGGTTGCGTTGAGCCACCCGACAACCACAACCGGTGACCGATCGGCACATCGACCGAAATCATCAAGAATGGAAACTGTACTTTCAAGTGACCCAACAGCCTGAAGGTGGATAATCATACTATCTATAACAGCATGGTTCCCAGAAACACTGGCGGAGTGAATAATTAAGCGTATAAATGCACCTGCTTGCGCAGGCGTACGGCAGTACTTATGTAAATGAGCAGCATCGGCAACAGGCTGAACAACCTCACACTCCAGTAAACTGTCAATCAGATAATTCGTTACCGGGCTTTCCCAGACAAATTTCTTTTTGTCCGGGTCTTCGGCAAGCAACTGTATCACAGCCGGCATATTGCAGCTGGATAGATTACATAAACGTCTGGGATCCTGAATTTCCTTAAAGAGTATCTCCAACCACTGTTTATCAGGGTTTGGGGTTTCCAGCGACTTTTCTAGCATTCGGATAACTACAAGGTCGGAACCACACTTCTTAGAAGTACGAGCCGGCTCCATTTCCTTAACCCAACGGACTGCGCATTCATAACTGACAGGGTTTCTGGCAAGGTAATTTTCGACCATTAGTTCGCATAACCTGATGAAACCAGGCTTATATTGAATTCTTTTAAGATCAAGAGCCTCAATAGTCTCAATTAAGTCATCTTCAAAAGCTTTATCAGTCCTGCAAGCATGAAGTGCCATCAACAGTTCACTTACTGAAGCTTTTGAGAACAACTGATATTTGTGTTGCTTCAGGAATGTGTACAGTACATGACCTTCAGCCCACCAGTTATCTTTCGTACTGCAAGCATTTAATAATTGGACCTTACAAAGATCCAGAATGGCGTTATCACTCACAGGCTCTGCCCCAAACTCCTGAATCAACTCGCTTACCCATGCCATAACAACAGGCTTGGCTGCTAGAGCCTCCCTGAGAGCTTGTGAAAGGCAGTTTTGCCTTGGAGTTTTACAGACCAAAGAAGGCTTTAAAACCCATACCATTGCCTGTGACTGGTTTGCAGGATTTTGGCGCAGATAGCAACGTACTATCTCTGCACATACTTTTTGATAAACAACAACATTCGCAATCGACTTTTCGTCCATTGACTCAACAACACTGATAACTTCAACTGCCACGCTACTTAATGGAAGAGAAGATTTTGCAACAACGGATAATGTCTTAGGAGTGATATATCCTTTTGCCCATTCATTACTTTTAACAAGAGTCAATAAACCACTAATAAAATCACAATAGGGTGTGCCAGCCTGAACAGCTTCCCTAATATGGCTATCACAAAGCTTTAATAACTGTTTTAAGATCATCAGTTTCAGATAGATTCTTACATTCAATTTGTTTTAATAGGAATACTACCAGTTGTTTATTTAATGGTTTTTCACTCAAATACTTTAGCAAACACTCAACTATATGATCTTCTTTTTTAACTTTACCAAGGTCAACAGGTAACATTAACCATTTTTTTGCCTCAGCAATTT
>CBDEWF010000149.1:0-90647 GCA_965243775.1 Sansalvadorimonas sp.
TGACGGGCACGCTTCTTGGCGGAAGGAGAGTTAGCCACCGTATTGCTCCTCGAAAAATCGGGTTGTATTAAAAATGGGCAAATATGCCGGGTCAGTCAACTGTTGTCAATTCCAGTGTCATTCTTGGCAGCCGCACCTTGAATAACGATCTCAAATGACCATTGAGCCAAACCAGCTTGATTTGCATCCCGATGACACTTTCGGGAGTTTTTAGACGGGTGCGCGGATTCTGGCATCAGTACTGGCGCGGGTCAAGTGTGGCTTATAAAGCCTGCTGCAGCATTAACGGTATACAAAGTGAAAAAAGGCGAAGCAGAAATTCTATTTTTCAGGTATTGCCCTTAGCGTCGTCTCAATTTGCTGAGAAAGTACACCTGTGCAGAAAAGGGCACCTCTCATGGGAGCGATTACGGCAGAATGGCCATGGAATCGTTAGCTGAAGGTGGTGTGCCTTCAGATAGAGGCACGGTATCAGATCAAATTTCTTGAGATTGGTACTGACAAAGACCACGTCCATTTTCTGGTTCAGTCTGTGCCGACGTACTCAGTGACGAAGCTGGTGACTCTGATCAAAAGCCTAACTGCGCGAGAGATTTTCAAACGTTGCCCTCATGTGAAAAAACAGCTGTGGGGTGGTGAGTTTTGGACTGATGGATACTTTGCAAGTACTGTGGGAAAACATGGCGATGAGCAAATGATATCGAATTATGTGAAGAATCAGGGAAATGAGTACGAGAAGCTTCACTCAGACCATCAACTTACAATCTTTTAAGTTTGCATGAAGGATACCCCGCCCCTTGGGGGGGTGATTCATTGCCCAATTCTGGGATGGGCGGGCAAAGGATCTTAAAGAACAGGCTGGTGGCCCTATTGCCAACCCGGCGGAAATGGCGTTTACCCATGAAATGGCCGTTGATGTTCTGCAGTCCATTCCTGAATATCGAGAAAGTTTCCAGAGTGTTTATGGCAGCCCGAATGTCACTATTGATGGTTAACCGATGCCATTACAGCCTTTGAGGAAACACTGGTAACACCGAACTCCCGCTTTGATCAATGACTCCAGGGTGATAAGGAGGCTTTGAACCAGCAGGAGCTGGCTGGATATCAGTTGTTTAAGAATACAGGTTGTGTTGCCTGCCATTCTGGCCCGGCTGTTGGGGGCACTTCGTATCAGAAGCTGGGTTTGATGAAACTCTATCTCACCCAAAACAAAGCAACTGGAAGGGCAGCGGTTACTGGCAATGATAACGACATGTTTGTTTTCAAAGTGCCGACTCTGTGTAACATTGATAAGACCTACCCTTATTTTCATGATAGTTCGGTCTGGGATCTGGAAAAAGCTGTGAATATCATGGCTGAAATTCAGCTGGGGCGGGAATTGTCCCAGCCTGACAGTCAGAAAATTGTAGCCTTTCTGAAATCATTGACTGGTGATCAGCCGAGTTTCTCTCTGCCACAACTTCCAGCATCAAGAGTAGATACTCCAAGGCCTGACCCCCGATAAAACCTTGCCATTAACAGTCCAGAGCTGTTTTATGGTTCCGGTTATTTCCATATCTCAATCATCGAGGGAAATTGCCGCTAAGGCCGTGGCTGAGAGAGGCTGAGAGTCTCCTACCCTTGCATCATCATCTATGATTAGCAGTTTGGTCTGGAGCAAAAGGTTTGTCCGCAGGAGTATTTTCAAAGGGGTTGCCTGCAATACTGCTTACAGGGCTGCTGTGTGTGTGCAGTGGGGCCTGTTTGGCTGGAAAAAGTCTGTTTACTGCAAACGCATTAATCATGGAATCCCCCCGCCAGTCTTTAACAGATATTGAGGTAATAGATTGCTGCAGTGACCACCTTCTCTTTCAACGCGAGTCAGAAGCACTAAAGGTATTCAAAGAGGATATTTTTGGTTTTCAAGGAGGTGATGCCGATGTCATAAGCCTCAGTCCGCGATATGATGCGCCCTGCTTGAGAATGCGCTACATGGCCAAAGGCTCATCAGCTTCAAGTGAGAACAGCTTACTAACAGTTATATATCTTTATTTTTCTAGCCGTGCAGATGTTGAAAAGGCTTTGCAGTCCCTTAGTTGGGCTGTGTTTAATAGAGAAAATCGGCTTGGAAACGAAAGCACTCTGGCTGTCGTTCGTAACCAGGCTGATCTGTTTCAGGGAAGTGATATTTGGGAAACTCTTGAACCTTTGCTTGCTGATACTGGCCTGAAAACAGAAAAATTTGAAGTCAGCCCAGAAAACAGCGCAGCAGCCATTGGTTGGCAGCTATACAGGAGTGATAGGAATTTTTGCGGAGTTCTGGTTGCAGGAGGAGACCCTATCTTAAACACTATTGTTAATGTATTTGGAAGTGGGATGCTGCCAAATGGGCAGTTTAGCCGGTGCTGTAAAAATCCTGATTGGCCAGTTATCGTTATACCCACAGATAAAAATAACAGTATCGCTTCTTCTCTGGGTTTAGAATCACCTCCCATGGCACTTCTTTTGGCAATCAGGGCATTAAAAGAACCTGGCCGAAAACGTCGAGCTTTGAGCCTGTTGAAATATAAGACACAGTATCAAGGTGCTCCAAGTCCACAAGTTATAACTCATGAGGGTTTTTGCCTCTCTGGTATACGACTGGGTAGCCGTCATCAGGTTGAACAGAATGCTGGAAGTATTGTCGAGATTGTTGAAAGAATTAGGCAGGATGAGCATCTATTTAATGTTCGGTCTTGCCCATTATCAGGAGACTTTGAAGCTTATGCTGCCGATTCTGGACCAATTTCCAGAGTGAAAGACGTTAGGGATTTAGCAGAGCTCCCTTTCGACGGTAAAGGAGATTTTGGTTTTTTGTTGATTACCAATGTTCCGAATTTTTCGTGTAGTGAAATAGTGTCACCAGGTTTAGAGCCTGAATGTCGAGAGATGAGTGTTGTTTTTGTTGAGAGGGATGTGCTTAATGGACTGAGAGGGTTTGATTACAGGCTCGCTCTGACAGAAAGATGGAAAAGAAGTGCCCTCCAGAAGAAAATGTGGATTATTGGAAAAAGGAGTGAGGTGGCTTTACGAGCCCTTGCAGGGGATCAGCAATTTTATATCGATGGTGGTTGGCTAAATGATTTTGCAAAAATTGTCACTGTAAAAAGCTCAGATCATAAGTTGATGCTATTAATTCCCCTTAGAAGATACGATAGTTCTTGATACCCTCGAAGGGTAAGTAAGTAGTCAGATAGTGACTAGTTTCGAAAGGGGATTGAAAGGTAAACTTAGCTTAAATTAGCTATTTATTATCCAACTGAATACTATGACGTCTGACGAACAGACTGCTTCTGATAAAAAAGCGAGCGGAGGCCTGTTGCGCTCTTCCCTTGTGGTCGGCATTATGACCATGCTTTCCCGGGTTATGGGGCTAGTGCGTGATATTATTATCGCGGTGTACTTCGGTTCCCAGGCTGAGGCCGACGCTTTTTTTGTTGCATTCAAAATCCCGAACTTCCTTCGCAGGTTGTTTGCCGAGGGTGCCTTTTCCCAGGCTTTTGTGCCGGTTCTTTCTGAATACCGTACCAAACAGCCAAAAGAGGCTGTACAGGAACTTATCAATAAGGTGGCGGGCACCCTGGGTTTAACCCTGGCCCTGGTAACAGCTCTGTCTATGGTGGCTGCACCTTTGTTGATTCTTCTGTTTGCACCGGGTTTTCGTGGAGAAACAGCAAAGCTGGCTTTGGCCGGGGATATGCTGCGTATCACTTTCCCATATTTGTTGCTGATTTCACTGACAGCTTTTTCCGGCTCAATTCTTAACAGCTACAACAAGTTTGCAGTGCCCGCTTTTACACCGGTACTGCTGAATATCAGCCTGATTGGTTCAACCATTCTTCTAACGCCTTATTTTGAACAGCCGGCAATGGCACTGGCCTGGGGTGTGGTCATTGCTGGTGTGTCCCAGCTATTGTTGCAGATTCCTTTCCTGAGGCAGATTCAGTTATTGCCCAAACCTGTCTGGGGCTGGAGGGATGAAGGTGTTCAGCGCATTCTCAAGTTGATGGCACCGGCCATGTTTGGTGTCTCAGTGGCTCAGATCAACCTGCTGCTTGATACCGTTCTGGCTTCTTTTCTGCAGACTGGCAGTATCTCCTGGCTTTATTATTCCGATCGTTTGATGGAGCTGCCCCTGGGGATGTTCGGCATTGCCATTGCTACTGTTATTCTGCCCAGCCTTTCACGGCAACATGCAGGTGATGATCCCAAGGCGTTTTCCGCAACTTTGGACTGGGCTGTAAGGCTGGTTCTGCTGATTGGAGTGCCGGCAGCGGTGGCTCTTTTCCTTTTGGCTGAGCCGCTGATAGCCACTCTGTTCTTCCATGGTCGAATGGAAGACAGGGATGTTCTGATGGCAGCCATGAGCCTGCGGGCTTATGCTTCCGGATTGCTGTTCTTTATGCTGATCAAGGTGCTGGCACCGGGATTCTTTGCCCGCCAGGACACCAGGACCCCAGTCAAGATCGCCATGAAAGCAATGGTAGCCAATATGATATTTAACCTGGCCCTGATCTGGCCTTTGCAGCATGCAGGCCTGGCTCTGGCAACTACACTTTCTGCGGCCATGAATGCAGGTATGCTGCTGTTTGGCCTGGTCCGTATTGGCGTTTTCCAGTTTCAACCTGGTTGGAAACTTTATGGCAGCCGGTTGCTGCTGGCCAATATCGTGATGGGGGGACTGCTGGTTTATCTTTGTGCAGCTCCGCAAATCTGGCTGGACTGGATCCTGATGCAGCGTATTCAATCCCTTGCTATTTTGGTCGCCGCTGGCAGTGGGGCTTATATTTTAACACTTGGTGTTGCCGGCTTGCGTCCGCGACATTTTAAGCATTAATAACTTTTTCCGTCGGATTGCCGTATTTCCGGCAATTCTGACTGTATTTTGTTGTATGGAGTGAAGTAATCTCTGTTACCAAACTGCCCAATAGACGGTACTTTTTAGGGTATACATTTGTATAATCCTCTGTTTCGTTCTGCGAGTAATTCTGGATGCAGTTGATTCGAGGACCCGGGGCCATCAGGGATGAACATAAAGGGTGCGTTGCTACGATCGGTAATTTCGACGGTGTGCACCTCGGTCATCAGGATATTCTTTCACAAGTACGTGACCACGCCCGTGAACTTGGTGTGCCAAGTTGTGTCATGGTTTTTGAGCCGCTTCCCAGGGAATATTTCGCCCGGGGGAGTCTGCCGGCACGCATCCAGACTTTTCGGGATAAGCTGGTTACCCTGGAGAGGGCTGGTATCGATCAGGTATTGTGTCTGGCTTTTAATGATGCCTTTCGCAGCCTGACAGCAGTCGAGTTTATCCGGAAGATTCTTGTTGATGGACTGGCTATCCGTCATCTGGTCGTGGGCGACGATTTCCGTTTTGGCTGTGATCGCAGTGGCTCCTTTCAGAGTCTGGAAGAGTCCGGTCTGGAGCATAACTACACCGTTGCCCATACCCGCACGGTTGTGATTGATGGTGACCGGGTCAGCAGCACCCGTATTCGCCAGCTACTTGGCCATGGCCAGTTTGATAAAGCCAGGAAGCTGCTGGGGCATTCATTTACTATTTCCGGCCGTGTTCTTCACGGTCAGAAACTTGGCCGCCAGCTTGGCTTTCCAACAGCCAACCTGCGCATAGGTCGCCGTCATTCCCCCGTGCAGGGAGTTTATGCCGTGAAAGTTCATGGTTTGGAGGCGGTTTATAACGGGGTTGCTAATATCGGCACACGGCCGACAGTTTTTGGTGCCAGTGAACGACTGGAAGTACATATTCTGGATTTTGATGGCCGCCTCTACGGCCGCCGTATCCAGGTTGAGTTTGTTGAAAAAATTCGCGATGAACAGCGATTCGAACAGCTGGATGGTCTGAAGCAGGCCATCGCTGACGATATAGCCCGGGCACGGGCTATCCTGGCCGGGAACGCTCCGGCCGCGACCAATGTGAAGTAGCTTTTGGGCTGTACAGACCCCCTGGGCTGATAACAGCCTTGAGCTGAAAAATAGTATTCTGGTATACGACTGATGAGCGATTACAAGCATACGCTGAACCTGCCGGAAACCGCATTCCCGATGCGCGGCAATCTGGCAAAACGTGAACCTGACATGCTCAAGCGCTGGCAGGAGATGGATCTCTACGGGAAAATTCGTGAGGCTCGTGCCGGTCGTGACAAGTTTATTCTGCACGATGGTCCTCCCTACGCCAACGGCGACATTCACATTGGTCATGCGGTCAACAAGATTCTGAAAGACATTATCGTCAAGTCCAAGACGATGAGTGGCTTTGATGCTCCCTATATTCCCGGCTGGGACTGCCACGGTCTGCCTATTGAACACAAGGTAGAAACCAAAGTCGGTAAGGCTGGAAGCAAGGTTGATTACAAAACCTTCCGCCAGAAGTGCCGCGAATATGCTGCTACTCAGGTTGATGGTCAGCGTAAAGATTTTATCCGTTTGGGTATTCAGGGTGACTGGTTCAAGCCTTACTTGACCATGAACTTTGAAACCGAGGCCGACATCATTCGCTCCCTCGGCAAGATTGCTGAAAACGGCCATCTGGTAAAAGGCTACAAGCCGGTTTACTGGAGTGTGGTTGGTGCCTCCGCGCTGGCTGAGGCCGAAGTGGAGTACCAGGACAAGACTTCCACCCAGATCGACGTGCGTTATGAAGCAGCTTACAGCTTTACTCCTAGTGGAGGTGAGACTCCTGGAGAGGATGAGCTTTATTCTGAAATGCTCTCAGCTTTTAATTTTGAAGGAGAGGATAAGGGTGAAGGTGAAGTTTCAGTTGTTATCTGGACTACCACACCTTGGACGTTGCCTTCTTCTCAAGCTGTAACTGTTGGAGCTGATATTGGCTATGCTCTTGTTCAGTGTGAGGTTGACGGAAAGCCAGCTCGACTGATTCTTGGTGAGGAATTGCTTGAATCAGCTATGCAGCGTTATGGAGTTGAGAATTACAAAATTCTTGCTCGTACTCTAGGCAGTAAGTTGGAGTACAAAGAGGTTCATCATCCTTTTTACGGGAAGACTTTGCCTATCATCCTGGGTGAACATGTAACCTTGGATGCGGGTACTGGCTGTGTTCATACTGCGCCAGATCATGGTGTTGACGATTTCAATGTTGGTAAGAAATACAACATTGGTACTCTAAACTATCTGGATGATCACGGTACTTTCCGTCCACAGGTTGAACTGTTTGCCGGCGAGCACGTTTACAAGGTTGATTCAAAGGTTGTTGCGGTACTGGAAGAGCACGGTCGTGTTCTGGCCCAGGCCAAGATGACTCACAGCTACCCACACTGCTGGCGTACCAAGACTCCGCTGATCTTCCGTGCGACTCCCCAGTGGTTTGTCAGCATGCACAAGGAAGGCCTGCTGGATACTGCCATGGCTTCCCTGAACAACGTGGAGTTCACTCCCGACTGGGGCCGCAACCGTATGGAATCCATGCTGGGTCAGAGCCCTGACTGGTGTGTTTCCCGCCAGCGGACCTGGGGTGTACCAATCACTCTGTTTATCCATAAGGATACTGAAGAGCTGCATCCACAGACTGCGGAGCTGTTCGAAAAGGTCGCTCTGCTGGTCGAGAAGGAAGGTATGGATGCCTGGTTTGATCTGAAGGTGGAAGATATTCTTTCTGCAGAAGATGCTGCCAGCTATGTTAAGACCACCGACACTCTGGACGTATGGTTCGATTCCGGTGTGACTCACCGTTCCGTTTGCGAACGTCGTGAAGAGTTACAGGCGCCTGCTGATCTGTATCTGGAAGGTTCCGACCAGCACCGTGGCTGGTTCCAGTCTTCCCTGAAGACCGGCATTGCCATGAATGGCGTTCCTCCTTACAAGGCGCTGCTGACCCACGGCTTTACTGTAGACGCCACCGGTCGCAAGATGTCCAAGTCTCTGGGCAACGTTGTTGCACCGCAGAAGGTTGTGAACAACCTGGGTGCTGATATTCTGCGTTTGTGGGTGTCTGCCACTGACTACACCACCGAGATGACCGTTTCTGACGATATCCTCAAGCGTGCAGCAGACAGCTACCGTCGTATTCGTAACACCTCTCGCTTTCTGCTGTCCAACCTGAGCGGTTTCAATCCTGAAACTGACGTTGTGGCCTGGGATAAGATGCTGCCTCTGGATCGCTGGGCAGTTGACCGTGCTCTGCAATTGCAGGAAGAGATTCTGGCTAACTACAACAGCTACAACTTCCTGAACGTGTACCAGAAAGTTCATCACTTCTGTTCTCTGGATCTGGGTAGTTTCTATCTGGATATCATCAAGGATCGCCAGTACACCACTCAGACTGACAGCCTGGCCCGTCGCAGCTGCCAGACGGCCATGTTCCATATTATGGAAGCGTTTGTACGCTGGATCGCTCCAATCCTGAGCTTTACTGCGGATGAGATCTGGCAGGTTCTGCCCGGTCAGCGTGGTGAAACGGTTCACACTGAAGAGTGGTACACCGGTTTGCAGGCTCTGGGTGAAGCTGACCTGTCCCGTGAGTACTGGGATAAGGTTATGGTGGTTAAGACAGCCGCTAACAAGGCAATGGAAGATGCTCGCAAGGCCAATGTTATTGGTGGTAGCTTGCAGGCAGAAGTTACTCTGTATGTTTCTGATGAGCTGAAGGTTGAGCTGGAGAAGCTGGGTGACGAACTACGTTTCGTGATGATCACTTCCCGTGCTGACCTGAACTCTCTGGCTGATGCACCTGCTGAAGCTGTTGAAACTGAAGTTGCTGGCCTGAAAGTGACTGTTGACAAGTCTGCCCACGAGAAGTGTGAGCGCTGTTGGCATCACCGTGAAGATGTTGGTGCAGACGAGAAGCACACTGATCTTTGTGGCCGCTGTGTTGGCAATGTAGAAGGTGAGGGTGAAGTGCGTCATTACGCATAAAACTCACTCAAACTTAAAAAAACACCGGCTGCCCTGCCGGTGTTTTTATATGATGTGACCTTTTTTGATATTCGGCTTGTATCTTTGGCGGGCAATTTCCAGATAACGTGTATGGTAGATAGTCAGGAACTGTTCAAGTTTCTGGACCATCTGGTTAAACTTGGGAGAGTCAGGATCGGGTGAGCGGGCATACTGTCTTAGCTGTTCAGAAAAATTGTCACAATAGTTGCGGGAGCATCAGGCAGATATCTCGCAGAACATATCAAATAGCTCATCGTGTGCGCTTTTTTCAGGATCTGCCAAATGAACCAAAAGTTGCGAGATGGCATGTTTGTGTGTCTGGCAATAAGCATAAAACGGATTCACTTTTTCCATCTCTGTCATTTCTGCTGTATCAGATGGATCCACATGAAAAGAGTGGGTTTTAATCATATTCTCTGCCTACCAGCCATTAAATTTTGCCTGAAGGTATGTCAGGGTGTTATTGCCAGGCTGCTCATACCAGTTTCTTGTGGTAGAAACAGAAGCTCCGGCTTTGATATTGGTTTCCACGAGAGGGCCTGTCGGAATGCCTATATCAGGTACGGATGCTCCAATGCTGTCTTTACCCGACAGGCGGGTGTATTGAAGGTGCCGGCCTCTTCGTCTCTTTATAGGTAGTGGGTCAGATTCAGGGTGAGCCTGAAGGCGGGTTTGAATCAGCTTCAACCCTAGGTTCATTTTTGATTCATCTTCTGGCTTGAGTGGTCGGGAAGCATGATACTGCTCCAGTATGAATTGCCCAAACCGGGTCTGAAGGAATATTGACAAGGCTCGTCCTCCAAATTCATCAGCAAGCTGGCCAAGGGAGGTTAATCCTTCAGGAGAAAGGTCATCATCTGGAGACTGATTAGCAAGAAAATGGAGTAATTGCTTAAGTTCGAGTGCCTGCTCCTCTGATGTCTCTGGGCGGGCAAGATAGTGTTAAATTTTGTCTATGACTTCAGATTCACTATCATCATCTGCTACCAAACCAAGCAATGTCTTTGCATTGTTCAGAGCTATTGCACTATCCAGGTCACCGTGTTCGCTGTCCTGCAGAGCAATGGATTCCGTCTCTGAGGCTCGTTTGAGCTTACTGATTAAGCGGTCGTCTAATCGCCTGTTCAGCTCTATACGAAGGACAGTCGGATGCCTGAAGTACCTGGCGGCAGGGGCTCCCTGTACTGTCCGACTGCCCTGACGAACATTGAAAGGCTGACTCGGTACAGGAGTTGAAGCACTTTTTTCTGGTGACGGTCTACTCATCGGGGAAGAAGGCCTGTTTACCGGTGACTTGGGCCTGTCCATGGTGGAATTTTCTTAAGGTTTTTATTCAATATGGCACACGATGGTGGCTCTTTTTAAGGAAGAGCTATGGGAGATTCTGGTACGGCGAGGTTAGAATACCCCATCAATTGTGCCGGACTTTGAGTAAATATGATTCGTAACAAGGGGCTTTTCTGGTCAGGGGTGGCTATCAGCCTGCTGATCATCCTGGTTGACCAGCTCACCAAACTCTGGTTTGTGAACAATTTTGTTCTTTATGAGCAGCTGATAATCATCCCGGATTACTTCAGTTTTACTCTGGCCTATAACACAGGGGCAGCATTTAGTTTCTTGAGCAGTGCCGGAGGCTGGCAGCGCTGGTTTTTTATCGGTATTGCAACTCTGGTCAGCTTGGTGCTGATATTCTGGATGGCACGCCTGAAGCAGGATCAGAAGCTTCAGCTGATGGCATTTGCCTTGATTGCCGGTGGAGCCATCGGCAATGTGGTTGACCGGGCTGTTCTTGGGTATGTTGTTGATTTCATTCTGATCCACTATCAACGCGTCTGGTACTTCCCGGCTTTTAATATGGCTGATATGGCAATTTCCATCGGTGCAGGGTTGATGATTCTTGATATGTTGATTCATCCGGAATCAGGTAAATCATAAACAGTATTTTTAAAGATTTATTGTGACTTTTTGCTGTTAAGAGGTAGGTGATTCATGGTGGTAAAGGACACGCCAATCAGAGAAGGTATGATGATTGGAGAAGGCTGCAGGGTTTCCATGCATTTTGCCCTGAAACTGGCGAATGGCGATATTGTAGATAGCAACTTTGATCGCCGGGCTGCTGATTTCACCATTGGCGATGGCAACCTTCCCCGGGGCTTTGAAAAGTATCTTCTGGGTCTGCATAAAGGTGATCACAAGAGTTTTAAGGTGCCGCCAGAGGATGCTTTTGGCCAGAGTAATCCTTCAAATATTCAGACTGTTCCCCGTAGCCGTTTTGCCCCTGATATGGAGCTTTCTGAGGGACTGGTGGTCTCTTTCGCTGATTCAGCCGGAGAGGAAGTTCCTGGTGTCATTTCGGAATATGATGAACAGTCAGTGACTGTGGATTTTAATCACCCGTTGGCTGGTAAAATCCTTACTTTTGATGTGGATATTCTCTCCGTTGATCCTTCCCGGGACTGACTGATCAGATAATCAGACCTTCAACCCTATAGTACTTATCTCTTGACCACTTATCCTCTGAAAAGGGCCGCCTGTCGGCTCTTTTCGGGCTGATTTCCCCGTTCTGGCAGGTACTGACTAACCTCAAATAATAGATACATGGTACCGGAGAGGGATTCCGAATGCCGGTTCTGTATAGTCAAAATTACTGCCAATTCAGGGAGTATAAAAAAGCGGGCGGCCTGACGCTGCTCGAACTACTGTTTACCCTGGCAATTTTCAGCATCGTTATTGCTTCCGGAGTTCCCCTTCTTTCAGATACTGTCAGTCGTTTTAATGGCGACTCGGCTTTGCGTAATTTTCGTAATCTGGTTTCTTACGCCCGTGCCGAGGCGATTGTTCGCAGAAAAGATGTGGTTATATGCCCCAGGGCCCAGGGTACACTCACCTGCCATAGCGCAGGTATGGCTGATTCTGATGAAGAGTCTCAGGTCTGGCAGCAAGGCTGGCTGTTGTTTGTTGATAATGGAGATTCCCCGACCTCCATTGATAACAGTGATGGCGATGTGTTGCTGAAAAGTGTGGATCCAGTGGGACAGAGTGTGGCCATGATTATGGGTGGCAGCACAGGGGGGGGAAACCTTGGTTATATCCGTTTCATGTCCCGGGGAAACAGCTATCCGACAAACTTATCGGCCCTGTTCTGTATCAGAGAGAATGGACGGGTTATCTACGGGGGAAAAATAGTTATTGCCAGGGGGCGGGTACGCCTTGAAGACAGCTCGACAGCAAGGGCGGAGTGTACTGTATGAAGATGTATCAGAAAGCTCGAAACAGTACCCAGAAAGGATTTAACCTGATTGAAAACCTGGTGACGCTGTTCATCCTCTCTGTTGGTCTGCTGGGAGTGGCTGGAATGCAGACCATAGCCTTGAAAACCCATCAGGTCAGTCGTGAATACGGTCAGGCGCTGGCGCTGGCCCAGGGTTTGGCTGACCGCATCAGGGCCAATACCGAAGCAGGCGATGCTGGAGCTTACCAGTTGAATGTTGTGGGTGGTGTCGCGGTAACTGAAAATGACAACTGCCTGGAGGAAACAGGATGTTCGGCAGAGGAGCTGGCTGGCCATGATCTCTGGGAGTGGAGTAACTCTGTAGCCAATACCCTGCCCTATGGCCGGGCCTATGTCTGCCTTGACAGCTCACCCAGCAAAAACCCGGCAGATTATTATGGTGATCCGGCCTCTGTCATTCCCGGCACCTGTGATAACACGGGCGAGGCCTACATGATTCATATTGTCTGGGATATGGACCCTGACCGTGACGGGGTTCTGAATCTGACCTCCAACCCGTCAGTGTCTGACGGTCATTTGATGCTGTCTTTCGAACCATAGGGGGAGCCGGATGATGACGAGTCAACGTGGATCCCTGATGATCGAAGTTATGATCTCAAGCTTGATTGGTACCCTGCTGCTGTATGGTGCCCTAACAATTATGCTCAACAGTAAGGTTACCTACCTGACCCGTGATGGCCTGTCCCGGGTTGAAGAGAAGGGGAGGCTGGCACTGGAAATGCTGTCTGAAGATATTCGCATGGCAGGATATAAAGGGTGTGTGTCCAGTGGTGTTCAGGATCTGATCAGTGCCGTCGATTTTGGTGCTGACTGGATGCAGCCCGAACTTGGTATCCGGGGGTGGAGCTCAGATGGCACGACATTCAAGAGTCAATTGACTATCTACGACCTTACTGAAGCCAATTTTGATACTTCGAATTGGGTCCCCCATGATCCTGCCGATAAGGGGACCGGAATTGACATATTAGAAAACAGTGATGTTATCGAGTTATGGGTTGCCCAACCGTATGTTATGGATATCACCGGGACTGAACCTCCAGTCGGAAATAGGGTAACAGAGTTTAGGGCTGAGGAAGCCACCATGAACGGATTCGTGAGCAATGGTGAGGATAATCTTCTTGTTGTCAGCGACTGTTCCAGAAATATTCTGGTGAAAGCTGATGATGCCAAAATCGTCAGTAATGTGGGAGAGGTTATTCTTTCAACCGATACCAATGAGCAATCCCTTCAGCTGGAATCAATGAGCCAGCCCCAGGCCATTATGTTGAAGGGGGTTATGTACTATCTGGCCGTTCCCAGTAGTCGTGATCGTCCTTCACTTTATCGAAAGGAAATTAATCCGGACAGTACTTATAAAAATGCGGTAGAGGTACTTCCTGGGGTTTTAAATCTCCAGTTTCTTTATGGGGAAAATACCGATACAGAGCCATCGGCCAACCGCTATGTGGAGGCGGATGATGTCGATGACTGGGCCAAGGTTGTCAGCGTCAGGGTATTTCTGCTGATAGAGACCGAGGAAAACAATGCTGTGCCGGAAGGCACAGGTTTTCACTTCTTTGGCCTGGATTACGGCTCACAAGGTGCTGATGACAAGAGAATCCGGCGGCAGTATACAACAACGGTAACCCTGAGGAACCGCTCCCTGGGGTTAACCCTCATAGGGACGACACCATAATATGAAGACAAAGGAACGGGGAGCGGCCCTTGTTGTTGCTTTGGTTCTGCTGCTTTTGCTGACCCTGCTTGGAACCGACAGTATCCAGAACTCCATACTGGATATGCATCTCAGTATGGGGTTCAAGGATCAGAATCATGCCTTTCAGTCGGCGGAAACCGGGCTGCGTCTGGCGGAAAATCTGCTGGAAGGCACGATCTCCCAGGCGGCAGCAACCAGTGCCCTGGCGGTGAACAACATCGCTATCGCCGGGGAAACGGATTATGTCGACTATGCCAATCCCACCTACTGGAATGGTATAGATGTCTATGGTGGTGAGCATCAGGTCAAGATTGTTGTTAAACCCTGGCGTTTTGTGCCAGACAGCCTGGGAGTAGGAATGGGAACCCCGACAGGCATTAACTACTACCGAATTACCGCCCGGGGAACGGATCAGGCCTATGAGGCGTACCTGAAGGCGGGCAATAGTGAAGATGAAAGAAGAGTTCGATCTCTGGTGGTTCTGCAGAGCATTTATGCTGTCCGTCACACAAATTAATTAACGACTTAATTCACTACAAAGCAGTTTGGGAGGGCAAGGGAATGAAACTCTCAAAATATATCTCGGCTGCACTGTTATCGGGGTTATCGATTTTGTCCGGATTATCGCTTTCGTCCAGGGCTCTGGACTTTGTGGATATCCCGCTCTATCTCCTGAATTCATCAATTCCCAATATGGTGCTGATGCTTGATGATTCCGGCTCCATGGACTTTGAGATTTTAACGCGCCGCCATTATGACGCCTGTGCTTATCAGTACCCTTATAGCCCTTCACTGAGTAGTCATCCCATTTCTTCATCAGGTCAGGATGCTGTCTGCTTCTATGAGGGTGAAAATTATTCTGGCGGTAAGGCCTGTTACAACTCTCCGCAGGGGAACATAGGTTCCTGGAATGACCGCTGGTCCTCTGTACGGGTCAGGCCGGGATATGGAGTGCGCATATACAGGCATGGCTCGTACAGTGATGGGAATCCTGCAGTTATTACAAATGATGAGATCTACATGCCCACCGGGTTTGATAACCAGGTTTCATCATTTCAGCTTTATCAAACCATTGAACCAACTAATAACTGTGGTAGCGAGCGTACTGACGGCTATCTGGACCGGACAGGGTCAAATAGAGGATATCGTTACCTGTATGGAGATGGTACCTCGGATCCCTCGCTGGACGACAATTATAACCTGCAAGACCGGGACTATTTCACCAGTGAGTTTGGCGACTGGAGGGTTTTCTCCAGTGCCTTCAATGTGACCTACTATGACCCGGATACAGAATATACTCCATGGACATCTGATTTTGCTGATGCTTCATTCACCGCCGCCAGAGGGCACGGAGTCAATGGCGGGCCGGGGTATAACTCCACTCTGGATTTGACCGGCTCCTTTTATGCGGTGACTGAAGATACGGCAGGGTTTACAGGGGCCAGACCTGCGCGGGATGTTAACAGTTTCCGTTCAGATGCCAACGGACTGATTGATATCTGGGATAATTACACGCTGTACCAGATTAACGGCTCGACTATCGCCAGCTGGCATGTCACTTATGAGGTTGTTGATGATGAGCTGGGGCGGAATATTGTCAAGCGGGAAGAGCGTCTGCCACCTATTACCGATCCCGCCCAGGTTGCACATATACAGCAGAACTTCGCTAACTGGTATCAGTATGCCCGTAAACGCTCTTTTGTGGTTAATGGTGCTATTAGCGAGCTGGTGAACACCTCTCCAAACTACAGATATTCCTATGGTTTGATCAATAAAGATGAGATGTTGATGGGGGCTCCGGCCGATAATAAAGATCTTGCAGCCCATAACAGTGATCTTATTGATCACCTGTTTACCAATTACCGTGCCAGTGGTCGGACACCACTGCGGGAAGGCCTGAACCGGGTCGGCACCTATCTGCAAAATAAGGGGGAGAAGGCACCGATAACAGAAGCGTGCCAGCAGAACTTCTCGCTTTTATTTACAGATGGCTATTGGACGACTACATCGTTTTCACATCCCAATATCAATGATGAAGATGGTGACTCTTATTTAAGAACCGTTGCTGATATTGCCCACTACTACTATTCCAACGATCTTCGCACGGATCTGGATGATCGGGTTCCCCCATCCATTTTCAATGCCAATGAGCATCAGCATCTGGTCACCTTCCCGGTCGCTTTTGGTGTTGAGGGGTCCTTACAGGACACTGACAGTGATGGCTGGCCTGATGATGGTACTCAGCAGCTGGGTGAAAGTGATGACTGGGGCGATCCTTCCAGTGGAGGATCTAACAAAATTAACGATCTCTGGCATGCCGCTTTCAACAGCAAAGGGGTCTTCAGTTCATCAAGAACTCCCAGTGAACTGGTTCGTGTGCTGAAACAGGCTCTGGCCGAAGTGGACAAAAGAGTGGGAGCGGGTTCTTCGGCAGCCATCAACACAGGAAGCCTGAAGAGCCACAGCCGTGCCTACCAGGCCAAGTACAACAGTGCCACATGGTCGGGCGATCTGGTTGCTTTGCCATTTGACAGTAATGGATTTGTTGGCATGACCCCCTCCTGGGAAGCCGCAGCAGAGCTTGCTATGCGGCCAGCCAATAGCAGGGTCATCATAACCAGTGATTTTGACACTGACGGGAATCTGGCTGGGGTACCCTTCCGATATAATGATGACGGTATATCATCGCCAGCCTACACCAGCCAGCTCCGTACAGGAATGTCTGCTCTGAATATTCAGGGGAGCGTTGAAGATTACCTGACAGCATTCGTGGATTTCTTGCGGGGTGACTCGGCAAATGAAGGCGGCACCGCTCAGACTAACTGGGAACCCTGTGCCTTTGAGGGGCAAGACTGTACCCTGCCAGCTGGGACCACTACAACGGTCCGGTATGGAATCAATGGTACCTACAACACTCAAGTGCACAGTGGTACTGTCTCCTGTACTGATGGTGTGTTTGAGAATCCTCTCCCTGGAGTGACAGTATCCAAAAGCTGCGAATATGCAGTCACCCAGGGTTATGCCTTCCGAACCCGGAATTCTATGCTGGGAGATTTGATTCACTCCTTCCCGGTCTATGTTGGGCCTCCAAGAAGTATCAGGTTACCAAGCGATACTTATTCTCGCGAAGAAGTTGAAGCTTATAACGATTTTACTGAGGACTGGTCTTCCCGACCCAACATGGTTTATGTTGGGGGAAATGACGGGATGCTCCACGGTTTTGATGCTGATACTGGCAGGGAGCGCCTGGCTTATGTTCCTTATCACTTGGCCGGTCATCTTCACCATCTGGCAAACAGCAAATTTTCACATAAGTACTTTGTTGATGGTCAGATTTCGGTGGGTGATGTTTGCCTTGGGGGGGCATCTTGTGCATGGCGATCAATGCTGGTTGGTGGCCTGAGAACAGGAGAGCGTGCAGTCTATGCTCTCAATGTGACAAATCCTGCCAATTTTGCTGAAAGCAGTGCCTCCGACATTTTTATGTGGGAGTTCAGTTCCGAAGATGACCCGGATATGGGCTATTTCTTTGGGAATCCTTTAATTGTAAAACTGTCCACAGGTAAATCAGCAGTCATCATTTCCAATGGATATAACAGTGATAACGGAAAGGCTGTTCTTTTCATACTGGATGCGGAAACCGGCCAGCCATTAGCTGAAGGTGGCAAACTGGATACTCAACGGGGGAGTGTCTCTTCACCCAATGGTTTGTCCAGCCCGACAGCAGTTGATAAGGATGGCGATGGTGATGTGGACTTTGTTTATGCTGGGGATCTTCAGGGCAACTTATGGAAATTTGATATCAGCTCGACTGATCCGTCTAAATGGGGGCTGGCATACAATTATCATGGTTCCCCCATTCCCCTTTATGGTGATGATCAGCGCGGGGGAGAGGGTGAGAAAGAAGAAGACGAAGAGATAGAAGAAGATGATGGGAAAGAAGACAGTGATGGGCAAAAAAACGCTGCTGAGAATTATAATGCCATTACTGTAGCACCCGTTGTAGGGCGGCATGATACGAAAGCCGGTTTTATGATCTATTTTGGAACAGGCAAATATATAGAGAGCATAGATTTAAGCAGTATCGACCAGCCCACCCAGAGTTTCTTTGGCATCTGGGACGATAACAGAGATGATGCTATTTTTTCTTCCTCAATAACCAGTGGTGATTTATTACAACAGAAAATTTTGCTGGAAGATGAGTTTTACCCCTTTGATACCAATGGTGATGGTGTAAGAAACTCCAATGATCAGGGAATCTGGCTGCGTCTGACCAGTAACAACAGGCCCTGCTGGGGGGAAGGCTGTCCAGAAGGAGGGGAATCAGTCCATCGGGGATGGCAGTTCAAGTTGATCTATGGAAACGATAATCGCGGAGAAAAACAGGTCACTAACCCAATTCTCCGTAATGGACGGATTATCTTTACAACGCTGCTGCCATCAAACGATGTCTGTGATCGTGGTGGACGCAGCTGGCTGATGGAGCTCAGTGCCGCAGATGGATCCTCTCTTTATGAACCACCCTTCGATTTTAATAATGATGGGGAGTTTGATGCTGATGATGTGGATTATGGTTCATGGGGCATGGTGAATACCTCAGATTATTGCTCCGATGGCCAGTGTCAGTCTCCAGGAGGTTTGATGATTGATGAAATTATCCAGACACCAACCATTATGAGTTGTGGCGAAGGTGTTGAGTGCAAGTATGTTTCTGGGTCCGATGGGTTGATTAACAAAATTAATGAAAATCCCGGAAACCTCAGCCAGGGCAGGCAGTCGTGGAGAGGGTTGTGGAAAGAATAATTGCTGGAGAGTTTCAGTCAGGAAAAAGAGTGTTTTTATGTTGTCCTAGATGATGGAAAGACATTTTTATAGTAAACGACTACGAATTATAAGCAGAATAGAAAAGTTATTCAGGAAGGCAAGGGAATGAACCTTTCAAACAGTCATGGGCTAAGTAATCTGTATTCCAGAGTCAGGAATAAAAAACAGTACACTTCTACGGCTAACATGGCTAAATATTTGAAGTACCTGACAGTCATGGCTCTTGCTGGAAGCTGTTACTCCGTTAAAGCCATCGACTTTGCAAATGTCCCGCTTTATCTCTTGAATGCATCGATCCCCAACGTTGTTTTAATGCTTGATGACTCTGGTTCCACAAACTGGGAGATTACTAGCCCCCGTCACTTTGACGCTTGTGCTTACCAGTCTCGGGGTAATATAAAACTTGATATTGCCGGTGGCCAACTTGATGAAACGGATATTGATAATGATGGAATCACGGATGATGTTGTCTGCTTTTATGATAATGAAAATTATAATGGTACAAAGCATTGTTATGACGAAACAGTAAACACTTATATAGGGGGGGTCAGGAATGACAGGTGGTCATCTGTTCGGGTAAGACCGGGGTACGGTGTGAGAGTGTTTGAGGATGCAGACTTTCATGGGTATGGTGATTCGGTTGATATAGCTAATGATATGACCTCAATGCCCAGCGGCTTTAATAATGCTGTTTCTGCTTTTGAAATCTACAGAACTGATGAGAATTTATCTGCCTCCTGTGGTGGCGAAACAACTACTGGTCTTTTGCGTCCAGTTGGCACTTACACCTTTACCTACCTGTATAGCGGCTATTTCTTAGAGATCCATAAACCTCAAGATAGATCCTATTTTACCAGAGAATTTGGGGACTGGCGGGTTTTTTCAAGTGATTTTAATGTAACCTATTTTGATCCCGATAAATCTTATAGTCCGTGGACGTCTAATTTAGCGAATGCTACTTTTACTGCCGCAAGAGAACATGGAGTTTCTGGAAGATCTGGTTATAACTCAACTATTGATTTAACAGGCTCTTTCTATGTCGTTGCAGGAGATACAAACGGATTTGCCGATTTGCCAGGAAGTCCCAGTCGTAATCCTAACCATTTTGCCACTGGAGCAAATGGACTGATTGATATTTGGGATAGCTATACCCTTTATCAAATCAACGGCTCTTCTGTTGCTCAATGGGAAGTTTCTTATGAGGTGATAGATGATGAGCTGGGAAATAATATTGTTAAGCGGGAAAATAGATTGGCTGATATTACTGATTTAAATCGAGTGTCAGCAATACAGCAGAATTTTGCTAACTGGTATCAATATCATCGTAAGCGTTTTTTTGTCATGACTCACGCTGTCAGTGAATTAATAAATACATCCCCTAATTATCGTTATTCTTACGGAATCATTAACAGTACAACCCTGAGAAAAAATGCCCCGACTGATAACAGTGATTTATCAACCCATAACGATAATCTTCTTGCAGATTTGTTCAGTATTACCCCCTTAGGAGGAACTCCATTACGAGGAGGGTTGAATACAGTGGGTTCTTATTTGAAAACTGTTGGAAGTGATGCCCCCATTACCGAAGCCTGTCAGCAGAACTTTACCATGTTGTTTACCGATGGTTACTGGGGTTCGGAAAACACAAATCCGGATATTGGCAATGAAGATGGAGATCCTTACTCGGTAACCGTCGCTGATATTGCTCATTACTATTATGCTCAGGATCTCAGGTCAGATCTAGAAGATAGAGTACCCTCATCGCTAATTGATCCAGCGGTTCATCAGCACCTGGTCATCTTTCCGATAGCTTTTGGGATTAAGGGTTCCCTGCAGGATTATGATAACGATGGCTGGCCTGATGTTATGGTTGATCGGGACAATGACGGAGCATTTGATGATTTTGAGCCGTTGACAGAAAGTGATGACTGGGGAGATCCATTTAGTTCGAACGAGAGCAAGATTGATGACCTGTGGCATGCTGCTTTCAACAGT
This sequence comes from Sansalvadorimonas sp., assembly GCA_965243775.1. Lineage (GTDB taxonomy): Bacteria > Pseudomonadota > Gammaproteobacteria > Pseudomonadales > Endozoicomonadaceae > Sansalvadorimonas. The sequence goes on from CBDEWF010000149.1 coordinate 20,736, forward strand.
AAAGGGATATTCAGCTCGGCCAGAACTCCCAATGAGTTGGTTGCTGGCTTGGTTTCAGCCCTGTCTGAAGTTGATAAAAGAGTTGGTTCGGCTTCTTCTATCGTTACCAGTACAGGTAGTTTACGGAGTAACAGCCTTGCCTACCAAGCCCGCTTCAACAGTGCTACCTGGACTGGAGATCTCATTGCTCTGCCATTTCAGGGTGATGGCAATATTCTCAGCACTCCTCGATGGGAAGCTGCTCCGTTACTGGATAATCGGGATGCTGACAACAGGACTATTATCACCAGTGACTGGGTTTCAGGTTCTCTGAAAGGAGTACCATTCCGGCATATAAACGGCTCAAGACTTTCTTCCTCCTACCAAAGCAGGCTCCGCACAGGGATGTCCTCTCTTGGAATTTTGGGAGATGCTTCGGATTATGTTGAAGTACTGGTGGACTACTTGAGAGGTGATTCATCCAATGAAGGGGGAGGTGTTCAGACTGACTGGACTGCCTGTGCCCAGGAAAATCAGACTTGCAGTCTTCCGGGAACAACGTCCGTTCGATATGGTAAGGATGGCGTCTATAACACACAGGTACTCAGTGGTTCGGTCAGTTGCTCCAGTGGGACTTTTGGAGACCCTGTACCCGGAGAATCGAAATCCTGTGAATATGCAGTGACTCAGAAGTATGGCTTTCGATCCAGAGCCTCCAAGCTGGGTGACCTGATCCACTCCAACCCTATCTATGTTGGTCCTCCATCTGGATCAGGGCAGGGTTCACGCTATACGAATTTTGCCAATATGTGGTCATCGCGCCAAGACATGGTTTATGTGGGCGGTAATGATGGGATGTTGCATGGATTCAATGCTGATACAGGACGGGAGCGGATCGCTTATGTTCCTTACCATCTTGCTGACAGTATTTATCAGTTGGCTGACCCTGGTTATACACATAAATTTTTTGTTGATGGGCAGCTTTCTGTCAGTGACGTTTGTGTGGGAAGCCCTCCTTGTACCTGGAAATCAATGCTGACAGGCAGTTTAAGAACAGGAGGAAAGGCCGTTTATGCCCTGGATGTAACGAATCCCGCTGGTTTTTCAGAAGCCAGTGCTGAAGATATTTTCCTGTGGGAATTCAGTTCTGACGATGATGCTGATATGGGGTTCTCCTTCGGTCAGCCTTTGGTTGTAAAACTGTCAACAGGAAAGTGGGCTGTGATCATTTCAAATGGATATAACAGTGACAACGGCAAAGCTGTTCTGTATATCCTGGATGCAGAAACTGGCCAGCCATTGGCAACGGGAGGAAAGCTGGATACAAGGGTTGGCAGTGTCTCTTCTCCTAATGGATTATCCAGCCCAACAGCTGTGGACGTTGATCGAGATGGTGCTGTCGACCTGGTGTATGCTGGAGATCTGCAGGGTAATCTATGGAAGTTTGATATCAGTTCAACCCGTTTGTCCGACTGGGGTGTTGCATACAGTTCGGGCAGTACTCCTATTCCCCTCTTCGCCGGTGGAAGCGACAGACCCATAACTGCGGCTCCGGTTGTCGGGCGCCATCCTGTTCAGTCTGGGTATATGGTTTACTTCGGAACTGGTAAATATGTTGAGAGCATTGACAGCGGCACATCCGGTCAGCCTACCCAGGGTTTTTTTGGTATTTGGGATGATGGGCGCCCTGATGCTGAGTTTTCTACTTCGATTGTCAGCTCAAACCTGCTGCAACAATCCATTTTGCTTGAGGCTGAGTTGTTTCCGCAAGATACCAATGGAGACGGGGTAAGGGATGCCAGTGACAGTGGCATGGTTTTCAGGCTGACATCCAACAATCGGGTCTGCTGGTTGAATTGTCCAGGAAATGCAGATCCTCACCGTGGCTGGCAGTTTGATTTTGTTTATAAAGGAAATAATCGGGGAGAAAAACAGGTTACCACTCCGGTCCTTCGTAATGGACGGATAATATTTACCACGTTACAACCATCCGCAGATGTTTGTGATAGAGGGGGGCGCAGCTGGCTGATGGAGCTCAATGCGGCGGATGGCTCCTATCTCTATGAGCCTCCGTTCGATCTCAATGGGGATGGTGAGTTTAATGCCAGTGATGCTGATTATGGTGCCTGGGGATTAATAGATTTTTCAACCTATTGCCCATCAGGACAATGTCAGTCAATTAGTGGAATTGTTATTGATGAGATTGTCCAGACTCCAACTATCCTGAATTGCAGTGGTGGCATTGAGTGTAAGTATGTTGCCGGGGGAGATGGCGGAATAGATAAACTCGACGAGAACCCTGGAACCAATAGTCTGGGCAGACAGTCATGGAGAGAGTTAAGGAGCGATTAATTATGAAATGGATTGCCTATATTGTTTTGGCTTTTATGACATCCCTTGCGATTGCTGGTGAAACAAAACTGGCAACCGGCAAACTTCAGGCGATAGACCCTAAAACAGGGTTTCTTTCAGTACAAGGTGACAATAAATCATACCCGGTAGCTGCTGGTGCTACTTTGGAGACACATTACAAGCTAACCAACTTTATTTCTTTGATTCCGGGGATGAAAGTGTCACTTTTCAGTGAGGATGGCCATCATATATCACGCATTTTTATTCATGGGCCATACTCTTTGATAAAGCAGGCAGAAACGCACTAAAAATGCAGTAACTGTCTGCTTGAAATATCGTTGTACACCTTTGACAAGGAAGTAGGGTGTTGATATGGCTGTAAATCACATCAAGGCATTTTCTCTTATTGAGCTTATGACAGCTCTGGTTATACTCAGTATCCTTATTGGGTTTGCCTATCCTTCGTACCTCCAGCACACCATGAAAGCCAGCCGCTCAGACGCCCATATAGGCTTGCAGCGGGTAGCTGTTGCACAGGAGCGCAATTACTCCGTTCTCCAGCGATATACAGATAATATTAATGTGCTTGGTGGTGATACTTCTGCGGAAGGTTTTTATACGCTCTCTGCGTATACCGGGCACAGTGGTAGCGGAATCAGTGATTGCTCAGGAGTTTCCAGTGATACCACTGCAACGGGTTCCTACACTATCGTTGCGCTTCCGGTGGCGGGAAAGTCCCAGGCCCAGGATGCTGAATGCACCTGTATTTATCTGGACAGTCGTGGTGTCAAAGGCTCGACCGGCACCCGTTCAGAGGCTAACGATTGTTGGTAAGGTTGCTGATATTCTGCCGGATGACTATGAGTTTCAGGCTCTAAACTCTTGATTAGAGCCTTTTTTATCTTTCCATTGAATAGTGGTAGAGATGTCCGATCAGCATATTGGAACAGTACTTGTTCTTAACAGGAGCACGGAAGCTGGAGACTACCTTTCATCTTTGTTGAAGGGTAGCGGGTTCACTTGTGATGTGAAATATCCAGATTCTCTTGAAAACTATAAGCAAGATGTCAGTAGTAATGAGATCGCCATGGTCGTTGCTTATACTGGATCTGTTGAAAATGTCTCTCTTTCAGGTGCTCTTGACTGTAACTCCAAGTCCAGTTTTTTAACTCCCTTCTTGGTCATAACTCCGGAATATTCGTCAGAGCAGCTTGTTCAGTGGATGAAAGCAGGTGCCTGTGATGTTGTTGCTGAAGGTAGTGATGATCATTTGACTCTGGTTATGGCTCGTGAGCTCTGCAGGGGTACTTTACAGAGCGCTGTACAGAACGGTGCAGAGTCTGAAAATAAGGGTGGGAATGCTACTGAGCAAAATGGAAAAGCCAAGGCTGGTGTTGTCGAGCAAATTGCAAAAAGCCTGAATCCTCCATCTGCAGACTTGAAGGATACAACATTTTTCATTATTGAAGTGCTGGAGTGGGAGTCTCTGGTCAGCAAGTATGGCGAAGAGAGCCAGACAACTATTCAGCAGTCACTTATAGATGAATTTAAAAAATACCTGAGTGCTGATGCTCAATGTGAAGTAGTAGACAACAACAGTTTTTATATTTTGGAAACCTCATCAGAGCAAAGCCCCGATAATATTGCGGGACAGATAACCCACGAATTAGACCAGTTTTTTATCGACCTTGATAACCAGAGCTTTCAGGTTGGAATCGCACTGGCTGTAGTACCTTTGAAGTATGGGCTTAGCAATACTGATGAAATGCTGGAAAGAGCCAAAGAGTTGCTGGGCAGTGCTATCGAAAAAGGGGTCAATAAGTTTGATATCTACTGCCCGATTGCCGATCGGGAGCGTCTGGCAATGGAAGGAGATGCCCATGCATTGGTTGAATATGGTCTTGATAACAATGGCTTTAAACTCTCGTTCCAGCCCCTTGAAAGCCTCTATGAAAGCGAGGAAGAACTCTACGATGTTCTGCTGCGGGTACTAAACCCTGAAGGTAATGAAGTGTCGGCTGGCCTTTTTATGGGAGCTATAGATAAAACTCCTCTGGCTGAGAAAATTGACAAGTGGGTTATTCTGCAAAGCATCAAGCGTCTTCTTGATAAAATCAAAAAGAGTGAGGGGAAGAAAATCTGCCTGTTTATACACCTGAGTCCAGCAACTATCCAGGATAACAAATTCCTGCCCTGGCTTTATCTCTTGGTGAAGAAAACTGGGATTAACCCGGATAGTTTGGTTTTTCAGTTCACTGAAGAGAGTGTGATTCGATATAAACCCGATGTTGAAACACTTATGGCAGGCTTTAGGAAAATAGGTTTCAGAACCAGTCTTTGCCAGTTTGGAAGTACACTGAACCCCATGAAAATAGCTCAGGCTATCACAACAAACTATGCGAAGTTTTCCGGCTCCATTACTGATGATCTTGCAAAGGGCACTGCCGACAAGGAGCAGCAGTTGCGCGATATGATTCATCAATTGCAAGGACAGGGTAAAAAAACCATTGTCCCTAACGTCGAGAGCCCAAATACCATGACCCAGATCTGGCGAACAGGCCCGGACTATGTTCAGGGGTATTTTTTGCAGAAGCCAAGGCCTGATATGGATTATGACTTTAACTCCGAGTAACCCCCTCCCCGCTTATAGTTCACCTTACTACTAATCGTTTACATCAAATTGCCAGCATTTTTGGTAATTAGCTGATTTCATTCATAAATCCTCATTATCATATGTTCTGGTAAAATCTTTTTCTTAAGCAAAGCTGGGCATAAGCGGCAGGTATTAATAAAATAGCCGCCATTTTCAAGATGTTCTTCTGAGGTGTTCATGGCCGCATCACTGCGCGTCGTCATTGCGCAATTGAATCTGCTGGTAGGTGATATTGAAGGCAATGCCCATAAAATTGTCGATGCTGCCCGGCAGGCTTCTGCATGCCACCAAGCAGATGTGGTGGTGTTTCCGGAACTGACTCTCTGCGGATACCCGCCGGAAGATCTTCTACTTCGCCCAAGTCTGGATCTGCGTATTAGCAAGGGGCTGGAGATCCTGTTTGAGGTCACTGGGATCGATCTGGTCGTCGGCATTCCTGTCCGAAATAATGGGAAAATGGAAAACCAGGCTGTGGTTATCCGGGATGGCAGTATCATTGCTGAATATGCCAAATGGCACCTGCCTAACTACCGGGTTTTTGATGAGAAGAGATATTTTCAGCCTGGATCTGAAGCTGTGGCATATGACTGTAAAGGTGTCTTTACCGGCTTGACTGTGTGTGAGGATATCTGGTTTACCGATCCAGCAGCGGCCCTGAAGGATTCAGGGGCTCAGCTGATTTTTAATCTCAATGCTTCACCTTTCCACTGCGACAAACTGGATGAGCGACATACCGTTGTTCGTGAACGTTGCCTGGAAACTGAACTGCCGGTGGTTTATGTCAACCAGGTTGGCGGTCAGGACGAGCTGGTCTTCGACGGTGGTTCGTTTGTTATGAATGGTGATGGAGACGTTGTGGCTTCTGCACCTACCCATGAAGAGTGTCTACTGCTGGCTGAGTTTGACAGTGAGTCAGGAAAATTCCTGAAAGGAGATGTGGCTCCACTCAAGAACCTGGAGGCCCGTGTCTACGACAGCCTGGTGATGGGAGTGCGTGACTATGTTAACAAGAATGGCTTCAAGGGCGTTGTTCTGGGTTTGTCTGGAGGGATTGACTCAGCACTGACTTTGGCAGTGGCTGTTGATGCTTTGGGAGCAGACCGGGTTGAAGCTGTCATGATGCCCTTCCAGTACACAGCAGAGATCAGTAAAGAAGATGCTGCAGCTGAGGCCCGTGCTCTGGGAGTAAGTTACAAAGAGCTTCCCATCAAGTCCATGTATGATGCCTTTATAGATACTCTGGCTGACGAGTTTGTCGGTACTGGGTGGGATACCACGGAAGAAAATCTGCAGTCACGCTGTCGTGGAGTGATGCTGATGGCGATCTCCAACAAAAAGGGTTACCTGGTACTGACCACTGGTAACAAGAGTGAAATGGCTGTGGGTTACGCCACTCTGTATGGTGATATGGCGGGTGGCTTTGATGTTCTGAAAGACGTACCCAAAACTCTGGTGTTTCGACTGTCTGAGTACCGTAATACAATTTCTCCGGTTATTCCTCAAAGGGTTATTGACCGTCCACCTTCTGCGGAGCTGGCTCCTGACCAGGTCGATGAAGACAGCCTGCCTCCCTACGATATTCTGGATGCAATTCTGGAACTTTATATTGAGCAGGACCAGAGTGCGGAAGCCATTATCGCTAATGGTTTTGACCGTGATGAGGTCTATCGTATTCTGCGGCTGGTAGATATTAATGAATACAAACGTCGTCAGGCTCCCGTTGGCGTCCGTATTACTTCCCGGGGGTTTGGTAAGGACAGACGTTACCCGATAACCAGTGGCTGGCGCCCAGGGCTGTAAAGGTGATCGAAGAAAAAATGACCATGATTCGTGAAACATTTCCGGTTGGGCCATTAGGCTGTAACTGCACAATTATTGGCGACCCGATTACCAAAAAAGGTATTGTGGTTGACCCGGGCGGTGATGCTGACAAGATTCTGGAGCGGGTACAGGCCCATGGTTTGTTGATTGTTGCCTTGATTCATACCCATGCTCATCTGGATCATTTTCTTGCCAGTGGGGAACTGAAAGAGAAGACCGGAGCCCCCATTCATCTGCATAAGGATGACAAGTTCCTGTGGGACAGTCTGGAGATGCAGTGCCGGATGTTTGGTGTGCCCTACAAACCCGTTCCAGGGCCAGATTTCTGGCTGCAGGATGATGAGCAGTTGTGTTGCTGTAATGGTGTGGCCATGCATACACCCGGCCATAGCCCCGGCTCTATGAGTTTCTGGTTTGAGGATGAAAAGCTGTTGATTGCCGGTGACACCCTGTTCCGAAGATCTATTGGGCGGACTGATTTATGGGGTGGGGACTACAACACAATTGAAAAGTCTATCCGCACCCGTCTCTACACTCTGGACGAGGAAGCGACTGTGGTGGCAGGCCATGGGCCAGACACCACTATTGGTGAAGAGATGAGGGAAAATATGGTAATCAAGGGTTAGAACAGGATTACTGGACAGGAGAGTAGTGGTCCAAATGTGTGTTGGACCACTACGGTTTAGCTTTCCATCTCAGTCAGCCTTTTGTCTTTCTCTTCCCAAAGGTGATTTACCCAGGTCTGAATATCCCTGCGGTAGCTCTCATCTGAGAGGTAGTCTTTGCCCAGGTATTTTTCATCAATCCGGGTACTCTCAATATGGACCTTTACCTGCGGGCAGCGGCCACATAGAAATGCCCAAAAGTCTGGAATTTTGCCATCATAACTCAGGGTGATATTCAACAGGTTCTGCAGGTTGTCACCCATGGCTCCGAGTACAAACCCGACACCTCCCGCCTTGGGTTTAAGCAGGTGCTGGAAAGGTGACTGCTGCTTCCTATGCTTGGCTTCCGTAAAACGGGTACCTTCGGCAAAGTTATAAATACTGACAGGTAAACCCTTGAACTTTTCGCAGGCTCTGCGGGTTGTTTCCAGATCCTTGCCTTTTTTCTCAGGATGTTTTTCCAGATAGTCTCGGCTGTATCGCTTCATAAACGGAAAATCCAGTGCCCACCAGCACAACCCAAGAACCGGTACCCAGATCAGCTCCTGCTTAAGAAAAAACTTCAGCTGGGGCACTTTGCCGTTCAAAATTCTCTGCACAATAACAATATCTGCCCAGGATTGGTGGTTACTGGTGATCAGGTAGGAAGCGTTTTTTTCCAGCCTGTTATCGCCAGTGACCTGAAGCTGCATGGGGCTGCACAGTATCATGATGCCAGTGTTTACCAGGGTCCACCCAGCTACGACTCCATTGAGAAGGTTGCTACAGAGCAAGCGTACAGCCCGAGCAGGAATCAGAGCCTTGACCAGAGCAAACAGAAACAGTGGAATACAGAACAGTAAGGTATTTACAACTAACAATAAAAACGCAAGACAACCCCGCAATACGGGAGGAAGAAAAGCCAGCATAAACAACCCTGTTTTTCTAATCATTGCCTGACCGTGTTTATCCGGCCGGCTGCTTTATCATATGGTCAGACCCCTTTATCTGACCATTCGGAAAGAAATTTATCAGTCAGGCAGTATATGACTCAAGTTAATTTGTTTCTATTTCTGGGCGGCCTGGACGGCTGTCAGGGCAATGGTATAGACAATATCATCCACCAGTGCTCCCCGTGAAAGATCATTTACCGGTTTGTTCAGGCCCTGCAGCATGGGGCCAACGCTGATAACGTTAGCACTGCGCTGAACAGCCTTGTAAGTTGTGTTGCCGGTGTTCAGGTCAGGAAAAACAAAGACAGTTGCCTGACCTGCAACAGGACTGCCTGGAGCCTTACTTTTGGCTACCGATGCAATAGCCGCTGCATCATACTGAAGCGGACCATCAATGAGCAGATCAGGTTCCCGCTCTTTGGCAATTCGAGTGGCTTCCCGAACTTTTTCTACATCAGTACCCTGCCCTGACTGGCCGGTACTATAACTGATCATGGCTACCTTGGGTTCGATGCCAAAGGTTCTGGCTGATCGGGCGCTCTGGATAGCTATGCTGGCCAGCTGTTCGGCATTCGGATCCGGGTTTACAGCGCAATCGGCATAGACCACAACCTGATCAGGCAGAAGCATAAAAAATAGGGAAGACACCAGTCCGGCATCAGGGCAGGTTTTAATTAACTGGAAGGCTGGACGAATGGTGTTGGCTGTCGTATGCACGGCACCTGATACCAAACCATCAACATCACCTTCTGCCAGCATCATGGTGCCCAGAACCACGCTGTCTTCCAGCTGGGCTTCAGCCATGGCTGCATTAACGCCTTTATGGCTGCGCAGCCTGACCATGGCATCAACATATTGAGAGCGTATGGCGTCAGGGTTGAGGATCACAAGATCATCCGGCAGAACGATATCCAGCCCTCGGGCGATCTCCTGCACATGATCCGGGTTACCCAGAAGAACACAGCGGGCAATATTCTTTTCATGGCACACCACGGCTGCCTGAATGGTACGGGGCTCTTCCCCCTCGGGAAGAATAATCTGCTTGTCACAAGCCTGGGCCCGTTCAACCAGAATGTGACGGAAAGCGGGAGGTGTCAGGTGCTCTTTGTGAGGTTTACCACAGTGCTGGTGCAGCTGCTCAATATCAATATGTTCGGCGACGGTGTTCATCACGCTTTCCATGCGCTCAACGTCATCGGCTGGAACTTCCGGGTTCATTCGATCTAGACGGGTAGCGGTATCGTAGGAGTTACATCCGGTCAACATAACCGGCAGCTGTGAAGCGATTATAGCAGGCTGGCACAGGCGCATAATTCCTTCGGGAGGGCGTTCGCCGTTGGTCAGTAACAGCCCGGCCAAAGGAATGCCGTTACTGGCTGCCATGCAGGTTGCCAGCACAATATCTTCCCGGTCGCCTGGTGCAATAATCAGGGCTCCAGCCACAAAGTGCTGGGTAATATTGGCGGAAGTACGGGCGCAGAGGATTCGTTTGCTGACTCTCCGCTGGCAGATCATTCCTTCATTGATAATCTGTGCATCCAGTAGATCACAGATATCCTTGGTGCGGGGAGAAGATAACTGTGTCGACCAGGGAATATGCCCCAAGGGAGGGAAGCTTTTGACTGGCATACGGGGCAGTAGCTTCAGTTCACCCGGTTGTGTTCCCAAACGTTGCTCAAGTTTTTCAGGCAGCTTGTTCAGGATATATCCCAGAATCTGGGGGTTACGGATGCCGCCGTAGTTATCTGCACTGATTCTCAAATGGTCAGCTAACTCCCTTGGTGTACTTTCGTCGGCTCTGGCCACAATAATGATGTCAGCACTAAGAGTGCGGGCCAGGTCACTGTTAAAGCGAGTAATCCAGGGAGAGTGGCGGGTAGGTGTCAAACCTTCAACGACTATGGCGTCAGCAGCACTGACAGCCTCAGCTTCGGTTCCGACTACCTGCTGGAAAAGGGTAACAACTTCTTCCAGTATCTCATCGCGCCTGTTTTGGCCCAGCATATCTTCAACATGGTCAAAACTGATCGGTTTTGGAGGCTTCTGGTGAATGGTCTTGCTGGCAAAGAGAGTGGAGCGTTCTTCTCCTGTGTCAGAGTGGTGCTGTTGGGCGATGGGTTTGCAGAATCTTACTTTCAGTCCGACCCGTTCCAGGGATCGTACCAACCCCAGTGCTACAGATGTCAGGCCCGCGCCGTAGCTGGTTGGGGTGATATAAAAGACGTGCATTCCCGATACTCGCTCTGATAATAATGATTCTCTAGGGTGTGTTCACAATTAAACAGCGAACTCAGCGTTCCCGAGAGTTCCTATGGCAAGGCACAGTGCCGCAGGAATGCTTTGCTTGCCTTTCAAGGCGCTGTAACGCAGCCATAGGGGCTCTCAGGAGCGCCCTTCGGGTGGCCCTAAAAGCGGCCACTGAGTTGATGTTTAATTGTGAACACACCCTATTTCACTCATTGTACCCAAACAGAACAGGCCGTTCTTTGATACATTGCAGGAATTATCAGAAATGCACATTCAGCTAAACAAAAAACAACTTAAAAGTGTGGCAACAGCTACCATGCATTCAGTAGTACTTCCTTATTGAGCTTTTTCCAAAGTGTGCCAGCTTACTTCTGGTGCCATCAAACGATGTTGTGACATGTAGTAAACCAGGTGACCGGCTTTTACCGGATGGTCAGCGGGAGGATTAAGCACCAGGTCATTGCCGTGGATACTTTCCGCCAAACCAAGTACCAATACATCATTCTGGGCTTTAAGTTGGCTGATCAGTTCACCAAAGTAACAACCTTGAAAATAGTCGGGAACCCTGAGACTAAACTGGGTGGGGCCAGTCAATGTGTTAAGCAGCTGGGCCTGTACCCGGGATGAACCAGGATCTTGGGCAGAGCGTACCAGCATTTCGGTGGTGGTGCTGATATGGCACTCGACTTCCGGAGCATGGGCTTTTAGAAGGGCTGCTTTATCAGCCTGCTCGAAATGGCAGACGATATGAGCATTGGTTCCGGCTGCTGTCAGGCTCAGGGCTGTGGTCAGAGTGCTCTCATCGCTGATGCCGGCAATAATGATCCGACTGGCGTCCTTGATCGCAGCACGGTGCCAGACATCTTCTGAAGCCAGGCTCTCGGCCTGGACAAAGTGCAGGCGATCAGGATCCGGGTTTTCCATTTTGTGATTGGAAACCAGAACGATCTCGCGGTTTTCCCGGCGAATATCACCAAAGATCAGCTCGATCATGCGGGCAGTGCTGTCTCGATGCCAGCCCATGATAACGATATGGTTATGCAACCGGCCGTTGAAGTCCAGTTGTCCTTTCATTGCTCTTCTCCAGCCATCAACGATAACAGTGGTCATTTTACCGATCAAGGCAGCAAACAGAATAACGCCGCCGGGAATCACAAACAGACTGACAACAGCCTGCCCGGGCGGTGTTGATGGAGAAAAATCTCCATAGCCTACCGTGGATGCTGTCACCAGATAAAAATAATAAAAGGTTCCAAAGCTGGTCAGATCGTGCTCACCTGTTTTAATGAGCAGGAACCAGGAGGTGACAAAATGCAAAAGCACAATCAGCCCCAGAAAAGTCCAGCGCAGCTTCAGCATTTGCAAGTTTATCCTCAGGACCGCCCTGACGACAGGATTCATGCTTATCTCCCTGACTTGTTTTATGACGGGGAAACTAGCAGTCGCTGATTACCGGGGTCAATAGAGCGGGGCACCAACTTAAACAGTTATCTGTACCCATTACTATATTACGCTGGTTCTTGCGATCGCTTCTAGCGGAAATACCAGTTCACGGCCAGCACAGTGGCTATAGTCACCAGTAGGCTGCCGAAGGTCACAATGTCTTGGCGGTTGATAGATGTATGAATTTCTGTACTTAAATCGGAGCGTACAGAACCGATTTCACTGCACAATTCATGGTAGTTTTTTCCACGCACATGCGAACATCAGCAATTTCATTACGAAGTTTGTGGAAATTCTGGTCTGTTCTCATCTGCATTTGCATTTGCAAAATGGCTTCCTGCATGACCAGAATATCCTTCTTAGAGGCTATATAGTCAGGGTCAAGAAAAACACTGACCTGGTAGGCAAGCTCCTCATCAATCCCTACCTTTTGAAGCTGGTCGTACGGTTGCCTGGACATATGGGCATACCAATGAAGAAGCTCCGCAAGCTTAACCTATTAATCTTGTTATGCTGTACTACAGTATTCCCACTCAGCCAATTGAAACTGGGTGCTGAAGCAGGTAGAGCTTATCTGTTGAGAAAAAATTCAGCTCAGGGTAAGAGTCTGGTAAGTTGAATCTGTAAGAGTGAACTGTTTATGTATCTGGATACCCCGTTGCATATAGGCACGGGGGAGTTAATTCCAGGTCAGCCTGTTTGGAAACAATAATCTATGTTCAAATCGTTTTTCCTTAATAAGAAGTGGTTCCACTGGTCACTGCTTGGGTCTGCCATTATCCTCGGAGTGACTTGGTACAAGGTTCAGCTGGATGTAAAAATTAACGAATGGTTTGGTACCTTTTACAACATCATTCAGGAAGCACTGGGGAATCCAGGGAAACATGATTTCGATACCTTTCTGGATCAGTGCCTGACCTTTGTCGAGATCGCCGGTATTTATATTATTGTGGCGGTGTTGCTGGACTTTTTCGTCAAACACTTTGTGTTTCGCTGGCGAACAGCCATGAACGATTACTACATGGAACACTGGCACAGGCTGCGTCATATTGAAGGTGCAGCCCAGCGGGTGCAGGAAGATACCATGCGCTTTGCCCGTATTGTAGAAAGCCTGGGTATTGCCCTGATGCGTTCGCTGATGACTCTCGCAGCTTTCCTGCCAATTCTCTGGGGCTTGAGTGTACACGTTAAGGAGCTGCCCTGGATTGGCCATGTTGACCAGGCTCTGGTATTTATTGCAATTTTGTCAGCGGCCTGCGGTACCATTCTTTTGGCTCTTGTGGGCATTAAACTGCCAGGTCTGGAGTTTAATAACCAGAGGGTTGAAGCCGCTTATCGGAAAGAGCTGGTTTTGGGAGAGGACCATGAAGAGCGAGCTGATCCGCCGACCGTGCGGGAGCTGTTCAGCCATGTTCGCAAGAACTACTTTACTCTCTACCTGCATTACCTGTACTTTGATATTGCCAAGTGGTCGTACCTGCAGTTCAGTGTCATTATTCCTTATATTGCCATGGGGCCGACAATAGTTGCTGGTGCCATCACTCTGGGTGTGATGCAACAGGTTATCCGGGCCTTTGGCAAGGTGGAAGAGTCGTTCCAGTTCCTGGTGAATTCCTGGTCTGTTATTGTTGAGTTGATGTCTATCTACAAACGCCTGAAAGCTTTTGAGAATGAGATTGATGGCAAGCCCCAGGCTGCTATTGAAACAGCCTGAGATTGCTCTGGCCTGTTCGCCGCATATATGGGTAACAGGCCAGCGCCCCGGATCCTGTCCGGATCAAGTGGCTTGCCGTATTCTCAGTAGAGATGGTGTACTGTTTCTGTTCAAAAAATCCGGGCGCAAGATGGGCTAAAAAATAGTAATAATTGCCCGGTTGGCGTTTATGCCTTTGATGGCTTCTTCTTCACCTCAACGTTCTCATGTTGATAGACTTTTATTATGTGAAATGGATTTTGTTGCAGCCTGCTAGCAAGCATTGAAAGAAACACTAAAGATTGTTCTTGAGAGGCCTGATAAGCCACATCTCCTGGAATAAACATAACCATTTCCCTAGTGCCTGTCACCATTACACCAAAGAGAGAAAAGGTTTTTCCATACTCCGTTGTTATAACAAAATAACTCACATTGCCTTGAACAAGTCTGTCTGTTATATAGTCAAAACTCTGATCCATCTCTGCAAAGTCACTTTTCCTCAAATAGTTTTCCAACTGATCTGTATTGTTGAAGTATGATAGAAAACAATTCTCCAGGTCGTTGTACCATTTCTGCTCAGGTTGAGATGGTGAGTAAATTTTGTACCCACAGTCACATAAGAGTTCAGGAATATCAAACGCATGCATGGTAAATTTGATAAAAATTTTTTTTTGCTGCGGCAAAGGCAATACGACAACAGGCTGACTTATTTCTGTTTCCGTAGCTTCATGCTTTTCATAAGAAGTATCTGCTGCAGCTAAATTTGAATGCGTATTTTTTACTGAGTCTGGATAATGTTGTATTGCATCTGCTGCCTGAGATTCAGAATATAATAATAGTTTCTTACTAGTTATTTGAGAAGCGATTGAATGAGGGTCCAGCCCTTTAGTAACAGGCGCTTTAAGCGAGGGTAAGGGTTTGTTTATTTCATCAATACTTTGAATAACACTGTTACAGTGAGAACAGGCAAAAGTTTTATCCTCCAGCATAGTGATGCGCACCATAGTATTACACTTTCCACACATTTTGAGTGGGCCAGCATAAACAGCTGTGATCATCAGCATGGAGAAAAAGGTCATTATCGTTCCATGAAGCAGTGCTGACCATAAACTATAGTGCTGCATAATGATTTCCCGTTTACTATGGAAATGCTCCCCTATTTTCATTTTTTGGGTGAGTTTTTCCTATAGAATTCATAAAACACAAGACTCGCTCATGGTTTTTGAGAGTTTATGTGATTTTGACAAGTGCTTGAGCCATATCTGCTTTACCCATAAGAAAATACGTTATAGTCGTTGCCTTTTGGCTCCCCTGACTGAATGAAAATCCTACTCCTCTCAGGCTATGATGCTATTTCTCACCGCTATTGGCGTAAAGGGCTGACAGAACATTTTCCCGAACATGACTGGACAGTATTGACCCTGCCTGACAGATACTTCAACTGGCGTTTACGTGGTAATAGCCTGACCTGGGCCATGGGACACAGGCAGATTCTTGAACAGCCCTGGGATCGGATTATTGCGACTTCCATGGTTGACCTGTCTTCTTTGAGGGGAATGATTCCAGCCCTGGGGACTGTGCCGACTATTGTCTATTTCCATGAAAATCAGTTTGCCTATCCCCGTTCTGGTCACCAGACTTTCAGCCCTGTTGAGCCACAGCTGCAGACCATTTATACAGCGTTATGCAGTGACTCCCTTATTTTTAATACGGAATATAATCGTCAGACTTTTTTTGAGGGCGCGGCGGCTTTACTGAAAAAACTGCCGGATCATGTTCCCGCCGGAATAGTTGAAACACTTTCGGCTAAAAGCTCTGTTATTCCTGTTCCCCTCGCTGGTGATATTCCTGACAGAAAGCTGGTCCTGCAGAAAAAAGATGCCAACTCTCCTTTGTTAATTTGCTGGGCTGCCCGCTGGGAGTATGACAAAGGACCAGATCGGCTGCTGAATATTTTGCGGGGATTGGAGAAAAACGGTCTGGATTATCAACTCTGTCTCTTGGGCCAGTCTTTCAGGAAGTCGCCAGGAGAATTTCATACTATCAAAAGTGAATTCCAGCACCGCTTGCGCAAATTCGGCTTTGCAGAATCACGACAGGAGTATCTGGACTGGCTGCTGCAGTCTGATATTCTACTCTCGACCTCACGCCATGAATTTCAGGGGATTTCTGTTCTTGAAGGCGTAGCCTGTGGTGCGGTCCCCGTTCTACCCAACGAGCAATCCTATCCTTTTCTGTTTGACCGGGATTATCTCTACGGCAGTGAGAGTGAAGCGGTTAGCCTGATCACCCAGAGTGCAGAGCATAAGCATAAAGGGACTTTATCTGCTCCTGCCGTTGATCGTTTCGGCTGGGATGCTGTTCGGCCTTATTATCAATCTGTTATCAAAGAGCCTTTTTATACATAGGGCTCTCATTCATGGCTGTTTGCCGCAGGGGTACTTACTCATCCACCATGGTTTTTGTGAAAGGATCGTTTTCAATCATTTCACTTATGACTTTATCCCGGTCTTTCCACAGCTTGAGGAATTGCCTGAGTTGCAAGACGGCTTCTTTATGGTTGTATTCTGGTTGTGTAGCCGGGTACGTGCAAAGAACGGGGGTGAAGGTCTGCTCTGTCAGTGTGTTCCCCACATCGACAAGATGACGAACCTGATCGTCAATCATGATGATGCGATGGATATTTGAAAATATATTCGAAAGCGTTGTTTGTCCCTCTTTGAGCAGAAAATCGAGCACTTCCCCCTTGCGGTTGCCATGCCCCGTAAAAACAACGCCATGCTCTATCAGGCTGGTTCGGGCTTCTGGAAGCAGAATATCTCTCTGGGAACCGGTATCCGTAAAGGTGACTCCAAACTGACTGAGCTGCCAAAGGGTAACTTCTTTGGTGACTATTCCCCTGGAGGTCATACCGATAACTCTGGCACCACGCTTTTTCAGGGTGTCTATAACTTCGGGTAGGGTAGAGTCGACCAGGTCAAGGGGAATGCGCCGGTAGAGGTGTACCAGTAGTGGGTCAAGGTAATCGGCTGCCTGCCGTTTTGACCAGTCTGGATTCCGCTCCAGAGTCTCTTTCATCAAACCATAAAACATAACCGAGGCCCCCAGCCACTGGCCAGTGGGGGAGGCCAGGATAGTGTCGTCGATATCCAGCACGATCAGGGTTTGGTCAAGCCTTGTTTCATTAGCCAGAGTGCTGGTCAGATACAGCCCTGATAAAGCTGTTTTTTCCTCAATTTCCCCTGAAAATGCTTCAGCCTCTGTCAGCATCAGTAATCCTGTCAGAATTGTTAGTATTGCTTTCTTATATCTGTTCACTGTACAGCTCCTGTTCCAGGAGGGGAAGAATAGCTACCGGGAAGTGGGGGAGCAGAATTACGGGAACTTTTGGCAATTATTTGAGCCTAATGGTTACGGTTTCTGTATTTCACGAGGGTTACACAATGGAATTTTCATCATACTCGTTACCAGGTTCACCCTGCACTTCGCTGCCCAGGCTCGGGGTATCATTAACAGGTAGCGTGGCAGATGATGATAGTTCCAGAGCCAGAACTGGCCACCATGTAACAGCTGTTCTGTTCCCGGCCATACCCATATACCAACTGGCGCCTCAAATATGACAGGGAACAATCACCGCAGAGTGGCATCTGAGTCGCCATTTAACCTTCGTCACGCACAGGAGATGCAATGTAGGTATGAGGCAGAAATTTCCAGATTATTGAGTGAACAGTGGGTTATGCAGGAGATTAACAGGAGGAAAATACGGGAACAGGAGGAGCACGTAAAGAGAATGAGGGGTCTCAATTACAAGTGAGACGTACCCCTTCGCGCAGCTCTACAATGTTATAAACCTGTGATCGCATAATTTTCGCAAATTGCTCCTGGTCACAACCAATCCTCCTGAAAAAGCGCACAATATCTCCATAACCTGTCTGGAGATGCGAAGTGAGTCAGCAACAGAGATTGCGTCAGATAGTTAATAACCCGAAGTTGAGCTTTGCCCAGAAGTCACGCTACCTGGCGCTGGAAGCCGATGGTATGCTGGATTATCCCGCTCTTCCCCCCGGGGCCAGGGATGCCATGGAGAAGGGTATTATCTGCGATCTGTTTGAGGGGCATGCACCATTCAAACCACGCTATGTTCTACCGGATTACCAGAAAGCCCTGTTGCAGGGTTCCCGGCATCTGGAACTGGATCCCCCCCGAGACCTGGATGAAGCGATTAATTTTCTGCTGATTCTCTATCACCATGTCCCCTCGGTCACCAATATGCCGGTTTCTGTAGGACGTCTTGATGAACTGCTGGAACCCTTTGTTGACCCTTCGCTGTCTGATGCACAGCTGGAAAAAAAGATCCGGCTTATGTGGCAGATGCTGGATCGTACTTTGCCCGATGCCTTTATGCATGCCAACATCGGCCCTCGGGATACCCGTGTTGGCCGGGCGATTCTCAAGGTGGATGGTGAGCTGGCTCAGGTGGCTCCTAACCTGACCCTGCGTTATGACCCCGATATGACACCTGACAGTATTCTGCAGCAGGCTGTAGAAAATATCTGTCGCTGTAACAAGCCCCATATCGCCAATGAGAACATGATCGCCAGGGACTTTGACGAGCAAGGTTTTGGTATTGTCAGCTGCTACAACTCTCTGCCCTGTGGAGGTGGTGCCCACACTCTGGTACGGCTGAACCTGAAAAAAGTGGCCGAGATGGCTGATGGCACAGAACAGGACTTTTGCGCGCGGGCCCTGCCCCAGGCTGCGGAATGGGTATACCAGGCCATTGAGGCCCGGATAGATTATCTGGTCAATCAATCCAGGTTCTATCAAAGTAGTTTTCTGGTGCATGAAGGGTTGATTGATCCCTCACGATTTACCGCCATGTTTGGAATCTATGGCTTGGCCGAGGCTGTTAACCATCTTATGGCAGTACAGGGGAAAAGTGGCCGTTACGGACATGATCAACAAGCCAACCAACTGGCTCTGAACATAACCCGGTGCCTGTCGGATATCGTGGAGAAAACACCAGTCAAGCTGTGTTGGTGTGAACGGGCCATGTTCCATGCCCAGAGTGGCATCAGCATAGATGTTGATACCAGTGCCGGCTGTCGTATCCCCTATGGCGAAGAGCCGGACAACCTGCAGCATATACTGACGGTTTTGCCCCATCACGAGTACTTTACCGCCGGTATCAGCGATATTTTTCCTGTCGATGAAACCATAGAGCAAAACCCTCAGGCTCTAATGGCTGTGTGCAAGGGGGGGGCTGCAACAGGGGCTGCGGATGTTTACCGCTAATATTGTCAATAATGAACTGATTCGGGTAACCGGCTATATGGTGCGCCGCTCTGATATCAAGAAGTTTGAGGAGCAGGGCTCGCGTCTTAATTCCAGTGTGCTTGGGGCTGAAGCTGTCAAGAACTGCCACATTCTGGAACGCAATGCCCGGGTTATCAGCCAGGAAAGCATGCCCTGGCTGACTGAAAGTGACGATAAAACTGAAAAGGCCTGAGCAGATGCTGCAAAGGGAGCAGGTCTCAGGTCTGGTCAGTTGGATGATTCCATTCTCTTGCGTGGACGGGCCCGGTAACCGGCTGGTGGTGTTTCTGCAGGGGTGTAACTTTGCCTGCAAAAATTGCCATAATCCCCACACAATTAATCGGTGTGACAGCTGTGGAGACTGCCTGCCCGGCTGTCCTTCCGACGCTCTGTCTCTGGTAAGCGGAAATGTTGAGTGGGACAGTTTGGCCTGTGAAAACTGCGATCAATGTATCGATATCTGTCCGTCAGACAGTTCACCTATGGTGCAGATGATGACAGTGGCACAGGTACTCAACCAGGTGCTGCTGGCAGCACCTTTCCTTACGGGGATCACTGTGTCCGGTGGTGAAGCCACGGTGCAGCTGAAGTTTGTCCGGGCCTTGTTTCAGGAAATTAAAAACAGGCCTGAACTGAAACACCTGTCCTGCCTGATAGATTCCAACGGCTATCTGCCGGTTTCTGCCTGGAAAGCCCTGTTACCAGATATTGATGGGGCCATGATCGACCTGAAAGCAATGGACGACCAGTTGCATATATGGTTAACAGGATGCTCCAATCAGAGGGTTCTGGACTCTATCCGTTTCCTGGATCAGCAACATAAGCTGGCAGAGGTTCGGTTTCTGGCCATTCCGGAGATTACTGTTCAGGAAACAGAGAGTATTGGAGACTTTCTGGCAAGCCTGGTTAGCAGTCCACGGATCAGGGTGAATGCATTCAGTCACCATGGGGCAAAAGGTGAGGCCGGGCAGTGGCGAAATCTAACCGGAACAGAAAAGCAGAATATTGAGCAAACTCTTCAGAGGTGTATATCAAGGGGCCAAATGAATCCGGTTATATAAGTACCCGGACGCATGAAATCATATATTTCTGACTCAATCTCCAGGCCGCTCAGCCGTGCCGCAGCTCCGGTCACATAGCGGGCTATGCTCCCTGCGCTGCAACCCAACTGAACAACCTGTTTATTGGCCAGAAATATGCGATTCCATATGCCCGGGTACTTAACCTGCATTGAAAGAAACATACCCCTTGTGATTTTCCCCAGAAGCTCACAAGGGTAGGCGCCTACGCTCTGGCTGTCTGGCAATCCGGTTTGACTTTGGCAGGGAGCAGCTTTTCAAGAAACACTCCGACCGCGATCAGGGAAATAGCCGTTAACTGACCGGAAGACAGACTTTCTCCCAGCCATATGACGGCCAGCAGAATAGTGAAAACAGGAATCAGGTTGACATAGGCTGAAGCCGTGGAAGCAGGAACCTGGCTGATCCCGTAATTAAACAGGCCGTAGGCTGCCAGCGTTACTACTGCTCCCAGATATATGATGGATACTCCCGTCTCCAAAGGCAGGCTGGAAGGAAATCCTTCCCAGGTAGCCAGTGGCAGGAAAAACAGAACTCCCACGAATGACTGTACAGCTGTAAGGAACAGCGGCTTGTAGCGATTGGACAGTTTCTTGATGACCACGGTATAGAACGCAGCACAGAGCATAGCCATCAGTTCATAGAAGTTTCCCAGCAGAGGGTTGGGGGCAGAAGTGTCCTGCTCAGCCTGCAGGCTCAGCCAGACCACACCCAGGAAGGCAATCACGAAACCGGCCCAGCTCTGTCTTGAAACCTTTTCTCCCAGAGTGAAATAAGCGACTGCTCCAACCATTAATGGCAGCATGGCAGTTACCATTCCGGCCTGGGAGGCACTGGTCAGCTGCAAAGCCCGGGCTTCGAACAGGAAGTAGATGCAGGGTTCGAAAATTGCCATGGCCAGCAGTAGTTTCCAGTCCCCGGAATAAATTCTGGCGGGTTTGATGATTGGCCACATGGGGATAAATAGCAGGGAAGCTATCAACAGTCGGCCAAAGACAACTACGTCAGGGCCTGTACTCTGCAGGGCAAATTTCAAAACAACAAAAGAACTTCCCCAGATAAACATTGCCACCAGCAGGGCGGCGGTGGGCAACCAAGGACGTGGATTATTCACAATTATTAATCTTCAGATCTGTTTCAGGTTCATAAAATTCAGACTCGATATCGGGAACATTCTGCAAAGTCAGGTGCATTGTGAATATCAGGATGACTACCATTTTTTTGCTAATATCATGCCCTGACGAACGTTCTGTTATGTCCGGGGGAGAATAAGAATGCTAAAAATACCGCGCCCTGAAGAAAGTCTTGAAGAAGGCACTGACTTACCTGTCGTGGTCTGTGCTCTCTATAAATTTGTAGCTCTCGAAGACTACCGGGATAAATGTGATCCGTTACTTCATGCCATGAACAGGTTACAAATCTATGGAACACTGCTTTTGGCCCATGAAGGCATTAACGGTACTGTTGCGGGTTCCAGGGAGAGTATTAACCAACTGCTTAACTGGTTGATGCAGGACAGCCGGCTGGCTGATATAGAAACCAAAGAGGCCTATACCTGCAACATACCTTTCAAACGCACCAGAGTGAAGCTCAAGAAAGAGATTGTCACTATGGGAGTTGAGGATATTGACCCCCGTAAGTCAGCGGGAACTTACATTGAAGCCAAAGAGTGGAACGAACTGATTCTACAGCCGGATGTGTTGCTGATTGATACCCGTAATGAATACGAGATCCAGGTCGGAACATTTAAGGGCGCTGTAAATCCTCGCACCCAAAGCTTCCGGCAGTTTCCGGAGTATGTGAAAAAAAAGCTGAACAGGAATACTCACAAGAAAGTGGCTATGTTTTGTACCGGTGGTATTCGTTGTGAAAAATCGACTGCATTTCTAAAGCAGCAGGGTTTTGATCAGGTTTACCACCTGAAAGGTGGCATTCTTAAATATCTTGAAGACGTTCCGGAAGCTGATTCCCTCTGGCAGGGAGAGTGTTTTGTTTTTGATGAGAGGGTGACAGTCAATCACAGGCTGGAGAAAGGACGTTATGATCAGTGCCATGCCTGCCGGTTACCCATCACTGACGAGGATAAAAAGAGTGAAAAATACCAGCAGGGAGTCAGCTGCCCCCACTGTTATGATCGTTTAACTCCTGAACAAAAAGCACGATTTTCCCAGCGGGAGAAGCAGGTTCAACTGGCCCGGGTAAGGGGAGAGCAGCATATGGGTAAGGGTGTGGCAGAGACTATTGCCAGAAGAAGAACTTTAAAAGCCTTACGTCGGCGCAAACTGCATAAATGATGTGTCTTTAATTTCAGGGTCTCTACAGAAGTTTAAAGAGAGATTGAGCCGATCTCCTCTGTTTGGGATATTTGTAGTGAAGAGTCAAATATTTCTGCTAACTTGTTGTCCCATAGTAAAACCGAAATCCTGTCTTATAAAGTTTTGTCTTATGTAGTTGTAGCGAATTGTGGCAAAGAAAAAACGGCAGGTAATAGCATATGCCCTTTTATTTTTCCTGATTATTCCTGTCCTTTTTGCTGAGGCTAATTCCAAAAAGCATAAGAACTATCAGGCTTTTCTTCAACCAACAGCTGAAGAGAAAACGGCCTTTCTCTCAACAGGCCCCACATGCACTCACACTTCTGCGGAGGTGCAGCCGACTATTAAAAAAACAGCGAGCAATACAGGCAAAAACAGCTGCGTATCAGGTAGAACTGTAAGGCAGAAGAGGATCGGGCCTTCCGAGACCAAATTCTCAGGTCGAGAACGAGTCAAAAAGCCAACTGACAAACTAACCAGGAAACGCCATAGATCCACTCGACCTGCTATATATCAGAGTGAAACATCACTTGCGGGCGATCGGGAATCGACTGTAAGCCACCTGCGGTCAACAACGGGGTCGAAGATTCTACCCCGCTCTCAATCTGATAGCCAAATTTACAGGTGCAGCGCAAGCCCCATTTCTGGCGCGCTTCATCTTGTTAGCCCTTACCTTCAGAGCCATGTGCAGAGCATAGAAACGTCTTCCCCTGGCTTAACACTGAGCGGCCCCTCTTATGAAGTTTTTTTTGTTGAGAATGACAAGGAGCTTGATGCTCTGACACAGCAGCTGCTCATCCAGATTATTCGAGAAGAACAGGACTGTTTTCTTCAACAACATACCCGCCAGCAAAGAGTTCTTTCCATTATCCAGGGACTGGAAGACCTGCATCTGGATGACCTGGCACAGGAAGTTACCATTACATCAAGTGGTAGCTTTGCAAAACGAGACGGACTGATCTTTGGGGATACACCAGTCACTCTGCTTATCGATTTTCGCAACTTTTTACCAGAGCAAATTCCTGAACTGAACGAACTGTTCGAGCAACCCGCCCGCTTTCAAGGAAAATTGCTTAAAAACAATGTCAGGATCATTGCTGTTATTAATGAGTCCATGTTGCCTTGGCGCTGTAGTATGGAAAATGTGCCAGGTTCTGATTTCTGGTGGCGAATTAATAACGCCAGCCCTCCAAAGAGTGCCTGTGAATATATGGAACAGTGGCAGCAATCCACTCAGGCAGCCGGGCTAATGTCACCTCAGGAGTGGGTGAACCAGACTATCCCCGAACTTGAGAGAGATAATGATTCGACGGGAGAGGCTGGCTCAGATATTTGTGTTATTGATTTTACAGGAAAAGAGTGGCGCAACCTGCTGTTCGGCACACCTGATGTCGATGAGAATAGTCATTTAATCTATCGCCATGGCGCACTTGAAGGGCTGTCCCCTAACCAACATCTTGTATTCAAAAATGCCCCTTGGTATGACATAGCGTTTGTCGTTCGAATGTTCCATATTTTTCAAACCAGCCAGTTTCGTAGTAATGGAGCACTTATACCCCTTCCCGCTAATTTGAAACTTTCACGTCAGTCTTTGACTCAGAAAGAAATACAGAACATGGCCAGTCAAATTCACTGGTTAACCCCCGACACTTCCGGTGCAAAACCAAAAGCAATCGCCTGCATAAACCGAGAAAACTTTTCGATACTCATGCAGGAGACAATATTGACAGAACAGGGAACAATTTGCCGTGCAGAGGGGCAGATAGCCTGGCTTCAGGGCGTTGATTGCATTCGTGTTACCTCCTCTCTTACGGAAAGCCAATGGTTGCAGCTGATTTGGCGTTTACAGGAGGCAAAGCTTCTGTACCTGCCCATATACACTGATGTTGCAGATGAGCAACCGTCCTTTATCAAGAGTGTTGCCCCCAGGGGCGACAAGCCCGCACAGTGGTCTGATCACAGTGATTGTAAAGTCAAAATAGAACTGTATGAAACAGGCAATACTCAAATCCCGCTAACCTCTTTTATTGGTACAGAACCTGCGGAGGAATTCGTCATTCTTCCTGAACAGAGCCTGACTAAAATAACCAGGAACATACGAATTTTGTCCCTGAAACAACGGCTCTTCAGTTGCCAGGTGACCCGATTAATTAAGCTCTTGCGCGAAGGTAAACATGTCTATCTGTCAGGCTTGCAGAGTAATCCTGTTCTGCTCCAGCAGATGGAATCCTTGCTCTGTCACCCTCCTTACTTAATGATTTTTGGGAAGCGTGAAGAGTTTCCTGACATGAAACTGTCCATCAGCTGGCCAAAAGACAAAGTGATGCCATCACCTGTCTGGCAGTCCTGTCTGGAAGCCACTGCCAGTCAACAGGACAAGGCAGAAGAAACAGGAAAAAGTTCAAGGTTTCTGATGCAGTTCAGTTTTGATAATCTGAAACACCTCTATGGTGTGATGGGAAATTTGATCGGTGCAACCTATTGTCCAGAATTCCCACCAGCAGATTTTGACAGTGTGTTTGTCAAGGTTGTCAGACAGGCGGAGTGTGAAAAGGAGCTTGATGGCTGTACAGAACTTCAGTCGTACCATGTTTACAAGGCGATCTGCTCAACAGTATTAAAAGAGTATCGCGGCAATGCAGAAGTTTACTTTTATCTTAAAAACCTCTGCGCACGCCTGTTTTTTCATAACAATAATAAAAGGAAGGATTGCCAGGAGAGCACAGCCTGGATTGACCGGGAGTATTTGCTGGACTGGTTGCAAGAGCACCCAGTCTTTGACCGGAACCTTGTCAAAGAGCAATTCTGGTCTCTCGCCATGGCATTTCCAGCAGACACATTTCATGCCAGGCAGATCCCCGCAGAAGAGGATATTACCAGCCTGACTGCCCACCTTGCTGTACTGGCTTGTGGTGATGATCAAAGTGCATTGCAGAGGCATCAAGAGTATGCAGGCCTTGATCAATCGTCTGTCGCCACTGCCCAAAAGGAACAAAAAAACTGTTCTCAACACTCCCGGCGCAGAGAAAAACAGTTCTATGACCTACTGACCTCCCTTGATTCCAGCCAACGTCAGTCAGGTTCCGTACACCAGCAGGCCCGACTGCTGACAGAAGCAGCGCTCCAGGGTAAAGCCTCCCTGGGCCGGGCCGTTGCCGATGTGGTGACCCGGCCTGCACAGAGTAATAAGGAACTAACCTCAAGGTTTTTCAGTGATTCACCTAACTGGCAGACTTGGGAGGAGCGCAGGATAAAACGCCTGGAAGAAAAAGTACGCAAACATCCCATTGTCTTTATCAAAGGTGAAACTGGAGCCGGAAAAAGCTATATTGCCGAAACTGTAGCACGAAGGCTGAACCCTGATATTTCTCCAATGATTATCACGGTGGGACCGGAAACAGAGCTCAGCGACCTGCTTGGCCGGATAACCCTGAGCCCAGATGACCACGCAACAGAAGATAGCAAATACAAGCAATGTGTGACTGAACAGGGCAAGGATCATCAAGCCCTGAGCATCCCAGCCCCCCTGAAGCAATGGGCAATGCAGCGAAGTGACAGACCGATAATAATAATTATTGATGAGGCGAACCTGTCTATTCCCGAGTTGTGGAACTGCCTGAAAGGTCTTTTTCAAACGCCTCCTTGCCTTTACAGCCATGGCGATAAAATCTTTCTCACACCTCAGCACAGAATTATTATGACCGGCAATCTGGATCACTTCAGTGGTCGACGGATGAATGAACTGCTCAGAATTCATGCCCCCCAGCTTTTTTACCCCCTTTTAAACCCGGCTTTTGTCCATGAAAAAATTTTGACAACCGGTTTAATCGAAATACTCAAACCACTGCCGTTTAGTGATGAAATGGATAAAAACAAGACATTGGATTACCTGATGCAGACCATCACATTACTTTATAAAACCTACCCTTTACTACTCCCGGAACGAGTATTCACTCCCCGGGATCTGACAGACATTTTCAGCCGGATCAATGTTTATCTCAGTGCCTATAGGGGGGCTTATCCCCCTTCTGAAGAGGGACTGAACGGACTGGGGTGGCAAGCTATGGATGAAACCCTGGGGGGGGAGATCGCAGAAGATCGACAGAGGGATAAAAGAGCCCTGCAAGACTGGTATCAAGCTCGAAAACCTATGGATAACAGCTTGACGCTCGACCACCTGGAAGCTTTCGAAAAGTTTTACCAGGACTGGATTCTCAAACAAAACCAGGATGCCAACCCCGGATTGCGACTGAACTGTTCCAACAAAAGTGTTTACACACTTATGAAGCGGATTTGGCTAGAACAACAGCGCAGCCAAAAGGAGCATTTTTTCAATGCTACTCACAGAGGTCGTCATGCAACAATTATTGTTGGACCGCCGGGGCGCGGTAAATCAGTACTGCTGGGTCAACTACTTCACTTTATGTGTCAACAGGCAAACCTGCCCCCTCCCCATCAGATTAATGCTGGCCGGTACTCTTGGGTATTGCTTCAGCAAGCCGTTATTGAGGCCAGGCGTGAAGGCCGGGTATTGATTATCTCCGAACCGAATCTTCTCAAGAGCGAAGAGCTTGAAGGGTTTATGAATAGCACAGTGCAGGCAGCCCACGGGTTTCACATCTACCTTACAGCCAACCCTTCCAGTTTTATTGGACGACACAGGTTCTCACCGGCACTGAAAAACCGCTTCACCTGTATAAGTATCACAGAGTATACCGATGAAGATATTCAAGCCATTGCCAGAACAATTTTTGCCGGACAGCTAACAGATAAGCAAAGAAAGCAGGTTGTCGAATGGCATTTGATGCTGTTGCATCACCTGAAACAAAAACATATACCTCTTCGCCCCTCGGTTGGCGATCTGCAGAAACTAGCGGATATGCTCAAAAAACAAGAATTTTCTTGCTCTTCAGCAACTGAGCAGCTGGTGGAGGCATTTCAGAAGCAATATAACCTGTTTCTGACTACCAGTCAGTGCTCACTTCAAAACCTGGCAGCATTGCAAAGCGTCACTCCAGACACCGCAGAAAAAAATCTGGATTATCTCTCTCAAGCACTAAACAGCAGCCTCTCCCTGACAACCCCTGTCGTTCTTGAAACTAGCACCCAAACCAATGATCTCTATGTCAGTCCATCACAACATATTGAAATACCGCAGGCATGGCTGGATTTTGGTCAACCAGTTGAGGACCAGACGATCCCAGACAAAAATACTTTGGCCAATACTACTTTAGACAAAGCTACCCTTGCCCTGGCTTTGGCGAAATGGAAAGAGAAAAGTGGCACAGAACAGTGCCCCTATGAGTACGACACATTATACAGTACCTGCTTTCGCTTATGGCAACAGCACTTTATCAAGGAAACTTTCTCTCTTCCACCAGCCCTCCTGCCGCTTTCAAAAGAACAACAAGCGACTTTAAATCATCCGGGTAATAAAAAAATGCTAGATAAGGTACAACAGGTCATTCAGCAAACGCCCTCTCCCCGTGGACTGGAGTTACTCTGGGAAAAGCTATCTCCCCACACACAGCACACACACAGCACACAGCATACTGTTAGCAAGCCTCCTACAAAACATACTGTTGGCAAGCCTCCTACAAAAAATGCCATACGGTTTAAGATTGATGGTCTAACTGCACACCAGCCAAAGAATTTCCACCTAGACCAAACTTTCAAAGATATTAATCCAAGCTACCAGAGAATAAAGGTTATGGAACTTTTTATTGATGGTGATCGTATTCTAATAGCTCCCATATCTGCTGGTCAGGCAGGATATGATGTGATTCAACCCCTTCCTCTTAAAGAGCCCGTTTATACAATGGGACTCGAGCATTATGGAGTGTGCAAAAGAAAGCTCGACCTAAAAAACTATGTTGAGCTACCGGGGTTGTATCCTCATCAGACTATCAGCCAGCTTGGCACTGACCCGCCTATACCACTCAATCAGCTTGATATCATCCGGGACCGGAAAACCGGACACGTCTTGGTTCGCCTGAAACAGGCACCTGCCGGATACCCGTTTGGCGAGATTAAACTGCATTACATACTCAGAAAAGTGAATATCCCTTTTGTATTACCTGATGTGGACGATTTACCAGACAGGCCTTCACCATTCAGTCGTGTTGTTAACCAGGCACTAGAAGAAAGTTCAGTATTTTATAAACCCGGTGCCCTGGCCCTTAAACAGGCGCTCTTAACCTGGGGGAAAAACTTCACGTCAGGACCTGACATAACCAGGTCTGATGATATTGAGATTT
Source organism: Sansalvadorimonas sp. (assembly GCA_965243775.1). GTDB lineage: Bacteria > Pseudomonadota > Gammaproteobacteria > Pseudomonadales > Endozoicomonadaceae > Sansalvadorimonas. The sequence continues at coordinate 49,488 of CBDEWF010000149.1, forward strand.
TAAAGGAAGTTATCCAGAAGCAACGGGGATCATGTAGGCATCGGTGTTGGGCCGTTTATGCGATAGCTTCAGCCAGGAATATGCCGGTCAGATTCATTATATCAGATTCCCATGCCTGGCTAGAGTGTTCACCAAACCAGGGGCGAAGTTGGCAAATTCTCGATTTTGGAGGGAGTGAAGGTAATACTTTTTCTATTAATAAACCCGACTTCAAAGAGTCTGCCCAAGGGCTGGTATTATCTGGAGAAGATCGGGAAAAACTGCTAAACGAAGCAATGAAGGACTCAGATGCCTTTGCCAGGATGATGGGCATGACTAAAGATGACGCAGTTGCATGGATAGAGAGTAAGGGAGAGTTTCCCCTCGAAATATCAGAGCTTAGTAAAGTTTTTCTTATTAAATTAAAGAGCAGCGCCCCACATGATTTCAGAATCGCATTAACTATGCTGACATCAGGAATGTGCGTATTATATCAAAGTAACGCCAATCTGGAATCGTTTTCATATGGGTTGGCAAAATCTACCAGCCAGCAAATATTGCTTTGCCAGACTCCAGAAGAAAGGGAAACTATTTTTGAACTTCTCTATAGTATAAAACACTTATTTAGCACTAAAGAAATAAATACTACCAATGACTATTGGTTCCTAATTATTCGCTCTGTCAGCAAGTGTTTACTAAACCATTTTTATAAAAACAGAGATATGAAAACATTTTTCTGTCCATTAATGTTCGAGATGATGGCGTATTGTATTTTAAGAAAAGACCTTCTAAATCAACTAACAGACAAGCAGTGTGATTATTTTTACCACCATTTTTATTTTACTTGTGAACCCATTCCAGAGCAGTACCAGAAAACCAGGCAGAAGTTACATGAAAAATATAAACAGCGCTATAGACACTACTTTTCTTCAATAAAAGCCCCGGCTGTTCAAGTGCCTCCTTTTTTACAGACACAGCAGACTGTTCCACAGAATATACAACTGTTACAGGGGAGCAGTCCCTCACTGGAGAAAAAAGTGCGAACAACCTGCATTGGCACAGGTTTCACGTGGCAGCCTGAGGGGGAAGTAGTAGTGGAGCGTTTTTTACGACAACAGCCACCTTTTCGGGAGCAAAAAGCTGTTGCAGGCACCAGACCTGTTAAAATCCTGCAAACACAAGCCAATATGCTGAGCCCTCGTTCTTCATTATTTCGCTATATATATGACAAAATGTTCTCACTTTCTTATCATACTCTCTATCAGATTCCAGATATCACCCGGGAAAGGTTTTCTAAAGACGAAGAGAAAATTTTTGAGCGTTATGTAGACGATTTTTGTAATGATCCATCTATAAAATATGCCGAATGCATTTTCCAATTTTTTAATGATCGGGAGGTGAAAATTCCTGAATATTTTCCAAAAGAAATAAATGCGTTTATTGAAAACAGAAAAGCTGTTGATAATATAATAGAACATCTCCCGTCATCATTTGCGCACTATTTTGCACAGTTAACAAAGGCTGGCAGTGGTAACCTTTGGCTCTACCACATATTTCAGGATGAGAGATATCGTGGTTTCACAAAACCAGAAAATGGTTTGTCACTTCTGAAAGCAGATACCTCACAGCAGGCTTTTTTATCCATCCCCAATCACTTGATATGTGACCACATGAAAGAGGACGACGGGAATAGTCTGTTTATTTCCCCATATTGTCTTTACGACTATATGTGTGAGTTTGCCTACAATATAAAGTCTGACGATATTTAGCACCTGGACCATACTTTCACATCAAAGGTTTATCACCCTGCATAAATCGCCTGTAGTTTTCTTCAAAGCCTGCCGGATTTCGAGCTCTCCAAAAACGCCTTTGCATCTCTTCCCATACCAAATAATCAGGAATCATCCGTGTATAAAGACCTTCATTGATCGAAAAGAAACTGATTGTCTGCTATCTGCCCACATATTCCCCGGAGTTAAACCAGCTTGAGATCTTGTGGGGCAAGGTGAAGTATGAATGGCTGAACCTTATGAAGGTTATGGACTTCGATGAATTCCAAAAAGAGTTAAAACGTGTTTTTGATATGTTCGGTCAAGAATATATGATTTCATTTGTCTGAGTACTTAGGCTCGCCATAAGAAGCACTAACCAAGCTGTTACGGACTAGCATTTCTGCTCATAGCCAGGCTGCCTACAGGCTTGCCAGACAGCGTCTTCCCTTGCTTTTGTATTTTTGTTCGAGAGGGGACTTGAATTTGATCTTGTGTGAAATAAAACAGACTAGAATAAACTTTGGTATGCCTCTGGTCAATCTGTGAAAGTTCCAATGTTCTGTAAGAAATAAGTCAGTATCATGCAGCCCATCACTTCGGAAGCAGATGGGATCTGGTGGTCCCCACGGTCTTCAAAACCGATGTGAGCCGCATAGGCTCTGGTAGGTTCGATTCCTGCCTCTTCCGCCAAATTTAATGCTCAGGCTGATTCCGGTTGTTTGAATAAATAACAGGACTCGGCCTTTGCTGTGTGTGCACCGGCACTTGCCGTGATCCTGTGTCGGGGCCCAGACCTCTCAGAGGATATTATGGCAGCAAGTCAGGCAAGCCGGGAAAACCAGGCAAGTCAGCACGGTCGCCCTCGTCTGCCCCAGGTCGGGCAACTACTGGAATCTCCTTTTCTTGAGTCGGCTATTCGTCAGTTGAGCCGACCTATTGTCACCGATGTGATTCGCCGGGTTATAGACAGTTATAGAAAACAGCGTCGTTTTATTACCTGCGATGAGGATATGCAGCAGCTGCAGAATGATATCCTTTCTTCTTGCCGATCTCTTATCCGTACTCGTCAGACCCGCGTTATCAACGCCACCGGAACTGTCATCCACACCAACCTTGGTCGTTCACCTATCAGCCCCGAACTTTGGAATGCTGTGTCCGAAGTGAATACCGGCTACAGCAACCTGGAAATCAGTCTGGCCAGAGGTAAGCGTGGTGAGCGCAAAGGTCTGGTTAACCATCTGGTTAATGCACTGACGGGTTCTGAAGATGCGCTGGTTGTAAATAACAATGCCGCGTCTGTCTGGCTGCTGTTGAATGAACTGGCTGCCGGAAAAGAAGTGATTGTTTCCCGTGGTGAGCAGATCCAGATCGGCGGTGGTTTCCGTATCCCGGATATTATGCGGATGGCTGGTGCCAAAATGGTTGAAGTCGGCACCAGTAATATTACGACAGCTGATGACTATATTGATGCCATTACCGAAGACACTGCTCTGGTATTAATGGTGCATAAGTCCAACTTCGCGGTGCGCGGTTTTACTGAAAGCGCTGATATGAAGGAAGTCGCCCGTCGTTTGCCTGAACATGTTCTGCTGGCAGTCGATCAGGGTTCCGGTCTGGTCACTGAAACCATCTCCAAGGAAGAGGTTCCAGCCGACCGTTATCTGCGTCAGGGCGCTCATCTGGTTTGCTTCTCCGGTGACAAGATTCTGGGTGGCCCACAGGCCGGTATTATCTGCGGCCGCAAAGACCTGGTGAAAAAACTGGAAAAGAACCCGATGATGCGGGCTTTCCGCCCTGGTCGGGTGATCTACTCTCTGCTGGAAGAGCTGCTGGTTCGCAAGTTGAATGGTGAAGATTGTGGGCGTGGTATAGCCGAGCGTTCCCAGCTGAACCTGGAAACCAACCGCCAGTGGGCAGAAAGAGAAGCCGCTGAACTGGGTGGCAGCCCCGAGCTGAAAAACTGTATCTCTCTGGTTGAAGACCAGTTGATTATTGGTGGCGGTACTCTTCCCGATGAATATTATCCTTCCTGGTCTCTTGAGATAAATCTCAATAAGGCTGCCAACCAGATTCTTGATGAACTGCGCGATATGCCGGTGCCGGTGGTGGCGGTGATCCGCAATGACAAGGTTCGTATTAATCTCGCCACAATTTTGCCGGAAGACCGTGAAGTTGTGGCCAGCCAGTTACGTCATTACTTTCTGGAATACATCAAATGAGAGCTGTTATAGGAACAGCCGGCCACGTTGACCACGGCAAAACGGCACTGATCAAGGCTCTGACGGGTATTATGACCGCCCGTCCCAAAGAGCAGGCTCTGGGCATGACCCTTGACCTGGGCTTTGCTCACTTCGAAGGAGCTGAAGGTGAAACCGTTGGCGTGATCGACGTTCCCGGCCACGAACGTTATATCCGCAACATGGTATCCGGTGTCTGGAGTCTGGATATGATGCTGCTGGTGGTTGCCGCCGATGAAGGCTGGATGCCGATGACCAATGATCACCTGCGGGTGATTCATGCCATGGGTATCAAGAACCTTCTAGTTGTGATCAACAAATCCGACGCTGTTGATGCGGAAACCCTGGAAATGGTGGAAGAAGAGGTACTGGAGAGGTGCCTCGAAATCACCGATCAGATTCCGGAATCCATCTGTGTCTCTGCCCTGAATGGTGACAATGTTCCCCAGCTGAAGGAGATGATCCTTCGTCACCTGCGCCGGATGGAGGCCCGGGAAAATAGCCAAAGTGCGCGTGTTTACCTGGATCGTGTGTTTACCGTAAATGGTATCGGTACTGTTGTCACCGGCAGTCTGACCGAAGGTCCGATCAATATCGGCGACAAGATGACTATTTTGCCAGCAGGCAAACCTGTTCAGGTGAAGGCGCTGCAGTCAGGTCACAAGAATGCTGATAATGTCGATGCTGTATCCCGTGTGGCGGTTGGTCTGAAAGGTATCACCAAGAAAGAGCTGGAGCGTGGCCACTGTCTGGTTGCCAATCCGGCTGATGCCATGGTCACCGACCATATGATTGTGCGCCTGGCGGAAGGTTTCACCGAAGGTCGTAATAACCGGGAAGTGGAAGTCGCTCTGGGGAGTGCCCACAGTCTGGCACGTTTGCACCATATTCGTGGTACCCGTCTGGCGCGTTTGGTTCTGAATCAGAAAGTGACCGCTTTCTGGAACCAGCCTTTCGTGATTATCCGTAACGGTGGCAGTGATCTGTTGTTCAGCGGTCGTGTAGTCTGGAGTGGTGCTGTAGAAGCCCGACGTCGTGCGGCTCTGTACGAAATTCTGGAAGCACTGCCGGAACATCCGGAAGAGCAGGATCGTCTGCAGCTCAGCCTGGACTTCCACGGGTATATTCATCGTGACGCCCTGCATGGCTGTGAAGCCCTTTCTTTTATAGAGGGGGATGCCGACAGTTGTGTCGATATGAATGGCTGGCTGGTCAGTCATACCTTCCATAAAGATGCCAATGAGCGCGTTCAGAAAACCCTGAAGAAAGAGGGAACGGCCCTGAGTGGGCCGGAGCTTGCCAGTAAACTGAATATCGAACAGGCCGTGATGGATGAAATCCTCAAGGACCTGAAAGGTGAAAACCTGATCCATATGTCCGGCGGTGCCTGGGTATTGGGCGGCGGATCATCCGAGGATGATCTGGGCGAAAAAGGTCGTGTGTTGCTGAAAATGATTCGTGAAGCGGCAGAAAGTGGACTGGAAGCCTCCAAAACCAAAGTTCCCGGTGGGCAGAAAGAGCTGCGCAATTTGGTACATCTCGGTTTTGTAGTGCCAATGGAAGATCAGATTTACTACTACAAAGAGGTTTACGACCGTCTGGTCAGCGCCATCTTGAAAGGTATGTCTGAAGGTGAAGTGATTGCCCTGGGTGAGGCCAAAGACCGCACCGGGCTAAGTCGTAAATATATGATTCCTGTTCTCAACCGTATGGAACGGGATGGCTGGGTTAAGCGGAATGATTCAGACCGTGTGGTTCTGAAAATTCCCGGGCAGGAGGCTGAGGCCGCATGAAAGGTTTACTGATTATTACCAATAACCCCAAAGTGGGTGAAAAGCTGGCGCGCTTCGAACAGGAAACCTGTGACAGCTATGAAGCCGTTCTACAGACGGCGCGTAACCATGTCCATGCGGGCGCCAAGCTGGTTACCCATCCGCTGGCTGGCAGTGTGAAACCGGGCGAAAGCCCCTATCGCTCTGTCGTTGTTGATACCCGTGGTACAGGTCTGGATATGCAGTCTCTGGAAATTATCGAGAATGCACTGGATCGCTATAAGATTATGGTCAATGCCAAGACCTATCAGCGGGTTTACAACGAGAAAATTCTGGATGATTTTCAGGTAATTGATGGCCAGCTGCTGCTCTCTGGCCTAAGTTCTATTCAGGGTGTAGGTGCGCTGCCCCCTACTATGGCGTAACCAGTTAGAGCGCTGCTAGAAAAAAGCCGATGGCCGGTAAAATAACTGGTAATGAATCAAATGCGTTGATGACCCTTTGCAACCTCGTCACTCTTGCGAAAGCAGGAGTCTACCAGCTTGAGATTCCTGCTTTCGCAGGAATGACGGACATCAACGCATTTCATACATGACCAAATAACTGGCTTTCGGCTTGTCATGTCATCACTTCTTTTAACTTTTCTTTCTCAAGCTTCTAAGTTTTGATAGTCGCTTGGATGGGGCATAATCCATGCCGGTTGGCTTGTATCTTATCCGTTTTCGTCTTGATAATTGGCTGCCATCTGGTGGCTCCTTACGTTTTGTAGATGTAGCAGGTGAAAAAGTAGGTGAAGAAGTAGGTGAAGAAGTAGGTGAAGAAGTAGGTGAAGAAGTAGGTAGGCTTTCCTCTGTAGAAGAGCCAAGAGGTTGTGGTTTATAGTCTGACTCGTCTTTTGATGATAATTGAGCTGGGCTGTTGCTGGATTCTGGTATGGATGTTTTTTGGGGCTCTGTACTTTCCCTTGCCTTATAAGTAGACAATTTTTTTTTCAGTTCATTAATCGTCTTTTGTGCAGTTTCCAGGTAAGCATTATTTTCTCGAATTTTGGATTCCAGTGCTGAAATGGTGCTGGGCAGTTCTTCATAATTTTCGAACTTCAGTTTTGCTTCCTGGCATGCGGCATTTAATGCTGTTTCTTGCTTTTCGGCCCTTTCCTTATACTCGCTGTATTTTCCTTTTGGCCACATAATGATATCTACTTTGTGTAAGGGCTTCTCAGGCTTCTCAGGGTCACGATGAAAGTCTATTACCGATACCGCTGGTGCGGTATTGTCTGCAACCACATGCGCGCATTCATTGAGCTCCGCCCATAATTCTTGATATTTCTTTGCCTGCTTGAGTTCGCACGCTAAACGGTTAAGCTCCGTGTTTCCGTCTAATCCAGGCTTCCACATGGTAGCAGAGAGGCTGATAGGATCGGCTCCGTCATCAGGTAGTATCTTTATAGTTGTCGTGATGTCCTCCATTGCCGGGTTTAATGAAAACAGTTGGTAAGTGCCTAGTAAGATGTTATTGGTGTTTTTATAAAAGGTATATTGGTACTGATGGTACTGATGGTGCTGATGGTGCTGATGGTGCTGATGTTGCTCTGCTTGAGTGAGTGAATAGGATGAGGATTGTTCCGCTGAGAGGTGAACACTGGAGCTAAGTGTTGCACTTTCATGCACAGCATGTCTTGGATCAGACAAAGAGTGGATGTGTGGCGAAACTCTGTGGGGCATGGATTCCACAGTGCGCATTTGATATTGTGCTCTCTGGTCAGCGGGAGGGGGTTGCATCATTAAGGGCCAATTCTGATCTCCATATGATGAATGAGTCTCCGTTAGCTCTGCAGGCAAATGGGAGCTTGAGGCGTAAACAGGGGGCTGGAATCCCGAAGAAGACGATTGGGGTGCTGTGCTTTGCATGTGATTCTCCTTGCAATTATAAAGTCATGGTTCGGCAATTATTTGATCTTTGGGAACCATAAAGTTCAGTTAAAGCTAACAGTCTTGTTAAATTTCACTTTTGTGATTTCAGCCTTGCAATGGTTTCAGGCAGGTTTTGGAAATCTGTTCTTTCCAGTCCAGCTTGTTTACATGCCTCTGTCATAACCTTCATTAGTCGTTCGTAATTTTCGAAAAATTGACTGGATGCTTGGTTTGGCCAGATAACAATATCTACTTTTTTGGAGGCTGTTCTGCAGGCGGCGCGTGACCATGTCCATGCCGGTGCCAAACTGGTCACCCATCCGCTAGCTGGCAGTGTGAAGCCGGGTGAAAGCCCATACCGCTCTGTGGTTGTCGATACCCGTGGTACAGGTCTGGATATGCAGTCTCTGGAAATTATCGAGAACGCGCTGGATCGCTATAAGATTATGGTGAATGCCAAGACATATCAGCGGGTTTACAACGATAAAATCCTGGATGATTTTCAGGTGATTGATGGTCAGCTGCTGCTTTCCGGTCTGAGTTCTATTCAGGGTATTGGTGCGCTGCCCTCTACTATGGCGTAACCTGTTAGAGCGCTGTAGAAAAAGCCGATGGCCGGTAATAATAACTGGCTGTCGGGTTTTATACTCCCCTGTCGTGGGTGGCCTTTGGGCTTGTCATGTCATTATTACTTCTTTTTTAACTTCTCTTCTCTTCTGAGTCTTGCCTGGTATCCATATGCATCATACGCCATGCCACTTGGCTTGCGCTTTCTCCGTTTTAGTTTTGGTGATTGGCTTTCAACTGCTGACTTCTTACGTTTTACAGATGTAGCAGGCGCAGAAGTAGGTAGACTTTCCTCTGTAGAAGAGCCAGAAAATTGTGGGTCATACTCTGACTCGTCTTCTGATGATGGTTGATCTGGGCTGCCGACAGGACTGCTGCTGTTGGATTCTGGTGTGGATATTTTTTCTGGCCCTGTTCTTGTCTCTGTCTTATAAGTAGACAGTTTTGTTTCCAGCTCATGAATCTTCTCTTGGGCCTTAGTCAGTTCAGTTTTACACTCTTCATGCTCTTTGCTGGTTTTTTTGGCTTTCTCTGTCTCTTCTTGGATTTTTGATCTCAGCCCTGAAATGGTGTTGGCCAGTTCTGGATGATTTGTGTAATCCAGCCCCGCTTGACGGCATGCTGCCATTACTGACTGTGTTTGTTCTTGGAAGACCTTCTGTTGCTTTTGGTATTCTCCTGTTGGATACAATATGGCATCTACTTTGTGTAAAGGGTGCTCAGGGTCGCCGGAGGAGCGGGGAAAAGTTATTGTTGATACTGCTGGCTCAGGATTATTCACAACAGCAGTGGCACCATCGTTGAGTGATTTGAATAGTTCTTGATGTTTCACAGCTTCCTGCTTGAGCTGCTCAAGTTCGCGCTCTTTGTTCAAGAGCATCTGATTTCCATTTAAACCGGCTCTCCAGCAGGTAACAGAGAAAGAGGAAGGGGAGGCTTTGTCGGGAAGAACAACATTGACAGTTGTTGATGAACTCTCTTTGCCGTGAAAGCCTGATAAGCTGTTACAACACATTGCCAAGGAGTTATGGACGTATTGAAAAAATACCATATCTCGCTTGAGTCGTGCATTTTCTTGCCTGAGCTGTTCGTTTTCTTGATCCAAATGCTGCTCTACAGGGGTGTTCAGATAAGGAGGTGGCGGTGCTGGTGGTAGTTGAACATGACTGCTCGGTATTGAGCCTCCATGTGCAGCATGGCTTGGGTAAGAAGGCGAAGGCTGTATGTAAGGCGGGATGTTGCCGAGTACAGTATTCACGGGGTGCCCCACAAATTGTGCGATCTGGCTAAAGGGGGTCGGTTGCATCACTGTGAATTCACCCCCGGACACATGTGATGGATGAGCTTGCATTGGTTGTGCAGGCAAGTGGGGGCTTGAAACTACAAGAGGAGGTGGGCCTCCTGGATAAGCCTGTTGTTGATATGAGGTTTCCATTCTATTCACCGTGAACATACAAAATAATAATTCGATGGTTATTTGACCATCAGCAGCCATAAAGTTCAGTTAAGGCTAACCACGTTGTTAGATACCCAGAAAATACGAAACTAAAGTTAGGGCGCTTGTATCAATTAGTGAAAAATTACTGTCACAGAATGTGAAAATGACGTGAATAAATTTACATTTGGTTAAAAAGCAGGCTAAAAAACAACCAATGCTAAAGTTGTAAGTTATAGATAAGTGTTTGTTTGGTATTCAAATGTGTAAATTTGGCTGATAGTGGTTGTTTAAAATTTAGGTTTTTTCAACAATTTTAAGCTTTCGTGCTGTTTTTGCTCCTGAAAACTACAAAATCCCGTTGTAATTAACATCGGATTTATACGTAAAAACAACAATCGTTGAAACAAGCGAAAAATAAATTGCTTTAAATCAATAATTGTTACCTCTGATAAGCGCATGATTGGCTCCAACTTAGGCAGCAACAGAATCAACCAGCAATTTCAGTGAGAATAAAATTGATTCCTCCTGGATGTGTTCTGGTAATCAAGTTATTGCCTGCGCAAACTTGGAATGGGCGGAGCATTCATGTCAGACATTCTTGACGTTGTTATTGTTGGTGGTGGTGCCGGTGGTATGTCCGCAGGCGTTTACTGTGCACGCGGCAAAATGAGCACTGTGCTTCTGGAAGCAAGTGCGAAGACTGGTGGTCAGGCTGCCAAGACTAACGAGCTGGAAAACTATCCTGGTATCGATCAGGCCACTGGCCCGGATATCATGGGTTCTTTCCGCAAGCATTGCGAACGTTTCGGTGTTGAATTTCAGCGCGGAACCGTAAGCGGTATCAAGGTGGAAGATAACGGCTTTATCAAGCAGGTTACCACCAAAGAGGGTGAAACCCTCCGTGCCCGCAGCGTAATCGTTGCAACTGGTGCACAGCCTCGCATCCTGGGTATCAAGGGCGAGCGTGAATTCACCAGCAAGGGCGTATCTTACTGCGCAACCTGCGATGCTGACTTCTTTGAAGAGCTGGATATCGTAGTTGTTGGTTCCGGTAACACCGCCGTTGAAGAATCTGTCTTCCTGACCAAGTTCGTTAACAGCATCAAGATGATTGTGCTGCATGACGAAGGTGTTCTGGACGCAGATCGCACTGCTCAAGAGCAGGCATTCGCCAACGACAAGATCGACTTCGTATGGAACTCCACCGTTGAAGAGATCTGTGGCGACGAGCTGGTTAACGGCGTGAAGGTCAAGAACCTGAAAACCGGTGAAATCAGCGAAATCGAATGTGACGGCGTGTTCATGTTTGTAGGTACCGTGCCTAACACTGACTTCCTGGAAGGCACTGTAGAACTGGCTAAAGGCGGCTACATCAAGGTAGACGACCAGATGGCTACTAACGTACCAGGCGTATTCGGCGCTGGTGACGTTAACGATAAGTTCCTGCGTCAGGTTGTTACCGCAGCTGCAGACGGCGCTATTGCAGCTGTAGCCGCTGAGCGTTACATGCAGGAAGAAGAGAACTGGCAGGAGCGAGTTCTGGAAGCTGAAGGCGACGTCGCCGTTATGTTCTGGAACCCACTGGATAAGGACGGTATCGCTCTGATGCCTGAGCTGGAAGCTTTCTGTAAAGAAAACGAAATGCCTCTGGTGACTATCGACACCTATAAGAGTCAGAACATTTCCGGTCGCTACAATGTTGAAGACATCCCTACTGTTGTTCGCTTCAACAAGGGCCAGGAAGCCAAGCGTGTTGTTCGCCCGGCTGCTGAAGAATTGAAACAGCTGGTTTAATTAAATCAGCTCAAATTTGGAGTGAGTCATGCTCGAGATTACTAAAGAGAACTTCGACGCAGAAGTTAAAGATTTCGATGGCGTAGTAATGGTTGATTTCTGGGGTGAGACCTGTGGTCGCTGCCTGGAGCTGATGCCTGATGTTGTTGCTCTGTCTGAAAAGTACGACGGCAAGATCAAGTTCGCCAAGCTGAACATCAAAGGTAACCGTCGTCTGGCAATGGGTCAGGGCGTTATGGGTCTGCCTTCCATCGTTTTCTTCGAAAAGGGTGAAAAGAAAGAGCACCTGTCCGGCGAAGAGCTGACTATCGAAGAAATCGAAAACACTGTTAAGACTTACTGCTAATCAAATTAATTAAATCGAGATAATTGATTTAATTAAAAGCAAGGTTAAATGAAGTCGATTTATTAATGAGTTGACTTCCGCTTTTCAAAAGCAGTGTGAAAGAATTTTGGCCCGCTCTCGGGTGGGTCAGATTATCACTGGAAGGAATCGGTGATTATTGATTCGGATGAATCAGAAAATTTTTTAGGGGGCAGTTATTAATTTAGCTGTCGAATATTGACTCGCTAAGAGCCATAGCCATGTTGAAAGACAAGAAAGTTGTCATTCTGGGCGATCGCGACGGCGTACCTGGTCCTGCCATTGAAGAATGTGTAAAGACCGCTGGTGCTGAAGTTGTGTTCTCCGTTACAGAATGCTTCGTTTGAACTTCCGCAGGCGCAATGGACCTGGAAAACCAGAAGCGGATCAAAGAACTTGCAGACTCTCACGGTAACGAGAACCTCGTGGTTGTTCTCGGTGGCGCTGAGGCCGAAGCTTCCGGCCTGGCTGCTGAAACCGTAACTGCTGGTGATCCGACTTTTGCCGGTCCGTTAGCCGGAGTCCAGTTGGGACTCTCCGTCTACCACATTACCGAAGAAGCAGTTAAAGAAGTAGTTAATTCCGAAGTGTACGAAGAACAAGTCGGCATGATGGAAATGGTACTTCCTGTTGAGGAAATCGCATCCGAGATGGCTCAGTTCCGAGCTTGATCGAATGTGATTAAGAGTCAGCCCTGCAGCGGCTGATCTGGAAATGGTCTAGACTGTTTTCTCCTTGGGCGCTGCAGGTTGTCTCTTTGGAGTCTGGTAACAGGCTCCATCCCCTCTTACTTGATTGCAAATACGTTGTTGATTCTTAAAGGCTGATTGTTTTCAGACAGTGTCCTGAGAAAAAGAATTCTTGGAATTTCCATGTCAGGGTATTGTTCCAAAACAATCTTTGAACAGCACTAGGTTCAAATGAACCCGCATCACGGAGCCGTTGACGTGAGTTTTGCAGTAGTGAAAGCAGCAAGCTATACGCTTGCACATACCCCCGATTTTATTCCTTTCGGTTCTACACCGACCACCGCCAAAGCGCGTAATGACCAAGAGTACTTTGATGCTCTGAAGAAAGGTCTGCGTTCTTTTGATGAGCTGGTAAACTACCCACCTAACCAATGCTACATTGGCAACATCACTCCTGAACAGCTGGGCGAACTGCCTCAGCCATGGTTCAAAGATGCTGCTGCCGCTGAGCGTACCGGTCGCTACGGTGACATCATGCCTCAGGTTGAGTTCTACGCTCTGCTGAAAGCTGCTGACGCCTTCGATCTGGTTGCACTGACTCCTGAGTTCATTGAACAGGCTAACCCTGCTCTGGCTGCTCACCCACTGCTGAAGCGCTACACTCTGGACGCTTCCAAAGGTATGGCCGCTGCCGACATGCACGCCATGCTGGAAGAGCACAAGGCTGAGCCTCTGAAGATGGACGGCGAGCTGGTTGGCATCGTTAAGCAGGCTCACGACGAAGACGAGAACTTGTCTGCCCACATCATGCTCGAAAACCTGACTGTAAAGGCCACCGGCGTTCACGCTGCTCTGTGCCTGGAAGCTCAGGGTGTTGACCTGTCTGAGGTTGACTACATCATCGAGTGTTCCGAAGAAGCTTGCGGTGACATCAACCAGCGTGGTGGTGGTAACTTCGCAAAAGCTATCGGCGAGATGATTGGCTGTGTATCTGCGACTGGTTCCGACCTGCGTGGCTTCTGTGCAGCACCAGCTCACTCCCTGATTCACGCTGCTGCTCTGGTTAAAGGCGGCGCGTTCAAGAACGTTCTGGTTGTTGCCGGTGGCGCTGTTGCCAAATTGGGCATGAACTCCCGTGAGCACCTGGCCAAGGACATGCCTGTTCTGGAAGACTCCCTGGCTGGTTTCGCATTCCTGATCTCTGAAAACGACGGTGTTAGCCCAATCGTTAATACTGACATCATCGGTCGTCTGAATGTTGGCGCGGGTTCCTCCCCTCAGGCTGTTACCTCCGCTCTGGTATCCGAGCCTCTGAAGAGAGTTGGTCGCACCATCCCTGAAATCGACCGTTACTCTGTAGAAATGCAGAACCCTGAAATCACCAAGCCAGCAGGCGCCGGTGACGTACCTGAAGCGAACTACAAGATGATCGCTGCTCTGGCCGTTAAAGAAGGCCAGCTGGAACGCACTCAGCTGATGAGCTTCGTAAAAGAGCACGGTATGCAGGGCTTCGCTCTGACTCAGGGCCACATCCCTTCCGGTGTTCCTTACCTGGGCCACGGCCGCGACGCCATCATGAACGGCGACATCAACAGCTTCATGGTTGTTGGTAAGGGCTCCCTGTTCCTGGGTCGTATGACCAACCTGTTCGACGGTATCTCCACTGTTGTTGAGAAGAACCCAGGCGTTCAGGAATCTGCTGGTTTCGATAAGGACGAAGCGCGTCGTCTGGTGGCTAAGGCCATGCAAGACGTTGCAGCCCGTCTGACCGAATCTGAAGAATAAGACGGGGGCAGACGACGATGTCTGAATTGAATAACGCACTGGCGGAAGCTTTCTCCGATATGGCCGACGGCCTGCTCGGTGGCAGCTTCAAGCGCCCTGCACGTATCGGCCTGACCTTGATCGGCAGTGAGCACGGTAACGACGAACTGATTCGCGCTGCTGGCCTGGCTGCCCGCACTGGCCGTGTTGAACCGGTTCTGATCGGTGACGTGGAAGAAGCTCCCTTCGAACTGCATACCGTTGCGGATATGCACGAAGGTCACCTGCTGATGGAAAAGATGCTCGACTCCGGTGAGCTGGATGGCTGCGTAGCCATGCACTACGGCTTCCCTCTGGGTGTGAGCACCGTTGGTAAGGTTGTCACTCCTGCTGTTGGCCGCGAGATGATTATCGCGACCACCACCGGCACCAGCGACACTCTGCGTCCTGCCGCTATGGTCAAGAACGCTATCGCCGGTATCGCCATGGCTCGTGCCACTGGTATTGAAGAGCCTACTGTCGGCATCCTGAATGTTGACAACGCTGCCCAGGTTGAGCGTTCTCTGCGCCAGCTGATCGAAGGCGGCTACAAGGTACGCTTCACCGAATCTGCCCGTGCAGACGGTGGTGCCCTGATGCGCGGCAACGACCTGCTGCAGGGTGTACCTGATGTGATGGTAACCGATTCTCTGACCGGTAACCTGATGATGAAGGTGTTCTCCTCCTACACCACCGGCGGCAGCTATGAAGCTTCCGGTCAGGGCTACGGTCCTGGTCTGGGTGAAGGTCAGGAGCGCCTGGTTGGCATTATCTCTCGCGCTTCCGGTGCTCCTGTCGTTGCCGGCGCCCTGGAGCTGATCGCTGACTGTGCCAACGGCGACGTAATCAGCACTTATAAAGAAGAGCTGGCTGCCGCCAAGAAGGCTGGCCTGGATGAGATCCTGGCAGGTCTGGCACCTAAAACTGACAGCAAGCCCAAGGAAGCAGTTGTCGCTCCTGCGGAAACTGTGACCGACGCTGAGATTGGCGGTGTAGATATCCTGGATATTGAAGACGCCAAGGAAGCCTGCTGGAAAGTTGGCGTCTTCGCCAAAACTGGCATGGGTTGCACCGGCCCGATCGTTATGATCGCCGCTGCAGACAAAGACAAAGCCGCTGAAGCTCTTAAGGAAGCTGGCTTTATCTAAGTTTGGGTTGCGGACCCGCCTCGCCTCTATTGGGTGGGTTCGCACTTTCTACCATGAAAGCCTGCCCGTTTTTTTTGGAATGGTTTTAATGGTTGGTTGTGGGTGAGCTTGTCCCGTGTGGGGAGAATGGAACTCACGGCTGTTTACACGACTGGAGTGAATCAGTGAAACTCGAAGTTGGAAATATCCACGTTAAGGAGCTGGCGTTTGGTAACGCTCACGCTCTGAGTGGACACCGTGTCGAAATCGACAAAGAAGCTCTGATCGGCTTCATCCGCGAAATCGATCACCGCATCACCGAAGTGAAGCTGGACATCGCCCTGCCTGGCGAAAAGACCCGCATCATGCCGGTTAAAGACGTTGTTGAACCTCGCGTTAAAGTTTCTGGCAAGGGCCACATCTTCCCTGGCCGTAACGCTGGCGAGAACGACATCGTTGGTGAAGGTCGCACTCACGTCCTGAAGGGCATGGCAATCGTTACCACTGGTAAGGTTGTTGGCTTCCAGGAAGGTATTATCGACATGTCTGGTCCTGGCGCGGAGTACACTCCGTTCTCCAAGACTCAGAACCTGGTTATTACCTGTGAAGTTGATGACAGCTGCAACCAATACGATCACGAACAGATCCTGCGTACCGTTGGTCTGGAAGTGTCTCGCGAAGTTGGTAAGCTGGCCAAGGACGCAGAAGCTGACGAGGTTAACACCTACGAAACTCTGCCTATTCTGGAGCAGGCTGCTCAGTACCCTGACCTGCCTAAGGTTGGTTACGTTTACATGCTGCAGTCCCAGGGCCTGCTGCACGACACCTACCTGTACGGTGTTGATGTGAAGACCATCGTTCCTACTCTGCTGTACCCAACAGAGGTTATGGACGGCGCGATCTTCTCTGGTAACTGCGTATCCGCTTGCGACAAGAACCCATCTCTGGTTCACCAGAACAGCCCAATCATCCACGAACTGTACAAGCACCACGGTACTAAGTACAACTTCATGGGCGTTATCGTAACCAACGAAAACGTAACCCTGGCTGATAAAGAACGTTCCTCCAACTGGGTAGCCAAGCTGGCTGTTCAGCAGGGCTGGGATGCAGCAATCGTTTCCGAAGAAGGCTTCGGTAACCCAGATGCTGACCTGGTAATGAACTGCAACAAGCTGGAAGGCGCTGGCATCCAGACTGTTCTGGTAACCGACGAATACGCTGGTAACCAGGGTGAGTCTCAGTCTCTGGCTGACTCCACTCCTAAGGGCGACGCAGTTGTCTCCAACGGTAACGCTAACATGATCATCGAGCTGCCAGTTATGGAGCGTCTGATCGGTCACGATACCTACGTAGACATGATTGCCGGTGGTACTGAAGGCTCCCTGCGTGCCGACGGTTCTATCAGCATCGAGATCCAGGCTATCACTGGTGCTACCAATGAGCTGGGCTTCCACAACCTGACTGCACGTCAGGGCTAAGGGTAAGGCCTCTTTTAAGGATTTGTGAACATGCGTATTCTGCATTACATCAACCAGTTCTTCGGTCAGAAGGGCGGTGAAGAAGCGGCTAACCACCCTATCGAGCTGGTGGAAGGTCCTGTTGGTCCTGGTGGCGCTCTGAACGCTGCTCTGGCTGGCAAAGCTGAAATTACTCACACCATCATCTGTGGTGACTCCTACTTCAACGAAAACGAAGAAGTAGCAGTAATGGGCATCAAAGAGATCATTGACCAGGTCAAGCCTGACATGATCGTTGCCGGTCCTGCGTTCAACGCTGGTCGTTACGGTGTTGCCTGTGGCCGCGTTGGTAAGCTGGCTGCTGAGCTGGGTCTGCCTTGCATCACTGGTATGTACCCAGAGAACCCTGGTTACGACCTGTACAAGCAGACTGCTTACATGGTTGAAACCAAGAACAGCGCTGCTGACATGCGTAAAGCCATCCCTAACATGGCTAAGCTGATCGCTTCTTTCGTTGAGAAGGGCGGCAAGCTGGGCATGCCTGCTGAAGAAGGCTACATGCCTCGCGGCCTGCGTGTGAACATGTTTGCTGAGAAGCGTGGCGCGGCTCGTGCTGTTGACATGCTGATCTCCAAGCTGGGCGGCGAAGAGTTCACTACCGAATACCCAATGCCTGTATTCGACCGTGTACCTCCTTTCAAGGCTCTGGCTTCTCTGAAAGATGCCAAGATCGCTCTGGTCACTTCCGGTGGTGTTGTACCTAAGGGTAACCCAGATCACATCGAATCTTCTTCTGCTCAGAAGTACGGTGAGTACTCCATCGAAGGTATTAACGACCTGACTGCAGATTCTCACGAAACTGCACACGGTGGTTACGACCCTGTTAAGTGTAACGAGAACTCTGACGTTGTTCTGCCAGTTGACGTTCTGCGTGACCTGGAGAAAGAAGGCTTCATCGGCTCTCTGCACGATAAGTTCTACACCACTGTTGGTAACGGTACTTCCGTATCCAACTCCAAGAAGTTCGGTGCCGAGATTGCTCAGAAACTGCTGGATGCCGGTGTATCCGCAGCTATTCTGACCTCCACCTGAGGCACTTGCACGCGTTGCGGTGCAACGCTCGTTAAAGAAATCGAAAAAGTAATGCCTGTAGTTCACATTGTGACTGTAGTGCCCATCTCCGTAACTGTTGGCGCGAACCGTATCGTTCCTGCTGTTGCGATTCCTCATCCTCTGGGTAACCCCAAGATGAGCCAGGAAGAAGAGAAGCTGATGCGTCGTGAAATGGTAGAAAAGGCTCTGAACACCCTGACTACCGAAATCTCCGAGCAGACAGTCTTTTAAGAAAGAGCTCTAAGATCGCCTGATCTTTAGAATCTCTCTTTCGAGATCAAAGCCCTTCCGGTGAAAGCTGGAGGGGTTTTTTGTCTAATATTTTTATGAGTGTCAAACAGCCATGAGCGAGAAAGACCCACCCCGAAAAATGAAAATGCGAAGGGTATTTCCATGGTAAAAGTGTTTTACACTGAGTGTGGCACTGTCAAGCTCCACATGATGATGATGAATCAAAACTCAATAAGGGTGATGCCTTGTTTTCTTCTTGTACTGCATTCGACAAGTCATGTGACGATTTCTGAGACGTTCTGCTATAAGCTCCTCTTCTAACTCACTCTTCTCTTGCATCAAGGTTTTATCGCATTCGATTTTTTTAGTGACGAGACTGTTTAGCGTTTCTATATCTGCTGCGACTTTAGGGATCGTCTCCCTTGAGATTGTTGGTAAAATACTCTGTAAGTCGCTATCAAGGGACGGGTCTGCTTCACTGGGTCGTGGAGCTGATGGAGGCTGTTCAGGTGTGTTATTGTCTAGTACTCTTCCCTCAAAGACTTGAGCAGCATTTCCAAATACACGTACAGCTCTGCAAAGGAGGGCAAAGATTATGCTTTCTGAGTCAGCATACTTAACGTTGGAGTTTCCTAACAATTTTGTGACAGAAAACTCTCTGTTAGCCTTTTTACAGCTATGATAGTGTTGCATGGCTTTTCCCATATTGGTCATCGCCTCATCCAGCGATGCCCTGTTAGTGGAAAATAATAGAGTGAAAGCCAGAGAATTTGCTGCATTGATTCTTTGAGCATCGGTTCCCTGTGCTCTGGATATCAGTGATACCAAACGATGTCGGATGACTGCAGCGGACTGTCCTTTTGATATTGCGTTAAACAGGTTCGCAATATGCTGGGAGCAGAATTCCAGTTGATATTTTGTGGCAATTTGCGCTATCTGCTCTTTAAAAAATTGTTCAATATCCCCCTTTTCTATAAGTGTACTAATATTCTCAAGGAAGAAATTGCCAATGACTGATGAATATATCTCGTGTGGTAGAAGCTCTCTTTCTTTTGGATTATCCCCCCCACCAAGGAGCCTGCATCTGGGTTGAGTGTCCTCCACGAGGGATGTCTCTCTTCCTTTAAAATTTATCTTTTCTTTTACATTTGTATTGGCCAGGGCTGCAAAGCAGGCCTGGAATGAAATCTTTGATATAACGGTACACTTCATTGTCTTGCTCTCCATATACTATCTGTGTTGGATTGGCGATTAAGGTTATGAGTCAGTTTTACTGTTGTCACTGTCCAGATGCTCAGTAGAACTGACATAAGTGAGTGAGAATTTTTCCAGTAAGCCTGTTTGGGAAACAGCAGGTGGCTTTTTGTAATGTTTTATCTCATTGAGTCTTGAGCCTGAATATTGTTTCTACTCTTGAACCTCTTTTACTGTAAAAGAACAGGCGAAGTGGTGATGAAAACGTGGAATAAGCCGGGTCTTTATTGGTTGGCAGGTATGCTGACCTTATTTCTATTTTCTTCTCTAAATAGTCCAACTTATGGATCTGAGCCTGTAGATCCGCCGGACAGTGATAACGAATCCCACCTTTCTACCGTCAATGTTTCACCTGCAGGCACCCATCTTGCCGTTGGGGATAGAATTCTGTTTCTGCCGGGGGTAAAAATTAAAGAGTCGGTTATTGAAGCCATCATCCGAACTGGAGGAGATGTTCTTTACAGTAAAATAACTCACTATCTTCTGCATATGGCCATGGGCAGCGTTTATGAACGCTGGGGTACTGGATGGCTCTATCTATATATGCAGATATTCGTTCCCCTGGCCTATAACGCTTTTTATTACTATACCCAGCTTCCCAAATTGCATTACATGGCTGCTCAACAGTGGGAACGGACTCAAACCACAATTAGCTGGCGTCGTCGTGGACGGATACCCGTGTATCCAGGAGAAGGTCTGGATAAGTCTGTATTTATGGATTACCTGATCCAGACTCAGGAAGCTACGGCCAGCAACCCATGGCAGCTGGAGATAACTCCTCTGCAGAGTGTTAACCTGCATGAACTCACATCTCCCTGGGAGCGGACCTTGGGAGAGCTTATCAATACTGCGTTGAACAAGGGGGTGGATCTGTTGCGGGTAACTGTCAACTATGACGGTGCCATGGAGTTATCGGTCCATTACCGGGAGGCAGGCGAGTGGTCAACATCCGAAATATACCCAGTTTTGGGCGATAGTGAAAATTACCTTATGCACTGGCTTGAAAGCTCTTACAGCCTGCAGGTTCCTGAAGGGGGAATGTACTCAATTCTGGAAGTCAATGGGCTGAGCTGCATGAAAGAGCGCCTCGACAACAACGCAGCAGTCTGCAGCCCACTTTCCGGTCTGCAACCAAGCCAGATCAGTGATAGCAGTTTCAGAATAGCCACTGGTGATTCAGCTTCCCCCTCCTATCTCCATATAGCTAATAATGAATCATTTATTATTGGTGAACCAGGTTCAATTTCCATTACTCAATCGGAAGACAATATTGATAATAGAAGTCTGTCCAGGCAGTACCGCATGTCCCGGGTTATGGCCCGTATAGGCGAGTACATTATTAACATGGCTTTGAGGTGGGCCATGGATGCTACGTTTGGTGCTGGTGTGGAATATGTCTACAACAGGCTGCGGGGTCTGCCACAGTACGAACCCGTCGAAATTCTTGAAGGGCCTCACATTAACAGTAAGGTTCAGAGAGTGCGCGACGCCAATGGCAAAGTATGGATTCGCAAAGAGGCACCTTGTACTGGTTTTACAAGTTTACTCTCTGCACAGTATGGTGCTATGGGCAATGAAGTCATGACCCTGTCGAAGATCAAGCACCGAAATATTATCAAGATGAAGGAGCACTGGCTGGAAGATGCCGGGACCGCGAATGCCAGAATGGTAACCATTGTTGAAGCTGGGGAAAAAGATCTGGTTTCTTATCGACGCTTAACTGATGATGAATTTCGCGATATGACGCGCCAGGCTATGAAAGGAGTAAAAGCTGTCCATGACGCTGGTTTTGTTCATGCCGATATAAAGGCTGAGAATTTTGTCCAGATGGCGGATGGAACCGTTAAGCTGATAGATTTCGGAGCTGCTGCCAAGTTGGATGAGAATGGTAAAGCTTTTTTTGGGCTGCGATCTCTGTTCCAGACAGCACCTGAAACTTACAAGGGTGAAGAAGATAGCCGCACTAAGCCGCAGGATATCTGGGCTATGGGGATTGCCAGCTTGCAGCTGGCCGATAAGGGTGGCCTGCTCAGACCGGGGCCGGAGTCTGCTGGAGTATTCCAATACTTCATGCCAAACCACTTTATTGCATCACCTGCTGATGCGCAGCAGGAGTTGGTGGATGATATTGCAGGAGGAGGCTGGTTCCAAAGAATTCCTGGTCTATCAAGTTTCCTGCAGGGGATGCTGAGAATGGATCCTGAGGAGCGTATGACGGCTGATGAGCTGCTTGAGCATCCATTTCTCAATCCCTGAGCATCAGATAGCAATATCGACACTGTAAGCTGCAAATATTAACCCCTAGTCAGCATAGCTGACTAGGGGTTAATAGAAGCTCTAGACAAGAACAATATTATGCAGCTGCAGCAACCATTTTCTTGTCTTCTTCCAAGCTTTCGCTCTTGGCAATCATCTTGCGGATAGCAAGGGAGCCAGCCAGAGCTACAGCAACCATTACTGCAGCAGCGATGGTCAGCATGCCGAAGTAGTCACCGTAAACAGTCTGAACAAACTGCTGGGTGATCTCCTGACCTTTCTCCATGGCGATCGCTGTAGAGATAACGGCACCAATAATACCGGATAGAGCCATAGCGACAGAGAACAGGGATACAGAGAAGCCTTCAATGTGCTTTGGCGTTACGGACAGGATGAAGGCAACAACCAGAGATCCAACAATAACTTCACCAAAGGCCAGGAATGCGTGGATTACCAGGAATACATCCGGGCTGATAGTGACATCTTCACCAACACCTTGTACCGCCAGAGTCAGGATGCCGAAAGCGGCGGCAGTCAGAACAAAGGAGAAAGCTACCTTGGTGGCTGTGGAAAAATGAGTGCCACGTTTTTCCAGGGTAGAGAAGATACCGGTGATCACAGGACCGGCCACGATGCACCACAGTGGGTTCAGGGCCATGGAAGCTTCTGGGGCCAGAGGAATAAAGCCCAGCAGATCACCGCGCATGGTGTTGATGGTTACCATGGTCATGGATGTCATCATCTGGCCATAGTACACGAAGAACGCAGTCGTCAGGGCCGTCATGATCAGGATGGTACCCATCTTCAGAGCGTCAGCCTTGCTGGCTTTCAGCATCAGGGTGATGAAGTACATGATCGCAGCAGCGCCAATGGCGTAAACGATGTTCTTGCCAATCTCCATGTTGGAGAACATAAAGAATACCAGGCTAATCATGGCGGCAGAGATAGCGACAAACATGATTTTGTTTTTGGCGCTGACAGGCTGCTTGTCGATATCTTCACCTACTTGAACCAGAGGTTTGTGGAATACGACCAGGATAGCGAAGGCGATGGCTGCCATAGTCGCAGACAAGCCAAAGCTGCCATTAAAGCCCAGTACCAGAACGAACATTGGGAACAGGTACTGTCCCAGCAGGGCACCCACGTTGTTTACGGAGTAGTTGATCGGGTAGCAGTTCTCGAAATCTTCCTGAGACTTGAAAGTCCGCTTGTACAGGCTGGGGTAAGAAGGAGACATCAGGCCACGGGCGTAGCTGGCCAGGGCAATACCACACAGGCTGATCGCTACGTTGGTGATGGAAGCACCAAATACCAGCAGGGCGTAACCTGTGGCAAAGCAGAGGTAAGCCAGAGTCAGAGAGCGCTTGGCACCCAGAAACTTATCAGAAATAAATCCACCAGCGATAGCAAACAGCGGACCGATAGATGAGAAGGCACCCACAACCATCATGGTATCCGCTTCGTTGTAACCCAACTCTTCCAGGAAGAAGCGGGTCAGAAGAATCATGACACCATAAAAAGACAAGCCAAACATCATCTGGCAACACATCATTGACTTATTAAGTCTATTCCACATAAGAAACCGCTACTCAATTGCTCCGGTAAGTTAATTGCTCAAGCTTTTACGCAGGAAAGGATTCATGCATGGCATGAAAAGGTGCGGAAAAACTGATCGAATTTGTGCTGAAAACTAACAAAAATGGTTGCGCAAATTTTGCGCGCGGGGTTTGTACACGGATTATCCTGCAAGAAAATTGTCCCAGAGCATATTTCTGGTCATAAAATCAACAGATTGCGCTCTGCATGCAGGAATTTACTAATGAAGTTATTTGATGAATACAGTCTCAGGACATTAGTAATTGCACAGGGACAAGAATGAACAGAAAAGCACGCCTTGGTTCTATCACTCTATCAAGAGCATTAAGCTGAGAGTGTCTGCTGGAAATTTGAGCACCTGTGATGGCGGTCATTCTATTCGACCGGCCTTCATGTTGTGAATGAGACCTGTACTTAATTATTGAATGAATATCTGTGCTTTCTACCGTAAGAGTGTCTTTTTCATCACCACAGATGATGAAAAAGACACTCCCGTTTATGATTGTTTAAGGCAGTTGCACTCAGCAATAAGGGATAGTGGGGGGAGATGCGTGTTTTCCTCAGAAGGCATTCTCGAAGATATCAATCAGCTCTTCTTTCGAGGCCTGGATAGGGTTAGTCAGACTGCAGGCATCATTAAGGGCATTATCAGCCAGGGTGCCAAAATCCTCTTTCTTGACTCCAAGAACTTCCAGACCTTCTGGAATACCAATATCCCAGGACAGTGCCTGAATCTCTTCCAAAGCCCGTTCTGCACCTTCACGATCTGAGATGCCAGAGATATCAACGCCCATGGCGGCTGCAACCCTTGCCAGTTTTTCCGGGCAGCACTTGGCATTAAAGCCTTCAACATGGGGCAGAAGGATAGCATTACAGACACCATGGGGCAGGTCATAGAAACCGCCCAGCTGGTGGGCCATAGCATGTACATACCCCAGGCTGGCACTGTTGAAGGCCATACCGGCCAGTAACTGGCCATAGGCCATCTGATCCCGGGCTTCCATATTGCTGCCGTCGTATACAGCGGTTCTCAGCCATGTTGAGATCAGCTCTACAGCCTGCAGGGCACAGGCATCAGTGACCGGTGTTGCCGCTGTTGAAACATAAGCTTCTACGGCGTGAGTAAGTGCATCCATACCTGTAGCAGCAGTCAATGATTGAGGCATGCCCTGCATCAGCGAAGGATCATTAACAGACATGGTTGGTGTCGTGTTCTTGTCGACTATGGCCATTTTTATATGGCGGGCTTCATCGGTAATAATGCAGAAGCGGGTAATCTCACTGGCAGTACCCGCAGTGGTATTGATGCAGATAAGTGTCAGTTGTGGTTTAGCTGATTTATCAACCCCTTCATATTCCTTGATGGAGCCGCCATTACTGGCTACCAGTGCAATACCTTTGGCGCAGTCATGAGGGGATCCCCCTCCGAGGGAGATGACGCAGTCACAGCCTGCCGATTTCAGTTTATCAAGGCCGTCTTCGACATTTTTTACCGTCGGGTTTGGCTGTGTCTGGTCGTATACAGTGCAGGCAATACCGGCAACACCGAGCTTTTCAGTTACACTGCTGACCAGTCCGATATCAACCAGAACTTTGTCGGTCACAATTAGAGCTTGTTTCAGACCAAGGGTACGGATATCTGAAATGGCTTCATCCAGGCAGCCTGCACCCATATGGTTAAGGGCCGGCATATAGAAACGATAAGCGCTCATGTCAGTTTTCTCTGGTAAAACTGACATCAATATAGATTGCGGTTGTCTTTTTGCCCTGGAAGATAAAGTTTCCGATGATGCTGTTCCGGCTGCAGCCACCATGAGAGGGTGGGTGGGTCAAAAAACAGGGGATATAAAAAAAACACAATATGCCCTGCACCAGGCCTGTCAACAAGCGAACTATAAAGTTTTCAGTGCATTTTTTCAGCCGGTAACAGGTAAGCCTTCATAACTACAATCCATTTTATAAACTCCCGGTTCAAGGTGAGGCACCTGTCTGGCGGGGTACGTAAAATGTATCGTAGCGAGCTTCACCACTTTTAAGCCATTCGCAACAACGTTTTTCAGAAACAACCTGCAGTCCATAATCCTCCCTGAGGCGTTTTCTTGCCGACGGACTTTCCAGGGTTTTCTGGGTCAGCGTGCCTAAAGGGGGCTGAATCCCCCTTTCTTTCAGACGATCTATCTCCTCTTGAACCTCGTTTTGCAAGTCTTGCGGCAGGCACTTCAGCCCTCTCTGCTCAAACATCATTTTTTGCAGAACTGTCATCCTTTCAGGCAGCTGGACTTGCCGCAGCTCAAGTTCGCTGTGAATGGCTGCAAGATACTCCCGATTATTTTTTATCTTGAGGCAGTCGGGGGCTGGACTGTAAATGGGCTGCTTTAAATGATCAAGCTGACAGGTAAAAAGATCGGCAAAAGAGGCTATTTTTCTCCTGACATTATCATCAAGGGCTGTTTTAACGCTGTCGTAGGCATTCACAGCCCGGGAAACCTTAAGTCTGCGTTTTTTGTTGTTGTCCAGGAGTGTATGGCGAACCAGGTAGGAGCCACTTTTGCTGTGATCGGACTTTGGTATTCCCCCGGTCACATAAGCCAGGTCTTTGGCACCCTCCATCAAGGCATCAAAATCCTCTTTAAAACCGGTAGAGCTTGTTTCAGGAAGGTCAAGCAAACGGCTATCAAAGTAATATGAATTTGAAACACTCTGTGGCTCTTTCCAGCCTTCAGGGATATAGGTTGCTCTGACACAATCGGTCCGGTCTGCCAGCCTGATAATCCTGCGGGTGTCTCGTTCCTGCTGACTGCAAGAAGTATCAGGAATTAACGGTGGGACAACGGAGCTTACGACATCACTCTCTTTGTTACGCAGGGCGCTGGCAACCAGAGCAACAGAGTCCGGCGAGTAACGTCCCGAGGCGTTCATATCTCGTTCAAAAAACTCAGCTGCCCTGATTTCCTCAATCGACTTGGCTTCTACTTCTGCCGTTACATCATGATAAACCATGGCTAGCGGGATTAACTCCTGTAATTCAGGCTGCTCTGAAAGCAACACCCTAAAGGCTTGATCGTGTTTGGCAAAAAGCTCCAGCAAGGCTTCGGACAGGATCTGTGTGCGGGTAACATGATCCACTCCATGATCCACTCTCAGTAGGTCTGGTATTTGCTGTTGGCTCATAGCAAACTGTTCTGCCTGATCGGGGTGCGGCATCCGGTAATAGTGGTTGATTGCCAGCTGGGCCAGCTCCGGGTAATTTTTTCCTGCTGTATCTGGAGAAAACCTGTATAACGTTTTCAACCAGTTGAAAATATTTTGTTTGGCTCTCTGGCTGGTGACAGGCCTGGGTTCTGTCCTGGCAATATCTTCGAATGCTCTGTTTTCAGTGGCTTCCGTTTCGTTTTTGGATTCAGCTCCTGCTCTCCGACGTGCTTTCTGGTTTTGGCGTTCATCCAGATTTTGGATAAACAGTTCTCTTGCCTGCCTTTTTTCATCAAAATCCTTGAACCATGTTTCATACAACTGCTCAACAAAGGCTTCTGCTGTTTCTATTTGATCATGATAAAGATATTGGGCAATTTTACGGGCGTTTTCGAGCGAATCAACAGGGTTACGCTTGTTAGAGGGGTGCCCATATGCATGACTAAATATATAAAGTTCTAATTTAATAATGTCGATCAGGGTGCCAAGAGAGGGGGAGTCGTAAAAATATTTTTTTCTCAAATAGTTTTTTCTTAAGCTACCATCACAAGAAATGGCCATGATTCTTGCTCTGTTCCGAATAGACTTAAGTTCTTTTTTATCAAGATTTTTACGCACTAACAGCTTGTTTTTATACCTTTGGGCACACTCTAATAGTTTTTGACTCAGTGTTTTTGTATCAGCAAAAAAACCAAAGGAAGTGAATATGTCTAACGTTTTGATGAATAATTCATTGCAATAAATATCTGTGAATTCATTAAGTACATAATTAAATAACATATTATAAATATATTCTGTGTAACTATTGTTGAGTTTATCAGGCTTGTCTGCAAGGCTTAGTTTGATTGCTTTAATGACTGTTTTAAACTCATTCAGACAAATAATATTTTCTATGTAGAAATCTGCAAGTATTTTAAATGTATTTGCTGTGTAATAATAATCGGACTTATCATATTCTTCTCCTGTTGCCAGCATGTAAGCTGCCAGTGAAGGAAGTGATTTTATCACGCCATAATTAACAGCAATTTGGCAGCCATGATCGTAAAGCAGCTTGCCAAGCTGTGTCTGCTCTGCCAGCTTTTGAGAGTTGCTTTTATGCGCTTCTGAAGCCCATGGTGCTAAAGCAGGCGACCTTGTTAAAAGGGACAGCAGATTCAGGCATTGAGATTCATCATAGTAAAGGGCTGTCAGATTGGCTCCGTGCTGACTGTAAAGCATAACCCTGCCCAGATCACCCTGCTCTACAGCTTCTCGCAGCTCGTTCCGGAAGGGAGCGGACAGTTGCCGGGTTGCCTCTACTATATCAACCGGTAGTCTTCGCAAAAAAAACAGCAGGTTGGATGGGGGAAGCTGTGATAAAACCTCGGAGAGGTTTACGCTACTGGAACACTCGGCAAACAGCTTGATTCTGTCGATATTGATTTTTAGTTCTGGCAGGCTATCTGCGGTGATATCAAGCTCACTGGGGAAAACAATATCCTTTATTGAACCACTGCAAGGATCATAGAACATCAGTGGGAGCTCAAGGCCTGCCAGCTCGTCAAGACGAACTTTATGCTGTAGCTCTTTATAGAGAATATCCAAGTCAAAGGGTAACCAGATAATCATGCACTGGTACTGCCCTTTTCTGTAATTCTCGATGCTGATTTCATTCATGTCTGCATAGTCACATTTACTGACAAATTTGTAATGACCACAGATATGCTTACCACTCTGGTCCATATGGCCAGAGGTTCGAGGCTGATAGAGACTGTCCAGCCGGTTATCCTGCTCAGCAATTTTATTCAGCAGGCTTATTCGGTCCGGGAGCAGCCATCTTGGAGACGAGTTCTTGGAGCTTTGAGTGCTACTGTAAATATCTTTTTTATAGAGATAAAGCTCCCTGACAGGAAAAAGTCCCAAGTATGGACTTTTGATGTACAAATTTACACGCATGCCCTCCCGAATAAGTGTTCCGGGGCGTGGCTGGGGGGGACCCTTTTGGTAGTTCGACTCTTTGTCAATATTGATACCCCGGCAGATTAACTCTCCCTGGGCGAAAGCCCTGCGAATATTGTCTTTTTTCCATTTCCGGACAGACCTTTCTGCCAGTACTCTGTCTGGCCACTCTGTTTGAGAATCCCTGGCACCGGCAAGAAATATTGAGGCCACCTCTCCGGCCCGGTTAACCCACTGTTCAAATGCCTGTGCTTCTCGGGGTACTGGAGTCAGATGCATGCCTGAAGGGTGAGGAGATAGCTTGAGGGCAGGTTGTCCCCTGTTCATGGCAGTTCCTTGTGTTACGAACATAGATATGAGTACAAAAGTACTTAAACGAAGACAGATGTCACTGGCAGAAAGGTTGGATATGCTAACAACGCAGCCCTGTGGTATGTCGGTAAGTCAGTTTTTCACCCGCAGGTTACCTTAGTCTGCTTATGGGCTGTTTGCAGAATAAAAAAGCCCCGGCAGCAAATGCTGGCCGGGGCTTTGGGACTGCAAGCTTAATCCATGAAGATTATGCTGCGGCAGGGGTCATATCGTCAGAGATCTTGCCTTCCAGAGCATCGGCCTTGGCGATCATCTTGCGAATCACTACGGAGCAGCCCAGGGCAACAGCAACCATACCTACAGCCGCGACGGTCAGCATGGCGAAGTAATCACCGTAGACATTCTGTACAAACTGCTGGGTGATTTCCTGGCCTTTCTCCATGGCGATTGCACCGGAGATGACCGCACCAATGATACCAGACAGGGCCATGGCTACGGAGAACAGGGATACGGAGAAGCCTTCGATATGCTTCGGAGTTACGGACAGGATAAAGGCCACAACCAGGGAGCCAACGATAACCTCACCAAAGGCCAGGAATGCGTGGATAATCAGGAATACGTCCGGGCTGATGGTGACATCTTCGCCCACACCTTTAACAGCCATGGTCAGTACGCCGAAGGCGGCAGCGGTCAGGATGAAGGAGAAGCCGATCTTGGTGGCAGTGGTAAAGTGGGTGCCACGCTTTTCAAGGCTGGAGAAGACGGCGGTAATAACCGGGCCAGCCACGATACACCACAGTGGGTTCAGAGCCATGGAGGCTTCAGGAGCCAGAGGGATGAAGCCCAGCAGGTCACCACGCATGGTGTTGATAGTTACCATGGTCATAGAAGTCATCATCTGACCGTAGTAAACGAAGAATGCAGTGGTCAGCAGAGCGGTCATGATCAGGATAGTACCCATTTTCAGAGCATCGGCCTTATCAGACTTCATCATCAGGCTGATGTAGTACAGTACCGCTGCTGCGCCGATGGCGTATACGATGTACTTGCCGGTTTCCATATCGGAGAACATGAAGAACACCATACCCAGCATGCCGGCGGTCAGGCCCAGGAAGATGCCCTTGTTCTTGGCGCTGACAGGTTGTTTGTCAATATCTTCGCCAACTTCAACCAGCGGCTTGTGGAAGATGATCAGGGTAGCAGCTGCCAGACCTGCCATAGCAGCAGACAATGCGAAACCGCCGTTGAAACCAATGTACAGAACAAACATCGGGTACAGGTACTGGCCCAGCAGGGCGCCAATGTTGTTAACGGAGTAGTTGATCGGGAAGCAGTTCTCGAAATCTTCCTGAGTCTTGAAGGTACGCTTGTACAGACTTGGGTAGGAAGGAGACATCAGGCCCCGGGCATAACTGGCCAGAGCGATACCGCACAGTGAAACGGGAACACTCAGGATAGAAGCGCCGAATACCAGCAGAGCATAACCGGAAGAGAAGCAGATGTAAGCCAGAGTCAGGGAGCGCTTGGAACCCAGGAACTTGTCACAGATAAAGCCGCCGGCAATGGCAAACAGAGGGCCAATAGACGAGAAGGCACCAACAATCATCATGGTGTCTGCTTCGTTATAATTCAGCTTCTCAAGGAAGAAGCGGGTCAGGATGATCATTACGCCATAGAATGATAAGCCAAACATCATTTGGCAGAACATCATGGACTTATTAAGTCTATTCCACATAATAAAAGTACCACTGCTCAATTAGTCAGAGAGAATTAACACGCCGTCAAAAGCCGTATCCGAATCACGAATTCATGAATCAGGAAGCAAGAGTCGATGCATTTAGAAAGCTGTCGGTTTTATCTCTGGATCGCAGATCGATAAATACCTATTAACGGTGAATGTGAATCTTTCTCTGCAAACTCGCTTGATCTCTATCACTCTGTTTACAGAATCATCACGATTATCAGGGCGGTATGGTCTGAGGATTTACATTTTGAAACATTGACCTGAAGCAAACATTTTTTTTGCTCATGGTCAGAAAATGTTTGGAAACTGGTTATTTTTCGGGCGTCTGTTAGCTTTTGCTCGTTTTTTGAGGGTGTTTGATTGCAGGTTATGTTTCTTATAAATAAAAAAACTGAAATAGACGTTTTTTTAGATGAATCAACTATTGTAAATTTTTAGTGTTTTGCTGGAATAATGTGTATCGAAAATGTTGCTATTTGCTGTCCATTGGCAGTGAACATAAGCACCGGGATCATCGCTTTCCCATATTTGGCAACCGCTCCAGTTATCTACTGGAGCGGTTGATCACATTCCTGGCAGAGTATCAGGCAAAGAATACCTTGTATGCACGGTAGATCTCGTGGATATCGAACTTGGAAGCCACTTCCATTGGGGAGTGCATGGACAGCAGGGCTGCGCCAGCATCAATGGTGCGGATACCATAGTGAGCCAGGAACATGGCAACAGTACCGCCGCCGCCTTCGTCGACTTCGCCCAGCATGCCGGTCTGCCAGGTAATATCGTTGGCATCGAACAGGGTGCGAAGCTCACTTACAAATTCTGCATCAGCATCGCTGCTGCCGCCTTTACCGCGGGCACCGGTGTACTTGGTCAGAACGATACCGTAACCCAGCTTGGAAGCATTCTGTGCATCGTGAACCTGCTTGAACAGAGGGTTCAGGCCGGCGTTAACGTCAGAAGACAGTGCACGGGAATTCCAGAAGCAGCGACGAACGGCATGACGGTCATCCTTGCTGGAAAGAATACGTGCAGCCAGTTCCTGCATGAAGTGTTCAATAAAGCGGGACTGCAGGCCGGTGGAACCAGTGGAACCGATCTCTTCCTTATCAACCAGGAAGCAGACAGCGGTGCGCTCTGGCGTGTGATCCAGATCCAGAATCGCACGCAGTGAGGTCCAGGCGCAGATGCGGTCATCGTGTCCGTAGCAGCCGATCAGGCCGCGATCCAGACCGATATCACGGGCTTTGGCGGCTGGAACCAGTTCGAACTCGGCAGAGACAAAGTCCTGCTCGGTCATGTCGTACTTCTCGTTCAGCTTTTGCAGGGCGTGGTACTTAACCAGGTCCTTGATCTCGTCATCCTTGATATCGCAAGGAATGGAGCCAACCAGGACGTGCATTTCACTGCCCTTCAGGACTTCACCGGCTTTACGCTCACGCTGAACTTTTGCATCCAGGTGTGGCAGCAGATCAGGGATCATGAAGACAGGGTCGCTGTCGTCTTCACCGATGGTGATGTTAACCTTGGTGCCGCTCTTCAGGCAGACAACACCGTGCAGGGCCAGGGGGCGGGAAGCCCACTGATACTTTTTCACACCACCGTAGTAGTGGGTTTTCAGCAGAGCGTACTCAGAGTCTTCGTACAGGGGGTTCTGCTTGAGGTCCAGACGAGGGGAGTCTACGTGAGAAACTACAAAATCTGCACCTTCAGAGATGTTTTCACTGCCAATAACTGCCAGCACCAGGTTTTTATCCCGCAGATTGAACCAAACTTTGTCACCTGGGTTCAAAACATCCTTTGACATGGCATCGACAAAACCATGTTCTTCAGCCAGCTTCAGAGATTCGAGAACAAACTCGCGCTCTGTCTTGGCCTTATCCAGAAACGCTTTGTAGGGTTCACAGAAATTAATAACGTCCTGGCGTTGTTCCTGATTCAGCTGTTTCCAGCCGTTTTCCTTTTTGTACAGCATGGTATTACCTGTCATACATTGCCGCCTGTTAAAGCAGCAGGTTGGCTGTCGGATTAACGGGGGTTAATTCGGCAGTTATAAATATGCAAATTGAAGGGTAATGAGTCAAATGCGTTGATGACCCTTTACAACCTCGTCACTCCTGCGAAAGCAGGAGTCTACCAGCTTGAGATTCCTGCTTTCGCAGGAATGACGGGCATCAACGCATTTCATACATGACCAATTGAAGTGATAGTGAGTTATGTGGAGAAACCCACACTGGAAAAGATCTATCACGAAAATGAACGAGAAGAATAGGCCCCTTAATCATTCCCTGTATTGATACAAGGCAAAAATCTACAGACATATACATAGAGAGGAAATATGAGAACATCACGGTAAAGATAGTTCTTTATTTCGTAAAACGAATGGTTTGTACGGTGTTTTCCGCCTGTTTCTAAACTTCGTTAACGGTAAAGGAACTCAAAGGAAGAAAGACATTGGGAGGTTCTGACAGGGCCTCATCCAATGGAGCTGACATTTTGCTGGCGATGGTATAGGCCTGGCTGGCTGCATTGTTCCAGCTGTGAGTAGCCCTCCACCCTTGGTATTTTAAGGAGTTGGGCTCCAGTAACTCCTTATAAGTATCAAAGCTGAGCAAAGAGCTCGAGTGAATCAAATCACATATATGCCCCATTGTCTTCCAGAAGTGTGGTGTCGGCCTGAGGCTTATACTCTCGATGATAGATTTGAAGGCTGCTTCCAGAAGCGTCCTCTTGAGTTCAGAGTCCCCACTTGGCATCTGTGCCCATGCACTATTGCAGATAGCATGTTCCCATAGAATGAGTGGAAGGTCATCCGGGCTTTTGGCAATTTTCTTCAGTCTGCAATAAAGCTCGTTAGCCTGTTTAAAATCCATGCAATTCATTAAGCATTTTCCCAGTAAGCGCTGTGACAATGTTTGAACGTTCTCATGGGACTTTAATACATCCAAGGCATCCTGATATTTTGTTGCGGCCATAAGCAATCTGGTTGTGGCTATGCGTATTCCCTCATGTCTACTGATATATGGCGTTAATTGCTTAATTAGTGGTTCAATATCACTAGCTGATAAAGCTATACCTGCTGCTGCGGCTTGGCTGATTATCAGTTCTGTTCTCACAATTAAGGGAGCAGTTGTATTTGTTTTGCATTTTTTTTGTAAAGCGTCGGCTTCGGCCAGAGCTTGTTGTGCTTTGTCAAAGTTGTTGTGTAACACATGATATCGACCCAGCGTACAATATAACTGCATGAGCTGATCATCTTTAAATGTCTGTTCAATGAAGGGCATACAAGCACACTGGCTTATCATTTGCTCTATCAGATTGCTATAGTCTTTTTTGTGCAGTTTAAATATGCATCCGCTGCATTCAGTAAAGCTGAGGCACAGGCTCTGAGCCTGTGACAAGTCATCAGGCACGCGTTTGAGCAGGTGTGTAAAATTATGATAAGTCTCTTCAGGTGGTACTGACGAGGTTGCGTAAGCCAGCCTGACGTACAGTGGAAAGAGGCGCTTTTTCAAAAACTTGGTATAATCGTTCTCTTTTTCTTTTTCTTTTTTTTTGTCCCTGTTGCGTTTGTAAATCTCGAAGCATTCCAGTGCATATTGGTATTTTTTGGTCTTACAGGCATTTCTAAAAATGACTTCCAGAGCTTGAAACCTGATAAACCTCGGTAAATGGTTATCCCAAATGTCTCGCGTATGAGTCAATACCGGTATAAGAGATTCATTTTGACGAGGTTGCGTAAGCCAGCCTGACGTACAGTGGAAAGAGGCGCTTTTTCAAAAACTTGGTATAATCGTTCTCTTTTTCTTTTTTTTTGTCCCTGTTGCGTTTGTAAATCTCGAAGCATTCCAGTGCATATTGGTATTTTTTGGTCTTACAGGCATTTCTAAAAATGACTTCCAGAGCTTGAAACCTGATAAACCTCGGTAAATGGTTATCCCAAATGTCTCGCGTATGAGTCAATACCGGTATAAGAGATTCATTTTCTTCGGGAGCATCATAAACTGTACTGATAGTGCTATTCATATAGTCTTTCAGAGTATCTTTTAATATTTGGGATGGTTTTTGGGCTGGATTGTATGAAGCTTCTCACTTAATGCTTCCAGTTTATGAATGCGTTCGATATTTTTTTCCTTATCATGCAGTTGAGTTTTGAAGTTTTCACAAAGTAGTTCGGCTGCAACTGGGGTCAGTGATGTTATGGTGGTACAGTCTATAAGCCAGTCGTGAACTTCATCAAAAGTTTGGTCATTTTTTATGACTTCTGCTCGGTCTGTTGGCTGCCGCCTATAGGTTTCGAGCAATAAGGGGAGCTTCTCACCCGGGTCAGGTTGTAACGCTGGCATGGACACCCGCTTGGATTTTGGAGCAGGGCATGTGAGGGAATCACTTCTCGTTCTTTTCCGTCCAGTCGCAGGAGAAGTGGTTTTAGCGGTTAGGCTGACTTTCCGCCCTAACCGACTTTTGACTGGAACCTTATGACGATCAGAGTAGGATTTTCCTTCTGGTGTTGAAGCAGAGAACGTTCTACCGATTTGCTGCTGGCTTTTGTCTGGATTCATGCTGGAGCCTGTTATATGTCAGTTTCATAACAAGTTCTTTGAAAAGATAAAGATTGATTTGTTTAAAGAGAGGGATAAGAATGCTGGAGTCACTGTCAACCCTGTTATTTGCCAAATCGATGGTTTTTACGCGTATATAAGCTTGGGAAGGTGAAAATATGATGTTTAGACTTGGCTGGCTGAAAAAGAACTCATTGGGAGAAGTACACTGGAAGGTTCTAACGTAGCGGCATCACCTTGACCTGATTTGGCAAGGGCGAAGGCTTGGCTGGTAGCATCTTTCCAATTATGAATGTTCTGGTTGTTGAAAATAGATCGTAGTTGCTCTCTATAGTCATGAAAGTTGAGTGCTGAGTATTCGCGAATGTTTTCACATATATGGCCCATTGCATCCCAGGAGCTCCGCGTGCGTTCGTACCTTATACTTTTAGTAATTAAATCGAGGGCTATATTGAGGTGATAATTCCTCGATTTTGAGTGATGTGCCCACTCTCTATGGCAAATGGCATGTTCCCTTAAAGTTAATGAGAATTCAATATCTGAGGAGGTTTCTTTCTGGATTTGGGTGAACAGTGTATCCGCAGAATGGAAATCCTCGCATTGAACCATACACATTCCCAATAAACGTTTTGGCAATGTTTGGGAGCCTTGATATTGCCCTAATAATTGTTTGGCATTTCGGTAGTTACCTGTAGCTATGAACAACCTGGCGGCCGCAACACGTGCACCTTCGTAGGTGTTGATATGGGGCTCTAACTCTTTTAGAAGTGGCTGAGCCTCATTATCTGTCAAATCTATACGTGCAGCTTCAGCTCTGCCGATGGCTAATTCAGCTTTTACAACTAATGGAACCACTGTTTTTGTGTTGCAGTTTTCCTGTAACTCTTTGATCCGTTCGAGAGCCTGCTGGGCTTCTTCAAACTGTTGAAGTGAAGCACAATATCGTCCCTGCACACAACGCAATTGAATAAGCTGGTCATTTTTGAATTTTTCCTTTATACCACTCAAGCCTGAACATTTTGTTATCAGTTGGTTTATTAACGTGTTTAGGTTTTTCTTGCGAAGCTTCAGTATGCACTCGCTACACTCCGCACAGGTAGTGCAGAGATATCTGGAATGTGATCTATCAATAGGATCCTGGTCCTTGAGGTGCTCCAAATGTTTGAGAATTTCATCAGGCGGCTCTGTACCGGTTGCGTTAACCAGCCGAACGTATAGCGGGTAGATGCGGTCCGCCTGCTGCCGGTTATCTCCTCGTGCTTTGTTTTTGTTGTGTTGGTAAATTTCAAGACATTTCAGTATCGGCTGGTAGTTTTTGGTGGTGCAAGCCTTGTTGAAAATAACCTCCAGAGCTTTAAACCGTATAGCTCTCACTGGATGTTTTTTCCAGATACTTTGAGTACTAATTAATACAGAAATAAGGTGATGGCAGTCATGTTGGTTCGGGTTGTCATAAATGGTTTGAATCATACTTTCCAGACAATTATTCAGGCCATGTTCTAGTATTGGGGATATGGGATTTCTGGCTTTAATATGATGGAATTTTTCTCTTAAGGCTTCCAGTTTATTAATGCGGTCAATCAAGGTTGTCTCATCATAATGCAGAGTCCTGAAGTTATTATAAAGTAGTTCGGTTGCTTCTATGGTCTCAGGTGTTATCTCTGTACATGAGTTAAGCCAGTCATGCATTTGGTCAAAAGTTTGCTGATTTTTCACAATGTTCAATTTATTTTGCCCTTTCGCTTTTCTATGGGCTTTGAGCAATTGGGGAAGGTGAGTTTCGGGTCTGTCACTGTATAACGTTCCCGTCAGTCGTTTGGGTGATGGAACCTGGGGGATAGGAGAGTCGCCTCTCTGTCTTTTCCTCCCGGCCAATGGGGTGGTTGAGGGGGTAGAGGCAATCTGTACCTGCGATCCTAACCTGCTTTTGACCGAGACAAGAGAAGGTGTTGCGGAGGAGGAGCTAACCTGACTTACTCTACTCTTGGCTGAAGCTGAGCGGAGTTCTTTTTCTCGATCGGCATGAAGTCCACTTCTTCCTGCAGTCGGGCGTATAGGCCTTGGTTGTTGATGAATTTTGTCTGCATACATGCAGGAACCTGCTATCTGTTTGCCTTAATAAGGTCTTCGAGCAGGAACAGGCTGGTTTGTTCAAGGAATGAATGAGTATGTTGGGTTCACTGTCAGTCCCGTTACCTGCCGAAGCCACTGAGCCGCAAAATAAAACCTCAACAGGCTCTGGTTTTATAAAACTATCTAAAGATATCCTTGCAGCATTTTTACCAATTACTCGCTTTCCGCCCTTTCTGATATGGTAAAACAGCTTTTTATTGTTCAATTGAATTCAGTAACCAGTTTGTGAAGTCACTGACCATAATTGATATTGCCCGCCTGGCCGGTGTTGGCAAATCAACTGTCTCCCGCGTACTTAACAGTGATCCCAGGGTAAGTGAAAAGACCCGGGATAAAGTTAATGCTGTAATCAGGCAGCATGGGTTTATGCCCTCCAGACAGGCCCGGGCCATGCGCTCCGGTAAGAGTAAAACTATCGGGATTATCGCCAGTCGCCTTGATTCCCCCTCGGAAAACCGAGCTATTCGGGGGATGCTGGAAAGTATTTATCAAAATGACTACGACGTTGTCCTGATGGAGAGTAACTTCTGTGCTGATAATATTCGCGACCATGTTGAGGCTCTGGCACGCAAGCAGGTTGAAGGCGTTATCATTATGTCTCTGCCTGGCGCAGATTACAGTTATCTGAATGACATGCCTTTTCCGGTCATTATGATGGCGCAGGCCGTCCCTGATCTGACCTCCATTGTTTATGATGACAGTGGTGCCATCACAAAAGTGATGACTCACTTGCAGAAGCTTGGCCTGAGTCGTATGAGTTTTATCGGGGTATCCACTGATGACCCGACATCTGGTCAGCGTCGTTTGCAGGCTTACCTGAATTACTGTGAAAAGAACCGGTTAGCCAGTCATTACTTCCTGGGGGAGCTTGGTTACCGCAGTGGTTATGAATTGGCGCAACAGGCACTTGAGACTGATCCGGAATGTCTGGTCTGTGCTTCCGACACTATTGCCATGGGGGTGCGCAAGTATCTGGTGGAGCAGGGCAGAGGCGATATTGTTGTCTCGGGTGTGGGCAATAATGAGATGATTCGCTTTCTGTTTCCTGAGCATATCAGTGTGCGCCTGTCTTATAAGCAGTCCGGCATTAAAGCAATTGAACTATTGAAGCAGCTGATGGCGCATAAGTCGGCTCCTGGTATCTTCACCATGTCCAGCGAACTGATTACTTCCTGATTCGAGTTTCAAAATGTGAGTTTGTTTACCTGTCTTGTGGGAACGTTCCCTTTTTTGATCGAATTTGTGAGCCAGATCAAAAAAATGAATGATCTTTTGGAAATGCAATGGGAACGTTCCCAATTAGCATGTGACCCAGACCATGAGTGATTTTTCTGGAGCAGAAGTCCGCGAGCTACTGTCCCTGGTTGGCGGCAAGGCCAATATTGCAACGGTAACCCACTGTATTACCCGTCTGCGCTTTGTACTGAAAGACCCTGCCAAGGCAGATCCCAAAGCTATCGAGAAGCTGCCTACTGTAAAAGGCACCTTTACTAACGCTGGTCAGTTCCAGGTTATTATTGGTCCGGCTGTTGGCGATTTCTATAAAGAGCTGGTTGCCCGCGCTGACCTCTCCAGTGCCAGCAAGGAAGAAGCCAAGCAGGCTGCTCGCCAGAACATGAGCACTCTGGAACGTATGATCTCCCATATGGCGGAAATCTTCGTTCCTCTGCTGCCCGCCATTATCTGTGGTGGTCTGATTCTCGGTTTCCGTAATGTTATCGGCGATATCGCCTTCCTTGAAGGCGGCAAGACCCTGACCCAGACCAGCCAGTTCTGGGCCGGTGTGCACTCTTTCCTGTGGCTGCTCGGTGAAGCGATCTTCTTCTTTCTGCCGGTTGGCGTAACCTGGTCTGTGGTCCGCAAGATGGGCGGCAGCGAAATCCTGGGCATTGTTCTGGGTGTGACCCTGGTTTCCCCTCAGCTGATGAATGCTTACAACATCGGCAAGATGGCTCCTGAGGTGTGGGACTTTGGCATGTTCACCATTGAAAAGGTGGGCTATCAGGCACAGGTCATTCCTGCGCTGATGGCAGGTCTGTTCCTTGGTTGGTTTGAGCTGCGCCTGCGTAAGCTGGTGCCAGATTACCTGCATCTGGTTATTATTCCTTTTGTCGCCCTGCTGACCACCGTTTTGCTGGCTCATACTGTTATTGGCCCTGTGGGTCGTGTCATTGGCGATGGTGTTGCCTTTGCTACTAAAGCGGCTCTGACCGGTGACTTTGCTATTATCGGTGCAGCACTGTTCGGCTTCTTCTACGCACCTTTGGTTATTACTGGTGTGCACCACACAACCAACGCTATCGAACTGCAGCTGATGCAGACTATGGGCGGCACGATGATCTTCCCTCTGCTGGCTCTGTCTAACATTGCACAGGGTTCTGCATCCTTGGGTATCGCCCTCGTGAACAAGGACAAACTGTCCCGCGAGCTGAGCATTCCTTCTGTGATCTCTGCCTGGCTGGGTGTGACTGAACCTGCCATGTACGGTGTGAACCTGAAGTACAAGTTCCCAATGCTATGCGCGATGGTTGGCTCTTCTATCGCTGCGATGTTTGCTGCCATGTTCGGCGTTATGGCAAACGGTATCGGTGTTGGTGGCCTGCCAGGTATCTTGTCCATCCAGCCTCCTTTCTGGATGTCCTTCCTGATCTGCATGGTTATTGCCACAGTCGTACCGATGCTGATGACCATGGTGATCTACCGCATTAAAGAGCGTAACGGTCAACTGGGTGACCTGGCTCCTCAAGCGGCTTAATACCTGAAAGGTGTTGTGCAGGAACAGCGGAACACCTCACCAAAATCATTTAATGACTCTTTACCGGCTGGTGGAAGCAGATCCCCATTCCATTGGCCGGTTTTTCTTTTTGTGTTGACCGGACCTTGAATATGGCTTGCCAGACTTCTTCATGGCATAACTCTGTCGTTTATCAAATCTATCCCAAGAGTTTTTGTGACAGCAATGGTGATGGACACGGTGACCTGCAGGGTGTAATCAGCAAGCTGGATTATCTGCAGGAGCTGGGTGTCGACTATATCTGGCTGACACCTGTATACCCGTCCCCCCAGAATGACAATGGCTACGATGTTGCAGATTACTGCAATATCGACCCGTCCTACGGTACCATGGCTGACTTTGATCAGCTGGTAGCCGAGGCTGACAAGCGCGGCCTGAAAATTATGCTGGATATGGTGTTCAACCATACGTCCACCGAACATGAGTGGTTCCAGAAAGCTCTAAAAGGCGACAGGAAATATCAGGATTACTATATTTTCCGAGACCCTGTTGATGGGCAAACGCCCACTAACTGGGAGTCAAAGTTTGGTGGCAATGCCTGGGAGTTCGTACCTTCCCTGGGTAAATACTATCTGCACCTGTTTGATGTAACCCAGGCTGACCTGAACTGGGAAAATCCGGAAGTACGGGAAGAAATCTACAAGGCTGCTAACTTCTGGCTGGAGAAGGGCGTAAAGGGCTTCCGTCTGGATGTGATCAACCTGATCAGCAAGCCAGATGTTCTGGAAAATGATAACGAAGGTGACGGTCGCCGTTTCTACACCGATGGCCCCCGTATTCACCAATATCTGAAAGAGCTGAATGCTAATACCTTTGGTCGCTACGACGATGTGATCACTGTGGGTGAGATGAGCAGCACGACTCTGGATAACTGTATCCGTTACTCCAGCCCGAAAGAGAAAGAGCTGTCCATGACCTTTAATTTCCACCACCTGAAAGTGGACTACCCCAATGGTGAAAAGTGGAAGCTGGCTGAGCCTGACTTGCAACAGTTAAAGGATCTCTTTCATAACTGGCAAACTGGTATGACCGAAGGTGGTGGCTGGAACGCACTGTTCTGGTGTAATCATGACCAACCCCGCATTGTCTCCCGTCTGGGAGATGATAAACAGTATCGAGAACACAG
>CBDEWF010000150.1:0-8620 GCA_965243775.1 Sansalvadorimonas sp.
TAAATAAATATTACTTTGAAGAATAGATGGTGGTCGATACATTTGCCAGCAGCCTGAGGAAACGGAGGGAGCTTAATCGTGATTCTTACCAAATGGCGAAACATTTATAACTGTAGACAATAATATATAAATATGGACGTGTTACTTTACATTCTTGCTGGAGCCGGGGTCGGCTTTGCAGTAGGGCTTACAGGGATTGGTGGCGGATCGCTGATGACGCCGCTCCTGCTGTTATTTGGATTTCCTGCACCGACTGCTATCGGGACTGACCTTATGTATGCCGCCATCACTAAAACCGGCGGTATTGTAGCTCATCACAAGCAGAAAACGATCGACTGGAAAATAGTCTGGGAACTTGCGGCTGGCAGTATTCCAGCATCTCTGTTCACCATCTGGCTGCTGAGCAACTGGTTCAACAACAGCGCGGCTTATTCCAGCATTCTGACCAGCAGTCTGGGCTTCATGCTGATCATGACTGCTCTGATTATTCTGTGCCGCAACAAGTTTGTTCATTCCTCCCAGACTGAAGGGATGGTGCACTGGCTGCAAAACCGGGCTGCGTATGTCACCTTTGTAATGGGTTTCCTGCTGGGAGTTCTGGTAACTCTGTCCTCTGTTGGTGCCGGAGCTTTTGGAACCGCCGTACTTCTGATTCTATACCCTGCCCTTGCCCCGATCCGGGTTGTGGGTACAGACCTGGCCCATGCTGTTCCCCTGACACTGGTTGCTGGCTTTGGTCACCTGTTTCTGGGTAATGTTGACTTTGTCCTGCTGGGTACACTTATCGTAGGCTCTCTTCCTGCTATCCACCTGGGGGCTAAAGTGGGACAGCGCCTGCCAGCAGTTTTACTCCAGCGCCTGCTTGCTTTGGTACTGCTGGTTATGGGTATTCGTTACGCCTTTGTCTAGTCCTGCAGCTGCAGGACTAGACCCATTCGTGTGCCGGGCATGTTGCACAGCTTGGGGGTGAAAGTCCCCTGTCCAGCCAGATGAGGGCGAAGGACTAGCGAAGCACAAGGTTTGCATCGCGAGGTGTAGGCTGAAGGCAGTGTGGAGCAAAACTGCGAGCTGACGAACAGAAACCGGATATAAGGCTGTCTGCGTGGGGACGAGTCAGCGTTTGATGACAAAGTCCCTTACTCATCCAGACACGTAGGCAGTAGATCCGGCAGTTGTGCAGTGAAGGCGGTGTGACTTACCCCGGGAGGTCTGTGTGGTGTCTGATATTTCAGACTGAGGTCATCATAAGGTGATCTGATCGCCATACAGAAGTCAGCAGACGGCATAGTAGTTGACCTTGGTCAGCGAAGGCCTGAACGGTACAGAGTGGTGAGTAGTTTTTAC
This sequence comes from Sansalvadorimonas sp., assembly GCA_965243775.1. Classification (GTDB taxonomy): domain Bacteria; phylum Pseudomonadota; class Gammaproteobacteria; order Pseudomonadales; family Endozoicomonadaceae; genus Sansalvadorimonas. The sequence goes on from CBDEWF010000150.1 coordinate 1,345, forward strand.
TTTTCGATACATCGGACGCAGGCAAAGACCAGCGAATACTGGTGCTCATATCAAGTGGTAACGGCGGAACCGGGAACTGCGAGATGATGAGAGCTGAGATTGTATCGGCACTGTAAGATTACGAAAACCCGGCGGGTGGTACGAGCCAGATGCCTTGTATCACTGACCCTGTTATTGCTGTAGTGGACAGGCTTCAGCGCACACTCGGCCACGTTGACCAATAGTTCAGTGATGCGCTTCAGTTTATAGCGTTACTCTTCGAACCCAGGCTGGTACTGGGCTCGTGAGGAATTGTCGTGTACAGAGGATATTCACCTGCAATCCCTGGGCAGCAGTGGTGTGACCAGACAGTTATTTGATGCCTGAAACTCCTGTCTAGACACTAGCCTTGCGCTACATGCTGAGCAAGCAGCATCAATGACCTCAATCAATCATTGAGTGAAATGTTTATTTTTTATAGAGTGTGTGCTCTGCGTACTTATCTGCGTAGTTATAGCGATTTATACCTGACGATCACAGATAATTATTAGCTTTGCTTGAAAACTCAGAAGGCAGCCAGTTGAGATGAGCCAGCACAAAGTCGAAGACCTTAATATTGCATCACAGTCGGTGCTGATTTCTCCCCGGGATCTTAAGGAGGAAATGCCACTATCTGAGAAGGCCCGCCTGCATATCGAAGAGAGCCGTAACGTCATCCGTAATATTCTGGAAGGCCGGGATCATCGGTTGTTTATTGTGGTTGGTCCCTGCTCTATCCATGACCTGGAAGCAGCTCACGACTACGCCAGGAAACTGAAAGCGTTGTCTGCAGAGCTGTCTGACACCTTGTACCTGGTGATGCGGGTCTATTTTGAAAAGCCCCGAACCACCACGGGTTGGAAAGGTCTGATCAATGACCCGGATATGAATGATTCATTCCATCTGGATAAAGGCCTGCACACCGCACGAAGGCTGCTGCTTGATCTGGTTGAAGAGGGACTACCCACAGCAACGGAAGCCCTGGATCCTATTACCCCACAATATCTGCAGGACCTGATCAGCTGGTCAGCTATCGGTGCCCGCACCACCGAGTCCCAGACTCACCGGGAAATGGCCAGTGGTCTGTCGTCTCCGGTTGGTTTTAAAAACGGAACCGATGGCGGACTGACAGTTGCCATCAATGCCCTGCAGTCTGTTTCCAGCCCACACCGTTTCCTGGGTATCAACCATGATGGCCAGGTGGCTGTTACCCACACCCGTGGCAACCCCTATGGTCATGTGGTACTGCGTGGTGGCAGTGGCAAGCCAAACTATGATTCGGTCAGTGTGGCACTTTGTGAGAAAGAGCTGGAAAAAGCTGATATCCGGCCCAACCTTATGATCGACTGCAGCCATGCCAACTCCAATAAAGATCCAAGTCTGCAGCCGCTCGTTATGGAAAATGTCAGCAACCAGATTATTGAAGGCAACAATTCCATCGTTGGCCTGATGATCGAGAGCAACCTGGGCTGGGGCAATCAACCCATTCCGGAAGATATCAGCCTGTTGAAGTACGGTGTCTCGGTAACAGATGCCTGCATTGACTGGGAGACAACGGAGAAAGGCCTGCGGGAAATGGCTGATAAGCTGCGTGAAGTTCTGCCATCCAGGGCCAGAACTTAAACTTCAACCCACAGGGCTGGCTGTTTTTGCCTGCCCTGTTTTTACAGCAATGCAAAACCCCGCGCTTGGGTAGCTTAATTGGCAGAATAGCGGATTGAAAATCTGCGTACCGGTAATTTGATTCTATCCTTAGGCACCATACATATCACTAAAGTGTAAAGTGGTTTTTTTTAAAGCGAACGCTTCATTCGTTTCTTTGTCTGGCTTCTCAGAGTCATACCAAAGTTACCTAGTGCCGCATAGCTCAAAAGACCACGCCATCATGCTTGCAGTGGCCTCCCCTTGTAAGTCCACTTGAACGGTTTAGCCATGGTTTCATTAAAGAAGTCGATGAAACCATGGAGGCGGTTTTTTAAGTCTTCTTTCGAGACAAAGCCACTGCGCTTGAGGAATCGCCTCACCAGTATGGAAAACCAAATCTCAATCTGGTTAAGCCAGGAAGCGTGCTTGGGTGTGTAGTGAAACACGACCTTGTGGGACGAGTCTGAGAGATAGGCCGACCGGCTTTGCATGGATTTCAATATCCCGGATTTGCCTTTGATACCAAGCTCTTCCTCAGATGTACCCTCTATAGCTGCCACGAATCGAACAGCGGCCTCCGACATGTGCGTATTCAGATTGTCAGCAACGATATGCCAACCCCGGGCCTCAGGATCGCTGAGTATCATTATCTCCAGCCAGAGCGCAAAATCCTGTTCAGTGCGTGTCTCACTGACCAGGGGCAGAATTTTTCCCGTCGCGACATTCATGCCTGCCAGCAGGGCCTGTGTTCCATGACGCACATATTCAAACTCCCTTTTTTCGACCTGCCCAGGCTTCACGCATTTACCTGGTGATGCTGGCTCGAGAGCCTGAATCCCTGTCTTCTCGTCAAAGGAAATGGTGTGAATCTTGTTTTCTGCTCGTGCCGGAGCTAGCTGGTAAGTCTCACAGACATCCGCACAGCGCTCATCAAAAGCCTCGTCTTTGGGGGTATCTACCCAGCCCCGGACTTTATCGGGGCGAATATCGGCCTGATTTTAAAAATCGGCCGACCTGGCGTTGTGAAATGGATTCAACAATGGGTAGTGGGTCAGATGTGTGTTTGGGCATAAATATCCACTCCGAATTCTACTTTATTGATCAATAACCCAATGACAGTATCGTGCATTGTCTCAAGCTTGGAAAAGCAGATAGTTTTTCGGGCCAGACGTTTTATCCAGGTTCTGAAATTCAGGTTTTTACGCTCAATTTTTTGGGTATTTCTTTTGCCAATTTCATGCTTATCTTCATCCAGATGTCTCTCATAGGCACCCCAGTCATCTGTATAAAAGCGTTGTATACCAAAGGGCTCAAGAAGAGCTTTTAGCTTCTTAAACACCTTATCTCTTCTCTTGCCAAAAACGTAAGCAAGAACCGTGTTGGTCGCATGGTCTATTGCGTACCAAAGCCAGCGCTGGTTAGATTTTTTATCGACAAATGACCACTGCTCATCAAGCTCAGCGGCTTCACAGGCAGGCTCCAGTCGAACCTTGTTGCCTGCACTCAGTCCCAAGGCACGGATATTGGGGTTGACCTGCACGAGGTGACTTTCTTTGCGTCGTATAATATTGATAGTTGTCGTTTTACTGATCTGGAGAACCCGGCTGGTATCCCGAATGCCACTACCGTTAATAGCCATATCGACAACCTGCTTATGAACGCCAGGAGCACACGCTTTGTACCGATACTCCAGCATAAAGCTTTTGGTGATGCAGTCTGGATTTTGGCAGAGATAACGTTGCACGCCACGGCGGCTGAAGCCGCATTTTCCAATGTTTGTACTGCTGCAGCTCGCGCAGCTGACTTCTGTGAGACATACCATACTTTACATAATTGGTATGCGTATTCAATTTGCTATCCGTGTTGTCCCTTAAACACACATCTGACCCACTACCGATTCACTGTTCGCAACTGAATAATGCTGATGACTAAGATGGAAATAAGCTCAAGCCGCGGCTTGCTTAGAGCGAGATATGGCTTAATCTGCTGGGAGAGTGAGCTGGCAATGTCCATGGCTGCTTCCGATGGCTCTTTTTTCACAGCCTTTCATAGCAGCTTTGCTACGTTGCCAGCTCACTTTTTTGTCGTGTACAGAGCCTGGTCACACAATTCTGGTACATCATCCCGCTCCTGGTACTGGTTGGTGTTGTTAAATCATCTTGGTTTAAAGGCTTCACGGGTGAGATGTGATCATGGATGCAGCATGTAAAAGAAATATCAAATCAAGGCATTGAAACCTTCACCATCTATTGACCTTCCGTTTGCTCCAGTGGGTAATTGCTCTTAACTTCTTGAAGAGTATGGGCAATAAGAGCTAACCGATATAAAGGGATCATCCCTGTGTGATGAACATAGCTATCATTAGCTAATGCCGCTACAGCCCTGTAATTGTCAACATCTGATTGAAAGGTCTGCTCACCCTCATTTCTGGCATGAGAAAATCTTTTGAAAGTGTTGAAATTCCAATCCTCAGTTCTATTTTTAACAAATCTGATCATTTTTCCAGATTCATCTTTGAAAAGCTTTGTTTTCGCTAAAGCTTCCTGTTCATGCAGTGTATATAGCTGCGACATTTTCCCCAAGGTAGGATCATTAGAATAATTTAACCAATATTTCACAACATTTAAACATTTATCTGTATTTCTGACCATAATAATACCAGTATTGGGAACAGCGTCCTCATCAAAATATCTTGAAAACTGGTAATACCAATAACCCCTTGAGGTCAGTATGCAGGCATCAACACCAAAAGAATCAACGATTCTATCCAGGTGACTAGCTCCATTCTCAAAATCATTTATTACTATGTCATCATCAATCCATACTACCCACTTATTTTTATCAACTCGATTATCTTCTAGCATCTTTTTCAATAAAAACACTTTTCCCCAATACGGTTGAATGTCCTCCATCCATTCCATCAACTCCTTTGAATCGCTACTTTCAGCACTTTGACTGTATAATACAAAGTCATATTTGATATTCCGAGCTTGAGCGAAAGCTGCATGATTTCTGGCTACCGGCAGTGAATATGGCTGCCACGTTCCACCTGAAATCATGGCTCCTATATGTTCCATGTGAGGGATAGCATTTTGACTTACCTCATGAATAGCAGGTACATCTTCTAGGATCTTTACAAGACGACTACTATCATTAGTCACCCCTTTGGCAAAGGTGGCATATTCTCTTCGATAGTGAATCGCATTAACCTTAAAACCCCAAGTAAAAAAACCCACCTCTGGTAACATATCGTTATCAAGCTTATTGATAATATTGTAAAGATCATGATTCTGCGACAATTCCTCATTTATATAGTCTTGCAAGTCATGCCTGTCACTTTCATCAACTAAATCCTGAATGTTTATACTATCTGAAGGCGAGCCATTTAATGCATGATAGTAGGCGTGCCTCGATGATTCTTTGTCAGCAGACTCTGAATTTTTGAAAGGCTTATCATCACTCCACCCTTGTATACAAAATAGCATCAGGGCGGAAAACAATATTTCTTTCATTTCCAATTTCCTTAACCAACGATATATATTGTATCGTAGCAGACGTAATAAACAGCGAAAATTTTAATGCGTTGGTTGTGGATAGGTTAAACTCGCATTGAAACTTCCTCTGTTTCAGAATTTTTTGAGGTTTGTACAGTTTGCCCCGGTATAGCCGGGACTGCCCGTTAATAATTCAGGCCACGGTCAGGAAAACAAGGCAATACCAAAACTGAAAGCGTGATAATGCCGCGCCATGGTAATGTGATGTTTTAAGGGGAATCGTCAGTATGGATGGCAGTTTGTTCAAGTTCACTCTTCAGGGATTCAACAAACGATTCTGGATCAGCAGGTAGGCCAACCTGCTCTGTGTAGGCCGACAAATGTTCCTCATACTCTTTCCAGCTGACCAGCTTGTCACGATAGTCACTGTAAAGCTCGCCAGATTCGATGCACATATCGCCTGCATTCAGAGCTTCCATAACCAGACTGAATACAGCACATTCCGTTGCTGACCTTTTCCACATTACATCAGGATTTCCTTTTTCGTCCTTGGTCTTAAGTACGATTTGCTTTCGCCAAGGTTTTGGAAACCATTTCATGTCGGCCAGTTCAGCAGGGATATCCTTCAGATACATCTTTCTGTTGGTGCGATGAGCTTGTACCCATTTGAGAGCTTGCGGCAACTTTTCATCATCAGTCGTAGACTTGAGGCTAATCAGTTCCAGGGTATTGAACAATGAAGTGGTCTAATGACTCCGGACACCTCGTTAAGCACAATAGTGCAATCAGTAACGAGGTTAAAAATGGCAAAGCGGAAGAATTATTCTCAGGAGTACAAACTCAAAGCAATAGAGCTGGTAGTTGAGCAAGGCCAATCTCCGGCTGCCGTGGCCAGAAGCTTGGGGATCAGCTCAGGAAATCTGCGACGGTGGATCAGACAGCATCAGGAGCAGGAAGCGTTGGCTTTTCCCGGTAAAGGTAACCAGGCTTTAACACCCGAACAACAAAAAATCAAAGCACTTGAAGCTGAAAACAGGCAGCTCAGAATGGAGCAGGAAATCTTAAAAAAAGCCATGGCCTTCTTTGCAAAAGACCAGCTGTAAGATTTGCCTTTATACAGCGGGAAAGGAAGGCCTACCCTGTAGCCGTGCTTTGCAAAACGCTGAAAGTCAGCCGCAGCGGTTTCTATGAATGGGATAAAGGTCAGGCAACAAAAAAGCAAATTGATCCTGAAGCGTTCCGTATGGAAGTTGATACCAGAGAAATTTTTGCTCAGTCAGATGCTTCCTATGGGAGTCGTCGTATGGCGCAAGCCTTGCGAAAAAAGGGTTACTGCGTGGGACGCTATCAGGCAAGAAGCCTGATGCGAAAGCTTGGCCTGAAGGTGCGGGTATCCCGAAAATTCAAGGTAACGACTAACAGCAAGCACAAGCTGCCAGTTGCTCCCAACCTGCTGAACCGTGAATTTATGATAGCGGAGCCGGACAAGGTCTACGTCGCAGATATCACCTACTTGTGGACCCGCGAAGGTTGGGTCTACCTGGCTGCCGTCGTAGACTTGTTTTCCCGGAAGGTTGTTGGGTGGTCCATGAGCAGCCGCATGACGACAGACTTGCCACTGGAAGCCGTGAGAATGGCTTACTGGGGCAGAAAACCTGAAAAGGGCGTGATGCATCATTCTGATCGCGGCAGCCAATATGCCTCTCTGGATTACCAGAAGCAGCTCAGGGAGTACGGCATGATTTGCAGTATGAGTCGCAAGGGGAATTGCTGGGATAACTCAGTGATGGAACGTTTCTTTGGCAGTCTGAAAAGGGAGAGGACAGACCACTACATCTACGATACCCGGGCAGAAGTTGAAGCACATGTTGTTGATTACATTTTGTTCTACAACAACGAGAGGTTGCACTCATACCTCGACTACATGAGTCCGGTAGATTTTGAGCAACAGGAATTGGAAAAAGCAGCTTAAACTTGGTGTCCTTTTTTACTTGACCACTACAATCCAGACTGGATGGAAAGGAAGATGAAATCCTCTCTTTGCTCGAAAAAGGTGTCTCTAAAGCATCTATAGCCAAAATTACGGGTGTTTCACGCCCTACCTTATACAACTTTGTAAA
>CBDEWF010000151.1:0-57407 GCA_965243775.1 Sansalvadorimonas sp.
GGTTCAGCCTCTGCTGTTTCAATTTCAACAATCCGGCCACGCTCTTCAATCATGACTTCAATTACTCTTCAGAAGCCCCTCCCGGGAGCTTTCTGTTATTTCTCTTTTTCAGACAGTGAGTCTGCGGCCTTGACTGACACAGCAATCCGCTCGGCAGTCCCCAAGGGTACTTCACCAATAACCGTCACATTATAGTAAGCATCGCTTCGGCGAAATATTCGTGAGACAGCGGAAGTCGCTCCAATCTGCTCAGATGCAGGCCCCTGCACCCGGGAGTGATCCTGTTCCACGAAAATAGAAAAAGAAGCAAGGCCATCGCTGTAGAGAGTACTGTCAGCCTTCTGGTTTGAGACCGGACTGTCTACCCAGCTCTGGCTGACAACTTCAAAGCCATCAGGAATCCAGCCAGCACTCCACCAAACTGCTCCATCTTCAGTTAGTCTGCTATCGCTATCTAACTGATTACCCGCAGCAGGCTTTTCCGCGGTTTCCCAAGTGACCTGTCTGGATGGTTCAAGAGCCTTATCCGGTACTTTATTGCCAACATCGAAGCTGACGAACTGAAACCGCTCCAGCACAGCCCCTTCTCTCCCAGCATCTCAGAACGAAGCAGCAGACCAGTGTCTTTATCCAGCCAGAGCGTATAGCCGTACCGATGCTGGTCCCTTGGCTGAACCTCAATACGCATCACAGAACGATTGGCTACCCGGTCATCGCCGCCAAAAAGCAGCCGATAAGATCGACGCAGATCATCACGCCAAACGCCAACCCGCTCAACCATGGCTACAGCCTGCTCTGGACGGAAACGGCTTACATCGCCACTGGGGCGAATATAAGCGACCTGATCACCTTTACGAATCAGCTCCCGATAAGGCCCATCCAAATAGATCAGGCGTTCATTTTCCCTGCCGTTAGCACCTGAGTGGAAAATTTGAATAGTCATCAACCCGCTGGCATTTTCATAAATAAATTGCCCCTGATAGTCGAGGGATGATGGCGCACTGACCATTCGGCTCAACCAGTCGGCAGGAGCTGGCATGGCAGCAGGCGCGGCTGACACCATTGAAGACCAGAGTCCAACAACGAAAACAACCAGCCAACAGCCATAAATGGGCTTTGTATTCCATGAGAAAAATATTTTTTTCATCACACTGACGTGATAAAAAAGATATTTCCACGGTAAAGCACCGATTGCCGAGATTATTCCTTTACTCATAAGCCCCATTGTCTTGGCCATGAAAGCAACTGCTGACATTATGAACCCTTCATGGTTAAGGCAAATTCCATTCCCATATTATTCAGGAGCAACCGCCCTGTAAATCTGATTTACTGTTGATAACTTGCCGCACGGACAAATGGCATCACACCTTTGCCAGTCTGGGCAGAAGTCTGTTCTGCATGCTCCAGCATGTAGGCACGAAACCGCTCCTGCGCCACACGATCAGCATACCCCCTGGCTTTGCTCATCTGTTCTGGAGTCAGGCTTGTCTGTGGTGAGCCCAGGCCTGCCACCAAACCGCGGGCGCCAAACATATCGGCTGTAGGCAGGTTACCGCTGGGATAAGCCACACTGGCAACCTCAGTCCCCCCACTGCTCTCATCACTTCTGGTAGCAACATTCCACGTCTGAACCCCGACGACCGTTGCCATGGCAACAGAAGCAGCAATAGCAAAACGGCCCAGATTACCGGCCCAGCCAGTTCGGGCTATACCCCGGCTGGATGCAGACTGATCGCCCTGTTCATCAAGAACCGGAGCTGGCTCATCCGCAAGAGCTGAGCTAATGGATGCAGACAGGTCAATACCAGAAAAAGCATTCTCTTCGTTACGGATAGTTTCACCAATCCGCTGGTAACTTAATGCGGCTTCACGGAGATCCTGATCCTGATCCTGACCAAGCCGATCAAGCACTCTGCGCATTTCAAGTTCATTGGCTTCACCATCCATCAGTGCAGACAATGATTCACGCAGACGCATGCGGGCATTATCACTGGCATCACTCATAGGATACCTCACAGGTAATTGTCAGATTCACTCATCCCCCAGTACCCATTGGGCATTTAACCTACTTTGCTCAACATGGGTTTAATCACCCTATCAATGGCTTCCCGGGCCCGGAAGATCCGTGAACGGACCGTTCCGACGGGACAATCCATGACCTGCGCTATCTCTTCGTAACTCAGGCCATCAAATTCTCTCAGGGTCACTGCCGTTCTCAGTTCGTCTGGCAAAGTTTTTATCACCCTGAAGATCGCATCTTCCACCTGACTTTTCTGAAGGTTATTCTCGGGAGTTTCGAGATCCTTCAGAGGATAAGGACTGTCATAGGCTTCCGCATCGTAGACATCCACATCCGTATCCGGTGGACGGCGTCCCTTGGACACCAGGTAATTCTTCGCTGTGTTTATAGCTATCCTGTATAACCAGGTATAAAACGCACTATCACCACGAAATTGCCCCATCGCACGATAGGCCTTGATAAACGTCTCCTGGGCAACATCATGAACTTCCTGAAAGTCATGGACATAGCTGCCTACCAAGCCGAGTATCTTATGCTGGTATTTAATAACAAGCAGGTCGAATGCACGCTTGTCCCCCTTGCGAACCCGCTCAACCAGCTGCTGATCGGTTTCAGGTGCATCTGCCATATGCCGCCCTCAATGTTTCTGGCCAGCTTGATAGCCTAGGCCAAAAAGCATTTGCCCCGATCTGACACTTAAGACAGTAGAGCTAACAAAAAGTTCCGTAAAAATTTTCATTTTTTTCAAAAGGCTATATATCAGACTGTTCTAGAGGCATTCTACGCCTCTCAAGACTATAACTTTGGGGCATTTTCAAGAAATAAAACCAGCAAAAGCATCTTTTCACAACCAGAAATGCTTCCCTGAGCATACATCCCGGCCCTAAGAATTACTCTAGCAGCCTTTTGACATCACTTTTCATGGGCAATGGAAGATCTTTTACCCACAGGGTAGTTTTGGCTGTTTGACTCAGGCCTAATCTGCAAGTTCCATAATTTTCAAAAATCAGTACAGCAGGAGGTGAACACGTAGCTGGCGATATGCCTCTAAGGATACAGCATCCTGAAAAATCACCACAACCCTGGTTTTACTGGCGCCATCCAGATCTCCCCTGAACTTCATAACTGTAAGAGAAGGTGTAACCAGGCGCTCACCGAAAAGAGTCACACAAACCCATTGACCACAACAGCGTAAAGACCATCGCCCCTGATGAAAGCGGAGGACAGAAATGGAGCGGCTGGAAGAGCGCCAATACTCTCGCCTCATACAGTTGAGAAAAGACCAGAAAACCAGTGGCCAGAAAACGAAAAGCCAGATGCCTCCTGCAGAAAACAGGGGCAGCACGGCAGCGCAAAGATGCACAATCAAGGCCAGCTGCAAAAAGATAACTGACCGGCCCAGCTGAAGATCAATGGACGGCAGAGAGGCTTCTGGCACGATCAAGAACCATATTTACCATCTCCTCAACCCTTGGATTATCGGGTTTTTCCTTCTCCATAAACCAAACAAACAGATCGGCATCCTCACAAGCCAGCAGCTCCCGGTATTTTTCCTGCTGCTCTTTACCCAGAGATGGATAGACCTCCCGGGAAAAAGGCACCAGCAAAACATCCAGTTCCAGCATCCCCCGCCGACTGTGCCAGAACAGCCGGTTCAGCTCTTCCTGTGTGACTTCTGTCGCCATACATCCATTTCCTTTTCTACTGTAAAAATTACTTCATCTACAGAGGTGACGTAGTAATACTTCTTCACCCATGGCTGTTTATCAGGATTTTTCAGGTTTCCATTATAGGGATGGTACCTGCAGCAGCAAGGACTGGGAATAACAGTGGAAAATCCTCTATCATGGCAGCATTACCCAACCAGGACATTGATGTTTCCAATGACTGACACACCTGCTCTGGCATTAACCTACCTCCAGCATGAGCGTCTACTGGCTTTTACCGGCCAGGAAAACCGCAAGTTTCTTCAGGGGCAGCTTACCTGTGATGTCAGCAGGCTCAAAAAGGGGGAGCTGACCCTCGGTGCCTGCTGTAACGCCAAAGGAAGAATGGTTGCTAACTTCAGAATCCATGCACTAGAAGAAAGTCTTGTGCTCTCCCTGCCTGTAAACCAGGATCAGGCCCTGAAAGAACATCTGGGCAAGTACGCCATGTTCTTCCGGACTGTAGAGATATCCGAAACCTCCAGCGACTGGATTCGAATAGGGCTGAGTGGAGTCGAAGCAGCCAGTGAAATCACCCAACTGACAAATCAACCTGCTCCAAAGGGAAACCAGATTACAGAGTGGGAACATGGTCTCGCCTTAGCAGTTCCAGGAAGCAACAGGTATGAACTATGGCTCAAACCTGAAGCGACAGCTTGCAAAGATGCTTTAGAAGCAAAGGCCAGGGTTTTACCCATTGAAAGTTGGCAGCTGGAAGATATTCGCGATGGTATTGCCTGGGTATCCGAGTCAACACGAGAAACCTATATTCCCCAACATCTTAACTGGCAGGCACTGGAAGGAGTTTCCTTTTCCAAAGGCTGTTATACCGGCCAGGAGATCGTCGCCCGCATGAAATATCTGGGTAAACTGAAAAGCCACCTTTACCGTTTCTTCATGGAGAACCCACAAGCTCCAGCTGCAGGAACACCTGTTATGAATAGTAATGGCAGCAAAAGCGGTGAAATTGTTACAGCCTTGCCATCGGGCAGTGGAACAGAACTTCTGGCAGTCGTTAGAAGTGCAGATGTAGAAAGTGGCAGACTGACCTTGGCCAGTACAGAATCTTCTCTAAACCTGCAACCCCTGCCCTATGAGGTTTAGAGCAGGGGCTCTGGACTGAGGAGATCAAACCCTAAGCAGTTTCAGCAAGACTCTCTCTCAGATCAGCGACAATTTCCAGACAAGCCTCGTAGTCAAACTCTTCGAGGCTTCTTTCCATGGTATCCACAAGTTCCTTGCAGCCTGAGTCGGCCAGTGCCCGCGATAAATCCGGGAATATCAACAGTGCCTCAGCATCTCCTTCACGTAGTTGTCGCTCAAAGCGCGCCAGCAGTTCAACAGTATTGCCATCCTGCCCCCCCATATCTGGCAGGTTTTCACAAGGCTCAGGCTTAATACTCTTTAAGCCTTCCATCAGCCGGTCAAACTCCCTGGCCAGACGGCTGACAGGCTCACTGAGCTCACTGCCTGCAGACATTCTGGCCAGCTTTTCGACTGCTGAGGCAGCAGCTTCGACCCTGGAAGCCCCCAGAGTACCGGCTACACCTTTCAAACTGTGGGCAGTGAAACGCAACTGGTCATAATCATTGGTCAGAAGGGCACAGTTGATCAGGTTCATACTGTCAACATGATCACGGTAGAAGCGCACCAGCAGTTTACGATACAACTGGCCGTCTCCCAGTACCCTTTGTAGCCCCTGCTGAATATCCAGCCCCGGCAGCTCTGCAGGCAGAAGGTTTTCCTGCAGATCCCCAGGTACCAGCTCCTCTTCATCAACCAGCTTCTCAGACATCGGCAGATATCGAGCCAGAACTTTTTTTAACTCTTCTACGACCAGAGGCTTGGCTATATGATCATTCATGCCCGCTGCTATGCAGCGGTTGCGATCATCTGCCATGGCATGGGCTGTCATGGCAACCACCGGCACCGGCAACTGCATACAGTCTGGCAGTTGCCGAATAGCCCGGGCAGCACTGTAGCCATCCATCTCCGGCATCTGGATATCCATAAATACCAGATCGTACTTTTCCTGGGATACTCTCTCCAAAGCTTCCCGGCCATTCCCGGCAATTTCGACCTGCGCTCCCAGCTTTTCCAGAAGTGCTGTTGCCACCTGCTGATTCACTTCATTATCTTCAACCAGAAGAATGCGGCTATGTCCATCTACCAGATAAGAGGTGGACAGAGAGTGATCCTGGGTCAGTTCAGGAGCTGATGCAATCCCAAGCTCAACTTCAAAGAAGAAACTGCTGCCCTCGTCAGGCTTGGATTCCACCCGGATCCCTCCTCCCATCAGAGCCACCAGACGTTTGCAGATCGCCAGCCCCAGTCCGGTTCCCCCAAAGCGGCGCGTGGTTGAGCTGTCAACCTGAGAAAAGGATTCAAACAATAAAGGCAGCTGATCCTGACTGATCCCGATACCAGTATCCTGCACAGCAAAGCCAAGCCGGACCCAATCCTCTGTTTTTCTGACCACACGCACCGAAACGCTGACCTCTCCACGGGGAGTAAACTTGATGCCGTTATAGACCAGATTCAGCAGTATCTGCCCCAGTCGAAGCGGATCACCTTCAAGCCACTCAGGAATATCTTCAGCCTGCTGGACATGAAATCCTACATCCTTGTTTCTGGCGTGGATGGCAGCCATGCCATAGAGGTTATCAAGTACCTTGGTCAGACTGAACGAAGACTTCTCAAGCACCAGCTTGCCAGCCTCAATTTTTGAGAAATCCAGGATATCGTTGATGATGCCAAGGAGCGTATCCGCCGCATTACATACCTTGGTGATGTAATCTTTCTGTACTGAATTCAGTCCAGTCTCCAGAACCAGTTGACTCATTCCCACAATGGCATTCATCGGGGTTCGGATTTCATGGCTCATATTCGCCAGAAAATCACTCTTGGCCTGGCTGGCCTTGTCAGCTTCTTCCTTGGCCTGTCTCAGGGCTTCCTCCTGGGCCTTGCGCTCTGCGATATTTCGGCAAGTGGCAAACATGAAGCCCTCACCTTCGTACTCCATGTAGTTGGCAGTAATTTCTACCGGAAATACTTCCCCACTACTCTTCCTGCGCAAAGTTTCGTAGGTGCATACTCCCATACACTTGAGTGTTTCCCAGAACTGCTGCCAGCCCTCCTCGTCCTGGTCTGGATTGATATCCATGACACTCAGTTCCATCAGGGCTTGCCGGCTGTACCCCAAGGCCTTGGCTGCTGATTCATTGGCATATTTGTGGGAACCATCCTTGCGCAGCCAGTGTACCTGGTCACCACAGCGATCCAGGGAAAAGCGGGCCATGGCCAGCTCCTTTTCCCATTTGCGCTGTTCGGTAATATCAATGATGGTGCCGATTGCCCGCAGAGGGTGACCACGATCATTCCGGGTAATGACCTTACCTTTTAGCCTGACTGTGGCATAGACCCCATCCCGGCGCTGCATTCGGCAAACCAGCTGAAACGGCTCAGAACTGCTGTTAAATACCCGTTCCAGATAGCTGACAGTCTCAGCCTCGTCTTCAGGATGCAGGAGTCTGCGCCAGGCATCACCATTACCGGGAATATCCCTGGGTCGATACCCCAGAATCTGCATGGAGCGGGTACTGTAATAGATTCGGTCAAGGGCAATATCCCAGTCCCACAAACCATCAGATGCAGCTTCCATTGCAAGCTGATAACGCTCTTCACTCTTTCTCAGAGCATCTTCGGCATTTTTCCGGGAATAACTGATAGCAACCAGCTCTCCGGCACGTCTGAGCAGCATAATCTCATCAGCGCTCCAGATACGATCATAGGCGCTGACCTGGGCCAGGCAGCCCACCACCTGCCCTGACAGCATCATGGGAACATGAACCACTGACTCACCACTCAGCTTATCCATAGCCTGGATAAATTCCGGATAGTTGTTGCTTTTCAGCTGGCTGAGCCGCACCTGGCTAACACTCCCCTTGACTAAAGAATCCCACAGGTTGGCGTAGTCTGTATGAACCAGATTTATCAGCTGCTGGCTATCCACAGGAGCCCCATCTCCCCCTCCCACCCAGGGTATGGTGATCTTTCCAGTGACACTGTCAGTAAGAATGACCCAGGTATGCCGTGAACGCTGAAATACACTGAGGGTTTGCAAAGCCTCTCGAACGGCAACATCCAAAGGAAAATCCATAAACTGCCGGGTAATGGCACTGAGTACTCGGTCACTTTCTGCACGCCCCCGCAAAACAGCTTCTACTCTCTGCCGCTCAGAAATTTCCCTGGCAAGACGCCTGTTCCAATAGACAATCAAAACCAAGGTAATCAGTACCAGTACCAGACCTATAACGGCACTTTTCTGCAACTGCCAAGGCACCAGTCTTATATTTATCCAGCGGTCATGAATCCGCTGCCGCTCTTCACTGTTCAGGGAGGCGATGGTTTTATTGAGAATACTGCCAAGGATTGGGTTATCTGCCGAAGTGACAAAGCGCAGCCCAAAGACATAACCACTTTCCCCGATCACTTTCAGATTGGTTATCTTAAGTTTGTCAATCAGGTAGCTGGCCGTTGACAGGTTAAGGGCATAGGCATCAACCAAGCCAAGAGAGACATCCTGCAGGGCTTCTGTGGGAGACTGCACTCTGACGATGTCTGCCCCGGAATAATAATTGCGAAAATATTCTGCCTGATCCACATCAGGTGAAGTGGCCAGCCTGCGCTGTTCCAGATTCAGGCCGGAGTGAATAGATTTATCAGAATTTCTGGAAATGATAACGGCTGGTATACTGATCAGTGAGTCTGTATAGGTGAGCCCTCTGTAATCCTGTAACTCTTCAACAGCCAAAACCGGAGCAATATCTACCTGGTTCTGGTACAATCCATACTTGATTTCCTGCCAGTTCTGTTTCTGTCCAAACAGAAAACTGACTCCCAGCCGTTCCTGAATCAGCTCCAGATAATCAATAGCAACACCATCAGGCTCACCATTGTTATTAACAAACTGCACCGGTGGCAGGTTCGCCTCCAATGCGATAGAAATTACAGGATGATTTATAAGCCACTGTTGCTCCTCATCAGTTAGAACGAGAGCCTCATTAACACTCCGGGGTTCAGATGGCTCGAACTGCTCCAGCAAGCCAGCTACAGATTCAGAGCTGGCAGAGCTTTTCCCCTCGGAAGCTTGAACGGCAAAAGCAGCAAACAGCAGTAGAAGCGCCAGATAACAGCAGTTTCGAAAATAGGTTAACAGCTGCAACAGGGCTTCGATCAGAAGCCTCTGTTGAATAACACGAATCGTCATCAGGGAATATATCTGGTCAATTATGCAAACGCAGGTGCAAGTGTATATGAAAGCAGTGGCCGCAATCACTACCACTATCAGGCATTTTGTGATTTTACAGGTCGCTTAAGGGGTGTTCCCCTTCAGGCCATAAAGACTCAAAGTAGCTGTCTATAGTTTCAGCAGACACCTGATCCATCCCTGATGGTATCCAGATCGGATCCGTACCCTTCTCCAGTAGAAGAGCCCTGACACCCTCTGCCAGATTTCTTCCTCTCAGGCAGTGTACTGCCATATTGAGTTCCTGCCGGAAAACGTCCGCCAAAGAATTATGACGAGCCCGACGAATCTGTTCAAAGACCAGCCAGGCTGTTAAGGGGCAACCTTTTTCAAGAGTATCTGCCGCACGCTGCCAGTAAGAACCCTCAAGGCGCCTGAGATTAACCAGCATTTCAACAGGAGAATCAGCATCCGTCACCTGTTGTATCTCAGCAAATGACCGCAGCAGATGGGACTCAGAGGGAGTCACATCCTGATGCCTTTCCAAATCCCGCAGTATCTGACTAACCTGCCGGTGATTATCCGTCTCGCTGGAAGACCAGCTTTCTGCCTGCATGGCCAAGAGCAGGTCTTCCAGGGTTCCATCTTCCAACATTCTGTCAGCCAGACCAACGAACAGAGCATCGGCTGCATGAATTCGAGCCCCTGTAAGACCTAGAAACAACCCTGTACGCCCCGGCATTCGCCCAAGAATCCAGCTTCCCCCTACATCCGGGAAAAGACCGATAGAAATTTCTGGCATGGCCAGCCTGGAAGAAGAGGTCACTATCCGGTGGGAAGCGCCGGCCATCAGGCCGATCCCTCCCCCCATAACAATCCCTGCTCCCCAGCAGATGATCGGTTTGGGAGAGGTATGTATCCGATAGTCCAGACAGTACTCCCGGGTAAAAAATGTTTCAGCATAGGGGTTTGAACCATGATCACTATCAATAACAGACTTATATAGCCTTCGAACATCTCCACCTGCACAGAAAGCCTTTTCTCCAGCGCCATCCAGCACAATGGCCACAACCACTGGGTCAGACAACCAGCTCTGCAACTGCTCATCCAGCCCTTCAATCATTTCCAGGGTAAGGGCATTCAGGGATACCTCGGCATTCAGGGTCGCCCTGGCGATATAATGTCCAGAGCTGGTTTGGTATGTGTGAAAGTCAACCTGACATATTTTTGTCATTTCTCAGGCCTTTTCATGCTGCGGAAAGAGTCGTGTCATTAGGCCAGCCTAGCTCTCGGCTTTCAAGTCTCCAGCTCTTTTACCTCCTAAAGAGTCTTCCTCAACTCACGATGACATAAGAAGAACCTCCATTGCGGGAGTTGAGTTTATGCCTGTTTCGGCTGAAATGACTCGGGAAAAAACAAAATCCAAATCAGAGATCCTCTGCGATCGCATGGATGATTTGATTGCCAAATCCAAGAAAGAGCTGGCAGTGTTTGACAAAATCAAGCAGGAAATGGACTTCGAACCCGGGCTGTTAAAAAAAGCTGTAGAGATGAAGCTGGGGTCGGAAAATGACATCAAGCAGGTCATGACTGAGATGAAAGAGTGGAAGACCGAAGTGAAAAGCGAGGTCAAGGCTGCTGTCATGGGCAAGAAACAAGAACTTAAGCTGGAGCGCAAAAACAGGCGCAAGAACCAGAAAGGTCAACCAAAAAAAGCTACCGCACACAAGAAAAAAAAGAGCCGTGGCGGCTATATCTAACCAGGAGAGTGGAATATGTCACAGATTAATGGTGGTGTAGGTAGTGCTCAACAAGTCCAGAGTCTCCAGGGTGTTGATCTTGACAGTAAAAGTCTCAGCATCGGTGATTTGAACATGCTAGTGATGCTGGAGCGCTCCGAAATTCTTGACAGACAGGTTCGTGACCAGATTGGCCTGGTTCATAAAAAAAACGAGCAGATTCGTCAGCTAAACCAGATTAAGTCCAAGCTTACCAACCACCAAGCCAACTCGACTGCTGTCAGTGAAAACACATGGACCGTTAATAACCGCGAAATCAATCTTGACAATGGCTATAAAATACAGATTCATGGCAGTAGCGAAAGTTTTTCCATCCTTGATGCCAATGGCAACGAAACCAGCGTTTGGGGCGACCCCCATGTCAGCGAAGGAGACAGAAAGGGCAATAAAAACTGGGACTTTCAGGAAGATGCAACCTTTATTCTTGATGATGGTACCAAAATAACAGTTAAAACCAAGAATCTTCATGATCAGGGCCGGGGCGCAGAGAAAGCAGTATTCAGTGATGAACTCATTATTACCAAGGCGAATCAGTCGATTCATGTTACTGGAATCGCTGATAATAACCCACAAATTGGCAAGCCAGAACTGAACGGTGCGCAGCTGGATGCCGCTACTAACGACGGCTATATATTCAAGATGGGTGACCAAGTAGACGACTGGAAGTTCAACGATAAAGAGATTACCGGCGAATTCAAGAATGTTACCGAGGGGATGGGAGCCAAAACCCATGAAGAGGCCATTGCGGGCCACCAAACCATCCAGCAGATTCTAACTCCCGAAGAACAGGCCCTTCTGGATGAACTAGGTATCACGGTATATGACGCCAGCGGAGCCGGCATGCTTACCCCGGAAGAGCTCGGTAACCTTTCCGAACAGATCAAGAGCTCTACAGAGTCCCTGACCAGTACCTCTCAGCTGGACATGGTACAGCTGCAATCACTGACAGGTAAGTATGAGCAGACCAACTCACTGGCATCCCAGGTACTTAAACAGCAGTACAACCAGGCCAAGGAAATCATCAGGAATATCTAATGGCTACCGAGAACAGCAATCAGTTGCATGACGCCTTGGCAGAAAGCGAAAAACTACTGAAAGACGGAGAAAAAAGCCTGGCCAGAATTGGGAAACTGCGCAAAGAGATTGGCCTGAAGGAAGGTGCCAGCAAAGAGTTCCTGGAGCATATCCCTGGCAGTAACGAAAAACGCCAAAAGGCTGAAAAGGAACTGGAAGAGTTTCTCAGTGGCACCGAAACTGCCGCCGAGAAAAACGGCAACAAAACCAAGCAGAAAAAACGCAGCAAGCTGGCCAAAGCCATGAACCGCAAACTGCGCATCTGAACTACTCCCCTGATTAATAAGAAAGTACTGGCTCTGCAACCTGTTCTACGACTTCATCTAACTGCCAATCGATGGGCTGCATGGCATTTTGCTGTAAATAGGCATTGGCGCGAGAAAAAGGCTGGCTGCCAAAAAAGCCACGGTAGGCTGACAGTGGAGATGGATGGGGTGATTTGATCACCATGTGTCGGCTGGCATCAATAAAGCTTCCCTTGCGCTGGGCATAACTGCCCCAGAGGATAAACACCAGGTGTTCACGGTGATCATTAAGCTCCCGGATAATACGGTCAGTAAATATTTCCCAACCCTGCCCCTGGTGGGAGGCAGCCTGTTTATGTTCGACGGTAAGTACACTATTTAAAAGCAATACTCCCTGCCGGGCCCATTTTTCCAGAAAACCATGTCGTACAGGATCAATTCCCAGATCATCCTGCAGCTCTTTATAAATATTGATCAGTGAGGGTGGAAGCTGAACCCCAGGGCGCACAGAAAAACTCAAACCATGGGCCTGTCCGGGCCCGTGGTAAGGATCTTGGCCGAGGATAACCAGTTTGACATTGTCAAAACCGGTTAGATCCATTGCCCGGAAGTACTCGTTACCACGGGGATAAATCACCTTGCCTGCCTGTTTCTGCTCGACCAGAAAAGATCGCAGACGAATCATATAGTCCTTGGAGAACTCATCCAGAATCCGGCTTTTCCAGCTGACTGGCAACTTGACTTCAGGCATTCGCAACTCCTGAGTAGATCAATCAAAACGAACAGTTTACCGCACGACTCTTCTGATCCACCAGCAGCCCCGACAAATTCGGGTTCATACTTCTTCCAGAGGCATCCAGAACCAGCATCCCCTGCTCACACCGGGCAGAGAAGTCGGCAGGTTTGGCAGACAGAGTCTGGGCAGTACCAGGAGTACTGGCAAGCAAAGAGAACTCAGCAAGATAAATTGAATCCTGCTCAGATGAATGCCGGAGATAACCCCGGCTATCCAGTGCAAAAACTGTCACCACGATGGAAGCAAAAGCTGTCAGAATCAACTTTGCAGGAGTGTTCAGAATCATACTGTCCCATGGAGTAGGCTGAATTGGCAGAGCTATTCTAACACTGCAGACGGCTACAGACGTAGAGCATGGGACTTCTACTACTATCAGACAGCGCCAATGACGGGTTCAAAGATATTGTTTAACACAGACTGCATTCCCCGGCTGATAATGCCTCGAATCAAAGACTCATCAAACCCGCCATTACACAACACAAGACCTTCATACTCTGCAGCTAGAATAACAGAGACTATTAACCTGGCATCCTGCTCCGGCGCCTGTGAGCCCGCTTCTCTCAAAAAGCTGACCAGATCTGTCAGCAAGTATTCTGAATGACGACAGGCAATGGGTTTGAGTTTGTCATTACGGAGGCTTTCCAAACGAAACGCCTGCTCAGCAAGCAAGTAGTCACGGTGATCCCGCAACTGGCTGCAAACATACTGAAATACTGTATTAACAACAGTAGCTATCAGTTGTGACCGGTTTTCAGGGGCATTCTGGGAGCCATTCAGAGCACTGCTCAACAGTCCCAGAGACTCCCCCCAGAAAGACTGATACTTTTCTGCTCCTATTTCTACAAAAAGAGTAAAAGTATCGGTGATCAGGTCGGAAATATCTTTGAAGTAATAGGTGGTTGCAGACAAGGGAACGTCAGCCTCTTTGGCAACTGCACGGTGACGAACTCCGCGTACGCCTTCCCGTACAATTATCCGCAGTGCAGCTTCCAGAATGATCTTTCGTCGCTGCTCACTGCCTGCCCGGCTGGTTTTGCGCCCCTGATACTTCAGGGAGATGGCTTTTTCATTTGACTCGACCAATTCATTCTTAGCTTCCATCAGAGATGCCTTGTGTTTGCCTTGGTTGCCATAACGCCAGTTCAAGACTTCACAGTTACACGTTTTTACGCGTCTTTAGCACGTCCAAAACTGGTACCAGCCTGATGCAACTTACACCTGCTTTGCAAAAAATCACACCAGCCTTGCAATAAGGTCTGACAGACAAAACCTGCCAGACCTTAAAAAGACTGACGCAGAACGCCACTCTCTTAAATTGTAACTCTGTCGTTTATACTTCAGGACGCATATGCGGAAACAGAATCACGTCCCGGATAGACGGGGAATCGGTAAACAACATCGCCAGACGGTCGATACCAATACCTTCACCCGCAGTTGGCGGCAGACCGTACTCCAAGGCTCGAACATAATCTGCATCATAATGCATAGCTTCGTCATCACCGGCATCTTTCTCCTGAACCTGCTGCATAAAACGCTCATGCTGGTCTTCAGGATCATTCAGCTCGGAGAAGCCGTTGGCCAACTCACGCCCACCCACGAAAAACTCAAAACGATCAGTGATATGATCATCTTCATCATTACGACGAGCCAACGGAGAGACTTCAGCCGGGTACTCTGTTATGAACGTTGGCTGAATCAGACGATGTTCAGCGACTTCTTCGAAGATTTCGGTCTGGATCTTGCCCAATCCCCAGGTCGGCTTGACTTCAATACCCAGGCTCTTGGCTGCAGCTTTGGCTGACTCGAAGCTGGTCACCTGCTCACGAGTGAAGTCAGCATTATAGTGCAGGATGGCTTCGACCATGGTCATGCGGACAAAAGGCTTACCGAAATCGTACTCGTAAGTCTCGGTCACTTCACCTTCAGCATTGCGAACAGTATTCACGATTGTGGTAGTGCCCAGAATATCCTGCGCCAAGGTTCGCAGCATATTTTCAGTCAGATCCATCAGATCCTTGTAATCTGCATAGGCCTGATAGAACTCCAGCATGGTGAACTCAGGGTTGTGGCGAACAGACAGACCTTCATTACGGAAGTTACGGTTAATCTCGAACACGCGTTCAAAACCACCCACAACCAGGCGCTTAAGGAATAGCTCAGGAGCGATACGCATGTACATATCGATATCCAGGCTGTTGTGATGGGTGATAAACGGGCGAGCAGAAGCACCACCCGGAATCACCTGCAACATAGGTGTTTCCACTTCCATAAAGTCACGGTCTGCCAGATAACGACGAATACCATCAACCAGCTTGGAACGAATGCTGAACACTTCACGGGAACGATCATTGGTGATCAGATCCACGTAACGCTGACGATAACGCTGCTCAATATCGGCCAGCCCCTTGTGCTTCTCAGGCAGAGGACGCAGGGACTTGGTCAGCAGCTTAAACTGCTCGATATCAATGTAAAGGTCACCCTTGCCGGAACGCTGCAGGGAACCAGCAACACCGATAATATCACCCAGATCAAGAGTCTTGATTTCAGCCAGAACTTCTTTGCTAAGGGTTTTGCGGTTGACATAAGCCTGGATACGGCCAGTCATATCCTGCAGCACCATAAAGGCACCACGGTTCAGAACGATGCGGCCAGCTACAGACGCACGGTTTTCTGATTCCGCCAGCTGCTCTTTGGCTGCATTCTTATACTCTTCCTGCAGACGAGCCGCATAGTGCTCACGACGGAAAGTGTTTGGATAGGCATTGCGAACTTTACGGATGGCGTTCAGCTTTTCCCGGCGCAGAGCCACCAGGCGGTTTTCTTCCTGATGCTGTTCACCAGCACTCTCATTCACAGTTTCGTTTGTCATTGACTCAAACCTGAACTCACAAGGCGGAACTGATCAGCCCGCCTTCTTGAAATTTACAACTTATATAAAGTAGAACCTGTTACACCGCTTTATAGACCCTGCTTAAGGCTGGCCTCGATAAAGCGGTCCAGATTTCCGTCCAGAACAGCCTGGGTGTTGCGTGTCTCAACACCGGTACGCAAATCCTTGATACGGGAATCATCCAGCACGTAGGAACGAATCTGGCTACCCCAGCCGATGTCGGATTTACTGTCCTCCAGCGCCTGTGCTTCAGCCGATCGTTTCTGCATTTCCAGCTCATACAGCTTGGCTTTCAGCTGCTGCATGGCCTTGTCCTTGTTCTGGTGCTGGGAACGCTGGTTCTGACAGGCAGCAACCACGCCGGTTGGAACATGGGTAATACGCACCGCAGAGTCAGTAGTATTTACATGCTGACCACCTGCACCACTTGAGCGGTAAGTATCAATGCGCAGGTCTGCTGGATTAATATCAATTTCAATATTGTCGTCAATCTCTGGAGAGATAAACACCGACGTAAACGACGTATGACGACGATTGTTAGAGTCAAACGGCGATTTACGAACCAGACGGTGAACACCAGTTTCAGTGCGCAACCAGCCAAAAGCATATTCACCGGAAAACTGCACCGTGGCAGATTTAATACCAGCCACTTCACCGGCTGAAACTTCAATCAATTCGCATTTGAAGCCCTTATCCTCACCCCAGCGCAGATACATACGCAGCAGCATATTGGCCCAGTCCTGAGCTTCAGTACCACCGGAACCAGCCTGGATCTCCAGATAGGCATTGTTCGGATCCATCTCTCCAGAGAACATACGACGAAACTCCAGCTTCTCCAGCTGTTCGCGCAGGCCATCCAGTTCAGCGATAACATCGTTTATGCCATCTTCATCATCTTCTTCAACAACCATCTCCAGCAGCTCTCCGGCATCAGCCAGCCCCTGCTCCATGTTGTCGATAGTTTTGACGATATCTTCAAGATGAGAACGTTCCCGGCCAAGGGCCTGAGCATTGTCCGGATCATTCCAGACTGCGGGATCTTCAAGCTCCCGTTCGACTTCTACCAGACGGTCTTTCCTGCTGGCGTAGTCAAAGATACCCCCTAAGAACGTCAGTGCGTTCTTTCATATCCTTGATATCATTAAGGATTGGATTGATTTCCATTGCTGCTTATTTCCAGTGGCAGGCTGTTACGATTAGCCATATGCGAAGAAATCATAATTTTCACCGTTCAACCACTTAAACCAGTCAGTAAGGCTGGTTAGAAGCCGCCATGATGAAAAGCAGATTTCCAGAGTAAAAAATAAAAGCGTAAATTTACCAGAACAAGGGTGCTGACAAAATAGCCGTTTTTTCGCAATTCACCCGATTTATCTACGCGGGTAGTGGGTCAGATGTGTGTTTGGGCATAAATATCCACTCCGAATTCTACTTTATTGATCAATAACCCAATGACAGTATCGTGCATTGTCTCAAGCTTGGAAAAGCAGATAGTTTTTCGGGCTAGACGTTTTATCCAGGTTCTGAAATTCAGGTTTTTACGCTCAATTTTTGGGGCTTTCTCAGGTTGGCAGATCATATCTGAGCCTCCTGCCGGATTTTCAGATACAGATATTCAAGGTCGTTATAGCCACAAGCCTTGTAGACAATACGTTTGATCACACCGTTAAAGGCCTCAATTTTTGCACTGGTTATTCGGTGCTGACAGTATGACAGGAGTCCTTCTCTGGCCCGATCCAACCCTTTGGCAAACCGCCTGAGTTCGCCAATGCCTGTTTCTGTGGCCAGCTCGATCCACCTGTCGAGAAACTTACTGGCACAACCTTTGTAAGTGTACGTCCAGAGCTGCTTGAGCATATCCTTCAGGGTGTAGGCTTGGTACAGGTCTTCGTTCATAGCCAACAGTTCTTTCAGACAGCTTTCTCCCTTGGGGGTGAGGTTCTCAGGGTTCCTGAACAAATTGAAGCGCTGCCCCTTGATGAAAGGCTTATCATCAACTTCAGCCTGCCTCCATTCCCGACGACGGATTTTATCTATGACATCGTTGTAATTGGCAATAATGTGAAACTTGTCGTAAACGATATCGGCGTCAGGAAGGTGCTCCCTGACCGACGCTTTGTAGCTACCACCACGGTCTATACCCACACATTCAATGCGAGACTTTTGTTCCGGAGTTAAGCGGCTGAGGAATTGGTCCAGGGTGGCTTTTCGCTTGCCTTCACCAAGGAACAGGGTTTCGCCCGTATCAGCATTCAGAACAACAGTCAGGTAATGGTGTCCTTTACCAATGGATTTCTCATCAATCAACAGGGCTCGTATGTTATCCAGGTCAGGGGCTGGCAGAGTTTTCATCAATATCTCTTTATCCCAGCGCCTGGCCGTATGATGCGAGATAGAGATGAATTCAGGAATCTTGTTGCAGGGCATATAGCGGCAGAGATGACTGACATGTTGCTTCAGCCGTTCAGTAGCCTGCGCTTTGGGAGCCAACCCGGGAGGCGTGACTGTTTCAATGTGCCCACAGTGGGAACACCGTCCCTGGTAAACAGTGAAGCATAATTGCACATCCAGAGTACCCAGCGGCAAGTCCAGCACGGTACGCTCATTCTCACGGATTTTACCCATTGGGTTCTGACACTGACTGCATCTGAACTGCTGTATGCGACCATCCCTGCGCAGGGAAACTGTAGCCACAGATTCATCCCAATTAATATCAATGTGGTCGATTACCCAGCCGGGAAATGAGAACATAGGACGCAGTGAGGGCGTTGTAGACATGCCTGATCCTTCAGAAATGTTGATCCGTTCAAATCAACCTTTGCCTGAAGGCTATTTCTGTTTCAACCCCTCACTTTCATCTGCCAACCTGAGAAAGCCCCCAATTTTTTGGGTATTTCTTTTGCCAATTTCATGCTTATCTTCATCCAGATGTCTCTCATAGGCACCCCAGTCATCTGTATAAAAGCGTTGTATACCAAAGGGCTCAAGAAGAGCTTTTAGCTTCTTAAACACCTTATCTCTTCTCTTGCCAAAAACGTAAGCAAGAACCGTGTTGGTCGCATGGTCTATTGCGTACCAAAGCCAGTGCTGGTTAGATTTTTATCGACAAATGACCACTGCTCATCAAGCTCAGCGGCTTCACAGGCAGGCTCCAGTCGAACCTTGTTGTCTGCACTCAGTCCCAAGGCGCGGATATTGGGGTTGACCTGCACGAGGTGACTTTCTTTGCGTCGTATAATATTGATAGTTGTCGTTTTACTGATCTGGAGAACCCGGCTGGTATCCCGAATGCCACTACCGTTAATAGCCATATCGACAACCTGCTTATGAACGCCAGGAGCACACGCTTTGTACCGATACTCCAGCATAAAGCTTTTGGTGATGCAGTCTGGATTTTGGCAGAGATAACGTTGCACGCCACGGCGGCTGAAGCCGCATTTTCCAATGTTTGTACTGCTGCAGCTCGCGCAGCTGACTTCTGTGAGACATACCATACTTTACATAATTGGTATGCGTATTCAATTTGCTATCCGTGTTGTCCCTTAAACACACATCTGACCCACTACCATTTCTCACCACATTAATTTCCATCAATTCCTTGTTTATGATCCTGATTTTTCATCAGGAACTCCCCAATGTCTTCAGAATCTCTGGAATCTCTCTGGCGCGAACGCCTTCAGCAGTGGCAGGAATCCGGCCTGACGCAAACGGGCAGGTACGCCTGTTGACCCAGAAGCGTTTCGGCGCATCCAGTGAAAAATCTTCTCCTGACCAATATGGCCTGTTCAATGAAGCCGAACAGGATCTGCCTGAAGACACGGATGCGATCGAGTCAGCTGAAGCAGAGATCATAGTTCCTGCCCATCAGCGCAAAAAGGCCGGGCGCAGACCGCTGCCTGCACACCTATCCCGTATCCGTGAAGAACACGGTCTGCCAGAAGATGAGAAGGTCTTCTCCTGCTGTGGCAACCAGAATTTGCACCGGATCGGCGAAGAGGTGAGTGAATAGCTGGATATTATCCCGGCCAAAATCCAGGTGATTCGGCATGTGCGCCCCAAGTATGCCAGTCGTGCCTGTGAAGGTGCTGAAGAAGCTGGGTAAAACCCCACAGAGCCAGTCCTATATGTGGGTGCAGGTCGCAGAACCGGAGCAGTTACGACAGTGGCTCGATAAATCCCTGCCCCAGGTACCCCCGAAAACCTTACTGAGCAAAGCCCTGCACTACCTTCACAACCAGTGGGACAAACTCATCCGTTACTGTGATGAGGGCTACCTGCGTATGGATAACAACCTGGCAGAAAACGCGATCCGCCCTTTCGTGGTGGGGCGCAAGGCGTGCTGTACAGCAACAGCCAGAAAGGGGCCGATGCCAGTGCCAATCTGTACAGCCTGATTGAAACCGCCAAAGCTTGTGGTGTGGAACCCTATGCTTACCTGAAAGAGGTTTTTACCCAGTTGCCTTCCGTGAAATCTGTTGAAGATATTGAGCAGTTGCTTCCCTGGAATGTTCAGAGCATAGAAATCAACCGGGTTTAAAATGGCCCCTGACTGTTCTGCTAACCTTTAAGGCCGGTTTGGTTCAGGGAAACTGACTTGTTTTCTGGATTGTTAAAGCCAACATACTTTTGCCTTATCCTGGTCATTGCCACAGTTCAACCTGCCAGTTCAGGTACAAACAAGCAGGAGAGCTGCACTCTCGTTTTACCCGCAGGCGAAGGGGAGACAGAGATTCTCTCAACAGGAGCCATACGCACTCACGCCCCAGCGGCCCACCCACTGGATGATACTTACTGTGTGCCTGTTTCAGGTGAAGGTTTCGAATGTCGGGGCATTGAAAGTGCATCCCGAATAAGGGTGCCACACCTGGATGATGACACCCTCAAATTGAGTGCTCCAGGATCAGCTTGCACAGCAACGTCCCGTTCAGGCACCCCGCCACCTGAAACAGATGAGGTGATCATTGAAAAAGAATCATGGGATCCACTTATGATGTCTCTCAATCCTGAGCTATTGGCCTGGGAAATTCATTGCCAGAGGGTGGTTAAAAAAGAACCCTCTGTTACCTCTTCCTTTGAAAGTTATCCAGGTTACGACAGTCCTCTCACTCTGGAAGTGGAAATAGTGACGCAAAGTGAACAAGCTGCAGTATTCAGGAAGAAGCGCAACACCACCTGTGGCTGCGACCTGTCCTTTGATTCGGTGAGCCTTCTTGAATCCCACCGCCGGCGCAGCACGGATGCGCGCTGCAAGGGCAAGCTGAGCACCACCTGTGGCTGCGGCCTGTCCTTTGATTCGGTGAGCCTTCTTAACTCCCACCGCCTGGGCAGCACGGATGCGCGTTGCAAGGGCAAGCGCAACACCACCTGTGGCTGCGGCCTGTCCTTTGATTCGGTGAGCCTTCTTAACTCCCACCGCCTGGGCAGCACGGATGCGCGCTGCAAGGGCAAGCAGAACACCACCTGTGGCTGCGGCCTGTCCTTTGATTCAGCCAGCCTTCTTAACTCCCACTGCCAAGGCAGCACGGATGCGCGTTGCAAGGGCAAGCGCAACACCACCTGTGGCTGCGGCCTGTCCTTTGATTCGGTGAACCTTCTTACCTCCCACCGCCGGGGCAGCACGGATGCGCGCTGCAAGGGCAAGCTGAGCACCACCTGTGGCTGCGGCCTGTCCTTTGATTCGGTGAGCCTTCTTAACTCCCACCGCCAGGGCAGCACGGATGCGCGCTGCAAGGGCAAGTGGAACACCACCTGTGGCTGCGGCCTGTCCTTTGATTCGGTGAACCTTCTTAACTCCCACCGCCAGGGCAGCACGGATGCGCGCTGCAAGGGCAAGTGGAACACCACCTGTGGCTGCGGCCTGTCCTTTGATTCAGCCAGCCTTCTTAACTCCCACCGCCAAGGCAGCACGGATGCGCGCTGCAAGGGCAAGTGGAACACCACCTGTGGCTGTGGCCTGTCCTTTGATTCGGTGAACCTTCTTAACTCCCACCGCCTGGGCAGCACGGATGCGCGCTGCAAGGGCAAGTGGAACACCACCTGTGGCTGCGGCCTGTCCTTTGATTCGGTGAACCTTCTTACCTCCCACCGCCGGGGCAGCACGGATGCGCGCTGCAAGGGCAAGCGCAACACCACCTGTGGCTGCGGCCTGTCCTTTGATTCGGCGAGGCTTCTTGAATCCCACCGCCAGGGCAGCACGGATGCGCGCTGCAAGGGCAAGCGGAACAAAAGAAGGGGGGAACATAAAAGACTGCATTTATTCCTACAAAAAGGTGATCACAATTTCTCTTTTCAGCTATAACAAATATTAATATACGAAGAGTGTCAAATATTTTTGTGGACATAGCGGTACTTGGAAGGGGTGCTCTCTCAAACTAATTAAAACGGTGATACAGCCTCATTCGTACGGTCCTCTGCCAAAACTTTATTCCAGAACTGCTCCCAACGCCCTTTGGTTTGGGTGAGTGCCCTGATTCCCAGAACAATAGCTGCGCTTTCATATTTCCAGCGCATGCCAGAACAGCATAAACGCTGTTTGACCAGCGTTTTACAAGCAGCTTCTGTGACACCTGAACCGATTGGCCAGTTATTTCTCACTGCCATGGAATAGCGCATCAGGGACAGATTGTTTTTCAGGTAAGTCACAGCCCTATGGCGTTTCTCTATCAAGGCTACAGTCTTACGGGGCAACTCAGCCGCATCTAACTCTTTCAACAGACGACCTGCTGCTCCCTGTTTGTGCTTCAAACGGTGGTACCAGTCTTCCCGCCATTTTCGTTGCAAACTCTCGTCATCCGGGTACAAGGCTTGTGCGGCTCCGGCTATGTATTCCGATAGATGAAAGAAGTCCAGAATTTGTTGCTCGGTATGTTTCTTGAGAAACACCCAGTTCTCCTTGGCTCCATCGGCAATTCCAATGTAATGAGCGTTGGGATAGCGTTGTTTCACATGCCTGATTTCTCGCTCCAGCTGAACCAGGAAGCTCTCTTTTCCGTATTCCGGGGCTGAGCCCGTATAGATTGTGTATTGCCTGTGTCCGGTTATATCGTAAAGGCTGATGGTTCCGCACATGGCCTCACGCCATCCATCTTCACACAGCAACATGCATGTTCCATCCAGGCCAATTCCAACAGTTGCAACAGGTTCATCAAGTTCAGGAATGTCATAAGGCTCATGCATGTGGTCTTCAACAAGTAGGCCAACATCATCCGAGAGGTGCTTGATATAGGACACTGCGAGTTTGCGTCCATGGTTGGTCACCATGTCTTCCTGTACTGCAGGAGCCCCCATTTTGCTGTATTTCCAGCTTACCATTTTGGCAAACTTCGGTGTTGCTGAACCGACGATATGAGCAGCGTGGTCCAGTGGGCACCAAGTCATGCCGCCGCAGTGTCCCTGATAAACAGCACGCTCGCAACTGACTTGGCCATAAGGTGTTTCATAGCACTTGGGAACTTTATGTTTGTAGTTCAGCTTCTGCCCCCGAAGCAAGAGGGGCTTTTGGTCAGGCACATCGAATCTGTGAAGTATCTCTTCCATGGCCAGACGGCCACCTTCGTTGAGGGCCTGCTGCAAATTATTTTCACTGACCAGCATGTTATCGGAAGAGATGTTCACTTCAATTTGCAGGGTAAAAGAATGATCAGTGTGAGAAACGATAGAAGAAGGCATCTGAAAGTACAGCTACGAGAACATTGCTTGAAGGATAAGCGCTCAAAGCCAATCATGCTGCCGTACTTCTGATCAAATTAATCTGGGAGAACACCCTATAAAAGTAGCTCTTAATGGCTACATTGACGGTCGGTCATACCCGTTAAATTGCCAGTCAGCGCCCTGTTTAGCATATTCCTGGCAGGCAAAACAGCTTTCTTTTTGAAGGACAAGATATCCGAGTATTGGAAGAACCTGGTAACTATCCCGGTCATTTATGATATCTGGAGTCTTATACACCTAAAGTCGAATGGTTAATACAACGAAGAGGATTTTCATTAAATCTTTATGAAATATCAAACTTTCGTTTAATTGTCCCTGTTCACTTAAGGCCGTATTAATAGTATCTGAGAACAAAAGTGGATGAGTTGTAGTTTATTGAGAGGGCGTTGGTATGGTTGCTTTAGTTGGCAGAATTACTCATAACTTCAGTCATATGTGTGGGCACACATCAAAGCCTGCTGATAGCGCTCGTCAATATGAGGAGGTGACCGCCCAAACGTTTTTAGGGTATTCAGCCCCCTGTCAGGAGACGGCAGCCAACGTCCGAAATAAACTTATTAAATCAATTCACGACAGGGACACGGCCATGGTCGCGTTTCGATATTTACAAGCCAGTGAGGGGCGAAGGGTAACGGTAAAACAGTCTGTTTTTTATTCAGTAGTCGCTCTGGTTACCTCTTTTATTCTCCCGGTTTCACTGGCTTCTGCCTGTCATGTTGTTGTCAGTGCAAGAAACGCAGCCAGATATAACAAAACAGCCATTATAGCGCGATCTCATCTGGTGAATGAGACACCGCTGGATCAAAGAATAGTCAAGGAGATAGATAATCTCAGCTACGATGGACTTGGCCTGTATCGACTGTCCATTCTACTAAGTAGGAAAAACATAAATGTAGCAAATCTGGATGCGTACAGGAGAGAGTTCAAATATGAGAAAGCCTGCTGTTAAACTCAGGTCCTCACTATTATCTCGTTTAACTCATGGAACACCATACAGGCGGTATGGTGTTAGAGGGAGTCTTAAAAGACCGTACTAAACTTTTTTGATATAGCTACTGCCCACTATCTGAACCAGAGTCAGCATTGTTTTCGGTTCTGATAGCTTTCCCACCCTTCTTGATATAGTTAAACCTGATTCCAACAATGAGTACACCTATCGTCTTATCAACATCAATGACAGGAACTGACACCTGTACTGCATTGGTTCTTGCGCTTTCATCAAATTCAACAGGTCCGATAAATATCTGGCCATCGCCATTATTGAATGATGCTTTCCACTTGGTTTCATCGCCCTGCCAGTAATCACTGGTGGCAGGAGTCATGGCGACATTAGCACCCTGGGCATCGGTCAGGAACATTTCACTGTAACTTTCCAGATTCGACATCATTCGCTTGTTGAGATACCTGCCTAGCAGGCTATCCATAAGAGATCTTTTAAACGGGGTGATGCTTTTAGTCCTTGTCCATTCAGCATCAATCTTTTTAATCTCACTAAGTGATATATTTTTGGCGTTTTGAGCTCTTACGGCTTTCACTATCATCGGATCAGTGCCCATTCTTGAGATAGCACCGATTTCGAAACTCAGGATCTCCCGTATCTCGTCCTGGGATATTTCTTCTTGGGCCCAGGCAAATTGCACGAATAACAGGAGCAGGACAGGGAGGCGAGTCCAGGCGACCATGATTTGTTTCACCAATTAATTGATATGAATTAAATATTAGCATCCATAGAATAATTAATTCTGGGCAATTGAGATAATTTAATTCTTCCTCTCTTCCTCAAGGGAGATATGGAAAATCCGATAAAATCAGTAGCCATATTAAAGCTCGGAGCAATCATTAATCAGTATGGGCAGGCTTTTATCAACCTCAACAGCGCCCCCTCTTTCGCTATCAATCTCCGGTGATCAAACTGTCGGGGAATACCTTGGTTTGATACCTGACTCAGCAGATGAGACGGAATCCTGTCCATACTCCGACTTTGATATCAAAGTGCACCATGGTGAAAACCAGATCCGTGGGCAGTGGCTGGGTGGCAGTCTTGGGGTAGCCACTGGCGGGGCTTTGATTATTGCCGATGCTGGCACCGGAATAGGTGCCCTCCTTGGAGCATCCGTCCTGGGAGCTATATTTGGCATTTTTGGGGGATACTGTGGAGAAATTGCCGGGATAATGCTGGATCTGGTAAAAACAAGAAGGGAACCTGCAGCTCCTCTCCCCTTGCTGGCTCCTCAACCCATGCTGGGTATCTATGAAGTCTTTTCGAAAGCAGTCACCTCACCTCCAGTGACCAAGGCCAAGATCTGGAGAGATTTTTCTTCACTGGCTCGTTCATCTCGTGAAGAAGCTGGTGATGTAAGACCTGTCTATGTCTCCAGTCTTTGGAATCTTGCTCGAGTCAATTTGAATAGTGCTATAGCCACGGGTCTGAAGCTTGTAGACACCCTTGAACAAAAAAAAGACTTCTTGCATAAGAAAATCGACAGGACTGTAAACCGTCATCTCTATGATATGAGAAAGCCAGATACGCTTAATTTACTGATTGGTACAACAATTGATGGTCTTGATGATATTAAAAAGCAGTCAAGAGAATTGAACGATATCTCCTTTATTCAGTCCACTCTGGACTGGCTACAGGAGCTCATTGATAAAGACAGCATTCCAGATAAGGGCATTGAAGCATGTCATTCTGCCATATATTCACTGTCTTCCTATGAAGCTGTTCGGGGCAATGAACGGCTGAGGCACTCGATTCTGGTCTCAGCCCAGAGTGATTTGAAGTCAATCCAGAGTCTTATTGACAATGCCAAACAGCGAAGGGAGCTGCTCCAGTCCATCATCACAGAGCTTATGCTGGCCATTGATGAAGAAGCCAGAGATTGGGTCGAAACCAGTATGAGCGAATGGCAGCATGAGGCAGATCGCTGTATGTTATTTGATCAGGAGCGCGTCATACTTCAAATTAAACCCATTACTGATTCTCTGGTTACGTGTGGGCTTTTACGAATGAAGGCAACTCAGGATCACCTAAGTCAACTGCTCAAACAGCTTGCTGACATGCCGGATCAGGAGCTGACATTCCAAAATGCTGACAGTCCTCTTAAGGCTGGTGCTTGGGTAAGTTTTAGCAGCTCGCTCCCCTTCTCAGCCCTTTACACTTACAACAGCTTCATTACTCCCAATCCTTTTCATCAGGCCAGGCCTTCATCTTTTCCAGTACGGTACGCAACTCTTCATCTGAAAAGTAAGCGATATGAACAAACCCTGCATTGGGTACCCTGGTGCTGGGTCGAACAGAGACCGGTGCACCAAATTTTCCCGAAACCAGTTCAGACAGTTTCTGCAGGTTGGCATCCTTCGAGCGCGGCATAACCACCTTCTTCAGTGGCTCATTCATTTTCTGAACTTCCGCTTCGAGGCGCCGAACAGACCAGGCATGTTTAACAGCCTTACGGGCCAGCTCCCGCTGTTGCTGTTTGGCATCACTTTTAAGTCCAGCAATAGCTTTACCGTGGCCAGTACTCAACTTCCGGCTTTTCAGGTAGTCCTTGACCACAATATCCAGTTTCAGAAGGCGGACGGAGTTCGCTATTACAACTCTCCTTTTTCCTACGCTTGCGGCGACCTCGTGCTGTTTCATACCCTTGTCCAGAAGAGTCTGAAAACCTGAGGCCTCTTCAATTGGATCAAGATCCTCCCGCTGAAGGTTCTCCACAATGGTGATGATATGGCACTGGTCATCAGTAAAATCTCCATAAATCGCCAGTACATAATCCATTTCCGCAAGGATGGTTGCCCGTACCCTTCTCTCACCTCCCAGGATTTCGTATCGACTATCACCTTTGGGCCTGAGAATGACTGGCTGGATATTGCCGCCGGTCTGCTTTATTGAGTCAGCCAGTTCCTGAAGCTCTTGTTCAGGAAAATTTCTCCGGGGCTGATAGCGACCACGATCACAGAGATCAGCTGGAATACGACCATGTTCGATGGCGACGTTTTCAAACAGCTTCGCAGCTGCTTTCCCAGTGATCAGTGTTTCCGAAAAGCGGAATTGTTTCTCTGGAGAGATTGTTTCCATTAGCCTGCCCAGCAATCTTTCAATATATGGATGATTTCTGCGTGGAACAGTTGATTGTTGCACATTACTGGCCCGCATGCCCAATGCTATATGGCTTTAGTTTGTCGTGAAAACCCACGTCCTTAGGGCGTGGTTATGAATAGTTGGCTCTGCCTGCCATATTAGGATCTACCCAGTTACTCCTATATCTGAGTTGTCCCCACAACATCAAGAAATAGGAAGTAGCATGAGTAGATTCGAAAAATTATCGCACGTTATCTGGCACTGCCAATATCATATTGTCTGGGTGCCCAAGTATAGATACCGAGTTTTGAAGGGAGTTGTTTCGTCTGAAATATTTAATTGCATTCAGATCTACAGCCAGCGTTTAGGTTGTACTTAGGACTTACGCATTGACAGCTTCCGCTAATTTTGGGAGGAGATAATCCTTACCTTTAGCAAAGCTGTCGATGAATGTCGCAACGACATCTTTGTATAGGTCTCTCTGATGCTGGTAAACATTAGAGATAACCTTGTCCGCACGCATCTTCTGTAGCTGAACAAAGCTGCAAATATATGATTCCGGATGGGCTGCTCATTGCGAACCTGAAAGTGCTCAATATGACAGACCTGCTTGATAGCACGGTGATATTGCTCAATCTGCCAGTGCTGGTCATGAATCTGTAGGAAGTCCTTTCGAAGGAAGGTGCTGGTGTCGGTCTCCAGCAGGTAAACAACATAAGTACCCGACCAACCGTTTTCATATATTGACCGCATAAGCATACGTCGAGAGTCACCTATAAATTGCATGAATCAATAACTCAGATGTAGTGACAGTTATTAGTTGAATACTAAAAAAACCACGCCTGAAAGACGTGGTTGCCAAGAAGGAAATGGGTAAGGCTGCAACGAAACAACAATGTCTACTTCTTGGGTTTGGTTTTTGCTTTAGTAGCTTTTTTGGCCTTGGTGGTCTTGGTTGCTTTAGTAGCTTTTTTGGCTTTGGTGGTCTTGGTTGCTTTAGTAGCTTTTTTGGCTTTGGTGGTCTTGGTTGCTTTAGTAGCTTTTTTGGCCTTGGTGGTCTTGGTTGCTTTAGTAGCTTTTTTGGCTTTGGTGGTCTTGGTTGCTTTAGTAGCTTTTTTGGCCTTGGTGGTCTTGGTTGCTTTAGTAGCTTTTTTGGCTTTGGTGGTCTTGGCTGCTTTAGTAGCTTTTTTGGCCTTGGCGGTTTTATCTACTTTAGTAGTATTTTTAGTCTTGGCAATCTTGGCAGTCTTGGCAGTCTTGGCGGGTTTAGTGTCTTTGTTCGTGGTCGTTTTGGCTGCCTGAGTGGTTTCGGTCTTGGAAGTCTTTGTTGCTTCAGGTGGATTAACTTTTGTTTTGGTTTTTTTCTTTCCTTTTTCATTTCCCTCAATCTTGAACACATTCCCGCCACGGTCTTGGAAACGGCTGGTTAATTTTTCCAGGTAATTTTCCTGCATGGTTTTACCGGGTTCTTCCGTTGCTGAGGTCTGGAGCTGAATTTTGCGGAACTTGGCCTCAACCTGTTCCCGATAACTCTCTGCCAGCTGGTCTGATGTCGCCTCGTAGCGGGCCATGGTGTGCTCCTGTTGTTATTTTTTAATCCATAGTCAAATAGTACTATCAGGGCGTGCGGAACAAAAGCTGGCCTGAATAGCCTCTTGTACTTCAGGTATCTATGTAGATTAGACTGGCTTAGCGATGGTATGGAGATTGGGTTTCAAACTATTGGCCTATTGGCTTTGCCGGGTGCTTCCAAGGAAATCGAAAATCGGGGACTACATGCCATACTGGAAGCCTGAACCTTGAAGCTTGTCCGCAAGTTGATGGTCGTGTCAGCTTCAGTGAAGTGAGTGGTTTCGCCTTTACCTGACAGGGTGGACTGACTATGAAAATAGGTGGCAAACATTATCGTTCTGTCTGGTTGGCTGAAGATGGCCGCACTGTGAAGGTCATTGACCAGACCAAGCTTCCCCATGGTTTTGAAATTATCCAGCTGACATCCCGTGATGATGCAGCTCTGTCTATCAAGAATATGTGGATTCGGGGTGCCCCGCTGATCGGTGCTGTAGCTGCCTACGGTGTTGCCCTGGCCATGGTGGAAGATGCCAGTGATCAGAGCCTGAAAGAGGCTTACGATGTACTGATAGCTACCCGGCCAACAGCCATCAACCTGAAGTGGGCCCTGAACCGGATCTACTCACAACTGAAGCAAGTTCCCCCAAATGAGCGGCCTGAAAAGGCTTATGCTATCAGCGCGGAAATTGCCGATGAGGATGTGGAAATTAACCGCAATATCGGCAAGCACGGGTTGGACATCATTCGCTCAATAGCAGATCGAAAACAGTCAGGAGAGCCGGTCAATATCCTGACCCACTGTAATGCCGGATGGCTGGCTACAGTTGACTGGGGAACAGCACTGTCGCCTGTCTATCAGGCTCATGAGAAAGGTATAGATGTTCATATCTGGGTAGATGAAACCCGGCCCCGCAACCAGGGTGGTCTGACCTCTTTTGAACTCGGTTGCCATGGTGTTCCCCATACCCTGATTGCCGATAATATCGGCGGTCACCTGATGCAGCATGATATGGTGGATATGTGCATTGTCGGCACAGACCGTACGACGGCCCGTGGTGATGTCTGCAACAAGATTGGTACCTACCTGAAAGCCCTTGCTGCCAAAGACAACAATGTGCCGTTTTACGTCGCACTGCCTTCCCCCACTATCGACTGGAGCGTATGGGATGGGGTGAAAGAAATACCCATTGAACAGCGTGATGGTCTGGAGCAGAACCGCGTTCTGGGCATCGGCCCCGATGGAACCCGCAGCTGGGTGGATACTGCTCCTGAAGGTACACCTTGCGGCAATTATGCCTTTGATGTGACACCTGCGGAATATGTTACGGGTCTTGTGACTGAGCGAGGGATATGTCCGGCCAGTGCGGAAGGACTGAAGGCGATGTTCCCGGACTTGGCCGGGGAGCATGAGGCCTAGTGCCGCATAGCTCAAAAGACCACGCCATCATGCTTGCAGTGGTCTCCCCTTGTAAGTCCACTTGAACGGTTTAGCCATGGTTTCATTAAAGAAGTCGATGAAACCATGGAGGCGGTTTTTTAAGTCTTCTTTCGAGACAAAGCCACTGCGCTTGAGGAATCGCCTCACCAGTATGGAAAACCAAATCTCAATCTGGTTAAGCCAGGAAGCGTGCTTGGGTGTGTAGTGAAACACGACCTTGTGGGACGAGTCTGAGAGATAGGCCGACCGGCTTTGCATGGATTTCAATATCCCGGATTTGCCTTTGATACCAAGCTCTTCCTCAGATGTACCCTCTATAGCTGCCACGAATCGAACAGCGGCCTCCGACATGTGCGTATTCAGATTGTCAGCAACGATATGCCAACCCCGGGCCTCAGGATCGCTGAGTATCATTATCTCCAGCCAGAGCGCAAAATCCTGTTCAGTGCGTGTCTCACTGACCAGGGGCAGAATTTTTCCCGTCGCGACATTCATGCCTGCCAGCAGGGCCTGTGTTCCATGACGCACATATTCAAACTCCCTTTTTTCGACCTGCCCAGGCTTCACGCATTTACCTGGTGATGCTGGCTCGAGAGCCTGAATCCCTGTCTTCTCGTCAAAGGAAATGGTGTGAATCTTGTTTTCTGCTCGTGCCGGAGCTAGCTGGTAAGTCTCACAGACATCCGCACAGCGCTCATCAAAAGCCTCGTCTTTGGGGGTATCTACCCAGCCCCGGACTTTATCGGGGCGAATATCGGCCTGATTTTAAAAATCGGCCGACCTGGCGTTGTGAAATGGATTCAACAATGTTCTTATCCATGGCCGCTTTGGCCAGTGCATTCTGTGACCAGTGACTCAAGATATAGCCATGATTTTCCGGCTTTTCACAAGCCAGAGCCATAATTTGGCAGACTTGCTCTGCTTTAAATTTGGGCGGTGCTCCAGGTCTTGGAGCCTCTTGCAATCGCTCCATCGCTGACATGTCATCAGAACGCTCAACCCAGTGCTTACGCCAGAGAGTCACAGTCCCCCGGTTACAACTCAGTTGCAGAGCCGAAGCCCTGATACTCAAACCTTGTTCAGCGGCCAGAATGATTTTGGCTCTGAGCACAAATGCCTGAGTGCTGCTGCGCTTGCGAACGATATTTTGAAGTTCATTACGTTGCTGTTCGCTTAGAGTGAAAGATTTACAGTGATCTGCCTGCATCCTTGCTACTACTCTTGATGGCTTGGGCAGACAGATCTGAGCATATCTGAGGCGGTATAGATATTAGAGCTTTCCGGCACTAGGGTATCAGGAGGAGCCCTTCTCTTATACCAGTGATAATTGGTGTGTTAAGTGATTCAATAAGTTTTTTCTGGTGAAATCAGCCTTTAAGTCAATATTTACCTTATGGCAAAATAATACGATAGTACCATAAAGATGTTTCCCCCTTCTAAAAAATACTGCCATTACAGAAAGACCCGAAAGCGGGATTTTACTTGATAGTCGCCGGGTGGCAGCGTTAATGACTGGAAAATACATTGAGCTATACGATTGAACCGATAAATCAGGAAGATGACAAAGTTATCTGCCAAATAATACAGCGCGTGGGTTCTGAATTTGGAGCTATAGGTGAAGGGTTTGGCCCGTCAGATGCGGAAGTGCAATGCATGAGTGTACATTACCGGGAAGAGCAGAAAAGCTGCTACTTTATTGCCAGGGTAGATAATATCCCTGTTGGCGGTTGTGGTGTTGCCCCATTTGCAAATAGTGACCAAATTTGTGAATTGAAGAAACTGTTCCTGCTTCCCCATAGCAGGGGATTTGGTATTGGCCGTGATTTAACAGAGCAATGCCTTGAATATGCCCAGGCAAAGGGTTTTCAAAGCTGTTACCTGGATACCCTTTCCAGTATGAAGGTGGCAATAGCGCTCTATGAAAAGATGGGATTTGAGCACCTTGCTCAACCCCTGGCAGGCTCGGAGCATAACGGGTGTGGTATCTGGATGATTAAACATTTCTAAAATCAATCTGACCTCAGCTAATGGCCTGTCGTGCAGGTAAAACTGATAGGGATAAATCAGTGTTAAAACTAATAAGATCCATTGTTGCTGCCAATATCTTTACTGGACTGGCAGTGTGGCTCCTCTCTTACTTTATTGACGCTTTTTCCATAACCGGTGTGGGCGACTTTCTGTTCTATATGCTGGTTTTGATCTGGAGTCTGGCATTGCTGGGTATGGGAGGTGGAACACACAGCCACACTTTGCATGGGAGCAGGGCTGGGAGTAAAACGAAATCCATGGTTTCCGATCATGATTTTGATGCAGATCACAATCACCTGAATCTACAGAATTTCGGCTTTGGCTTTATGATGTTTCTTGCTGGGTTACCGGCCTTTGCAGGCTGTATTTACATGATGTGGACTCTGTAGTCTGTAGCTATTGGAAAAGAAGGAACCTGGGGCTATTGATCAAGTGCTATCAACAAGCTGAACTTTTATGGCCAGTATCAAGATGGCCAGAGAGTTATCTCCCTGGCCTGCAGAGAACACTAAAGATTAGTGTTGGTGATGACCAACAAAACAGGTATTCAGATCACTGTTGCTGGTCTGGAACAGGATGTCCAGCGCCTGATCATGCAGTTCAGCATTTTCAGGGCTTTCCACCTCCATAGTCACCAGCTTGTACATGGCCTCATAATATACATACAGAGCTTCATCGGTAGTCAGGAACTCTGTCATGTTGTCACTGCCGGTTTTCTCAACGAATTCTTCGAACAGTCTGTCCAGCTTCTTTCTCTCTTCAGTCTGGGAAGCGACGGATTTCAGGTTCTTGGCCCGGTAGTTGGCTTCCTGCCCCTCATAGGGTTGCTGGAGTCTTTCGATATTCTTGCCAAAACCTTCATCTGTCTGGCCGTAAACAGCACTCTTGACCTTCAGGAATGCCATCATGCCGCTGCACATCATGCAGGGTTCAAGAGTGGTGTAGATGGAAGTGTTATCCAGGTATCTGGTTTTGCCGTCACCCCGACACTCATCGGTCAGGCATTCTTGCATCAGGCGGACTTCAGCGTGCTGGGTTTTGTCGTCGCAGGCCCGAGTGGTATTACGCTGAACACCAACAATTTTATTGGTAGAGTGATCATACAGAACTGCACCAATGTTATATCCTCGATCCTCCCCCGTATATTCAGACTGCCAATCCTTCAATACCATGGAGTATGAAAGCAGCATCAGGATCTCGTCCCTTTCATTCTCCACCACAGAAGCTTCAGCAAAAACATTTGTTGTGAATACAAGAAGCAACAGCGTTATAAACTTCTTCATGTACAACCATTCCCCTATATAGTTATGTATCAACGCTGGTTGTCGAATAAATTGAGTAGAGAGATTTATGACAATTCATACGAAAGTACCAGATTGAAGGGCATTCTGGCATGAAGCCGAATCAAGCAACATAAAGCAAAAATACCTAGCAGTTTATGCTTGTTTGATTGCGTAAGGTGGTGTGTTGCTGATTGCTTTTGCAGGGTTTTGTGAGTGATTGGTTCGGTGTGTCCGTAGGTTTTTAACGGCTCTGTATGGACAAAGAAAAGAGCCATGACGACCTGCTGACCCATTATCAAGGTTCAGTACGTCTTTTTATAAACAAAAAAGTCAGCTTTAAGTAAAACATCTATTATTGTTGATCTGGATCTAGGTTTGTTTAAATCTTAAGCTCTTATTGTTGAAGTTGCTGGAGTAAGACAATAAGTGGAATAGATTTGTTTTCTCGTAAAGGGTTTCTACACTATCGACTGATTTAGTTGTGAATGCCCCTTATCAAAAGCTTTCAGTAGACATTTTAGATAGAGTCGAGGGATTGAAACTCCCACTGGTTTCCTGACTCTGTTCAAGTATTTTCCAATACAAGAATGAGCCTGAAGAAGGTAACGCTTAACCTTCAAAACAGTATCAACTAATATAACTTTGCAAAAAACAAGAAGTACAAATGGGGGAAGTTATGCAGGATATTATTAATTCTTATTTTAGTGATGGCAGATGGCTTGATAGTGCTGCAGGTTTTGCTGTCAATCTTGTAACAGCCATAATTATTTTTCTGATCGGTAGATGGCTGGCATCCAAAACTGTTTCTGGAGTCGACAAGCTTATGGCGCGTCGCGAAGTGGATGAGG
Organism: Sansalvadorimonas sp.; assembly: GCA_965243775.1. GTDB lineage: Bacteria > Pseudomonadota > Gammaproteobacteria > Pseudomonadales > Endozoicomonadaceae > Sansalvadorimonas. The sequence goes on from CBDEWF010000151.1 coordinate 34,739, forward strand.
TACTACGCCAGTTCGTGAAAAATGTTCTTGGGGTATTGCTGATATTTATCGTTGCCCTGATTGCCCTGGAGCAGCTGGGTATCGATACCACATCTCTGCTGGCGCTGCTTGGTGCAGCTGGTCTGGCTGTTGGCCTGGCGCTGAAAGACTCCCTTTCCAATTTTGCTGCCGGTGTGATGCTTCTTCTGTTCAAGCCTTTCAGATCAGGGGACTTTGTTGAAGCTGGAGGCAGTACTGGAATCGTTGAGAAAATTGGCATGTTCACCACTCAGATGCGTACGCCGGATAACTGTGAAATCAATGTGCCTAACGCCAATATCTACAGCGATACCATTGTTAATTATTCAACCAAGCCGACACGTCGTATCGATCTTGTCATTGGTATCGGCTACGGTGATGATTTGAAAAAGGCACGGGACGTTCTGCAGGGATTGGTTGATGCGGACTCACGTATTCTCAAAAATCCTGAAGCCGTTATCGCTGTTTCAGAGTTGGCAGATTCCAGTGTCAACTTTGTTGTGCGGCCCTGGGTGAAAACGGAAGATTACTGGGATGTTCGCTGGAGCCTGACAGAACAGATTAAGCAGGTCTTTGACAGGGAAGGTATCAGTATCCCTTATCCACAGCAGGATGTGCATATGCATCAGGTAGCGCCTGTGTACCATGCTGACGCGGCATAAACTCACTGGGCCGGAGAGAGTTTCCGGCTCTTTCCTTTTTATTAGGTTCTTAGGAATCTTCCCAGCGGTCAGAGCCAATGTGATCAACGATGGCTGCAATTGCTCCATCTCCAGCCACATTGCAGGCTGTGCCAAAGCTGTCCTGAGCCAGGTACAGGGCAATCATCAAGGCAATGGCTGAGTCATCAAAGGCAAGAATAGATGCAAGCAGCCCTACTGAAGCCATAACGCCCCCGCCAGGTATTCCTGGTGCAGCAACCATGGCGACCCCCAGTGTTATCAGAAAAGGCAGGAATGCATAGATTTCCGGCATTCTGCCCGTCGTCATCAACATGACAGCCATTGAACAGACAGTCAAAGTTGTTATGCTGCCGGAAAGGTGAATGGTTGCACACAGTGGGATGGTGAAGTCGACAACATGGTTGTTCAGCTTAAGTTTGCGGGCACAGTCTACAGTCACCGGAATGGCTGCAGCACTGGACAGGGTGCCAACTGCGGTAACATAGGCTGGCAACATATGCCGGAGCATTGCCAGAGGGTTCCTTCCAGTCCCTGCACCTGTCGCAGTATAGAGAACCAGCAGCCAGATCCAGTGCAGGCTGACAGCCAGGAGCAGAACCCAGACAAAAGCCGAGATGGTTTTGAACACCGTGCCGGTGGCGGCCATCTCGGCAAAAACGCTGCAGATGTATAAAGGCAGCCCGGGAATAATAACCTTCAAAAGAACCAGTTCAATAACGGCCCTGGCATGATCTGTCAGTTTAAGAAGTTCCCGGCTGTGGGTGATTGAAATTCCCATACCAAAAATAAAGGCTGTGACCAAAGCACTGGAAACACCTAGCAGAGGTGTTATATCAATGGAAAACCAGGGCTGAATATACTGGCCTTCTGTAATACCCGCAGACTTTGAGGCAATTACATAAGGCAGGAATTTTATTGCAGCAAAATAAGCCAGCAGCCCGGCGGCAATCGTGGAGAGGTAGGACATACCTACGGTGACACCAAGAATCCGGCCCGAACCTTTCTGCAGGCTGCCAATACCTGACATAACATAAAAAAGAATAACCAGAGGGACTGTGAAGTTCAGCAGCTCACCAAAAAGGCCCTTGAATGTCACCATAGCCTGGATAACAGGCAGAGGAGTGAACATGCCAACCAGTATTCCCGCCACAATCCCCAGTACAAGTCTTATAATAAGCTTCACTCTGTAATCACCTCCTCTGACGCTGCTTTCTCTGCTTATGCTGATTAATCACATTCATTCGGCCATGGTTAAAAGGATAGACAGTTGAATCGTCTGGGAGAGGTCGGGTTCTGTCCACTTACGCCAAGGTAGAGAGTTCAGAATATCGGCTGTTGGACTGGGGCGGGGGAGTACGGTTGTAGAAAAGTTGCCCCCCTTGTGGTTATGTCCGCCAGCATCTTCTGCTTATCGGCTCTTGAAAGGCGGGACTCGGGTCGGGAAGAAATATAGGACTTGCTGTTCTGGAAGAGCGTTGTCTTCGTATACGGGGTTTTCTGGGAGCTGCTGCAGTACATCCTTTAGCTCCTGTCTCAGCTGAAGAATAAGTGTATCTTTACTATTTACCAGTTCTCTTTCTTTTGCCCGCTCTTTTTTTATCTCTTCCAGCTCTGCTTCTAATTTCAGTTTTCTGGAGGCAGGTGCTGTCTGGATGATGCTTATTTTGGTTCGCAAGAACTCTTGTCGAGTATGTAAATTTTCTGTCTGGGTCTGGGAATCACAGGTTTCTACCGCTGGAGGGTTTGAGGCTCGTGGTGGTGAGGGAGTGTTGGTTGCTAGTGCCTCCCGTGATTCTATGATGGGCAGGGTAGAGCTGCGCTCACCTTCTCCCGATGAAGTCACGTTATCATTCGAGAGACTTTCAGTGTCGTCTGATGAACTGTTGTTATCAAAAGCCAAGATGATTGGTAGATGGTAGTTCGTTGGTTTACGCCAGTCGAGTAGTGGAGGATCATTCGTAGGCGAAGAATGCTTGGTTTCTGGCGCTGCATGGGCTAAGCACGCACTTTCTACCCAGATCAACAGGATGGTATCATACCAAAGGCGCAGGAAGCAGTTTTCATTATTTAAATTCATCTCAGGCAAAAAGACAATATCAGGGCGCAGCGGTTTCTTACGCAAAACTGTTGTATTGTACTCGTTAAAGTTGAGAATATTCTCACGCTCCCTGCGCAGGAATGCTGCGCATCGCCCCAGCAGTTCTGAGATAGCCAGCCATTCAGTATCAGAGAGATCCCCGCCTTCTTCTGGCTGATAATTTTGCAATGTATTAAAGCTCAGTGATGTATGGTGATCCGCTGCTACAACAATCACATTGTTAAGGTTAGAGAGTGCGTCCCAGTCTTCTTCTCTTATCCAGCATTGAGTCTTGGTCAGCTCGCTGTATTGTTTCAGCTTCTGAAAACCACATTGTTCAAGACCCCGAATCCGCAGATTGAGCTCGTTATAGTGTTGTAATTTCTCCTGAAAGTGAGTGCGAACGGCTTCTCTCAGGGCTGCGTGGAGTACAATAGAGTTTGCCTTGCGGGTCACGCCTAGTTTCTTTAGTGCTTGATCTTCAGCGCTGGCTTGAAGCGGAGGATGCCAGACTATACAAAGAGAGACAATAGGCAACAGAATTGCAGGTAAGTACAAATGCAACTTGTTCACAAGACAATTCTTATTCAACTTTTATCAGTACCTGACGAGTATTGCCGCAGAAAGGGTATTCTGCCATCTGAAATGGTCTGCTGTGCTGACCGGCAGCTTTCACGATAAGATACTGTTCACCTAAAGCAATTTTCAGACACTCTTCCGCATGGCAAAAACCAAAACCCGTAAGGCCTTTGTATGTACTGATTGTGGTAGTGAATCCAGCAAATGGCAGGGTCAATGCCCTGACTGCAAGGCCTGGAATACCTTCAAGGAAATCAGTCTTGGGTCATCAAAACCTCCAGCCGTCGCGTTGGAAAATATTGGGGCAGGCAGCAGGGCGGGTTTTGCTGGTACTTTGGCAGCGGTTCAGCCGCTGTCTGATGTCAGTGCCGAAGAGGCCCCCCGTTTCAGTAGTGGCTATACCGAGCTGGACCGTGTCCTTGGAGGCGGCTTTGTCCCGGGAAGTGCCGTATTGATTGGCGGTCATCCCGGAGCTGGTAAAAGTACCATCCTGCTGCAGACTCTCTGTCATGTCGCTGACAATATGAACGCCCTGTATGTGTCTGGTGAGGAATCACTGCAGCAGATAGCGGCGAGAGCGAGGCGTCTTGGGCTGCCCACAGAACATCTGAAAATGCTGGCAGAGACATCGGCAGAGCGCATTGTTCAGGTCGCGGAACAGGAGAAGCCCGGGATCATCGTGATTGACTCAATCCAAGTGATATATATGGAAGGTGTTGATTCGGCACCCGGTGGTGTAGCCCAGGTTCGTGAATCGGCTGCTTTCCTGACCCGCTTTGCCAAGCAGACTGGCACAGTACTTTTAATAGTTGGCCATGTGACCAAGGATAACTCTCTGGCAGGTCCCATGACTCTCAGTCACATCATTGATACCCAGCTTATGCTGGGCAATACTGACGACTCTCGCTTTCGCATTATACGCGCCACCAAGAACCGCTTTGGTCAGGTGAATGAGCTGGGCATTTTTGCCATGACCGAGCGGGGGCTGAAGGAGGTCAAAAACCCTTCGGCAATCTTCCTGTCCCGAGGGGAAGAAGCTGCTTCCGGAAGCATTATCAATGTGCTCTGGGAAGGAACCCGGCCCCTGTTGGTGGAAATCCAGGCATTGGTTGTTGAGTCACAACTTGGCAATCCGCGTCGGGTAACGGTTGGTATGGATCAGAATCGTCTGGCTATGCTGCTGGCTGTACTGACTCGTCATGGAGGCATATTTACCAGCGACCAGGATGTTTTCCTTAATGTGGTAGGCGGTGTACGTATTACCGAAACCAGTGGTGACCTTGCAAGCCTGCTGGCTGTGGTTTCCAGCCTGCGGGATATTCCTCTGCCCCAGGATATGATTGCCTTTGGCGAAGTTGGTCTGGCCGGGGAGATTCGCCCGGTAGCCAATGGTCAGGAGAGATTGGTAGAAGCGGCCAAGCATGGCTTTAAAAAGGCTATTGTTCCGGCAGCCAATAAACCCCGGAAGGCTATTCTTGGCCTTGAGGTTGTTGGAGTGACCAAGCTCTCTGATGCTCTGGATGCTATTTAGTTAGCCTCAGCTGCTTTGAAATAGTATGGAAATGAGTAAGAACCCCCGCTAAAGTAGCTTCTCTCACTTATTCCCTCCAGATGTATTTATCCATGCCTGCACAGTTTGAATATTCCTTACGCGGCCTTTACGGCATTACTGACAGTAAGTTAATGCCAGATGACGAAACCATGGCCCGTAAGGTTAAGGCCGCCATAGTCGGCGGCATGACTGTGTTGCAGTATCGGGATAAGAGTGGTGATCAGGATAAGCGGCTGCGCCAGGCCCGGCTGTTGATGGATATCTGCGACAGTGCCGGCGTTCTGTTTCTGGTCAACGATGATGTTGAACTAGCCCTGGCTGCTAATGCCCATGGTGCTCACCTGGGCCAGAGTGATGAACAACTTGTTCAGGCAAGAGAGAAGCTTGGCAAAAACGCCATTATCGGTATCTCCTGTGAAAATTCCCTGGAGCTGGCCCGGCAAGCCAGGGATCAGGGGGCGGACTATGTGGCCTTCGGGCGTTTTTTTCCCTCATCGACTAAACCCGATGCTACCCCGACGCCTGTCCCGGTTTTGCAGCAGGCCTGCCTGGGGCAGCCTCTGCCGGTTGTGGCTATTGGCGGCATAACCGTAGATAATGCCGGTCAGCTCGTTGAAGCCGGGGCTGATATGCTGGCAGTTATCAATGATCTGTTCGCCCATGACAATCCTTCAACTGTAACAGCCCGGGCCCAAGACTTTCTGAAGCTATATACATGCCAGGAACACCCCTGACGACATGCACAGGTTCTGCAGTGGCCTGATGGATTTCTGTAGTGCTGTGTTCTAATTGCCAATATTCAGCTTCTTATTTCAGGACATTATTCAGGATATTGTGATGAGCCGTTCCGAGACCCTGTTTGAAAAAGCCCAGCAACATATCCCCGGTGGTGTGAACTCTCCGGTGCGCGCCTTCCGCGGTGTGGGCGGTACTCCTATCTTCTTCCGTAAGGCCAGTGGCTCCAAGGTTTATGATGAGGATGACCGCTCCTATATCGACTATGTTGGCTCTTGGGGACCGATGATTCTCGGTCATAACCATCCAAGCATTATTGAAGCTGTTCACAAGCAGGTCGATCTGGGCCTGAGCTTTGGTGCACCGACCGCCATTGAAATATCCATGGCAGATGCAGTTTGTGAAATTATTCCTTCCATGGATATGGTGCGGATGGTGAATTCTGGTACCGAAGCAACCATGTCAGCTATTCGTCTGGCCCGTGGTTACACCGGACGCGACAAGATTCTTAAATTTGAAGGCTGCTATCATGGTCACTCCGACTCCCTGCTGGTCAAGGCAGGTTCCGGTGCTCTGACCCTAGGGGTGCCGAATTCCCCCGGCGTTCCAGCAGATTTTGCCAGGCACACTATTACCGTAACCTTCAATGATCTCGCCAGTGTTGAGAAAGCATTTGAAGAATCCGGTGATGACATCGCCTGTATTATCGTTGAGCCTGTTGCCGGCAATATGAACTGTGTGCCACCGGTTTCCGGTTTCCTGGAAGGCCTGCGCAGTATCTGCGATAAATACGGCGCTGTTCTGATCTTTGATGAGGTGATGACCGGTTTCCGGGTCTCCCTCGGTGGTGCCCAGGAATACTTCAATATCAAGCCTGACCTGACTACCTTAGGCAAGGTGATCGGTGGCGGTATGCCGGTAGGTGCTTTCGGTGGCAAGCGGGAGATCATGGAACAGATTGCTCCGCTGGGGCCGGTCTACCAGGCTGGAACCCTGTCCGGTAACCCCGTAGCGATGACCGCAGGTCTTGCTGCCATGAAGGAGATCTCCGCACCGGATTTCCATAAGAACCTGACCACCTGCCTGACCCACCTGCTGGATGGTCTGAAAGAGCGGGCTGCGGCTGCCGGCATTTCTCTGCGTACCAATCAGGTTGGTGCCATGTTTGGCCTGTTCTTTACCGAGCAGGAGCAGGTAGCCGGGTTTGCTGATGTTATGGCCTGTGACTATGAGCGCTTCAACAATTTCTTCCACGCTATGCTGGAGGAAGGTGTTTACCTGGCACCGTCGTCTTTCGAGGCTGGCTTTATTTCCAGTGCACATTCTGATGAAGATATTGATTTTACTCTGAGTGCTGCAGAGAAGGCCTTTGCCCGGATTGCCTGATGTCAAACCCATGGTTATCCGTTGCAATATCTGACGCCATACTGGCTTTCTCAAGTCTGTTTGGCGTTTTCCTGATGGTTCAGAGCCGCAGACTTGTTGAAGAAGAAATGCCCATCATGTCCGCCATGCTGGGCTATGCACTGGTTGGTTCCGCTGCTTTCCTAGGAACCCTGCGTTATGGCTTTTCATCATCCTGGGCACCTGCTCATAAGATGATGACCACGGCGGCATTGACCCTTGGTCCCAGTCTTCTGGCAGCAGCCCTGTTTGTGATCTGCTTTGAGAAAGTCTGGCAGCGTCCGGCCTGGTGGCGATTGTTGATTGGCCTTATGGCCGGTCACGAGCTGTTCCGCCAGCTTGGCTGGTCCCATGACTTTATTATGACCGTCAATACCTGCGCCCTGATCGTGATGGCTGTCTCTGCCATTCACTATTACAAGGTGGAAAGAATATTCTCTGCCTTTGTGCTGGTTGCTGTCATTGCCTACTCTCTGGCTGCTCTGGTAGTCGGAACGGAAGGGCAACTGGCCGGTTACCTGCGCTTGGATCTTTACCACTATCTGCTGGCTCTCGGCCACCTTTTCTCTGCCAGTGCTGTCTTCATTCTGGTAAAGAAGATGAAAAAAGAACATTACTGATACTGTACGACCTCTCCTTATGTAAACAGAATCTAAGGAGAGGTCGCTCAGGAAGAGAGGTGGACTGTGTAGGTTTTGCCGTTATCCAGCGTGAGTGTCAGTGTTGACTGGCCTCTCTGGGTGACAGTCACAACATTGAATCCCCAGATATCCAGCGCACACTTTTCCCCCCTGCATTTCTCCAGATTTGCTCCCACAACACTAGCGTCACTCAGATTCGGTGACAGCACTATGATATGTTCAACATCTGGTTTGACGCGGAAATGTTCCACACTATGGGTGATTGTCCGGACTCTTTTTCCGGGGAGTTTTCGGGTCGTAAAAGCCCACTGTTTTTGTTCGGGTTTTCCATTCACGGAATACTGAAGAGTCGCCTTATAAGTCATATCCCAGTTTAAGGGGTGCTCGGGAAACCAGGCATATTCAAATTCGGTAAACTTCTTGTTGTGTGTATCCGAAGCCTTATCTCTCCGGGGAAGAAGTGGAATGATGTGGCCCCTTTCATCGGTGAGTTCCAGATCCACAGCCGCCACATTTTTAACGCGAAAACGGAGAGGGTTGAACTGAACGGAAACCGGTAGTCCGGTGGTATAGCGTCCGGGCCATGGGTCAGGATTTTCCCTGTTAACAAATACCGGTAAGGTATCTTTCTGGTCTGGCCAGGGGTAGACCACCAGATCAGGGCCAATTCTCAGGAAATGGGACTGGGCATGCTTGTACTGTAACTTGCCGACAACCAGCTTCTGATCACGGCAGATACCATAGTATCCTTCATTTCTGGATTGCGTCGCTTCACACATTGACCGAAACAGAGAGTTACCCATCATATAGCCGTAATAATACCGGGGCTTTTCCCCTGCAGATTTTACCGGGCTTTTTTCTGCCGCAAACCCTATCTCATCCATATTGAAACTGAGAAAGTTCAGGCGATGATAAATGGCGGCAAACAGGTTCTCAACAGACTGGTTCCAGGATGGTTCACCGTAGGAGATATTTTCCGAACATTTATAGGCTGAGTATCCAGCCCTGACAGCCCGCATCATAGGGCTTTCCCCGGTGAAGCCTTTCAGGCCTGCCTTCTCTGTATGGGCAGAAGTCTGATGAAGGGCCATATAGTGGGCATGGTTTTTGGCGGCTTTAGTCAGCGCCTTTTGTTCAGTAAAGGGGGGGAGACCGTTTTGAATACGGGCCTTGTTTATCAGTTCAAGGCCTTCATTGGCTCCTGTAACTGTTACTTGCAGGATACCCAGCAGAGCAACAAAAACAGCGAACAATCTTGAAAGTATGACTGCTGCCATAAACACATCCGAAGAGATAGTGCAGGGTTGACAGCATAGACAAGATTTAAAATGGGATAGTTCCTGACGGAAGCAGGCTTTTACCAGGTATTACCAGTTATTACACCGATAGCTATAAAGGTTGCTATCGGTTGCCTGGTCCGGGTGCGACAGGAAAGGGTGTGACTTTTTCACCATTGACTAAAGATATTTTACCCTGCCCTTCCCGTTCAACTTCATCAATCCGGACAATGGCCTGCATGGGGATATAACTGCGCTTCACTCCCTCAAAAGTGGTTTTCAGTTTTTCCTCTGAAGGGTCAACCACCAGGCTGCTGCGTTCACCAAAGAGATACTCTTCAACTTCCACAAAACCATACATGTCGCTCTGGTAAACATTGCGGACAAAGACCTCAAAGATTTCACCCTGATTATGAAATATAATGCGATAGGTTTTGTGGGCAGCCATTGGGTTTGTAAATCCAGCACTTTAAAAATGCCAGTATCATAACATCGGTAATTATCTGATGTATCCAGCGATTTTTTATCACCACGTGAGTGTAGAAAAATATTTCCATGGTTAAGTAATCTGTTGCTGTTATTCATAAGGGATCATTGCGAAGACACTTGCTGCCAAAGGGATGTAACGGTGTCTGTAGGAGGTGTGAATTTTTCAATGCTTGCATGGGGAGTTCCCAAAAAAAGCCACTCCTTTCTATCAGGGGGATTTCTGTTAATGTCCATCCTGGGAACTGCTGTCGGTCATGCAGGAGCGACTGATCCCCCCGATTCCTCCGCGCTCCTCACGCTCAACAGCGAACTGCGGGAATTCATTTTTTCATACCTCAATTGGGAGGATATTTACGCTCTCAAAAAGAGCTGTAAGACGCTGAATGTCGAAATCACCCCCATGGTTATGTCACGCCAGCTCGTTCAGAAGTATTACAGGGGTGACCAGAACTTTCACACAAATCTGGGACAATCTATGTCTCCCATGTTTGGGTCAGGCTCCATACTGGCAAAAAGGCTTGAAAACTATTTCAGCCAATACGATAAAAACGCCATACCTGATCAGCCAATGAAGGTTGGAGCTTTTCTCAGGACTCTGAGCAATCATAATCGTCTGGCGATTCAATGTGTAAAGACCCTTAGGTATAAAAAACATATCAAAAGAGTCATGCCACTGAGAGACGGACGTCTGGTGTTCTGGTTTCATAAAAGGTCTTTGGAGGTCTGGGATGTGAATAGGCCTACAGGAGAGGAATGGGTAAAGACTCTGGCCGGATTTGATGACGAAATTCTGGGAGTTCTACAGCTAACAGATGGACGTCTAATGTCCTGCTCTGTGGATAATACTCTGAAGGTCTGGGATATGGATAACCCCAAAGGTCAGGAGCATGTAAGGACCCTGGTCGGACATGATAGGCCTGTCAGAGGAGCCATACAGCTGAGAAACGGATGGCTGGTGTCTTGGTCTTATGATGGCACCCTGAAGGTCTAGGGTATGGGTAATTCTGAAGGCCAGGAGTGTGTAAAGATCTTGGGCTGGGATGGTGGGTCTGTCAAAGGAGCCATACAATTGAGAAACGGATGGCTGGTGTCCTGGTCTAATGATACTACTCTGAAGGTTTGGGGTATGGATAACCCTGAAGGTTTGGGGTATGGATAACCCTGAAGGTCAGGAGTGTTTAAAGATCCTTGTCGGCCATGGTGGATGGGTCACACGCGTTGTACCGTTGCTAGACGAATGTCTGGCATCCTGTGCTGAGGATAACACTCTGAAGATCTGGGATCTGAAAAAGCCTGAAGGTCAGGAATGTGTAAGAACCTTTGTGGGACATGATGATGTAGTCGAAGGCGTTATACAGCTGAGAGACGGGCGCTTGGTGTCCTGGACTGATCGCGGCATGAAGGTCTGGGACATTTTACCTTGGCTGATCAGACCCAAAGCAGACCCGTTCTTCTGAAACCAGAGGGTTATCTGTTGAGATCAACCATGAGGCAGAGGCGTGCTTCATGCAGGCTCTCAGGGAATCGCTTCAGAAACCATTGATTTGGTTTCATTGTGAAAGCCAAGTTTATTTTACCCAGGGTAACCGGTTATATCCCGAATCCTCTGATAAAGCGGCTGCAGCCGTTTATACATATTTAGATAAACCTCAGAATAGAGCCGCTGGTACAGTTGAACATTTTCTGGCAGTGGTTCAAAAAATTTTCCTGGCCGGGTCATGCTGTCAATAGCCGTTTTATAGTCCGGGTAATAACCCAGACCAACCGCTGCATTGATGGCAGCTCCCAGCCCTGAAGTTTCATAGGTATGGGGGCGTATAACCGGCAGATTAAAAATGTCGGCAGTCAGCTGCAGAGCACCGTTGCTTTGAGACCCCCCACCAGAAACCATCAGCCGCTTCAGCTGAATTCCACCCTTTCTTTCCAGCTTTTCCTTGCCTTCCCGCAAGGCATAGGCAAGCCCTTCCATAATGGCACGATAGACATGGGCCCGCTGGTGGACGTCACCAAAGCCGATAATGGCCCCTTTGGCTTCCAGACTTTTTATGCCGGGTGACCAGTAGGGTTGCAACATCAATCCCATTGATCCGGGGGGAGCCTGACCAATCAGATCTTCAAGAAGCTCTTCTACAACCACGCCAGCTTTCTCTGCTTCCGAGCACTCCCTGTGACCAAACTGTTGCTTGAACCAGCTTACCATCCAGTAGCCCCGGTATACCATGAACTCACTGTTCCAGGCATTGGGCACAGCTGCTGGCCAGGGCGGAACCAGGAACTGCGGTTCCCGGAAACGATTATGAACTACATTGATCGTGGCGGTGGTGCCGTAACTCAGACATCCGGTTTCATCGTCATAGCAGCCGGAGCCAATAACTTCACAGGCTTTGTCAGCCCCGGCAGCAATCAAAGGCAGGCCTTCAGGAATACCGGTTGCCTCGGCTGCTTCCCGGGTAATATTACCCAGCGTCTCTCCGGGTTTAACCAGCTCTGCCATCTGCTCCCGTTTCAGACAGGTTGCTCGCCAGGACCAGTCCCAATTGCTGGCCCAGTTCTGTTTGTGGTAATTAAATGGCAGGTAGCCGACAGCACCTCCAATGGAGTCACGGAACTGCCCGGTCAGCTTCAAAGTGTGCCAGCCGGACAGCAGCAGGAATTTGTCTGTTTCCGCCCAGACATCAGGTTCATTCTGGGCGATCCAGCGGGAGTAAGACTTACTGCGAAAATAGTTAATCAGCTGTTTCAGTCTGGTTATTGTGGCCAGCGGTCCCCAGAAACTTCCAATGGGATCACTGGTGTCTGCCTGGCGCTGATCCAGCCAGACAATCGCCGGGCGCAAGGCACACCCCTCTTTATCCACACAGACATAGGTGCCACGCTGGGTGGTCAGTGTGACGCCCTTGATACGTGAGCGTTTGATATCGCTTTTGTCCCAAAGCTGGTGACAGGCCTGGCACAGAGACTGCCAGTAATATTCCGGTTCCTGTTCGGCCCAGCCGGGTTCGTGGGAAAAGTAAGGGTCCAGCTCAACCTTGCTCTTGCAGACAACATAACCCTGGAGATCAAAGAGCAGAGCCCTGACGCTCTGGGTGCCGTTATCAATAGCCAGCAGAAGATCAGCAGTTTCAGTTTCATAGTCATAGTCATAGTCATGGTTATTGTTATTATTATTTTCTGCTGACATTACATGGCCTCTCCCAGACTGTAGGAGCGTTTCCAGAGCTGGCGATATCTTGCCAGCTCATCCTGCCAGCAGGATTCTGACCATCCGCCGTCTGATCTCATAATCCTGCCGATACGGTCCATAAACTGTTCAGCACCATTTTCCAGCAGGTTACCGACCCGTGTTCTGCGCAGCAGTAGATCATCCAGATGTTGAACCTGCTCCTGCCTGGCTGCCCAGCGCAGTTCCAGCCACAGAAAATCCGTATTGCCTACCCGCAGAAAATCTTCATCTGTCGTATGACTTAAGACGTCAGGAAGGCGTATGCCAAAACGTCCCAGCAGTCGTTTCTGCTGTTGGCGTCCCAGGGCGTTGAAACAGCGGTTATCTATGGCTGTTTCCGCAGTGTGGAAAATGGTGGCATCTTCCCTGGTAGCAGGAACAGTTACACCTGGCAGGTAATGGGCCGCTTTATTGAGAACATCACGGGCAATCAGACGGAAAGTTGTAAGCTTGCCACCACAGACAGATACCAGACCATTTTTATCCCAGACAGCGTGATCACGGGTCTCCTTCGAGGGATCGATATTTTTTCCGCTGCTGATTACCGGGCGAACCCCTGTCCATGTTGATACTACGTCATCCCGGGTAATGACTATGCTGTCAAACTCGGTGTTAACAGCTTTCAGCAGATACTCAACCTCTTTCCCTGTGATCACCGGTTCTTCTTCAAGATTACCGGCATTATCAAGATCTGTAGTACCAACGACAGTGCTGCCTTCCCAAGGGAACACAAAGACGGGACGTTTGTCATCAGGATGCATAAAACAGCAGGCATGGGCGACAGGCAGGCGCCAGCCGGGAATCACCAGGTGGCTGCCGCGCAGGGGACGGATAACCGGTTTTTCTCCAACCCTTTCCCGCAGAGGATCACTCCAGACCCCGGCTGCGGTCACCACAACTTTGGCCCTGAATTCTGCTCTCTCTCCGGTTATTCCATCTTCTGCGCAGACACCGCAAACCAGCTCATCGTCTTTCAGCAGGTCTACAACTTTGCTGTAATTAAGTGCTACGCCGCCGTCAGCCGTGGCTTCGTCCAGAACCCGAAGCACCAGTCGGGCATCATCGACAAAGGCATCCCGGAACATGGTGGCACCCACCAGGTTTTTGTGTCTCAGGCCGGGAATCAGTTTCTGTATGACAGCTGTTTTGTTACTGAAGCGGTGGGCCCAGACACCGGCATAAAAATCATACATGGTTAGCAGGGCATTAAAGGAGAAGGGGCCGGGAAACTTCCACTTGTAATGGGGCATGGTAAAACTTCCCAGATCTACAAGGCCGGGGGCTTCCTTGACTAGGCGCTCACGTTCCACAACCGATTCATGGGTTAGTTTCAGCTGACCCTGGGGAATATAGCGCAGGCCACCGTGTACCATTTTGGAAGAGCGGCTGGAGGTGCCCCAGGCGTAATCCTTCTGTTCCAGCAGTAGGGTTTTCAGGCCACAGCGGGCTGCTTCCCGAAGAATGCCGGCACCGGTAATTCCACCCCCGACAACAATCAGATCCCACTCTTTGTCCAGGTTTTTAAGGCTCTCTCTCTGGAAGCGCTCTCTCTGGAGGCTACGTCTCTGAAAATTTTGTTGATTGTTCATGATTTCTTCTCCAGAAGAACACCAGGAACCAGACGCTGGTCGGGGTCGAAGTAGTCACTCAGGGTCTGCAGAGCAGCAATGCCCATATCGCCTTTTTCATAGGGCAGGTAGGGGGCATGATCCCGGCCGACACCATGCTGATGACTGATGGTGCCACCACATTCCACAATGGCCATAGAGGCTGAGTGTTTGATTTTGCGCCATCTGTCCAGAGTCTGTTGCCAGTTTTCCCCCAGCTGGAACAGGTAAGTGGTGTAGATACTCGAGCCCTGGGTGTAAACATGGGAAAGGTGAGAAAAGGCATGCACTCGCTCACCTTCTGCCCGTAGAGCACCGCTTATTGCGTTTTCAACCTTTTCAATAACTGTGTTGGTATCGCTCCAGTTGACGCTGGTTTCAAGGGTGTCTACGGCATAGCCGGCTTGCCAGAGATCATTACGCAGGTAGGGATATTTAAAGCGCCCTTTCTCCCAGATTTTTCCGACCTGTCTGCCAAGGCCGAAAAGACCAACTCCCTTATGTTTCCGAATCAGCTTTCTGGCCTGTTGGCGGGCACAGCGAACCTGGGCGGAAAGGCCGGTCATGCCGAAGGTCACCATGCATTTGCCCTGGTCAGCCCCACGGAAACGAATATAACTTTCCATCATATTGATCAGACGGTCACTGCCAGCCAGCTTCATCTGGGCATGGGTTTCAATGGCATTGGAAACCCTCAGCATGGAGAGGTTGAGTTTTTTCTGAATGGCTTCCCTGGCAAATGCATAGGCATCATCCCAGCCTTTGAAAAACACAGCGATAAATATTTCCTTTTCTGGCAGGCGCTGCACTCTTACCTTAACTTCAGAAATAATGCCGAACCGGCCTTCGGATCCAAGAACCATCTCTCTTAAATCGGGACCGGCAGCTGAAGCCGGAACCGCTGGAATATCAAGAGATCCGGCAAATGTTTCCAGGCGACCACCGGCAAATAGCTGTTCAATCCGGCCATAGCGCAGGGATTGCTGACCACTGGAGCGGCTGGCAATCCAGCCGCCAATGGTGGAAAGCTCAAAGGATTGGGGGAAGTGTCCGAGCGTATATCCGCGGGCAGAGAGCTGGGCTTCCACCATGGGACCGGGAGTCCCGGGCCCGAAAGTGGCCAGCTGGCTCTCTTCGTCAAGATCCAGCAAACGGGTCATGCGCTCCAGGCTGATGGTCAGAACCGGGCGACCTTCGGCAACAGGGTTGATATGCCCAACGACGCTGGTTCCACCGCCATAGGGAATCACGTCCAAATTATTGGAAACGGCGAAAGCCAACAGCTCACGAATCTGTTCCGGGGTTTCCGGCAGGGCAACGCCATCGGGAAAACAACCGAAATCACCACTCTTCATCGCCACCCAGTCGGGAAATGACTGACCGCGGGCATGGCGAACCCGAACTTCTGTATCTTTGGTGATCAAAGGGTGGTCTGGAATACGGGAGGGAGGAACCTGATTACAGACGTCCTCTAAAGATGCTTCAGGGTGAGTTTGTCCGCATCCTACTGCATCTTTAAGAAAGGTTTTTGCTGTATCAGTGAGATGTGGTTTTTCGGAGCCATCCTGCCCCCAGCTGTTCCAATATCGCATGCTGTTCCACCTTCTGTTACTGCAGACACCGTTGCAGTGTCTTCCATCAGGTTTATTTCAGAAGCTATCTGAAAACATGATGGCTGTTATTCATTTTATACTTCAAATTTTAACTGAGACTGTTGGTGTGTCACTGACTGGGATCATGGGCTCTCAAGTCATTTAAGGACAGAATGAATAGCACTTAAATGCAGTTTTGCAATGAAGAGACAATCTCTCTAACCTGTGTGCCACGGTGTGGATATTAAAGGAAAGCACGTGGTCATTCGGGTACTTACAGCTGAGTACTGGAGGGATGCTCATGAAAAAAGCCCGACCGGAAATCCAGCCGGACTCACACACATCTGGTTTTATACCAGACTCATATCACAGGCCTGCCCCCAAGCCTGATCAATGATAGGTCGCGTTACTCGCGGATTCTCCCAAGGCTACTGCATAGCTGAGGGTTTCTACTGCTTCAATCTTGCTAATCTCACCCTGCCTCAGCTTTTCAGCAAGGTACTTGTTCAGTGGCTCTCCCGAAGCCAGACCGTCGGCAATAATCCTCTCCAGTCTCATAACAGAGGTCGTGATATTGGTGCTCTCCGTAGCAGGCTGAAACGGAACATCAGGATGAGGATTGACATAGGGTTTATTCATTATTGTTCCCCGGTAGGCCTTTTAAATACGTCCATGTATACGTATTTGCACCTACACTCTGTTGATTCAATGGTTCGCTGTCAAGTATTTGCATATGAGAGCAGAAAAAATATTTGTCTCTGTGCTCTGTAAAGAAAATATCAGCGTACTGGCAGGAAAAAGCCCCGCATATGCAGGGCTTCTTGTCATAAGGATTTGTATAACAAAGCAACGGTTGTGCTTTTTGCAAGGTCATTTAAAAC
The DNA here is from genome assembly GCA_965243775.1 of Sansalvadorimonas sp. GTDB lineage: Bacteria > Pseudomonadota > Gammaproteobacteria > Pseudomonadales > Endozoicomonadaceae > Sansalvadorimonas. Next base: position 51,497 of record CBDEWF010000151.1, read on the forward strand.
GACACTTGGTGGCTTTTTAGTGACTTTTATCCATTAGCGCAGAGTCTGCCCATGGTCGTTTGGTTGCCAGTTTAGTTTTTAGCCAGTTCAGTTTGCAGCCAGGGCCATGCCTGCTTTTTGCGGCTCAGGGTATTTCTCATAACCAGTACGCCAGCTTTCTGAGTGTGTTCAACCAGTCGCTCTGACCATTCGCCCTGGAATAGCAAGCGGGTGGTGGAGGTGCTGATATTAGTGACCATCAGGGCCGCCAGTTTCAGATTATCCTGTTCACAGCGTTTGATCAGCTCTGCCTGCAGCTCGTCGATTTTGTCTTCTACCTGCTCGAAGCTGGCAATTTCAATCTGGCCAACAACCAGGGATTCATTTTCGAAGGGATACTTTTTGAGGTCACGGTCAACCAAGGATACAACAGAAAGACCGGCCAGATTGGTTTTAACCCGCAGTAGCTGATCAGCGAACTCTTCCAGATTCAGAGCAGCAATATCTGCCAGGGCCTCGGCGGCAACACGGTCTTTGTCAGTACAGGTCGGGGAACGGAAGGCAACAGTGTCACTGATGATGGCACCCAGCATCAAAACAGCCTGAGGACGGGCAATCTCAATGCCTTCCATTTTGTAAAGGTTATACAGGATGGTACAGGAGCAACCAACCGGCCAGATCCAGGCTTCCAGGGGGTTGACCGTAGTCACATCACCCAGGCGGTGATGGTCGACAATGCCGACAATTTCTGCTTCAGCCAGACCGGCAGGAGCTTGGGACAGATCGGTAAAATCAACCAGCCAGACCTTCTCGTCGGCAACATTATCAATAATGGCGGGAGCCTCAACACCTGCCTCTTTCAGAATAAACGCAGTTTCACTGGTCACTTTGCCCTGGGCCCTTGCAACCGCTTCCATGTCACGGGCGGCTTTCAGCCATTCTGCAGCAACCAGTGCAGAGCAGATGCTGTCAGAGTCTGGGTTGGTGTGGCCGACTACTTGGATCATCTTCTTTTCTTGCCTTATCAACGATCGGAAAACCAGTCAGATTACCTGAACCAGTACAGGGAGCGAATCCGCAATAATCCGGTAAATAAAATACGCTGATTGGTAGTGATCCAAATTTACGAGTCTCTACCCGCTTACGACTGTTTGGTTTGGAGTAACTCCGGAACAACGTCGGAACATCCAAGATGATAGTTAATAAGGGTCAGGCACCGTCCAAGGTGATTATGTCTGTTGACAGATATCTGTTGAGCCAGTGCTTTTGCTCTCTTCCTCTTGGTAGCCAGAGTCTCGATTATGGAAGTCGGTTGTCCGAAGTATTCATGGGGGAAAATGAATTCTGATATACCAGCCTGCTGGCACTTTTCACTCAGCAGCTGCTGTTCAAGGGTCAGGGGAAGATGCAGTTGTGGTACACCAGCCTGAGCGGCCTGCAGGGTGATCTGGTGTCCACCGTGGGAGATAACCAGATCAGCTTCCTGAAGAACAGAACAGATATTAACCGGATGATCTGAAAACCTGATATGTGGATACTGCTGGAATATGCTCTGAAGGCTGGCAGGCAGGTTGTTGATGAAGATCAGGAACTGGGCCTGACACTTGTTTAGATTACCTAGAAACTCAGGCAGTTTGTCAAACTCTTTAAGGTAAACAAAAACTCTATTCACCTGGTCTGTACTGGGCCAAAGGGGGAGAGTGCCAGAGGTTTCCGGGCTAAGCGGACCGCAGTAATGGACTTGTGGGCGAACTCCCAGGTGATCAAGCTCCGGTATTGTCAGCAAAAAAGTTTCATCAACCTGGAAGATATCCCCAAGGGCTGTCAGAGAAGTCAGTCCCAGTGAGTCCAGTGCCCGGTTGCAGTGATTGAGAATAACCTGCTCGTCGTCTAGCACCTGCTTCAGGGGTATTGAATTCAGTAAAACAGGAAGGGGCCTTGAAGGAGGTGGGCAGGTAAAGCCATCTCCAAAGTTAATACGGGGAATGAGTAAATTACGGGATACCATTAATGCCGTTGGAGCATGGTCTGCGATCAGCAGATCGGGTTCCAACCTCCGTAACAGCTGATACCAGTTGGAAACTTTCCTCGATAGTATCTCCTGGTCACCATAGCCGGAGTTAAAAAGAACATGAACATAGGCAGGTGTCTGGTCTAACGGTGCTGTTAATGAGGGGGAGGGTGGAGCGGCAAGGCATGGCACCGGAATATCTGCAAAAACCGTTTGAGCACTGTTCTGATCCCGGGATATCAGAATAACCTGATGACCGCACTGAAGAATCTTCCTGGCAAGAGTCTTCAGACGATACAGGTGCCCAAGTCCTCCCCCCAGTTCCCAGGCCAGTACAATACGTTTCATGGATATGGCAAGTCAGGGTTAGTGTTATTGATTTGCAGATACTATATCACAGTGAAGATCATCACAGAGCAAAGCATCCCCGAGAAGAGCCTGACAGCCCGTCAGACAGTACTGCTTAATAGGGAATACCAGCCCTGCGATAAATAAAGCCCAGGCACCAGGTCGGCCCAATCATCAGATACTGAAGATCCTTGAAGAATGATGGTTTTTTCCCCTCAATATGATGGCCGATAAATTGAAAAATCCAGAGAACAACGAAAGCTGCAATTGCAGTGACGTGAAGAGAGGCAACTTCTGCGGTCACGAACAGGGAAATACCAAGGAAACTGATAAATGTCAGGAGCAGCATCTCAAATGTTAACGACAGTGACAGGCGGATATAAAAGCCCAGAATGAAGAGTGAAGACAACGTAGCCCAGTTTAACCAGGGGTGGATGGAGCTGAAAGCCGCCGGTACTGGCAGAGACCAGAGCAGAGCCAGAATATCCAGAAAAATCAGTGGAACGCAGATCCAGTGGATCAGCTTGTTCACCCGATTTTGGTGGCTCTCCCCATATTCTTCAAACCATTGCTCAATATTTTTTCCAGCCATCGCTATAGTCCTTGTTCTTATTCTGATCGATTACTTTAACACTTTGTGGAGAAAAAGCTGATCGCTGCAGGTTTTGAACCTGGTTGTCCGTTAAGGTACTTGTGTCCTCCCTTCTGTGAATCTTTCTCTCTGGTTTCTCCAGTGCGTCTATATTTATGACGGGTATTTTTTGGGATCTGTCATCCCAACCGATTAAAAACCACTGGAGTATTCGTAATGAAGAAGTTGGTTTTGGCTACAGTTATTGCAGGCTTGACAGGAAATGCAATGGCAGTTGACGTATATACTGATGATGTTTCTACTGTGACTCTATTTGGAGAGGTTCGTTCCAAGTTTACGAGTGAAGAGGATGATGATTCCGGTACCAAGTTCAGTATGAGCAGTTCCAAGCTGGGAGTAACGGCAAAGCATGAACTGGGCAATGGCTACTACGCTGAAGGGCTATTACGTTTCTCCTTTGACTTGAACGAATCAGGAAACGTCGAGCTCAGTAAGGGTTATATTACAGTTGGTAGTGACCCTGTCGGAGTACTGACTCTGGGGCGGCAGGGTTCTGTCCATGATGACATGTTCGATTACGATGTAAGCTGGGCCTTTGGTGGAGATGCCAAAAATGGCAGAGACATTTGGGGTACAGGTATGATTGAAAGTGGCTTGGTATATAAGTGGAGTAATGACCAACTTACTGTCATGATCCAGCATTCTACCGCTGAAGAAGAAACTTATACATTAGCCGAAGAAACCAGGCACGGAGATGTATTACATAATAAACATGTTCATGCAAAACTGGATAAAACAATGGCAGTAGGTGCTTCGTGGAAAGCTGACTATGGTTTAGGTGTTAGTGGTTCATATACCACAACAAAACTCAACAAGTTTTCGCAAGATACCGATAAGAGTGGCAAAATTGAAAAAGACGAGCTTGGTAATCTTGATAGTACTTTAAAAGATCTCAAAGCAAAGTCAGCAGGTTTTCAGATTGGTTATGATGTAGGTGATTTGAGTTTGGCATTTGCAATTTTCAACTTCAAATATCAAGCTGACAAAAAGGAGCAGTTTGACGTTGAGCAAAACTCTTATGGTTTTAGTGCTTCCTATAAACTTCCCAGTGGAGTAAACCTTTACACTGTGTATGATTACTATGAAGTCGAAGATAAAAATGAGAACACAAGTGTAACATTAAAAGGTCAGAATTCGGAAAAAAAAGTTAAGAATAAGGTAGAAGGAAAGACCTATTTGATAGGGTTAGACTATTGGCCCCATAAACAGGTAGTAACTTTTGCTGAAGTTGCAAAAACAGATATTGATTTTAAATATGAAGGAGATGCCAGCTTTAATATTCCTGGAGGAGGGACTTTTACTGTTGCAGTCAAAGATACTAAACAAACTAAATACTCAATTGGTGCAAGAGTGTACTTTTAAATTTGCATGGTGTTCCCCGCATTATTGCGGGGGGCTCTGTTCACAACAGATGTTGGGAGTACTCCAGTGCATCCTGCAAGACTTGGTGTACGAGCGTCATAGGGACATCAGGAATTTCCCTCTGTGCCGCATGCTTACGGGCTTGTGAACCAACATCTAATGTGAACAAAGCCATTGCGGGGAATTAAGGAGTTGTCTAATAGGCTCTGAACATACCGCGAATTTGGTCACGGTCTCTTGTAACGGTTAAAGCCAGTTGTAAAAGAATACGGGCCTTATGGGGGTTCAGCAGTCCAGAGGCTATAAAACCATACTGGCTGTCATCGATTTCACCGCTCTCTGTGGTGGCACCAGAGAGAGCACGGGAAGAGCGGACAACCACCATCCTCTTATCGATGGCTTCAACCATAGCTGCACCAACATCTTTATGGAAGTTACCATTGCCCAGACCAGCATGAACAATGCCATCATAGCCAGCTTCAATAAAGGCTCTTACGGCCAGAGCGCTGTCGCCACCGGCATGGGCATAGATAACACCCACCTTAGGCAGCTGCTTGAGTTCACTGGTATCAAACTCTGAACGGATTGTGTGCTTTCTCTGGGGTTCTCTCTGGTATTCAACACTCTGGGCATGAATATGCCCCAGGGGGCCGAAGTTGGGTGCCTGAAACGTATGAATAGCTGTAGTCCGGGATTTGGTAACATCACGGGCACCCCAGATAGTGTCGTTGGTCACAACCAGGACACCCCGGCGGCTGGATTCCGGGCAGACAGCCGCAGCGATAGCTTCATACAAGTTCATAGGGCCATCTGCACTATGGGCGTTGGCCGGGCGCATGGCACCTGTCAGTACAATAGGTTTGGAAGAGTGAACGGTCAGGTGCAGAAAGAATGCCGTTTCTTCCATGGTATCGGTACCATGGGTGATGACCAGCCCATCAACATCATTTCTGGCCAGTAGCTCGTTACAGCGTTTGGCCAGAGGCAGCCAGACAGTTTCGTCCATGTCCTGTGAGCCGATACTGGCAATCTGTTCTCCGGTAATTTCAGCAAGATCCCGGACTTCCGGAATTACAGAGATCAGGTCATCAACACCAACCTTGGCTGATGTATAGGCTCCGCCGGTTTCAGAAGCAGCCGCACCAGCAATGGTGCCGCCTGTCGCGATAATTACGATATGAGGTTTTCTGGACACGTCCTGGCCCTTAAAAAACTTAAAAGAATAGCTGAGATCAGTTTGAGGGGAATCCTCCTGAACCGGCACAGCCTAAAGGGTGGCCGGCATGGAGGCAAGAGGGTTAATCCTCATTCTAACTATCATCATCTGTTTCATCATCTTCGCCTGAATCGCTGGAATATCCGGTATCGGATACAGTACCGTCGGTTGTTGGTGCTGTATCCTGGTCTGTGTCCTCATTTAACGAGGGCTCTTCATCAACTGCTATGAAGAATGACTGAAGGTCAGGTGGTAAAGAAAGGATAAGTGAGCGAAGTTCATTCTGGACTTGAAGGTTGTCGCACTCGACTGTTTCGACAGTTACATTTATTTGGGATTCATT
>CBDEWF010000152.1:0-6883 GCA_965243775.1 Sansalvadorimonas sp.
TCAAGCGCTGGCCGTCATGGTTCGGTCAAAGTATATTTACTAGAGCGCGGATTGTCAAATCTTTGCATATTTTTTCAAAGTCCGTGTATGTAAGATATGCAAGTGAATTTACATCTTACAGCCCTAGTGCTAATTCTCCGAGTCTTCTTATGATGATTGATGCTATAACAGTTCGTGTCAAACACTACGAGTTCTCTCGGCTTGACTGACACAAAGTCCCTACGCAAATCTTCAAGATAATAATACTGACACATATCGCGGACCTCCTGGCTGCTAACACTACCGCTCCTAGCTTCGGTGATGCTCTTAACACGGATTAAATGTTATTTTCCGTTCTCCAATACAAAGATGAATCCCTCATTGAGGACTGGCAGCAGAAATGATTGTCGATTCTGGCTTCATAGGAAGCTGTCTCTGAGGAGAGGGATCGTAACATCTTAACTGCTGGACGGGATAGATCGTAGCTCCTAAGAACTGAGTTATTAAGTAGGCCAATGACGCAAATCTCTACTAATGTAATCGCCTAATAAAGATTTCTGCTTACAAATGACATTAATTTCATTAAATGGACTTGTGTTTTGGAAAATATCCATGTGTACGTTTTATTGTTTTGGCTATAAGTATATGCATAAACTTATTCTGAGATTGAACATATTAATAAATATTTTAGTAGTCATGATGGACTTTTGACTTCTTGAACTGATAACGACGGCTGTAAAAGTAAGCAGAAGTACAATGCACTGTAACAGGATTAATGAAGATATTGCGTTCCCACCAAAGATCTTATAAGTTTAAGCGTTGAATGACTGACAAAATACGCAAAATTCTGAGCAAATGATCAGTAAACCGATTGTCAACCTTCACGTGGCATTCCCTTGATGTGACGGCGAAAAGAATTAGCGAACTTTGACTTCCTGGAGTTCCTGCAAAACGATTAGACTTTTAGAGCTCGAAAGCACCTCGAAGTTAGAGCTGTGTTGGGAGTCGTAATTTTAGTGCAAACAGACATTGGGTCAGCGAAATGTTGAACAGTGTGTCCGGTGGTCGGTTGTGCGCCCAGCGAATTGGCTCTTTGTATTTTGGCGTACAAAGTGCTTTCAAAAAACTTAAGCAAAGCAATGTATTCTCTGGTTTGCGAATTCTGCTAAGAGTCATAAATCATTATCAGCGTTGTTTCTCGCTAAAACACTATAGAATTAAGTGCGTGATTTATATCACGTAGTGTTCTCGATACAGGCAAACTTGCTGCATGTGTATACAAACTGGCAACAAGCCACATTTACATTAACATATATGGGTTATTCTATAAGCATATTAATGTTCATGTGGGTTTTCTATAAGCATATTTATTGGCATATTTTTTGGGTTGCGATACGCATATTTATGAGCATTTATGCGGGTTTTCTGTAAGCATACAGTCCACGCTTTAATAATTACCATCGATGTGCAAACTGGCTACTGGAAAACTTGGCCCTTGTCCAGCATGGAAAGGTGCGGGAAGTGTGGAGTTGGCGTGTACCTACTCTTCCATCGGTAACACGCGCTAAAATGAATAATCGAGACTAGCTAATCCTTGCCTTCTCTAAAGGTGTTGTTTAGCCTACTTTAGGCATAGCGCTTGGTTTTTCGTACACCTGAGGAATTACGTGCTGGCACACAAGTCCTCTAGTGCACGGGAAAAAAAACGCTGAGCAGAAAGACCACCAAGTGACCTCGGTCACACAATTATGAGTTGAACCTGGCAGGAGACGGGGTCGGGGACGCCTGCGCCAACGACTACGACGGAGACGGAGTGAAGGACAGTGAGGACGCGTGCCCGAGCAGCGGGGAGCAGGGCAGCTCTTCCCCCAGCCACCTGCAGCCCATCGTGCTCGACCCGAGCGAGTCCACGCGACAGACGCAGCCGCGCTGGTTCTCGCTTGCTGGCGGCGCCGAGCTGCTGCAGCCGCGAAACAGCGATCCGGGCCTCGCACTCAGTGAGTCGTTGCTTCCGCATGCCCCGTCAGTCTCAGTCAGACTCTGTCAGTCTCAATTAGTCTCAGACAATCTCAGTCAGTCTTATTCAGTCTCAGCGAAACTCAGTTAGTCTGAATCAATACTTAGTCAGTCTCATCCAGTCAGTCTCGGCCAATGTCAGTCAATCTCAGTCAGTCTTAGTCAATCTCAGCCAGTCTCAGTGGAACTCACTCAGTCAGTCAGAGTCAGTCAGAGTCAGTCAGAGTCAGTCACAGTCAGACTCAGGCAGTCACTCAGTCTCAGTCAGTGCTTAGTCAGTCTCATAATCCATTCTCAGTCAGCCTCAGCCATTTACAGTCTGTCTCAGTCAGTATCGGTCAGTCACAGTCAGTCTCAGTCAGTCTCAGTCAGCCTCAGTCAGCCTCAGTCAGCCTCAGTCAGACGCAGCCAGCCTCAGTCAGGCACGGCTGCTAGCGGGTGCCGGGGGATCGGATGTCGGAAGCCCGAGGTGCTGCCAGCAGGACCCCGGGAGGGGTCAGGTGGCTGTCTAATGGCTTTGGCTCAGAGCTTGATGAGGACGCTTTTAGGGCTCGTCACCTTGGAAAAATGGATGAATAGGTTAAACCTAAATTGGAATACTTCTTATCTAATCGGCCGTTAACCTGCTTTGGCGAGAGAAGAGTGTAAGGTTTTTGCATCTTAGTACAATACAAAATACGGTACAATTATTTGTAAATTAACCAGTGATTCAAGACAAGAATTGAAACCTGGCAATATATTGTGAAGCCAGTGGTCTAGTTTGTCAAAGCAGGCACGCTACGTATGGCGCCATACGAGACTGCTTTGTAGACAGTAGATGGATACCTGAACACCTAGCAGATATGACGATGAATTGAATGATTGTGTGTGGCGCGGGTGGGGTTCATAAAAGCCATCTTAAAGGGTGACCTTGTTTAACGTCCCATCCGAGCAAGGGAGCAATTAGCGTCTTGTTCAAAGACGCACCGTTATAAGCTTTTTTTTCTCAGAGTTGATCATTTTCAGACAACTGCAGTGTTGCACTGCATGAGGTCAAACTTGTGCCCCTTGCAGGGCTCGAACTCACGAACTCAGTGTCGCAGGCCAATGCTGTAACCGCTCGATCACCGTCCCCAACTGGATAAGACTGAGGAGGCACTGACTGTTCCAGGCGGGAAGTACGGGGATGCAAGCGAGGCGTTGGACTGCGTACCTTGAATAAAGATTTCGTTGGGAGTCGGGATAACAACACTTAGAGAGTAGCAACCAAAGCGAGGAGATCTAGTCTGCCCCTGGAGGCCCCTCTTCTCCAGTGACGGCCTGCCTGCGCCCGCCGATATCGATTCTTCGCAAGTGCTAGGGCCACTAATCATGATTGGACAAGAGAACAGGGATCCAAGACTGCACAGTGGTCAAGCCGGGAGCGAGATAACCATTATTGACTGTATTCCTGCAAACCATTATCTTGTCTAGAATTAAGTAGATGACTTACTCAAGTAGTGTAGTTTAACATGTGTATTTGGCAGCTTGCTAAGAGAACAGAAGTGAAAAATAGTGAATATATAACATCGGAGATGAATTGCAAAAAAAATGTTTTAAGACAAAATGACGGTTTCAGAGGCACTAAAGTGTTCTCTTCCTCGATGCGCTGCAAGAGCTGCCTGTCGCTAGCCTCCCTACTGATTCAGGCAGGCGTACCCCTGCCCCTCCCTGCCCTCCCTGTCGCTGACGCCTGCCTGACGCCTCTCCCTGCCCTCCTCCCAGTCACCAAGCAGCTTGGCGGCGTCGACTTCACCGGAACCTTCTCCATGCACGACGAGTCGGACGGCGACTTCGTGGGCTTCGTGTTCGGGTTCCAGGACAACTCACATTTCTACCTGCTGTCGTGGAAGAAGCGTGACCAGACCTACTGGCTTAAAGTGCGTACTGCATCTGTGCTCTCCTCTTGATTCTGTCTGCAATTTTTCTCTGGAAAGCTAAAATAGCGGTGGGATAAGGGAGCCTGTGCAGCGGGGGTAGAAATGTCGCATTGGGTCACATGCTGTCAGTAGCAATAACATTTCAACGTGAATATATGTTTTCGCGAAAGCTTTTGGTAAGGTCTTTCTAACTTTCTACTGGAATAGGCATCCTGCTTTGATGACCCTGATAAACGCTTGCCTTGTGTTCCCGGGCAGAAAATAATCATTTACCTTCTGTACCGGTAGATTGAAAAAATCGTCTGCGTTGTGCCTCTGGTTGTCACGCAGACGCCTTTTTCGCGCGCGCGCTACCGCGGGAATCCAGCTGAGACTGGTGCAGTCGAGCACGGGGCCGGGCCAGGCGCTGCGGAACGCGCTGTGGCACACGGGCCACGTACAGAACCAGGTCAGTGACGCATCCCCCGCGCATGCCTAGCCACATCCGTTATCGGGGACCGGATAAAGTAATGATCCAGGATCTGCAGCCTCAGGAAAGGCCGTCCCTGTCACCAGCAGTTTATAGCAGGGGCAGAGAACCGTAAAGGAAGCAGGCTGTCGGGAGTCCGAGAAACCTTGAATGCACATCTCTAGGAGTCAGGGGGGCTAGCCACACTAAACAAGGGCACAGCTAAACCTGGGCACACGCTAGCTGGGTGAGGATGACTTTCCGAATTGATGTTTCAGAAGGTACAATGAATTTTCCTATGTAAAGCCAATGCTTTCTTTAGTATACCTAATTATTATAGCGGTTAAAGCAGTTTTAAGTCATTATATTTAAAAATGGGAGACGCAATCTGTCAAAAGATTCTAAAAAAAAAAGCGAGCTCAAAACTGGCGTTCCGAAAACCTAGGAGTACGCGCAAATGGGTTAAAGTTTTGTGTCTTGAGCTGGCGATAGGAGATAAAGGAGCTTGGCATATGTTCAAAGCTGCTAACTCTCTCATTAGATTTCAAAATGGCGTGAACTGCTTGACCAGGGAGCTCTAGACCAGTGCTACAAGTGCAGTATACAAGTGGGCTGATTATACTTACTTTAGTGTATAGTTTAAGGTGAGTTATCTATTTCTTTTGTACCAAGCTCGCTAATTATTTCAATTTCTTTCGTAAGCCGAAAAAGTACCTGATATTTTGCTTAATTCTGTCAACTATTGTTGTCTTACTAGAGGTGGGTCGAATCAGTGAAAGCAGGTCACTCTGAGCCCACACCGCCCCTCCGCCCGGAGCCCTCAGCCCCACTCTCAGCCCCACCCTCAGCCCCACCCTCAGCCCGCCCTCAGCCTGCCCTCAGTCCCGCTGTCAGTCCCGATCCCGCCCTCAGCCCCCCGCCCTTAGCCCGCCCTCAGCCCCGCTCTCAGCCCTGACCCCGCCCCCAGCCCACTTTCAGCCCCGCTCTAAGCCCCACTCTGCCCTCATCCCGCTCTCAGCCTCACCCCCGCCCTCAGTTCGCCCTCATCCCCGCCCTCATCCCGCCCTCAGCCCGCTCTCACCCCGCCCTCAGCCCCGCCCTCAGGCCCGGCCCTTAGTCCACCCTGCCCGCGCTGCCCGCGCTGTGTGCCGCAGACGCGCATTCTGTGGCGGGACCGTGGCGCTGGGGGCTGGAACACCGGCGCTACCTACCGCTGGAGCCTCGTCTGGCGGCCGCGCATCAAGTACATTCGGTACCCAACCCCTCGGCTTCTGCGGGCCTGCCGGGGGTTCTTGTACTCCACCTTGTAAAAAGAGAAGTCGGCATCTTTGAAAAGTATCTGAGTATGCTTGTATGGCTTGCGAAAATGGTACATGCTATGAAGCAATTGTTAGAAATAACGATGAAAACTGCCAGAAGAATAGCGATATTGTGCAGATAATATCAGCTGGAAGTCTGCTGCAGCCCAAAGAGACTGACTGTAGCCAGCTGCTGTGCTGCAGACGGGCAGCCCCGCCACTGCAGGCTGGGAGCGTTGCCGCAGCTTAGCTGTCGCAAACGTGACACTGGTGTTCGCTGTGTAGCACTTCTCCAGACGGGCACGGCTTATCGATTTGAAATGCTTCGCCGCTCTTTCACAAATGTAGCGAAGTTTTTCTTCCCATAATTTGTGCGTTTGTCTTAGCACTGAACTCTTTCAGCAGCTTCTCCCGTGCACTTCACGGTATAGTACACTTTACCACTTCCCTCGTTGAACAGGTGCAGATAGCCGTGCACTGAATGAATGATTTTGGACATTGCACTGCGCTGTTCGCAACTGTTGAAATGCTCCTTATACCAGTTGATCACCGTTCAGTCCGTGCAGTCAGAATTGCAGGGCGCATGGAAAGCCGATTGGTTAAATACTGCAGCATCCGGATCGAGGAGGTTGACGGGCTGGGCGGCGCGCGGCTGCTGGCGGACTCGGGGCCGCTGCGCGACGGTCGGTTGCTGGGCGGCAGGCTCGGGCTCTACTGCTTCTCCCAGGAGATGGTCGTCTTCTCCGAGCTCGACTACCGCTGCAACGGTCAGCGGCCCTGCTGTGGGATGGGCTCTAGTATGGCAGCCGTGCTGTTCACCTGTGCTGCAGTCTGACAGCTGTGCTGCAGTCCAACAGTTCTGCTGATCAGCTGTGCTAAAGCCTGGCAGCACTGCTGCTCACCTGTGTTGCAGTCTGGCGGTTATGCTGATCAGCTGCGATGTAGTCTGGCAGCCCTGCTGATCAGCTGTTGTGTAGTCTGGCAGCTCTGCTGCTCAGCTGTGGTGCAGTCTGGCAGCTGTGCCGTTAAGCTGTGGCACAGTCCGGCAGCTCCGCAGATCAGCTGTTATGCAGTCCAACAGTTCTGCTGATCGGCAGTGCTGCAGTCTAGCAGCCCTGCTGCTCAGCTGTGGTGGAATCTAGCAGCTGTGCTGATCTGCTGCGGTGTAGTCTGACAGCTCTACTGTTCAGCTGTAGTGTAGTCCAACAGTTCTGCTGCTCAGCTGTGCGGCAGTCTAGTAGCCC
>CBDEWF010000153.1:0-21276 GCA_965243775.1 Sansalvadorimonas sp.
GGGAAAAAAGGGTGCCTGGAAACATACGCCTCCCTCAACGCCCTTTATGAAAAAATTGAAGCGGCAGGTTTGGCCAAGCCAGATTATGAAAAACTTCTGGAGTGCCTCCAGTCCAATGACTCCTGTATCAATGAGTGGCTGAGTGAAGCTGCTGAAGCTTTATCTCCAATACTCTCGTCTCTAGAAAACCTGATAGACCCGGAAACCATTATTCTCGGCGGCAATCTGCCGGAGCAGGTTTTTGACAGCTTGATTTCCCGTATGACACCTCTTCCTATATCAGTTTCCTGCCGTCGTGAACGTCAGCATCAGCGATTACTACGGGGCAAAACCGGACAGCTGACAGCAGCTCTTGGTGCTGCTTCATTCCCGCTGTGGGAAGAGCTTTCCCCCAAGCTTAACCTGACAACTGTTATATAACGCCAATAATCACCACAGGATGGTTCCCATGCAGTCCAACTTTGACCACCTGCATCAACAGTGGCCTCTATCACCGGATGCAGCCCTTTATCGTGCCCTGACCCGGCTGAAGTCAGTGATCACTATTATGCACACTGGCGCACACCCCGATGATGAACAGAGCGGCCTACTGGCCTGCCTGCGATTTCAGGAAGGAATGCGCACAATTATTGCTTGCTCAACCCGAGGAGAAGGAGGGCAGAATGCATTGGGATCTGAGAAAGGAGCCATGCTGGGTGCCATCCGTACCAAAGAGCTTGAACAGGCCGCAAAAATTCTTGATTCCGATATTCGCTGGCTGGGTTTTGGCCAAGATGATCCGGTGCACGACTTCGGCTTTTCCAAAAATGGTGATGATACGTTTGATCGCTGGGGCAAAAAGTTAATCATTGAGCGCTTGGCCAGAGCCTACCGTGTCGATAAACCCGATATCGTTCTGCCAACATTCCTAGATGTTTCTGGACAACATGGTCACCACCGGGCGATGACTAGGGCTGCCGAACAGGCCATTGCACTGGCGGCCGATCCTGGTTTTGAGTCCGATGGTTTAGCCCCGTGGAAAGTCTCTAAATTTTATCTGCCTGCTTGGGGTGGTGATGGCGATTACTATGATGATGAAACTCCACCACCGTCTTTAACAACTTCTGTTATTGCCAAAGGGAAGGATTATTCGACAGGTTCAGAATATGATGAAATAGGTGAGTGGGCACGTACCTTTCATGCTACACAAGGCATGGGAGTATGGAAGGAAAGGTTTTGCGCATCCTGGCCATTGCACCTTGTATCTGACGCTGTAAAAAAAGAAGTAACCATATGCGATAATCTTCCCTCAAATCTTGCAGAGCTAACTTGCGATGGTGAACTCTTACCCGTCACAAATCAGGCTCTTGTTAAAGCTAACGCATCCATCCATGCAGCCTTAACAAGCTATCCTAACCGAACCAAAATACTGAATCATCTTGAACGTGCACGCTGCGCAATACTAGACGCTGTAGCAGAAACAAATCCAGACTTTATCTTCCATCACAAACATCGCTTGGAACGCAAATTATCTGAGATTGATAGAGTAATCTTTCTTGCCTGTGGCTTTAAATATCTATCTAATATTAAGTGTGCAGAGATATCTGCAGGTGCCAAGACTGAGTTGGAAGTATCAGCCAGTACTGAAACTGAACTGACTGATATTTCTCTTGAGCCAATCTGCTCAGATAACCTTTCAATAACCCAACATACCAGTTCCCATAATTGCCGCTGGTACCACACCTTAGCAGCTTCTCATCAGGCAGAGTTAACTTCTGGCTTTACTGAATTTTTCTCACCAGAAGGTTTTAATGGAGAGCTAGGCCTTGGTTTCAGTGCCCAGTTCCGGGGGCATACCGTTTGCTGCATCAGCCCTGCAGATAAAACTGTAAGAGTCATTCCCACAACACTCTCACCTGTTGATTCTGATGTTGTTCTTTTGAGCGAAAAAAAAGGCTGCATACCCCTTGATCCCTCTGGGGAAATCACTCTATGCTGCCCACAAGGGTGGCATACTGATAACGACAAACTCTATCTGCCCGAGAACCTTGCTCCGGGACTATACAGGCTCCCGATCCAGGTTCATGAAAGCCCGGCTTTTAAACATTGTTCAAGTTTTTATCCCCATATAGGCAGCACAAGCATTTACCAGCCCGCAGATCTCAAGGTGCTGATTCTCAATGTAAGAAAACCACAAACTCAGATTGGTTATATAGGCGGTGGGGCAGATAATATTTCCATCTGGCTCAAAAAAATGGAGTTTCATGTTTCAGCTCTTGATACTGATATACAAGAGACAGACCTAAGTCCGTATTCAACTCTTGTCATTGGCGCAATTGCTTTTGGCACTCGCAGTGACCTCTACCTGGCTACAGAAAAAATGCGCCGGTTTGTAGAAAATGGAGGTCATCTTGTTACCTTTTATCAGCGTCCGTTTGATGGATGGAAGGCTGACTACACTTCACCTCGTCCTTTAACAATCGGTTCACCATCCCTACGCTGGCGCGTAACTGATCCAAATGCCGAAGTGAGAGCTCTCGAACCACAACACCGTTTACTGAACAAACCAAACAAGA
Organism: Sansalvadorimonas sp.; assembly: GCA_965243775.1. GTDB lineage: Bacteria > Pseudomonadota > Gammaproteobacteria > Pseudomonadales > Endozoicomonadaceae > Sansalvadorimonas. The sequence continues at coordinate 2,556 of CBDEWF010000153.1, forward strand.
TTATCAGCGACGATTGGTCAGGTTGGAAAAAGGAACGAGGTCTCTATTTTGCCTCAGAATGGGATAGTGCTTATGAACCGTTATTGGCAATGGCGGATAAAGGAGAGTCAGAGCTTTATGGTTCTCTTCTAACTGCAAAGGTAGATAAAGGGCGGCACACTCATATAAGTCTGTCATTGCATCATCAGCTAGACCATCTTGTACTTGGCGCATTTAAAATGCTAGCAAACTTGGTGCAGCCATCATTTTGATTTGAAAGGATGTTATAATTATTCTGTTTTGAAATCTGAACAGTTTTAGATGTAGCGGCTTGAAAACATCTCAGCCTGGGCTCGAAAAAAGCTCCCTTTTCGGGCTCACAATAACTGAAAATATCTCCAACCCCAGACTCACAATAAATGATAATGGACTCAGATTAAGTGAAAAAAGCTCGAAAACGGAGAGTTGGGCTCACATTAATCCGAATCTTCATCTTCTTCATATACAATTTTTTCCCAAGCTTGTTCAAACAGCATTATCAGATGATCAACTGTATAATTCATCTTAAAGCCATTATAAAGCAAGTTCATCTTATAGCCTTCTTCCAATTGTGACTCAACCAACAGTTGAAAATGCTCTTTTTCAAATTCCTCAATAAGCTCTTCTTTAGACTGAACAAAACGCATACGATGGGGCCTTTCTGGACCTACTTTTTTATCTGCTTCTACAGCTTCCAGGTAATCCGTCAACATTTGTTCATAACTGTCTGGGTCCTCGAAAAGGCTTTTATTCCAGTCTTCAAAATTCTTCTTATTCAGGGTAACAAACTGCTCAAATTCTAACTCGCACTGCTCTGCCAACTGTCTATAACTACACCAGTGTTTTAAGGCAATACCACGAACCTGAGTTTCCAGAAAACCCTTGAAAAGATCATGCTGCGGATAATTTTTTTCTTGCAGAACTTTTATGGGAGCATGAAGTATTTTGATTAGAGGGCAAATTTTGCCCAAAGTGGCAGGCTCCTCGCCCCAGTCAATGGTAACATGTCCCTCAATACCAAGTGCAACAATGCCTGAAGAGTTCACAGCAACATAAGGGAGGGTTTCCTGACTGGCAAACTTTTCGCGATACAGAAGCAGTTTGTTTCGAGTTTTTTCCAGCAGCACTTTAATTTGTTCACTTTTCTTATTTTCCAATATCTGTTCCGTCTTCAGGATAGAATCAGATTCTGAAAACTTTAACAGCTGTGGACTCTCAATATTATCTTTCGATTTTTTTTCTGAATGGGAAGCCTGGACTGAGTTCGGTACAGTTTTTATCTCTTGTATATTATCTTTAAGCGCCTCTCTCACACCATGCACACGGCTCTGTTAACACTACATGTTGGTAGTACTTCCGTGCACCCTGTATAGCTTGGCATTCGGGCTTCATAGAAAATTTGGTTACTTCCTCTATTCAGCGTAATCACTAACTTTGAGAAATAAACCAACATCTATTGTTAACAGAGCCATGCACACCATGGTCACTCTTGACGTCAGGAATTTTTTTCCCAGCGGGCTGGACAGGCTTACTCCTAGCCTTACTAACAGGATCTTTACTGCTCCGCGCCCCCTGATTGTCCTGAAAACTGCCTATTGATCCTTCAATACTTCGGGAAGAGTCTGGCTTCTGTATTCGACCCATCATCAAGCTCTGAAATTTGATCGATAAACTTAACCCTAGTGCCGGAAAGCTCTAAGTACTCAGACAAATGAAATCATATATTCCTTACCGAACTGATCGAATACCCTTTTTAGTTCTTTTTCGAATTCATCAAAGCTCATCACCTTCATGATATTCAGCCATTCGTACTTGACCTTATTCCACAGAATCTCAATCAGATTCAGTTCTGGTGAATAGGTCGGCAAGTAGCAGACGATCAGCTTCTTTTCGAGCATCCAGTCATCCAGCTTTGCCCGGAACTTCTTGCAGGTATGAATGCTGGCATTGTCAACGACAACCAGCGTATACCTGTCTCCAGCACTGTACTTCGGGTCTTGCATCTGCTCGGCAAAGTCTTCAAATACACGAATGACCTCATCCCCGGTCACAGAGCCGTTGACAGGGTAGTAAAATAAGTCGTTATCACGATTCATAAAGCCCATAACGTTTATACGCTGACTACTGGTGGCGGGCACCCTTAACTGCTCGCCCTTCTCTTGCCACGCATAAGGAATACAAGGCTGTTGGACAAAACCAGACTCGTCGAAATAGAAAAGGTTTAGCAAGCCTTCCCGTTCAGCCTCCTGAGCTTTTTTTAATGTCTGGTGGCAGCGCTCAAAGGCTTCCTGAGCAAAACCCGGGAAGTTTGCGGCAAGGCGGGTAAGATTCACTGTTCGCAACTGAATAATGCTGATGACCAAGATGGAAATAAGCTCAAGCCGCGGCTTGCTTAGAGCGAGATATGGCTTAATCTGCTGGGAGAGTGAGCTGGCAATGTCCATGGCTGCTTCCGATGGCTCTTTTTTCACAGCCTTTCATAGCAGCTTTGCTACGTTGCCAGCTCACTTTTTTGTCGTGTACAGAGCTCTGGCTTGTGAAAAGCCGGAAAATCATGGCTATATCTTGAGTCACTGGTCACAGAATGCACTGGCCAAAGCGGCCATGGATAAGAACATTGTTGAATCCATTTCACAACGCCAGGTCGGCCGATTTTTAAAATCAGGCCGATATTCGCCCCGATAAAGTCCGGGGCTGGGTAGATACCCCCAAAGACGAGGCTTTTGATGAGCGCTGTGCGGATGTCTGTGAGACTTACCAGCTAGCTCCGGCACGAGCAGAAAACAAGATTCACACCATTTCCTTTGACGAGAAGACAGGGATTCAGGCTCTCGAGCCAGCATCACCAGGTAAATGCGTGAAGCCTGGGCAGGTCGAAAAAAGGGAGTTTGAATATGTGCGTCATGGAACACAGGCCCTGCTGGCAGGCATGAATGTCGCGACGGGAAAAATTCTGCCCCTGGTCAGTGAGACACGCACTGAACAGGATTTTGCGCTCTGGCTGGAGATAATGATACTCAGCGATCCTGAGGCCCGGGGTTGGCATATCGTTGCTGACAATCTGAATACGCACATGTCGGAGGCCGCTGTTCGATTCGTGGCAGCTATAGAGGGTACATCTGAGGAAGAGCTTGGTATCAAAGGCAAATCCGGGATATTGAAATCCATGCAAAGCCGGTCGGCCTATCTCTCAGACTCGTCCCACAAGGTCGTGTTTCACTACACACCCAAGCACGCTTCCTGGCTTAACCAGATTGAGATTTGGTTTTCCATACTGGTGAGGCGATTCCTCAAGCGCAGTGGCTTTGTCTCGAAAGAAGACTTAAAAAACCGCCTCCATGGTTTCATCGACTTCTTTAATGAAACCATGGCTAAACCGTTCAAGTGGACTTACAAGGGGAGACCACTGCAAGCATGATGGCGTGGTCTTTTGAGCTATGCGGCACTAGTACATCATTTCATTCATTTTAGCGGGTGGTGACTTGATGTTTCCAAAGGCCATGGATGGCCGACTAGCGCCGCGGGGCAGGGATTATTATGCCCTCCGGGTACTGCCCAGGGGCGCGGGAAACAGCAAGTTGCCGCCTGTCACAAATCATCATGGAAATCGTGCACCAAGAGCCTGACCGAGGACAGGCAGCCTTACTACGAGCAAGCTTATCACCACTGGCCAACAGCGGCTTTTTCGCTGACTTCAGAAGCATGAAGCTTTTCCAGTAAACTCAGGAAAATCCTGTCCCGCTCGGCTTTACTCGCAAAAACAAACTCTTTGCGGGTCTGGTGAATATCAGCATCACCCGGCCAGTATACAACCATCGTATAGCTGCCATAGATATCTTCCCGCTCTATATATGAGCAGGTTCCGATATTGATCAGGGTTCCCTTGATCTCGAAGAAACCAGTATCCACTATACACCCCCTTATTATTATTGGCCTGCCTGCTTTTTTGTTCTGACTACAACGTACCACAGGGCTATAAGTAAAAATACGGCACAGAACTGATGTTTTTTCCTTGAATTATGTCAAGCACTTATATATTTCGTAAATCTGACTCAACACATTCAAGTCAGCCCCTGATATACCACCAGGAAACAAGGGTAAACCCAAGCTTTTACAAACCGTTCATGTACCAATGTAAAGCATTACTGACAATCCTGTCAGGCAGTTTGTGTAGATCTTCTTCCATAATTAACCCCGTTTTTAATATGGTGGAGGAATCCCCATGCCTGCTGTTCCAGAGTTCTCTCCCTTTATTCTATTGGGGGCCAAACTGGTTTCTGTTCTGGCTCTGTTTGCTGCAGCAGCCTGGTTCAGCCATCACAGCTTGAGCAAACTGGCCCACCACTTCTCCAGAACCCCCAGCCACTGGGATGACACTCTGGCTCAGGCCGCCCTTCCGGTCTTAACCATCGGTCTCTCTCTTTTCGGGCTCAGCGTAGCTATAAACCTGATCGCGGAATACTTCAGCCTTGTGGAAAATGTCACTATTCACCTGACCCGGCGCATTATCGTAATACTGCTGCTCTACACGCTGCTGATGCGCTATCTGCGACTGGTTCGCAACAGCATGGCAAATCCCGAGCGCAGTAAAACCCACCTTGACCTGGCCACCACAGACTTTCTTCTTAAACTGCTTCAGCTTGGCATTACTGCCGCTACAGCTCTGACCCTGCTGCAGAACTTCGGCGTCAGCATCAGCGGCCTGCTGGCCTTCGGCGGAGTGGGAGGCCTTGCCATAGGTCTGGCAGCCAAAGATATGTTTGCCAACCTGTTTGGTGGCCTGACCTTGTACATGGACCGCCCCTTCGTTATCGGTGACAAGGTCAACCTGAAGGACAAAGGTATTGAAGGCTTTGTGGAAAAGATCGGCTGGCGTCAGACCCGCATCCGTGGTTATGACCGCACTCCGATTTACGTGCCCAACGCCCTGTTTACCAATATGGCGGTTGTAAACCCGTCACGCATGCAGAACAGGCGTATCAATATCACGATTGGCCTGCGCTACCAGGACTTTCCCTTGGTGGAAGCGATCACATCCAACATTGAATCGTTCCTTGGCAGCCATCCCGAGCTGGATCAAAAACACGGAGTGCTGGCAAAATTTACCGATTATGGGGAAAGCTCCCTGGACATCCTGATCCGGTTCTATACGCTTACCACGGACTGGAAAACCTATATGGAAGTGCGCCATCAAATACTTCTGGAACTTGGGCGCATTATCCAGAAACACGGTGCTGATATAGCTTTCCCAACCCGCACTGTCAAAATTACCCATACTAATGACAATAATGAACAATACTGAATGAAGCGGGAAACAGATCATTCAGTGACATGGAAGCCCAAGAACAGATTGAATTTCGCAAGATGTTTCCTGACAGCTGGGAAAAGCTGCAGCGTCAGGGAGCGTCAATTTACCACATACATGAAGACGGCCGACTCCATGTCACTATTGGCTGGATTCGCAACCGCCTGGTCAGTACATTTTTAAATCGCTTCCACCGCAACAAACGCAATAACGAAGACTCTGTCAGCTGGCACCTGTTTAACGCTTATGTCCACCAATTCTCAAACCAGAAACAGAACCGCAGCAGTGCCTGCCAGAGTTCAGAGTTACGTAGCCGGCGTATTCACTGGATGCCAGGTGAGAAGCATCACGACCGGTCAGAGTCCTACCTGAACAACCGCCAAAACCTGCATATTGCCATAGCCATGCAACTGGCAGGCATTGTCCGAATCAGGGAACACGATAAGTCTGACCGCATTGAACCAACAGGCACTCCGGTGACAGCAGAAGCCGTTGCCATTATCGACAGGTGCGTCAATTGTTCAGCCACAAGGCTGGTTTACGAATACATAGCCGTTAACCAGGGCAAGAGACTGCCCGCCCGGTTTATCCCCCTGATTCTCATTCCCCACCTCTGCGAACAGGTCATGGCTGGTAGTGGTGTCGGCATAGATGAAGCCCGATCTATTGTTGAGGGACTGCTCCACGAACATAGAATCGAGCATCCGTCTGAGTTCTCCCTGGAAAACCTGATGGAGATAAAAAATGCTATTCGCCGCCTGGAAAAAGAACATAAAAGAGTGGTTGCCATTATCGCTGGCCAGCGTTTTATCACACGCCGCCCCCAGTATGCCGTGTCCCAGACACCCATCAGTGCCCGGCCAGGTATCAGTGTCGTCGCTCCCGAAGGGCTGCTGGCCGATGCAGGTGCAACAATTGACTCAGCAAGAGAACACTTTATCGAGCAACTCAGATCAGCCGGCTTCAACCCACAGGATGCCTGTCAGGAGATTGAAACCCTGTTCCACCAACAGGATATGCAGGGAGAACAGGACTTTACCCTGACCCGGTTCATAGTCCTTGCCGACCAGGTTGCAGGAATGGCGGCAAAAGCCCGCAAGCTGAAAGGCCGAAATCCTGCCACCAGCCGCAGCTATGAGAGTGAAGTCTCTGTGATTGAGTATTTCTCTCATCTGAAATACCAGCACACTTGGCGCAATGATCATCTACCCCACCGTCCGCTGACATCCCACTCCTCTCCCCATCGCAAGCCTCTGTCAGGTTGCTCTACTGCTCCAAACAGTAAAGGCCGGTGGCACAGGCCCGCACTGCCCGAGCCAAACTGCGAACCAGATATTATCTGTGATGCTGATGATGAATGGCTGATCAAGCAGCAGGTCGATAACGGTCACCTGATTCGCATGGCCAAGGATTTCGGTATGCGCCTGGTTCGCTGGTGTGGCAGTAACAAGCGGGTTATTGGGGTACAGGTGGGTCTGCTTAGCCTGATGGCTGTTGTCTATGGCGCACAGACCGGCGGTATCTCTGTTGTGATTATGCTGGCCACATATCTGGTCACCAATATTACCTGGCTGGCCATTGATACCGTATCAGACAGAATCCACCGGATTCGTATCGGCAACCGTATACAACAGGCTCATCAGATACGTTGCTCAAGAGGAGAACTGGATGAGCCGGGCGCAGAGGTCGAGGATTACCTGGACAGCTACAGCTGGCTGACACAACATGGTGGCCTGGCCAATATCCTCAACAGTTTTCGTAACCTCCAGAATGAAGCCCACCAGGCAGGAAAGCCTGCCGATTCCTGTGATGCAGGATCTGTGATCAGGAAACGCAGAGCGCAGTGCCTTGCCCAGCTACGATTCTGCCAGCTGGAAGACTCTTTCAGCTGTTTGGATAACCTGGTGGTGGAATCCGTTCAGGAGATCAGCCGCCTTGACCAGCACTACTGTGACAATTTTCCACAACTCTGGTCAGATCTGGATCAGCTCGACAGCCGTACTCTTATGAAAGTATTTAATGAAGCTGCCAACAGCTCTGGCCTCAGAAAACTGTGGTACCTGCCCCGCCAGAATTACACCCACTGGGTCAAACAGGTGTTAACCTGTCAAACCACTCCGGGCGATCATATTGCCCTTCTTCTTGAACATAAACTTCAGCTGGACAAGCCATTGTGTGACCAGGAGCTGGAAGTAGAAAACCTGTCCAGCTCCATTGATAAACATTTCAGCAGGGGGAAACAGCTGGCAGAAGCAGGAGCCAGTACCGGACTCAACTATATCCGGAGCACACTGCGCAGCACTCTGTGGCGCTATATCGAATCTGGCATTACCAAGGCTACAACGGGGGCTAACCCTTCCCTTGCCGGTCTTGCCCCCGTTCCAACTGCAGCCAGTGCCCTGTTCTGGGTTTACTTCTATGCTGCCACCAAAATCACCGAGACTTTGAATAACCTGAAAAACAGAGCCGGGGTTAAAGAATATCGCGACACACACACTCAGGATCGCTTTGATATCGGCTTTGGCAGAAACAAAAAGGCACAGACCGCCCGGCATGATTTTGACCGGCAGCTGCTGGCTATAAGGCGCGAGGCAAAAGGAAACACTGATGAATTTATCAAGACCATCAAAGAGCTGCGCAGAGAAAAAGAGCTTATCGACGCAGAGCTTAACAAGCAGATCAAAATGACAGAACCCGTTAACATGGAACACCTGGTCACAAGAGCCAGACTGATACTCAGACATAAGATGCTGGAGCAAAAAGTTTATGAGTTAATGAATGGCGCCTTTGGCAATATGCATAATGAAACAGTAAAAGCTGCTTCGTGGCTGCAGGACAGCTCTGGAATTCTCCCGCCCTGATTCAACAGGCCATTGACCACCTGACCATGGTGCAGTACAAAGATAGAGCAGGAGCATACGGATTCTACTGAACAAGAATAAAAGGCAGGGATGAATATGGTTAGCTTAATTAAAATACTGTTTAATCGCTCAGGGCTGCTTACCCGCTCAAGGCTGTTTGACTGGCGAAACAGAATGTTCAGACATTTTATTCGCCTGATAATGGAACCATCACAATGGGTTGTTCATGTACTGGTGAAAAACCTTTTTAACAGACATCAATTTTATGCTGTTTTTCCTGCTAATTACTTCACTCAAACGACCAGTCGCCGTTGACATAAACAACTGAAATTACGCAACCACAAACACAGCATACGTAGCTGTGTAATTTCAGCGATTAATCAAACAGAACGTTAAATAACGTCTAACGATCAGTGTTTTCACTGCGCTGGACAAAAATGCTAAGCAGGGCCAGACCACCAGAAGCCACCATCAGCAACAGGGATACAGCGTTCAACATAGGGGTCGATCCTTCCCGCATCCGGTCAAACATGGTGATGGTCAAGGGAGCATCACTGCCCACCAGCACCAGGGTGGTATTGAAGTTCTCAAACGACATCAGAAAAGCAACAATCCCGGCACCAACCAGAGCCGGTTTCAGCCAAGGCAGTGTTATGGTCCATAAGACCTCCCACCTGCTGGCACCCAGGTTTAGGGCCGCCTCCTCCAGCTGAATATCAAACTTTCGCAGCCGGGCAGAAATAATCAAGGTGCAGATAGTACTGATAAATGCAAACTGCCCCAGAACCACCATGGTTAAACCGGGCCGTAGAAATTCCAGGTCATAACCCCAGTTGTCCTCAATACCATTGGCAATATTGCTGCCAAAAGCCAGAATGGAAATACCCAGAATCACTCCAGGTATAACCAGTGGCACCAGCATCAGACTGTAGAGAAGCTGCTTTCCGGGAAAATCCCTCCGCTCAAACAGAAAGGCATTACTTAACGCCAGAAGAACAGAGAGAACAGCAACAGCTGCTGCCACTATCAGGCTGATCCAGATGCTTTCCAGAATACCCTCATCGTAGAACAGACCGGTGCGTCTGTGAGAATCGGCAAAAAACCAGTCCAGGGTAAAACCTCCCCAGGGAGGGGATGGAAACAGACTGTCGTTAAAGGAGAAAATCGCTACCACGACAAGGGGAGCTGCCAGCAACAGAAAAAACAGAACCACATAAGCCTGGTAGGTTCGCTGAAATGCCCGGCTCTGGGGAATAGATGCAATCATATAAATCCGCCCTCACCTGCCCATGGTTTCACTGAAGGATTGCCGGCTAAGCTTCAGCCCCAGCCACACAATCAGGGAAGACAGTATCAGCAGAAGAACACCAAAAGCTGCACCCTGTTCCCAGTTAAACCGGGTAATGAACTGAGTGAAAATCTGCTCAGTAAACCAGAGACTGTCTTTGCCGCCCAACAGCGTTGGCGTCAGGTAATTACCCAGAGTCAGCATAAACACGACAATACAGCCGGATATAATTCCCGGCATGGCATAAGGAACTACAACTTCCCAAAGGGCATTCCAGCCATTGCCTCCCAGATCGTAAGAGGCTTCCACCATACTGTTATCGAGACCATCCAGGGTCGTTACCAGAGGCACAACCATAAACAGCATGGAGGTATAAACCAAACCGATCATCACCGTCACATCGTTGTACAGCATCTCTACCGGAGCATCCACCAAACCCAGCCACTGCAGCAGATTGCTGACGACACCTGTTTCCCGTAGAAGAATCATCCAGCCATAGGTACGCACCAGCTCACTGACCCAGAAAGGAATCAGACAAGCCAGAAATAACATACTTTTGGTTTTGCCTTTGGCAATCTTGGCAATGTACCAAGCCACCGGAAAAGCAATCACCAAAGTAATAACCGTGGTGAAAATCGACATAATTGCTGTACGCAAAAAAGTGCGCCAGTAAAGAGGCTCAGTAAAGAATTCCTGATAGTTGGCAAGACTGAACCGGTGTACTCCATAGCTGACCCTCTCACTCAAGGAGATATTCAGCATCTCCAGATGGGGAAACAGAATCAGCAGCCCAAGAGTAAGCAGCAGTGGCGTCAGCAGAAGATAAAGTCCAAGCCGGGGGCCGGTCATAACCTACCCTCCCCTGCGAAAGACATGGCTTTGTCCGGCATTCCAGCCAAGGTGCAGCTGATCACCGGTTTTAATATCAGCAAAATCTCGGGTCTGGGGCAGAACAACCTGCAATTCAATACCGGTGAACTGCTCCTGAATCAACAACCGGCTGTTACCTCCATCGAACAGTATATTTTGAACTTTGCCGACAAGGTTATTATCGGAGGCCTGTCCCTTCTCTCTGGCAAGATGAATCATCTCCGGGCGAACAAACAGTTCAACAGGATCATTCAGCGATAAATCATTCTCTGCCCGGTCTTCCGCAAAAAAACGCTGCCCACTCTGGGTCACCACATCCAAGCTTGATCCATTACGGTTAACAATTTTTCCAGAGAAGCGGTTACTCTCACCAACAAATCCGGCCACAAAGGCTGTTGAAGGGTGATAATAGAGATCCTGAGGTGTACCAACCTGTTCAAACCGCCCTTCATTCATAACAGCCACTGTGTCGGACATCACCATAGCTTCCGACTGGTCATGGGTAATGTAAATAAACGTTGTACCAAAAGCCTGTTGCAGCTTTTTCAGCTCAATTTTCATATGCTCCCGAAGCTTGAGATCCAGAGCTCCCAGAGGCTCATCAAGAAGAAGAACATCAGGTTCCAGAACCAGACAGCGGGCAATGGCGATACGCTGCTTCTGCCCTCCGGACAGTTGCTCGACAGAACGGCTGCCAACATCAGGCAGACCTATACGTTCCAGAGCATCAGCAACCCGTCGTTGAATCTCAGGCTTTTTCATCCTTCGGCGCCGCAGGCCATATGCGATATTCTCAGCCACGGTCATCATAGGAAACAGGGCCAGATGCTGAAATACCATGTTCACCGGACGCTTGTTGGGGGGAATTCCAAGCATGGACCTACCTTTGATCTCAATCTCCCCTGAGCTGGGTTCAAGAAAACCCGCCAGCATGCGGAGCAGTGTTGTTTTCCCGCAGCCGGAAGGACCAAGAATGGAGAAAAAAGAACCGCGGGAAATAGAGAAGCTGACATCAGAGACAGCCTGAAAACCCTCAAAATCCTTGAAGAGATGGCGACCACACAAGTCTATTTCAGAAGACATGCCTGCATCCTGTCTGTTAATTCCTGCTATCTGGAAAGATGGTGGCAAATGGTAGAAGTTGGTAAAGGTGGAGTTTGAGACAATCCAGCTTTAACCAACTTCTGAACTTTCACCTTCTTCTGAAATGTACTATTGGGCCGCCTTAATGCGATCCAAAACCTTGCCCTCAATCATTTCCAGACCGGCAGGAACCGGCGGATACCACTTGATATTATCCAAAGCAGCCTGGTCGAAACTGGCCTTGTAGCTCTTGCTCAATCCATCTTCAACAAACTGTGCAGCTTCAGCGGATGCAGTAAACTGACCGGCTGAGGCGGTGATCATGGCAGCGATATCTGGACGGTTGACAAAATTGATCCACTTGTAAGCGGCCTCGTCATTTTTCCCCTTGGCCGGCAGGGCAAAGGTGTCGATCCAGCCCAGTGCACCACTCTCGGGAGGAACAAAGTTAATACTTCCGGTTTCCTGATTCAGTTTCCAGCCTCCGGCATCCCAGCCCATAGCCAGAGTAACTTCACCGCTGCGCAGCAGGTTGATCAGGGCATCTCCACCACTCCAGTAGGCTTTGACATTATCCTTACAGGCAATCAGGCGCTGCTCGACCTTCTGCAGAATCTGTGCATATTTCACCGGATCATTGTAAGCGGCAAAGGGATCTTCCCCCATATCAAAAGCGAAACCGATCAGGGTTGGGCGCTTAAGACGATAGGAAACCTTACCCTTGTAACTGTCGGAGCAGAGATCACTAAACCGGTAGCTGCTCTGGCCATTACCGGTATGGGCAATCAAACCACTTGTACCCCAGACATGGGGGACACCATAAACTTTGCCGTTCACAGTGGTGCTCTGTTTGGTGGATTCCAGCATGGAAGCAATATACTGAGCCTGATCAATTTTACTCAGGTCAAGAGGCTTATAGATGCGAAACTCTTTCTGGGCACCAATAATCCGATCCTGGCTGGGCTGAACCAGATCAAAACCAGCACCTCGGGTAGCACGAAGCTTGGAGATCATATCCTCATTATTGGAAAGCGTAACCTTGACATCGATACCTGTCTCTTTTTCAAACAGGCTGATTACAGGCTGAGGGGCATACCCCCCCCAGGTCAGCAGGCGAAGTTCTTCGGCCTGAGCAGACAGACTGATTGCAGCCAGTCCGGCACAAACAAGAGCACCCGTGAGGGCATTTTTCATTTTCATTTCTAGTTCCCCAATACCGACAAAATGCCGGTTTAGATGACTAATTTATTTTTCTTCTATGACGTTTGTATTGCGTTCTTGTTGCACGAAAACTGTGTAAGGTGGGATGCCTGAACTTTTCTGCTACAGCACTACTGCCATTTTCCCGGTGTCAGCCGCTGACAGTCCAAACTCCACCGCACTCTTACTATCATCAGAGTTACTGTTTTTTTTCAAGGGCATTACAGGTATTAATATCCAATATGTGCAATTTTCATAACATAACACCATGTTATTTGGCATCATTTCTGAAAGTTAGAGTCTAAAATCCGAACAGGCAGGATCAAACTGGTGAAATAGATGACATAGCCGGTCCAGCAGGTCTTCTCCACGTACTCGGCAAGACATAAGCCCCAGCCCTCCTTCGCAGACAGAAAGGGCAGAGCAGCATGGATAGATGGTGTTACCATTTGGAGATATATCTGGTTGCTTAATTTGAGCTGTGATCAACAACAACTATCTAACATAAGCGTTTTAATAACAGTCTGTAATACTGGATTTTTGAAGAACAATCCTCAGCTTCTTGCGGTATAGTTATACTGTTTCTATTGACAACTTTATACAGTTCATTGGTTCTTCTACTCTCATCTTTGATACTGCAATTCATGTAATAAAATAAAAGGCCATGGTATTCTTCTACATCGCATTCTTTTTCATAGAGTTTCAACTCGAGATCAAGAGCCTTGTTTCCATTGAAATTTGTTCTTAGGTAAGTAGCGTTTTTACCTTGTTTCTCCAGAAATTCGATCAAATCAATAAATGTCCAGTTGCAATCAGAACCACCAGGAACAGGTATGGAATATTTGTTATGATTAATAGTTCCTTGTCTAAAAAAATGAGATATTTTGGTAAGATTAAATCCGGCACCAAGTAAATGCTCAATGAATGTTACTAAAGACTTATTCCACTCTTCCGAATGCGGTTCAAGTATCATCACCTTATCGTAAGGGTGAAGGTAAATTTTAAAATGAACATTTTCTTTATTTCGCCTTACTCTTTCATCGGATAAAACAGGAGATTTATAAGATTCCAACAGGTATCTCAAACACGAAACTTTATTATTATTAATTTGCGACCTGGATAGTTCAGGATGAACTGTAATTATTACATCGATAATATTATTTTTACTAAAAAGAGCTGAACTCATAGCAAGCAATGGTTGTGATCCATGGCAGTGCTCACCCAGTTTATCAATTAATGATTTTAATCTATTCTCAGAGGGTTCCTTTCTCGGAACAACTTTACCACCACTGATATAACTACCCATGATTTGTTGTGTCAGATGTTCACTCCAACTATCACTTCCTCTTTTTTTACATCTTCTGGTAATAGAAGGAGGAACAATATGTATACTGCAGTTTCTACCCTGATTTCGGTTAAGCTCTTCAGCCATATCTTTAAATGACAACCTTCTATCATTGGCGTCCTGGAAGTATTCTATAAGCGCACTTTGATAGGATTCACTTTTTGTGCAACATACAGCCAGTGTGTGTATTGGCTTACATAATTTTATAATTTCAATATATTCTTGATTTCCTTCCTGCCAACATTGCCTTATACAGTGTTTCAACAAACAGTAAGGAGTATACATTTTATCACCCCGAGCAATAATTGCTTTTAGATCATGCCTAAGTTCTTCTCGATCAAAAACAAGAGATCTACGAAACTCGCGAGATTCATTTCCTCCTCCACAATCAATATATTTCTGCAACTTGGTAACAAAATCATTAGGACTTTTGAATTTTCCCAATAAAATATTCAATACATCAGAAAAGGACGCAGACTCTTTTCTGGTATCAATATTCAGTTCAACAAATAATCTATCACCGAGTTTTTTCCAGTCATATTGATTCTTAAGCTCGTGATAAAACTTGCTATATATTTGTTCAGGAATTGGAATAAGCTCCTTATTATTAAGTGCATTTATTCCTCCATGATCAGCAGACAAAGCCGCTATACAGGCTTCTGGTGTAAATCCCTGATGTAATAACTCTGTGAGTGCTTCTTTTAAAGTTGAGGTAAAAAAAAGATGATCTGATCGATAACAGTGAAGCACATCTAACTTATTTGGCCTGTTCCTATCTACTGAAAGGTGACTTCCTGGAAGAATAGTCGCCAGACAATAAAGCGTTGAAATATAGAATTCTGCCCCCTCTCTTAATTCATCAGGACAGACATCTGATGGGGCAAACTTTAACTGTTTGATAACACCAGACTCCTTCTTATATACAAGATCATACTGGTAATCACCATCAAAGAACCATGAAACAGAAGTCATTAAAATTCTTCTTGCCAGAAAAGTAACATCACTCTCTTCAAACTCTATTGGCTTAAAATCTTTTTGAAAAAAACTGACTTTCTGTACTAAAAAACTCTCAATAATATAACCATCAACATCACAATAATCCTTTGCCATTTTATAAATATTATCAGGGTTGAAAAGTGATAAATTACAGAATGTTGGATCATAGATAAAAAAATCATTATCTTTAACAACCTTTAAACAAAACCTTTCACCACTTACATAAAGGATATTTTTATTCTCACTTTTCAGACAATCTTTAACTTTAATACTCGCTTGACTAGGGACAAGAATAAAGTAATGCCTTAATATTATCGTGCTATTACTTGATTTCACTTCAAGCGAGGCCAACATGATATATGGTATAAATGACTTATTAAAAAACCAGTCATATATCCAGCTATAACACCACCCATCACATCGGGTTGTTTCCAGTTCCCGAATCACTCGCCCTTTAACAACCGCTTTAAAAATATTTTCAGAATGAGAGATCTGTGGCGGCAGCTCTTCTAATAAATCCTGACATTTTTGATAAATCTCCTGATTTCTTCTCTCCCGCGTATAATGTTCTTTAACTTCAATGAAACTTGTAGAATAAGTATCCTTCAAGCCATGCTGATTATTAGAAATATGAAGAGATTGAACTCCACGAATAGACTCGCCATATTTCATTCTATCTACACAACTAAAAGTCAATCTAAGATTTTCTCTATCTAATATTTTTTTTCTTCTGTCAAATGCTGACCTATGCCCCCCCTTATCCCTTATATCATCATTAAAACAACCTGACTTTCTTAATACTGAATGCGTACCTGGCTGTTTCGCATTTGATCTAGACATTTTACTGTCAGGAATAAAGTTTCCGGATATTTTCTCTAACCTTCTGGACTCTATTCGTTTTGAAACACGTCTTTCTGCAAAAGCAAATTCTTTTTTTGTTTTTTTTCTACAGGGTAATCTTCGATCACCTGTATCATCTTGTACCTGAGATCTTTTACGCCCCCCCGGCTGAAAAAAACCTGATCTTGTGGATTTTACACAGTTCATCATAATTACAAAAAATAGACTTATATCCAAAGGCCTGATAACCAGGACGGCTATTCGATGCCACCAATAGCCGGGGAAATTATATCCCTGCACACAGAACACATTTGCACACTGCAACACTCAAATCCATAACAACATTGTTATGTATGTTAAAATCTTCAGCATGAATAATTTTACTCAAATTGAATAACTCAATGATAAACAGTATGAGAGGTATAATTATTATAAAACCATTAATAAAAAGCTCCATTTTTTCACCACACAAGCTAATCCAGGCGTTTCAGTAGCTGATGATAATACTGTTTTTTTGATGAAAACTTTTCAGCTTCATCAGGTATAATTATATTGTTTATATTAACGAAACGTTTAAGAATATTGGTTCTTCTTTCCTCATCTTTGATGCTGCAATTCATATGATAAAATAAAAGCCCATCATATTCTCCTACAGCCCGATCATTTCCATAGAGTTTTAACTCAAGATCAAGGGCCCTGTTTTCACTGAAATTTTCTTTTAGGTGTGTAATGCTTTTACTTTGACGCTCAAGAAACTGGATTAAATCAGCAAATGTCCAGTCGCAACCAGAACTACCGGGTAGAGGTATGGAATACTTGTTATGATTGATAGTTCCCTCTCTAAAAAAGTAAGATATTTTGGTGAGATTAAAACCTTCACGAAGCAAATGTTCAATGAATATTGTTAATACTTCATTCCACCCTTTCGAATGAGGTTTACGTATCATTACCTCATCATACGGATGAAGATAAAGATCAAAGTCAGTCTTTCCTTTATTACGCTTTATTCTTTCATCAGATAACACAGGAGATTTATAAAAGTTTAATAGATATCTCAAACATGAAACATTATTTTTCTCAATTTGGGCTCTGGAAAGTTCAGGATGAGCTGAAATTATAATATTAAAAATATTTTTATTATTAAAGAGCGATGACCGCATAGCCCAGAGTGGTTTTGCAGCATGACAAAAAGCACCAAGCTTATCCATACATAAATTTAATTTATCTTCAGGTGGCGTACTTCTCGGAACAACCTTACCTTCTTTGATATAATCAGCCATGATTTTTTCTACCACAACCTCATTCCAGTTCCCTTTCCCTCTCCTCTTGTTTTTCTTATTAACTGATGCAGGAGGAATAATATAAATATTACAATTTCCACCCTGGTTACAATTAAGCTCTACAGCCATCTCTTTACATGACAACTCTCTTTTCACTTGCATTCTGAAAGTATTCTACCAGTGCCCGCTGGTAGGCTTCACTTTCTGGGGAACAAACAGCCAGAGTATGTATTGGCTTACACCGCTTTATAATCTCACTATACTCCTGATTTTTATTTTGCCAGCATTGTCTTACGCAATGCTTTAATAGACAGTAGGGAGTATACATTTTTCCACCCAGGGCAATAACATTTTGTAAATCAGGCTTTAATTCCTCATGACTGAAAACAAAGAGATCTGCGAAATTCACGCGATTCAACTCCACCCCAGTTATCAATATAGGCCTGCAAATTTGTGATAAACTCTTCAGGTTTTTTGTATTTTTCAAATAATATAACCAATACTCCAGAAAAGGAAGGAGACTCTTCTTCGATATCAATACCCAGCTCAACAAAAAGAACTTCACCCAGATTTGCCCAGTCATATTGATCTCCCTCAGTTTACTGCAATATTTTTCGTGAATTTCTTCAGGAATGGGAATCAGCTCCTTATTCTTCAGCGCATTATTTCCACCATGATCACCAGATAAAGCTGCTAAACAAGCCCCAAGTGTAAACCCTTTTTGTAATAACTCCTTGAGAGTCTCTTTTAAAAGTCGATATAAAATAGAGGGTGGTCTGGCCTATAACAGTGAAGAATATCCAACTTATTTGGTCTGCCCCCACCTGCCGGAAGCTGGCTTCCTGGAAGAATCTTCGCCAGGCAATAAAGTGTTGAAATATAGAATTTCAGGCCCTGTCTTAATTCATTCGGGCAGATATCTGATGGTCCCAAATTTTAACTGACTGATAACACCAGGATCCTTAGCATACACCGAATCATATTGGTAATCCCCATCAAAGAACCAAGAAATTGAGGCTAATAATACCCTTCTTGCCAGAAAAAGCAACATCACTTTCTTCAACGTCTATTAATTCTGGGACTCTTTTCAAAGAATTCAACTTTTCTTTACTATAAAATCCTCAAGAGTATATCCATCAACCTCACAATAATTTACTGCCATTCCAAAAACAGTATCAGGATTAAATAGTGATAAATTACAAAATGTTGGATCATAGATAAAAAACTTATTTTCACTTATCACTTTTTGAAAGTTTTTTTCCCAACTAGTATAAAGGATATTTTTTTCTCACTTTTTAAGCAATCTTTTACTTCAGTGTTCGCATCAACAGGAATAAGTAGAAAGTGATGCCTTAATAGCTCCCTGCCATTTCCCGTTTTCACTTCGAGTGTGGCCAACATAACATTTGGTATAAATGACTTATGAAAAAACCAGTCATAAATCCAGCTATAGCACCATCCATCACACCGTGTTGTTTCCAGCTCCCGTGCCAGCTGACCTTTTACAACAGCATCAAACAGCCTTCCTGAATGAGACCCCTGAGGTGGTAGCTCCTCTAATAAATGCTGACCTTTCTGATATATTTCTTGATTTCTTCTTTCCCTGGTGTAATGGTTTCCAGCTTTAAAAAAGCT
>CBDEWF010000154.1:0-5389 GCA_965243775.1 Sansalvadorimonas sp.
AACTGGGGGCCCATGGCCGGTTTTATTCCTGTTGACCAGCATTTCAGTAAAATATCCGGTGACCCTGCCAAAGAAGCGAAGTACAACAAAGTCAATAACGAAACCCTCTATGAAAAAAAAGCGGCCAGCCAGGAGCAACTTCATATTTCCGGGCGACGAATTGACGAGCTGAAGTCCATGGGCATTCTGGAAAATATGAAAGACATTCCTCCAGCCAGTGGCTACCAAAATGCCATCAGCTTTACCTCTCACCCTAAAAATGGACCGGATGAAACTTTTGAAGCGCATCAGCGGGAGGATGGTCAGTGGGATATCTTTTCAGGCAGCGGCTCTGACCGAAAGGAACTGATGGTCATTCCGGTAACGGCTGATTTCGACCTGCTGTTTGTTCATTCTCGTTATGAAGATGTAGACCTTGGTTTGCACGACAGGAAGCAGGCTTTTGACCCCGTTCTGGGAATAGTATCCGAACGCAAGGTAGCGGTGATCGATGCACTGAATACCGCATTTGACCGGGGCGAAGGAAAAAATATGGTTCATCACGGCGCTGATACTGAAAACCCGGTCACAGACATGGACGCAAACCTGCCGGCTACGGTAGTTATCCCCAGATCGATGCTAAACAAGATGGGTATTTATACCGAGTCTCCTCTCCTGATCAAAAGCATAAATGAGCTGACCCGCCTGTATCGAACCATGCGGGACAACGGCATTCGTGTCGAAACCAACCCTGTCTGGAAAGTTCTCACGGATGTTGCCAGAGAAAAGGTCAACGAAAAAATTGATCAGTTTGGAGGACGTCAGCAGCCTTAACAAACGCTCCTCCCTTCTCTTGATGAAACGACTTCTGACTTCTACCCTTAATCAACAGATTTACAGTACTCTCCGAGACTCTTCATCTCGTCCTGTGCCCTGAACCCTTTTGGCAAAGGTTTATTATGTTTCAGCTCACACAGTTAAACTCAACAACTCGATCAATCTGCTTGTTTTACAGACAGGCCACTATTGCATTTCTCATTGCTTTTTCCGTTTCTGCAACCTGGGGAAACACTGTTGCTCCTGATGATATGGTATGGATTGATACGGAATCAGGAGATATTGACCCGGGCAGCGCTGCTTATAGCGGTGGCGGTGGTAGCGGTAGTGCTGGAAGCAGTGGTAGTGGCAGTGGCAGTGGCAGTGGCAGTGGTAGTGGCAGTCAGAGATTCAACCCCTCAGTAGAAAATGAGTCTCTTTTTAAAGTGCCGGGAAGTGTTGAATTTCTGGTCTTCAATGATGGCTACCACTCGATTATACGGAAGGACGAAGACAACTCTTATATCTGGCTAAAATGCGACTCAGTAAACCTGGACTCTGGCTGCGATAGTTTCTTGTCTTACTTTGCACCTGTCATCCCATCGACCTTGAATCAGCCTCCTGAGCCGGTCACCATTCGATATTTTAAAAGCTTAACCCACAATAATCTGCCTGCGTTCTATATCTCTTATGATCAGGTCACCAAAGGTTCTTTTGTCCAGTCTTTCGTAGTAGATACTGATGGCCTGCTATATGAGGCTGGCAGGTACTATCCTCCTTCAGAAAATCTTATAGCAGGGCCGGTTTTCGGGAACTCAAACCATGTTAACTGGATAGCCTCCGACAAGATTTTTACACACCTGTTTACAGGATGCCTGAATGTTGACAACCCTTATCTGGCAAAGACAAATGAGACTGTGATTGATGCGGCAGGAACACCGGATCAACTGTATATTCTGACATCCCATCCATACAACGGATTAAAGATCAGAAGCTATACCATAATCACAGACTACGAAGTCAATCTCATGAGACCCGCCACTTTTGAGACCATTCAACTCCCCACAACAAAAAAAGTACAGGTGGCCAGACTCGCTCTTGAGGAAAACATTCTCAATGTTGCTGTTCTTGAGAAGGATAACCACTTGAATGCATATCAATACGACCTGAGTGGTAGGCTTGTATTTTCCTCAGAAAACTCCGCCAGAAACCCCGGGGGGAAAGTGAGCAATATTGCTCTGATCAAACGCTACCTCGATAAAGACCCCATCATTGAGGCCATTCTAGTAGGAAGTTTAAAAGGGCTTCCCTGGCAGGAAACAGTGAACCAATGGCCAGCTGTTCCTTCGAAAGACAGCCAGACGGGCTGCCCGGAATCAGATACCCCGGCAGCCGTCCCCCCCTGGGTTGCAGGCCCTATCGTGGTACTCGGCGTGACCACGGCTATACTGCTGACACTGGGGGCAAAGGTATATCGAAAATCCGGCTCAACTTTGAAGGCGAAATAATTTTTCCGACCGATGCAACTGGTTAGGCTGCTAGAGATAAACATTATTTACTGCCAAGGGCATTCCACTCAATTTCCTCTCTGCGAATACGCTGGGCCGCCATGTAATAGATGAGCTGCCCGGCTTCAACCCGTTCCCTGCTGTCCGGATTCAGCTTCAGGTCATTGCCACTGACAGAATCGGCGATACCAAGGGCAATCGCTTCATGCCGGTCTTTTAAAAACTCAAGCAAAGTGCCAAATCGCACCCCTGAAAACTCATCAGGTACCTGTACTGAATACTGGGTCGGCCCTTCCAGAGTCGATAGCAGCTGCCCCTGCAGGCGATATGAACCGGGATCCTGGGCAGAGCGAACCAGCAGTTCAACAGAAATACTGCAGTGGCATTCTATCTCCGGACAATGCTGCTTGAGCAGGCGCGCCATAGATTCTTCATTGAACCAGGCAACAATATGGGCCGGAGTTCCGCTGGCGGCCAGCGTCAGACAGGTTGCCAGGGTTTCGTCGTCCGAGCCTCTGAAAACAATAATGCGGGCAGCACTTGCAACACCTGCTCGGCAAAGCACATCCTCAGAGTTCAGATTTTTTCCCTGAACAAAACGAATCTTTTCCGGGAATGGGTTATCCATTGTTTCTGTGGCACAAAGCACAACCTGCCGATCTATACGGCGCGTGTCACCAAAGATCAGCTCGATCATGCGAGAAGTATCATGTTTATTCCAACCGAGAATAACAATGTGATCACTCAGATTGGAAAAATCATCCTTCCCCTGCATTCCCTTTCTCCATATATCAATAAATAAAGACGACAGTTTCCCAAGAAATCCGGCAAACAGAACCACCGCGCCGGGCATCACAAACAATGACGCCATTAACTTGCCACTGTCGGTAGATGGACTCAGGTCACCATAACCAATGGTGGTAGCGGTAGTTATGTAATAGTAGAACCAGTCTGCCAGCAGCACCGTTTCACCGGCCAGAGAAAACAGTAATAATGACAACAGAAAGTGTCCCACCAGCACCCATATCAGGGCAAACCAGCTGAGCCGTAAAAAATGATGGTTAAAAAATCGAAGTGTACGCTGTATAAAATTCAATGGCTGCTCTCCGGAGCCTTTCCTATAAAAAGCCTGTTCGATCATAACATAATCCAACCTGATGTCCCTTAGCCTCAATGCAACTCTGGCTTAGTAATCAAAGAGATATAAGTACCCAATCATATGAAAACCGATATTCTGAAGTTTCAGTCGGTTGCATCAATCTGTTACAGTAACTACCACTATTCCACATAACATATACCGACTATGAGTGATTCTGTTTATATGGAGATGGCGCACTCGCTGTCTAAGCTATCCAAGTGTGTGCGGTTACAGGTGGGATGCCTGCTGGTGAAAGATGGCCGGGTGCTGTCCACCGGAGTCAATGGCACACCTTCTGGCTACATCAACTGTTGCGATGCCGAGTACGAAGACCATCATCAGTGGTCACTGCGCCATGAGATTCATGCCGAGCTGAATGCTGTTATCTGGGCCGCCCGCTGTGGTACCGCCATCGAAGGGTCTACCGCCTATGTTACTCACAGCCCCTGCGATCAGTGCACCAAAAATCTGCTGGCCGCTGGCGTAAAACGCATTGTTTACGGCATTCAGTACGACCGCAACCCTCAGGAAGAGCTATCACAGTTCTGCCGGGAAAATGGTGTCACCATTGAACAGGTATCTGTCACTGAATAAGAAAACCTCGTTCTCAGATCAAACTGCGCATTCCCGTAATGAACGAACAGCAGCCTTGGTAAAAACCCTTACACCTCTGCTATGATGGCCGTCCGGACTGTAACTCGAATGGCTGGATAGCTGCACATGCCGAATGTATCGAATAATTATCAAAATCGTGCTGAACAATTAAAAAAACAGCTTAACGACCGCATCCTGATTCTCGATGGTGCCATGGGCACCATGATTCAAAGCTATCAGCTGGAAGAGATGGACTACCGTGGTCAGCGTTTTGCCGATCACAGCTGCGATGTAAAAGGCAACAACGACCTGTTAAGCCTGACCCGTCCGGACGTTATTGAACAGATTCACCGGGAGTATCTCGCTGCCGGTGCGGACATTATTGAAACCAACACCTTCAATACGACGTCTATAGCCATGGCTGACTACGCCATGGAACATCTGGTGCCAGAAATAAACCGCGAATCAGCCAGACTGGCTCGCAAAGTGGCGGACAAATTTACTCAAAAAAATCCCGATAAGCCCCGTTTTGTTGCTGGTATTCTTGGCCCGACTAACCGTACTGCGTCCATTTCACCGGATGTAAACAACCCCGGTTATCGCAATGTGTCCTTTGATGAGCTGGTCAGCAGTTATCAGGAAGCCGCTCAGGCACTTATCGAAGGCGGTGTCGATATACTGATGATTGAAACCATCTTCGACACGTTGAATGCCAAAGCGGCTGTTTATGCGGTGAACGACCTGTTTGACCAGCTGGGTGTCAAACTACCCATCATGATTTCAGGCACTATTACCGATGCCTCTGGCAGGACTCTTTCTGGTCAGACGACGGAAGCCTTCTGGAACGCTATTGAACACGCTGAACCCATATCTGTAGGTCTCAACTGCGCCCTGGGCGCCAAAGAGTTGCGCCCCTATCTGGAAGAGCTCTCCAATATCGCCGGCACTTACACCAGCGCTCACCCCAATGCCGGACTGCCCAACGCCTTTGGTGAATACGATGAAACACCGGAAGAAATGGCAGGCATCGTAGAAGAGTTTGCCCGCTCCGGCCTGATCAATATTATTGGCGGTTGTTGCGGAACTACACCGGAACATATTCGTGTAGTGGCTAATAGAGTCGCTTCTATCCAGCGACGGACGATTCCTGAAATACCCGTTGCCTGTCGCCTGAGTGGACTGGAACCTTTCAACATCACCAAAGATTCCCTGTTCGTTAACGTCGGTGAGCGGTGTAATGTCACCGGCTCTGCCCGCTTCAAGCGTCTGATCATTGAAGAAGATTATGATACAGCCCTGGATGTAGCCCGCACCCAGGTAGAAAATGGCGCCCAGGTGATCGATATCAACATGG
>CBDEWF010000155.1:0-4580 GCA_965243775.1 Sansalvadorimonas sp.
ATCCTTTTGCATGTGATCACCAACAGGCTCAATACGTATTCGTAGCTGGTACGTTCTAATCGGAAGCCTGGTTCTGTCCCTTGTAAAGGTTGATGAATCTGGCAGTTCATCAACATTTATTTTTTTTGCGGATGGAGTCCACTCAATATCCTCAGGAAGGGGACCTTCTCTTTTACCAGCTTCAGGGACAGAAGACGACAGAAGGGGCATATTTATGTTATATGTCTTGTGGCGGTTTATTGGTATTCCACAAAGAATGCTTTTAAAAACATGCACTGTTCTGTCATCGACTTTAGCTGTTTCTTGTTCATCTATTTCCAGATGTACAAGTACAGCTTTTGGGTCCTTTAGCACTTCGGAGCAGGGGGACAGTGTCACTACTGTACTATGAACAACTGGAGAATTTTTGCTTAGAACAATTTCACCGTCTTTTAACCCCTTAGAAGGCTTCACCAAACACGGTTCTCTGGATATATAGACCACTTTGGGCTCGTTGCCATCAGACGCTGTTAGTCGATAATAGTTTGTTGGACTGACCAGTGAGACAAACTGGTTTAGTGGTAATGACACTGAAATGCTGTCGTCACCAAGGGCTTTAACGGGGCGCAGCTTGATTTCTTGTCTTTGTCGAGGTTTTTCTTGTGTGATTTTCCCCCCCCCCAATTGCATAAGGTTCAGGCATGGATCACTTTTTGATCTGACGAGGCGGCCAGCATAATAGCCTCCATAACCTCCGCTAAAGACTTGTTTCTCTGTGTGCCCAGTGTCACAGGCATTATAATCACGCCCTTCGGCGTTATTTGTTCTACTTTTAGCAATCATCTGCTCAACCCTTTTTTATTTTTCAGCTTTTTACTTTCCTGAAAGTGGATATATTCTTTTTTTTTCTGGCAATATTCAGGGAATTGGGCATTCAAAGTGGCGTTTTGTTGCAAGGTCAGCGCCGAGTGTTAGTTATATATGCTGCCTGGTTAGGGGTTGAGTCATCATGACGCAGGCAGTGATGGCAGGTTCACTGCCTGCAGTGCCTTTTTGGTACAGGGGCATTGATGAAGCGGTTTGCCACAGGGGCCTCGTACACCGGAAATTCCCAAGGCCAGCTGAACACCAATAATAATCAGGCCCGTTGCTGCCACAGGTGAATCCAGAATACCTTGATGCAACCCAGTTCTATCGGCCAGATCGCTGAGCCAGGTTCTGTAAGGAGAGGATAAATCGACAACGGCAGTCTGCTCTGCAGCTGAAATCAACAGCGAGTTATCTTCAACTTTGGCATTGGTGAGCAGTGTGATCCAAGTGTCCTCGATAATAGCCTCTTCTGACTTTGCTCCCTGTTCAATAATTGCCTGTACATGATGCCACCGATAACCACTGCCTGACGGCAGTCGGGTAAGAATAGCTGTCAGTCTTGTTGGTCCGTTGGGAGCAAGGGCTTTGATGGCTCGCAATACTGTGAAATGCTGGAATGAAAGAGTTGTCTCCTGTTCGACAATCACCTGTTCAAAGCTGCGTTCGAGCTCTTGGAGCAGGGAGTTATCTGGCTTTGGATTCACGGAGGAAAGAATAGTTAAAGAGGGTGTCAGCCTGCAGCCAGGACATAGATAGACATGCTGCCAGCCCTCATTTGTGCTTTGAATAAAAGCTGGAACCCAGGCTCCATTAAATAAATGGAATGTCTGGTGTGCATAAAGATCAAAGGTGTATAAACAGAGCAGGAAAATGACACTACACAGAACGGACATTCGGACGGGCATATTGTTCGCATTTCACATATTGTCATGGCCGGGCTGAGAACATAGTTCAGAAACTGCCGTTACGCCTTTATGCTTCCCAGATACTTATGAACAGGGAGGAAAAGGTTGAGTTAACAGTTGCTCCCATGCTTCTCGCCAGCCATGGTGGTGTCCTGCCCCGGTCAAAGGGAATCCGCTAATACATCGGGAGTTTCCGATTTTCTTTTTATAAGTGGCAAATACCTGTGGCGGTATAACCGGATCCTCTGTCCCATAAAAGTGCAGTTGAGGAATCGCTTTAAGACTCGTTGCCCGATGAGCTGGATTCAGGGCTTTCGGCATGGCAGAAACTTCATGGAAACGATTGACATAGTGAGGGTCAAGATTCCCTGCAATAGTTCTGACAGAGGCTATATCATCTCTTGTTGCAGCTGCTAACAGAGCCATAGTTGCTCCACCAGAAAAGCCTATCAGCTCAAGGGACTGGTAGCTTCTCTGGGTTTTCAATAAATCGAGGGCCTGATTAAGAGATAGAACAGCGCTTTCGCTATATCGCAGATTTGTCCAGACTTTGGTTTTGCAGGCGCTGTTTTTAATAAACTGGCAGGGGCGGGCTATGTAAGCTTTATCAGGGTAAACATCTTTCGCTATCAGATCCAGAACCAGAAGGTCTCTGGGGGTTGGATCTGTTGATGGCCTGTTACGCCGTACCCAAGCCAGTCCATCGCCCTCAATATAGACCCTGAGCGTGCTTTTTTTTCCGGGCATCACCTGTACTGTCTGCAGCAGGTAATCTCCAGCCGGGATGACAGCGGCTCTGCCATTTATCTGAAGCGCCCGTTGAGCAATTGTGTACTGGTGATCAAAACGAAATACACAGCCCGGGAGCATTAAGCCCAAGATAATAGGAAGTAAAGCCAGTTGTGAACGCATAGAGTATTAATTATTGGTAACGTCCTTTTCAGTCTACCATGAATGGTAAAACATCACTGTTAAGAGGTTATCCCCAGTGTTACTAATCTCATCAGCAACGGAGTGGTTAGAAAGGATACAGGAAGTGCTTTATGAAAAAAGACTGTGTAGAAAGGAGTTCCGTGAAAAATCTACTCATCCTGTGGTTACTGGCAGTATGTGGGCTGTCTGGCATAGCAGCAAATGTTACCGCTGCTCCTAAATCTGAGTTCTCCCAGAAAGAAAAAACGGGGGGAAGCTTTTCTATCATATCTGTCAACATGAACCAGCATTACAGTAGTAAATATGGCTTGAAGGGGAAGGAAGATAACCAGCGCCTTTGGGCTATTAGCCAGAAAACACCGCTCTTTGATCTTGTTTTGATGCAAAAAAATTACGGCTATAAAGCCCGGTTAAAGGCTGATTATGAGCAATACAATTCCGCCTATTCAGAAGAAAACTGTGAACAGAAACCTTTTTTCAGAACAAATAATACCGGTTTAAGCACCCTGTCCCATTTTGAACTTGAACCCTTTTTGAGTTACTTATGGCCTTATAAAATAGCTTCGGTACCAGGAAGGCGTGCATGTAAACATGATGAACATCCCATAGGAGGAATAACCGGGACGACAGTCAAGCTAAGGACATTCAGTGGAGAATTATACCCCGTTGATGTTTACAATCTTCAAATTGGTCTTAAAAAACTGGGTAAGGTGGAAGAATCAATCCAGATACTTGAAAAACATTTGACAATGGCAATAGAGAAAATAAAGGCCCGCAGTCAGGAAGTGCAGCGACCATTTATTATTTGGGGCTTTCTCAGGTTGGCAGATCATATCTGAGCCTCCTGCCGGATTTTCAGATACAGATATTCAAGGTCGTTATAGCCACAAGCCTTGTAGACAATACGTTTGATCACACCGTTAAAGGCCTCAATTTTTGCACTGGTTATTCGGTGCTGACAGTATGACAGGAGTCCTTCTCTGGCCCGATCCAACCCTTTGGCAAACCGCCTGAGTTCGCCAATGCCTGTTTCTGTGGCCAGCTCGATCCACCTGTCGAGAAACTTACTGGCACAACCTTTGTAAGTGTACGTCCAGAGCTGCTTGAGCATATCCTTCAGGGTGTAGGCTTGGTACAGGTCTTCGTTCATAGCCAACAGTTCTTTCAGACAGCTTTCTCCCTTGGGGGTGAGGTTCTCAGGGTTCCTGAACAAATTGAAGCGCTGCCCCTTGATGAAAGGCTTATCATCAACTTCAGCCTGCCTCCATTCCCGACGACGGATTTTATCTATGACATCGTTGTAATTGGCAATAATGTGAAACTTGTCGTAAACGATATCGGCGTCAGGAAGGTGCTCCCTGACCGACGCTTTGTAGCTACCACCACGGTCTATACCCACACATTCAATGCGAGACTTTTGTTCCGGAGTTAAGCGGCTGAGGAATTGGTCCAGGGTGGCTTTTCGCTTGCCTTCACCAAGGAACAGGGTTTCGCCCGTATCAGCATTCAGAACAACAGTCAGGTAATGGTGTCCTTTACCAATGGATTTCTCATCAATCAACAGGGCTCGTATGTTATCCAGGTCAGGGGCTGGCAGAGTTTTCATCAATATCTCTTTATCCCAGCGCCTGGCCGTATGATGCGAGATAGAGATGAATTCAGGAATCTTGTTGCAGGGCATATAGCGGCAGAGATGACTGACATGTTGCTTCAGCCGTTCAGTAGCCTGCGCTTTGGGAGCCAACCCGGGAGGCGTGACTGTTTCAATGTGCCCACAGTGGGAACACCGTCCCTGGTAAACAGTGAAGCATAATTGCACATCCAGAGTACCCAGCGGCAAGTCCAGCACGGTACGCTCATTCTCACGGATTTTACCCATTGGGTTCTGACACT
>CBDEWF010000156.1:0-3165 GCA_965243775.1 Sansalvadorimonas sp.
AGCGTCCTCTATGCCAGATAATGCATTCGCAACACCTGAGGCTTCCTCTTTCAGGGCTGCGTATTTCTTTTTGGCATCACCGGTGGTTTGTTCAGTATTTTTCTTCAGACTGTTCTGACTGGCTTCAACCTTTTTATTGCTCTCCTCGATCCCCGCACCGGTGGCCTCAATACTGGCTTTGGCTTGCGCTAGAGCATCGGCCACCTTGGGTGTCTCTCTGGTTAAAGCTTCACCGATTGTTTCGTAGTTCTTGCGGACCTTCTCAGCATCTTTGATCACCGAGTCAGCAAAAGCTGACATCACAGCTTGAGAACCACTGCTAAAGAATTCAATCTTTCGTTGCAGCTCATCAAAACCCAGGACTCCGACGATGTTTGCTGCAGCTTTGGATATCTGGGCAATGGCTCCGGTAATAAAAGTCGCAGCACCTTTAACCACCAGCTTCAAGCTGTTGAACAGTGCCCCGATACCATTTCCCAAAATCTGGAAGGTAGCAATCACTCCACCAGCCGCATCAACGATCTTCTGGAAACCTGCCGTGGTGCTGTTGACCACCTCATCAATAGTCAGGCTCGAGAAAAACTGCTTGATACTTTCGGCAATAGCGATAAAGGTGCCGGAGATATTTTTCGCTAATGTCTGCAGCTTGCCATCACTGGCTAGCTCATCGAGCCGGTTACCCAGGGCTGTGAGTTGAGCCTTGATGTAATCCGTCCAGCCGGAGTCACTGACCGCTTTCTGAAACAGCAACCACCGGTCTTTCATGTTCGAGACCAGACCGGACATGGTTTTCATATTCTTGGCTGCGGCCCCAAGGCTGCTGTTGCCCATCTCGGCAATCAGCCCCTTGATCACATCCTGCCCCAAGGCTCCCGCCTCGGAGAGTTTTCGCAGTTCGGTGACGTTTTTGCCGGTGGCTTTTTCCAGTAGCTGCCAAACCGGAACACCGGCCTCGATCAGCTGCCGCAGTTCTTCGCCCTGCAGTTTTGTTTTACCGAAAGCCTGACCCACTGCCAGTGAGATACGTTGGAGCCGGTCAAACTCACCACCCAGCTTGGCGTTCTGGTCTACCAGAGCCTGCAAGGTGCCGTCCATTGGATCGATGCCGAAGTTCTTAAGGCGGACAAAGGCTTCGGACACCTGATCCAGTTGAAGTGGTGTGCTGCGGGTGAAGTCCTTGATCCACTCGGTAGCTTGTTGACCAGCTTCCACAGAGCCCATCAAAGCTTCCATCTGGATCGCCAGCCGCTCGAACTTATCGCCGGTTTTGAGAACACCCTGGATGGAGCGTTTCAGTAGATAGAATCCGGTTCCTGCCAGTACCAGGTTGCGGAAAGATTGTCCCAGTCGTCTTACGCTGAAATCAGCCCGGTCAGCATCACGGGCCGCTTGTTTAAAACCGGTTTTCTTCAGTGTTGATCGGGATTGCCTGGCTTCTTTTTGAACCTTATCCAGGGACTCAGCAGTTTGCTTGAGTTCCGTCTGTAAACGGTTCTGCTGTTGGGCCAGATTTCTGTTTGATAATCCATTACGAGCCAGTTCATCCCGAAGATCAGCTAGCTTTTGTTTCTGCCTCTGATATTGGCTGGAGAGCCCGGTCACAGTTTTGCGAGCAGATGCCAGCTGGTTATTCAGCTTTTTGGAAGGGGATACCGACTGGGCCTGCTCCCTGGCCAGCCGTTCGACCTTTAAGCGAGCCTCACGATAAGCGCGGCTAACTGACTGAACCGAACTGGTCTGGGCTTTAAAGGAGGAGAGTAGGCGGGATTGTTGCTCGAGGGTTTTCAGGCGAGTCTTTAAGCCCTTGGCCTGGCTCTCCAGTTGCTCCAGTGATTCGCTGGATTTACTGACAATACGAGAGAGCAGGTCACGGGCTTTGAGGGTAAGGCGAATGGCAGAATCACGAAGAGCCATGGAGTGACTCCATTATAGGAATAATAAAGGAGAGATTTACTCGGCAAGATCCAGTCGCATAAAGGTACTTAACCCTGCTCCTGTGATCGTGGCATCAGCCAGAATATCCATGGCTAATGAAATCTCGGCAAAATCCTCGGAGATAAATCCAAGATTCTGCACAGGGGAGAATTTCACCCGATGGACTTTTATGGTGAATGGCTTACCTTCCTGAGCATCATTCAGCCCTTCCATAAAGAGGGTGAACTCTTTACCGGACTCCACCAGAGCCTGAATCATATTGCCGGGCAGTGGTGTGTAATCCACGGTTAGCTGACCACTGGAAATACCGGCACCTCCAATCACCTGAATGCCGGACTTAGTTAGCTCATAGTCGGTGCCTTTCACCATTTCCTGGGCACTGCTGTTGGTAACGGTAATGGTCTGATTCAGGTTGGGCAGATAAGCAAAAGGAATCAGCTCGCCATCAATACCATGGGCAGTCAGTGATTCATCGGTAATAGCTGTCGCTCCAATCTCTGTTAATGAAGCTCGGAGCGCCAAGGCAATATTATCCGGGGTGAAGTCATGGGCCTTGATCGATCCTGTGATACTGGAGATTCGGGACACTACATTACGAACACCACCACCGCCCAGGTAGTTTTTCTGCTCCTTCTTTTCCTCTTCAAAGCTGAAGGCAAACTCGCTGATATTACCCATGGGCAAGAGCGGGGCAGACTTATCATAGGGCTGGATATGCACCGAACCGGCTCCAATAAAGCTGTGGTCAACTAATGACATAGCGTTCGTCCTTGAGTTATTGCTGTTACAGAATGGCTTCGACGATCAGGGTGCTGTCGGCAAACGACAGCTGCCCGCGAGAGGGCGCGATATCAAAACGGGTATCGCTTAATGTATGGCTGCGGGAAGCAGGATTTAGACGATAAGTAGGGTTTAAAGCTTCACGAACCTGTCGTGTCAGGGATAACAGCTCGCTGGTGGTTTCTTTGGATGTTTTTACAACTGCGCTGATATTGAACTGCAGCTGAAGTTTCTCCCGGGAACCCTGCCGCCCTGTTTCCACCAGACTTTCCAGTTGAACCAGAATGGCTGGTGTTGAAAGGGAATCTTCCAGACCTGTGGCTGAGTATCCCAGCCTGGTGTCAGCCACTGTCTCCAACCTTTCTACTATGGTATCCACTATCGCCTGTTCATTCGATTCGGAAGGCATAGTTCAGTTCCTGTCGTACAAGTGTGCTGAAGCGTTCAACC
>CBDEWF010000157.1:0-40409 GCA_965243775.1 Sansalvadorimonas sp.
TGTCATCAAATCACTGCCCTATGCCGATACGGTAGAGAAGCTGGAACAGCTGATGCCTTGGGCGGTGAGGCATCGGAAACGTTAAAAACGAGTAATGCTCAGGGATGAGTCAAGTACGTGGGTTTGATGGCGCTTACTCATGACGTAATCTCTGCACACCGCTTTGATATATTGATTCATGCAATTTATAGGTGACTCTCGACGTGTGGTATCCTATCTCAAGCTGGTTTACCATGAAAATAGGCACTGAACGGGCAAAAAGAACCCGCCTCGCCGACAGGCAAGGTTAGTCAATCTGCATGGCCTGATATCTTGTCAGGCTTTCTGTAACCCCGGCAGGTACTCGAACTTCTCCAGCATTTTCAGCCATCGTGGTGCGTTCTTGTGTACCATCAAAGCCTCATAATCAATATCCGGATCATGGTATGGCTGGAGCTTGCTCAGCAGGCAATGTATTACCCTGAGCATCTTATGAGCTATCGCAATAATGCTGCGCTTATGACCTCGCCGTATCACCAGGCTCTGGTATTTGCCTTTAAACTGGCTATTGGTTTTGATCGCAGCATTGGCCACTTCACAGAGCAGCCTCCTGAGCGACTGATTGCCCTTACGAGTTTTGCCACT
This sequence comes from Sansalvadorimonas sp., assembly GCA_965243775.1. Taxonomy (GTDB): domain Bacteria; phylum Pseudomonadota; class Gammaproteobacteria; order Pseudomonadales; family Endozoicomonadaceae; genus Sansalvadorimonas. The sequence goes on from CBDEWF010000157.1 coordinate 625, forward strand.
CTTTCTTTTTCCGGCACTTTCATTATTTCCCGGACACAGCCCCGCCCAAGAGGATAATGACTCCCGACTGTTGAAGGCTGACATATCTGGGCCAATCTCCGCAATAACCCCTGCTGCTGCAATTTGATCGATCCCCGGCAAAGTTTGTAAAACTTGCCAAGGCTCCCGGTAGTCAGAACGCACTATCTGGAGGATGGCTTCGTCCAGCGCAGCTATCCGCATATCCAGATACTCAACGTGCTCTCTGATATCCTTGAGAACTGTGCGATGGGCTGGGGATAGCTCACCGTCCAGGCTTTTGAACAGTACGTCGATTTTACTCTTCATACGACCACGAGCCATCTTTGCCAGTTCGGCAGGATGTTTGCCATCAATCAACCCCTGGATCATGTCCTGGGCTGATTTCCCGTGAATATCACTGACTACACCGCCGAGGCGAATACCTGCATCATCCAGAATCTTGTGCAGACGGTTCTTTTCGGATGAACGCTGACTGATCAGTTTCTGACGACGGCGGAACAACAACCGAAGCTGCTGGATGTCAGGTGGAGGGACAAAGCTGGGGCGAAGCAACCCGCAACGTCCGAGGGAGGCCAGCCACTGACTGTCGAGTACATCCGTCTTGCGACCAGGGACATTCTTGACGTGGCGGGCATTCACAACCCAGACATTCAGCCCGGCCCGGGCAAGGATGTCATGAATGCATTGCCAGTAGTTGCCCGTACTTTCCATCACCACAAGCTCCACAGCCTGTTCCACCAGAAAGTCCCTGAGGGCTTTGCGATCTCGGCGAAAAGTTTTGAAGGTCCGGGTCTGTTCGTTGACGCTGCCATCATCATCTTCGACCTGTACGGTCACCATGACCATCATTTTGTGAACATCAAGGCCAGCACAAGACTTCAAAATGGACTGCATCGGGCTATTCTCTCTCACTCAAGGATGAGGGCAGAGCCTGATGGAAGAATCGAAGGCCATAAGCTGACAGGTCAGCAGAGGTCTTTTTACCATGCGTTCACCGTCGTGAGACGGGAAACAATTTGGGGTACGAGCGATTCATCCGGGTCAGTTTGAGTTCAGGGTTTATGCCGCTGAAAAATTTGTCGACCATAGTCAGGCTCTGCCAACACCCTTGATTAAGGCGCATGACTTCACCATTTTCATGGTTCGGGGTGGCCAAAGCTTGGCCATGACTGTTTGAGGTAGTAATGAACGTGAGTTCGACTCTCAAACCACCATGGGGAAATCTCCGGCAAGCTGATCCACATCTATATGTGGCTTGAGTAGTTGTCGAGTGTAAGCTCGTAGCTTGCTGATAGGAAACGTACTTCGAAAAACACTGTACGCTAAAAACAGAGGGCACCGACAGAATCGGCATTTTGAGGGGGCAAACAGGGGGGTACTACGGAACAGTAAAGGTACGTTTCCCAAACGGCAGAAACCTGTAGTAATAGGGCTTTTCTGGGGCTAGGAATGCAAAAAATCCCGCCACAGAGGTCTGTAGCGGGATTCTTGAAGGTGGCGGTGGTTGGGCCACATCCAGAGGTCTATTTCTCCAAAATCAGCCTTTCACCGATGTCAGGCCAGTACCTCTAATCCCTTATCCTTAACCAGATTCAGGAGTTTCAGGGAGGGACCGTTAGGCCGCTTTTGCCCGGATTCCCACTTCTGAACAGTCGAGGGACTAACATTCAAAAAAGCAGCAAATACGGGTTGGCTGGCCTTGCATTTCAGGCGCAATCGCTTGATTTGCTGTGCAGTCAGGGCTTTTACCGGAGGCAGGCAAAGCGCATCAAACTCATGCATGGTCTTGGCATCCATAACGCCTGCTTCGTACAACCCTTTGGCTGTTTCATGTACGGCACCCAGTAAATCACTCATTATCCGCCTCCACTAGCTCACCTGCAGCCAGAGCCTTCTTCAATGCATGCTCTGTATAACCCAAAAACTCTCGCGCCAATCGTTTGATGGCCTGCTCTTCTTTCTGACTGATATTGGCCTGTTTATTCTTGGCAAAACCAAAGATAAAGAATGCATTCTCTCCAATACGAAAGGCCAGAAGCGTCCTCATACTGCCGCGCTTACCCTGCCCCGCAATGGGAACTCTCTTCTTGTAAACAGACCCACCGAGATCAGCATCTACCAACCCCTGCTCCATTTCCAGAACCGCTGTTTTCAAAGCCTGAGCGCTCAAACCTTCCTTTTTGGCCCACCGCTGGAACCAGCGAGCTTTAAAGATTCTCATGGAAGAGGCTCATCTCTCATAGACAACAAGTATAGCACTTAGTGCAATATTTTAGCGATTATCCAATACGAAACCAATCAGAAATAAAAAAAAGCCTCAACTCACTCCTGAATTGGAGAAATTTGAGGCTTCTTGTCAGGCATTCTGTCAGACTTGTTCAACAGCTTTGCTTCGAGCCACAACCCGACTCACCGTAGAAGAGTGCACTCCAAAATTACGACTGCTGGCTTCTTCCTGGTAGCAGGATAAAGGCTTGGCCGGAGGCTGTTTCTGCCGATGGGGCACTTCCGTCAGCTTCGTGCCTTTCTCTTCCGCTATCTTCAATTGCTGTTCTACAAACCGCTCATCCCCCAGAAACACCTGCTGACGCAACTGATTCCAAAGAGATTGACCCACACCTTCAGCAACAAACTGCTGAAAGCGTAGGTAAGCTTCCTCACGATTCCGGGAAAACTGCAACAGCATGGCATCAGTCGCCAGCTAGCAGCCTGTCGGACTTAACCCACAAATCAAGGTAGAATAATACCTCCAGCTGTAGTGACATCAGAGCCTCATGAATAAATGGACATTCAAACCCATTGATCGGGATACCCCGGATCTTTTTCCGGCCAGTGTTCAGGATTATTTGCCCGAAGACCATCTCGCTCGCTTTGTCGTGGATGTTGTTGAACAGTTGGATCTGTCAAAGTTGCTCAAATCTTACCGAGGCTCAGGTTCCAAAGCCTGGCATCCGGCTATGATGTTATCCCTATTATTTTACGGCTATGCGACGGGTGTCTTTTCCAGTCGCAAGCTGGAAAAGGCCACTTACGACTCCCTCGCTTTCCGGTTTATTTGTGCCAACCAGCATCCTGACCATGACAGCATTAACGCTTTTCGCAAGCGTTTTCATGATGAGGTTGGCGATATCTTCGTCCAGATTCTGCTCATCGCCAAAGAAGCAGGCTGGTTAAAACTGGGCCATGTCAGTCTTGATGGCACCAAGATCAAAGCTAACGCCAGCAAGCACAAGGCATTGAGCTACAAGTATGCCTGTCAGCTCGAAGAGCAGCTGAAAAAAGAAGTGGCCGATCTGATGAGACTGGCAGAAGAAGCCGACAACACCGGTTTGCCGGATGGCCTGTCTATCCCCGAAGAGATCCAGCGACGGGAAGATCGGTTGTCAGTCATTGCCAAAGCCAAAGAAGAAATTGAGCGCAGGGCAGATAAACGCTTTCAGCAAGAGCAGGCCGAGTACGAAGAAAAAATGGCTAAACGCCAAGAGCGTAAACACCCGGGCAAGGAACCCAAACCGCCAGAGCCGGGAGCCAGAGACAAGGATCAGGTCAATCTGACAGACGACGAATCCCGTATCATGCCCACCTCCGGTGGTGCCTTCGAGCAGGCTTACAATGCCCAGGCGTCTGTGGACGTTGATAGCGGTTTGATAGTGACACGTCATGTGACGCAGGCCCCGAATGACAAAAAAGAAGTTGAGCCGACACTTGGGCAATTACACATACTGGCTCCGGTTCTTGGCAAGGCCAGTGGGCTTCTGGCTGACACTGGTTATTTCAGTGAAGCCAATGTCTCAGCTGTGGATAAAGAAGAGCTGACCCCCTACATCGCTATAAAGCGGGATGAGCATAACCTGCCCCCTCTGCAGCGCTTTCAGCCTGACCCGCCGGCACCGGATGATGAAGCCAGTGCTCTGGAATGGATGCGCTGGCGTTTGCAGACCCAAGAAGGACGAGACATTTACAGCCGTCGAAAATGCACAATAGAGCCAACCTTCGGAATCCAGAAGGATGCGATGGGGTATCAGCGTTTTCTGGTTAGGGGGCTGGAAGCCGTCTCGAAAGAGTGGGATCTGGTGTGTTTGGCGTTTAACTTGCGGCGGATGTTCAGTCTGAAGCAGGCTAATGATGAAGCGTGGCTGGCTCTGGTGCTTTATTGGTTTGCAGTCAGCTTCTATTGTGCGGCTTTACAGCGACAAAGGAAAAAATCCTTTGTTTGACATGGCTGGCCTCAGAAGCCAGATCGGGGCTTCTGAGGTCAATATGATCAAAAATTATTCAGTGTGGCTTGAGGATGCCAGTCCGACAGGCTGCTAGGGCGGAGAAGGTTTCAGGCTAAGAGTAGAGTTGTAACTGCTCCAGGGCCACAAACCGGGATGACTCACTATCCTGGCCCGCACCGAGTTTAGTACAACATAGCGGCTCAGCTCCAGAAGGTAGGCAGACTTATCCACCAGAATACCCTTGTAGCGCCCCTGAAACAGATGCCCAACCCGGCCATACTGGTGATTAAAGCGAATGGTATAGATACCGTTCAACTGCCGCATACCGGTAGAGAGATTGGCATCCGGAGTCTCTACCACCAGATGGTAGTGGTTGGTCATCAAGCACCAGGCATGGATCACCCAGTTGCACTGCTTACAGACTTCACCCAGCACCTCAAGGAACAGCGAAAAATCCGAATCCTCCAGATAAATTGCCTTCCGTTCATTACCCCGTGACGTCACATGATACAGCGCCCCGGCGTACTCCAAACGCAAAGGCCGACTCATTACTCCACCTCAGAAAAACAAAAGATAGAGCAAAAGTAGCCTCAATCACTCAGAGTGCAAGATGCAAGACCTGACCCCTTCGCTCTCTCACTTCCCCCGGAGAGGTTGAGGTTCAATGGCACCCGATTCCCATAGCATTCAGGTTCTCTCTCAACTGCTTTTCCTTGTTCTTGGGAACAACAATCTGAAGCTTGCCTAATCGCTGACACCATTTCGAAAGCACTTTATCATTGATAATCAATTCGACTATCTCCTGGTTTTTACAGGAGATAACCAGTGCTTCACTCTGGACTTTCACTCCATCAAGATTTGCTTTTGTTTGTTTTAAGATGCTTTCACAATCTTCAGGCAAGAAAGGCTGATCTTCTCGATCCTGTAAAAATGTTTGCAACTCATCAACACTGCCTCCGACCTGAAGAGCTTCCATAATTTTCTTGCGGGATAAATTCCAGACATTCCCTTTACCCTGATCAGCATAGAGCGACAGAAATCGCTGTTCCCATGGGGTCGGGTTCTTATCAAAAACAATACGCCCCTGGCGGTGTATGGACATTGGAGTCTTGGACGGAGAAGATTCTTGTGATTTATAGTGGTCTGTCACCCCTAATGCGTATTCACCAAGAGATGTCAGCCGGAAGTATCGCAAACCATCATAGCGGCTTAGACATTCCATATCCCCATAATCATCATAGTAACTGTCATCAGAGTTCGGCGGTGCCATGACCACATCAATCAGACCCAGCGTCGCGGCATATTCCACTAAAAAACAACGTAAATAGCGTGCTTCAAGTTTGTCCCAGGAGCCACTATAGAATTCCCCATACTCCGGGCCATAAATATAAAGATATTCAGGTTCCGTTGTGACCACCAAACCTGCTCCAGTTATAAACATGTACCGGGAGAAGTCGTCAAAAGAAATCCATGATTTCCCTTTGCACTTTTTCAGGGACTCGATGATAACGTGCCTTCTTTCTCTTACATCAGTGAAGAAGCGCTTCCCCTTTCCGTTTTGCCCTTTAATTTTGTTTATACGGCGGAACTCATCATGGGTGCGGCTGCACACCCATTGATCCCACATATCTTTTATCGTGTCCGCTGAGCTTTTATCAATTTTTCTGGCTGGCACCAACGCTGTTTTTGACTGTTTACTGTACTTACTGTTGCCCAGTAACCGAAGCCATCCATAAGTGGCTATGAACTCCATGCCATCAGCCTGGTCACAGGGATTGTCATAATACTCGTGAATCTCTTTTGACACCTTCTTTAAAGTCGCTGAAGAAGGCACTCCAGTTTTTTCACTGACCTTGATCTGTTTCCCCTGAAACAGAATCAGCAGCGAGTGGAGTTCACTCATCACTGACCGCTCACGCTCAAAGAGTACATGGTGTTCAAGCAGAGGCTCTGGCAGAGGACAGGGGTTCAATCTGTCAGGATCAGGTTCATTAACAAGCTGTTTTATTGTGGATACCAGATTACCTGGCATATGCGCTGGGCCATACCGATCAAGCGGATAAAAAAATGGCTCAAGACATTCGACAAGCTCATGACGAGAGTAATAACTGTAACGGCTTGGTTCCTCTGGGAACTTCCCGTATTTAGCCTTGAAACGGGATCTATCCACCAACCCGTGGTAATTGAAAACACATTCCCGAACAAAGGTAAGTTCCAGGTTCGGTAGCTTTTTCAGGTAAGACCTCAGAAACGAACGGTTAGACAATCCCTCAAATAGCTCTTTAACGAGCCACGCTTTGCGGATTTGCTTTGGCTTGACACCAAAGAAAGTGGAGTAGTTTTTTTTCAGCGTATCAACAGTTTCTAATGATATCGCATCATGCAAGTCAGACATGGGTGAATACACATCACTTCACAGCAAGAAATTGCAGCAAAACATAAGTAACTGCTCAAGCATTTGCAATCAGCTGAGTCATAATTCTGAAGTGTGGTATTCCTGTTTCAATTCACCTATTCATTGTTCAAACTTGAGAAATTGACCTTTCAAGCATCAATCTCTGCCTACCACATAATTTTCACAAACCCTGAACAATTTTTCCTAGTGAGTGCACCGTGCAACAGATTGATTTCAATGTCTTTTTCAGGAAGCGTACCTTTTCTCTCTCTATTTACGCTAAAAACAGAGGACACCACCAAAAACGGCATTTTGAGGAGCAAAACAGGGAGCAGTACGGAACAGTAAAGGTACGCTTCTTAAACGGCAGAAAGCCTGCAACGACAGGGCTTTTCACGGGCCAGAAACGCAAAAAATCCCGCCACAGATTCTGCAGAGGGATTCTTGAAGGTGGCGGTGAGGGAGGGATTCGAACCCTCGATACGTTTCCGTATACACACTTTCCAGGCGTGCTCCTTCGGCCACTCGGACACCTCACCGAAATTTCGCTTCACTGCAGGGGCTGCCCTGCGAAGCGGGGCGTAATGTATAACAGCCGCCTGCTGGAGGCAACAGGTAATCATCACGATTTCGGTATTTACCGTGCTTGTCGGGTTTTCGGCCAACTGTTTAAATACAGCCTCGACCTTATCTAGCCAACCAGCACCCGAAATACTATGCTGACCCGTACAGGCACTTTTGTCTTTCATCGTCCACGCCAGGGCAGCCTTCGGCACACCACTGGTCTGAAACATCTCAACCATTTCAGCCGCCATATCCAGCATCAGTTCTATCAGTGCCCCATCTATTGCTGGCTGGCTCAAGCCTTCCTGCACAAAAAAGATTCCTCGCAAACAGTAACGACCTGCTACTTTATCTATCTGGAATACCGGGATAATACCGGTGCCAGCCGTTACCTGTCGCAGCAGTTTTTGTCTCTGAATGAAGCCCTGATTTGGCTGGAAAACCAGGCAGGTCAGTTCACCATGCCCGACATTTGTCCAAGAGCAACCACAGATCGTCCGATCCAGGGAGCAACAACCAGCATGGAAGTGACTGACAACACGATTGATATAGAAAGAGACTATTCAGCTTCAGGGTTCCAGGAACTGGCCCCAGCCTCCTGAAACAGCCTCGATTTCTGACTGTTACAGAGGGGCAATTCCCAGGATTTTCTGAAATATTGGACCAAGACCGGCGAAGAAATACTCGACGGCAATCACCATCACGATCAAACCCATCACCCGCATCAACACCTTGTTACCGCTTTCACCCAACCGGTTCATAATCGGACTGGCGAACAGCAGGGAAACCCAGGTGACAATGCAGACGATAGCAATACTGAAAAACAGGGTCAGCTGATGCACAAAATCCTGCTCCTGCATCAGAATAATCACTGTAGCAATGGCTCCGGGACCACAGATCAAAGGAATAGCCAGAGGAGTAAGCGCCACATCCTGGGAGTAGGCATCCATAGCTTCCAGTTCTTCAGCCTTGTCAAAACGCGTACGGCTTAACCGAGCCTGAACCATCTCGTAACCCATAATAAAAAACAGCACACCGCCCACAATTTTTAGACCGTGGACAGAAATTCCAAACACGGAAAAAATAATGGAGCCGGTCAGGGCAAAAAACACCAGTATCACAAAAGCGGTAGCCGTGGCTTTTCTCGCCACGTCCCTGCGCTGACCAGAAGGAAGCTCGGCTGTCAGAGATAGAAAAACCGGAACAATACTGATCGGATTGATCATGGTAAACAGCGATGTCAGGCACAATAACCCAAACTCCGCCAGTGATGGCGACATACAACAACCTCCGGGAGAGTGGCTGACTGAATCAGACTACGGTATAAGGAATAAAGAGAGACCAAATATGGTATTTTTCCGGCGCACTATATAACGCCAGATCACTCACTTTTCCAGCCCCTTAAACAGGGATTTACATCTTCTTTTTGTAAAGTTTCTGAATGACAGACAGCACTCCTTCCAAAAACGCCAATAAAAACCTGACAACAGTGGCAGTACTATCTGCCATTGCCTCCTTTACCCTTTGGGGATTGAGCCCGGTTTACTTCAAACAGGTTACCCATGTGCAGGCCACAGAAGTTCTTGCCCACCGGGTTATCTGGTCTTTCCTGCTTTTGTCAGCAATTGCAGTAATCACTCACCAGATGAATACTGTCCGAAACCTGATCAACAGCAGAAAAACACTCCTGCTACTGGCCATGACCGCCTTTATTATCGGACTGAATTGGCTGGTTTTTATCTGGGCCATTGCCAATAATCACATCGTTGATGCCAGCCTGGGCTATTACCTTAACCCGATAGTCAGCGTACTCCTGGGGATGCTCTTCCTTGGAGAACGTTTGAGCCGAGCCCAGCAGATGGCTCTGATTCTCGCCTCCCTCGGAGTAGCATGGCAGGTTTATGCTCTTGGAAGACTGCCTGCTGTTTCTATTGCGCTGGCAGTCTCATTTGCCTTTTACGGTCTGATCCGGAAAAAATTTGCTGCCCCTGCCATTCCTGGCCTTCTATTGGAAACCATGGTGATGATGCCTCTGGCTCTTGCCTGGGTTATCTGGCTGACTGTCCAGGGACAGTCAGCCTTTGTATTCACCGATCCCGTGACCTGTGGCTGGTTGCTTTTTGCCGGAGTGATTACCTCCGCCCCTCTACTGCTGTTTACCAGTGCCGCACCCCGACTGCGTCTGACCACTATTGGTTTTATTCAATACCTGGCCCCATCTCTTGCCCTTGGACTGGGTGTCCTGGTCTACGGCGAACCCTTTGGACTTAACCTGCAGGTCAGCTTTGCATTCATCTGGACCGCTTTGTTGATATTCTCCGGGGAAGCCATGCTCAAGCAGAGGCAATAACCAATCATGGGAACTGTCATTATATTGTCTCTTTCAAGGGTTTCTGATCCGGTGATTTCAACCATAATTTCGGTAAGCCATTTAAAAAGCTGATGGACGCCACTATTTATAACCCCAACGGTATCAACTTTATAAATTCATGCATGCTGTTGCCCTGTAAGCTGCTGCCAGTAGCTACCCTAAACAGATGCCCAGCCAGTTGTGTAAGTAGATATGAGCGAAGAGCACGAAGACACTCAAGACACTGAAGAAGTTCTCACAGAGACTGCATCACAGGACGGGACGGGGCTTGTAGTTCCCAGCCAGACACTGCCGAACAAGCTATACCTGATCCCAGCCACCAACCGACCATTTTTCCCGGCCCAGGTTCAGCCCCTGGTTTTCGGCACCGAAGATTGGGAAGAGACCCTCAAGCGGGTCAGCCAGTCTGAGAGCAAAGTGCTCGGGCTTTCATTTATCTCAGAATCAGTGGGTGAGAAGCCTGAACCTGAAGATTTCCCCGAAATTGGTTGTGCCGTAAAAGTGCATAATATTGTGGAAGTCGATGATCAGATCCAGTTTATTGCCCTCGGTGTTCAGCGCTTTCGTATTACTAAATGGCTTCGCCGCCGACCTCCCTTCCTAGCCCAGGTGGAATACCCATCCGATCTGGATGAAGATGAGGATACTCTCAAGGCCTATGCCATGGCTCTGATCAATGCCATCAAGGAGCTTCTTCCTCTTAACCCCCTTTACAGTGAAGAGCTGAAAAACTATCTCAATCGTTTCAGTCCACGAGAACCTTCTCCCCTGGCCGACTTTGCTGCAGCTATTACCACAGCACCAGGCCAGGAACTGCAGGAAGTGCTGGAAACCATCTCTATTCAGCGACGTATGGAGAAGGTACTGGTACTGATCCGCAAGGAGCAGGAAGTTGCCAAACTGCAGAGTGAGATCAGTGAAGAAGTTAATCTCAAGATCAACAAGCACCAGCGTGAGTTCTTCCTTAAGGAACAGTTGAAAGTTATCCAGAAAGAACTTGGCATTGCCAAAGATGATAAAACTGCAGAACTGGAAGCTTTCCAGAAGCGCCTGAAGGACAAGGAAATCCCCGAAGCAGCCCGCAAGAAAATTGATGAGGAGCTGCACAAATTCTCCATGCTGGAGATCGGCTCTCCAGAGTTCAGCATTACTCGAAATTACCTTGACTGGGCAACATCGGTTCCCTGGGGAATTTATTCCGAGGACAAACTGGATCTAACCCATGCCCGAAATGTACTGGATAGAGATCATGACGGGCTGGAGGATGTCAAAGACCGCATTATCGAATTTCTTGCCGTTGGTGCCTATAAGGGAGAAGTGGCCGGCTCCATCCTTCTTCTGGTGGGCCCTCCCGGCGTGGGTAAAACCTCTATAGGTCAGTCAGTCGCTTCTGCACTGGGACGCAAATTTTACCGCTTCAGCCTGGGTGGAATGCGGGATGAAGCCGAGATCAAGGGCCACCGCCGCACCTATGTCGGCGCCCTGCCCGGAAAACTGGTTCAGGCCCTGAAGGAAGTCGATGTAGCCAATCCGGTCATCATGCTTGATGAGATTGACAAGATCGGTTCTTCCTTCCGGGGTGATCCGGCCTCTGCCCTGCTGGAGGTTCTCGATCCGTCACAGAACAGTGAGTTCCTGGATCACTATCTGGATATGCGCATTGACCTGTCCAAGGTTCTGTTCATCTGCACAGCCAACCAGCTGGATACAATTCCTGGCCCTCTGCTGGATCGTATGGATACCATCCGCCTGTCCGGTTATATCACTCAGGAAAAAGTCGCCATAGCCAAGAACCATCTGTGGCCCAAGCAACTTCACAAGGCAGGATTAAAGAAAGCCCAAGTCAAGATCAGTGATGCCACGCTAAAAACTCTGGTAGAAGGTTATGCCCGCGAATCAGGAGTCCGCCATCTTGAGAAACTGCTGGCCCGAATTATTCGTAAAGCCGTACTGAAAATTCTGGATGACAGGGACCTCAAGGTAAAAGTCAGCATCAAGGATCTCGAAGAGTACCTGGGTAAACCTTACTTCAGTAAAGAGAAAACCCTGCACGGCGTCGGTGTCATTACAGGCCTGGCCTGGACCTCCATGGGTGGTGCCACTTTGCCGGTGGAAGCCACCTGTGTTCACCAGATGCGTCCCGGATTCAAGCTGACCGGCCGACTGGGAGAAGTAATGAAGGAATCTGCAGAGATCTCCTACAGCTACATCATGAGTAATCTCAAGCACTTTGGGGCTCCTGAGAGTTTCTTCGAAAAATCCTTTATCCATCTACATGTTCCTGAAGGAGCAACCCCCAAGGATGGTCCCAGTGCCGGTATTACCATGGCCAGCGCCCTGCTCAGTCTGGCCAGAAATCGAAAACCAAAACCTCTGGCCATGACAGGTGAATTGACGCTCACAGGCCATGTCCTTCCGGTCGGAGGTATCAGAGAGAAAGTCATCTCAGCCAAGCGCAGCAACATCAAAACTCTGGTGCTTCCAGAAGCCAACCGCAGGGATTATGAAGAGCTTCCCGACTATATCCGTGCCGGCATGACAGCTCACTTCGCCAAGGTGTTTGCCGACGTTGAAAAGCATCTCTTTTAGAGACCAGCTTTTTCCATCAGGGTCGTCAAAAACCATAAAAAAAGCTGCCCATCCCATTGCGGGGTGGCGCAGCTTTTCTTTCTTCAGCTCGCTCAAGCAGCGTAGGTAACCCACGCTTGGACACGTTTGGTGAGCACTCTATGTATAGGCCGTCATCCGATTGACTGTCCACTTTTTATAAGAACATTTTTTTCTTAACAGGGAACACTTTTACAATCTGGCCTCCTTAGCATACCGGGACGGGCAGGAATCAAACCTAAACTTACTTCAGTTAAGGACTGTAAAAAGGCTGGAAGCCCCGATGTCTCAACCACTTGATCCCAATCGCTCCCGCAACTCCTCCGTTTCCAGACCTGGGGAGCTGGCAGCCAGTCACGAATCAACAGGCGCATCAGGAAAAAGAAGAATTCAGTCCGAAAGTGACTCATATCGTGCTCATCCAAAACCAAACCAGCCGGAGTCAAGAAGGGCATCCATCAGTAGCAATATCCCCCCCATACCTGACAACGCAAAAAAAATGATTGGCCAGCTGCCATCAGGACACCGGGTTAGTCGTACCGACAATTTTGAACCAACCTCCAGCAATGATTTCTTTGATGCTTACACTGCAGAAGAAATAGAGGAAATGGAAAATGCTGAGTTCGAAGACGCAAACGAGGTCTTTGAATCTAAGGTAAATGCAGGGAATAGTCTGGAGCATAACCAGCTGGATATAGCAGAAGCTTCATTACCCCCGAAAGATAATGTTTTTGACAAACGCAGCGTGACCGAGCAACCACCAAAAGAAGGCAAAGGATGGTTTGGGTTTGGCTGGTTACCAATTCCAGGGTTCCGAAATAAAACCAACGATGAGCGCAGTGTCTCCGAAGTCCCAACCAGTCCTGATACACCCTACAGGTTCAATCGTGCACTTTGGGCTTTCACAAAATGGATGATACCCGACAGCTGGAGATTGAAGCAGGGATTTAACGCTCTAGAGTTTGTCCATCACTGTCTTCAGACTGTCTCAACGGTTTATCACAATGCAAAGAACAAAAGAAAGCGCCTTTTTCAGGGGGTTACTTCTGAATTCATCCACTTTCCACCTTTATCCTTCCCCAGTATCGCAGGCGAAGGCCGGGACCTCAAACTTGATGGGGTGGTTGTAAAAATAGAAAGTGTCAAACCGATGGGGCCTGGCACAGGGGATGATCAGTTTAAAAAACTCCAGCTGAGCGTTCGGTTATATGCTGAGGCCAGCATAGGAGCAGAAGGAGCTAACTATGAAGGAAATGTCGCCTTTGAACATGCCACTGTTAATATTTATTTCAATAGGGGTGGGGTCATCAGGAAACTTATTGAAAGTGGTACTGTGACAGGAACCCTTTACACAGGTCTCATGAATGTTCATCGTCCCAGAGAGAGTTTTATTCCTGAGCGTATAGAGATTCACCCAGGAGAAAACAATACCAGTTTTACAGCCTCATCAAGCACCGGCAGCCGTGGCAAGGTTGATTTGCAGATGGGTAAAATGACACTTTACCCCTCCAAACAGCTTGAGAATACTGGCCGGGGACTACAGGCCGAGTTACACAATGTCAGAGTGAAAGGTGAAGGCCAAAAAATTCTGTCTTTCCTCCCCGATGACCTCCATACAAACCTCTCGGAATTCCTTCCCTGTACAGCACACTCAGGCACTGAAGTTGAAGTCGATATGGGAGTTCTGGCCCTCCGCATGGAGGGCAACGGAAAAATGGCAGCCTGTCCTGACATGAAAGTCAGAACCAAGGGGGAAATCGGTATTAAAGAAGGGCGGGTCAAAGGCCTCGTTGCAGCAACCGTGACAAACTCAAAAACAGAGGAAACAGAAGCAGCGGTCGGATTTGACCAGATTGAGGCTGAGCAGATCGCTGTTAACCAGGCGACTTTCAAACTTCCCTACGATATTCAAGGTCCCGCGAAATGTACCAAAGGAATGGTTTACTTTAACTCAGGGCACACAACTCCGAAGGGAGAACCTCCCGCCAATTCCCAGCTTAAGGTCGAGGTAAAAACAGTCCAGGCTGATTTTTCCGGAGGCCTTGAATTCAAGGGGGAAATTCAAAAGCTCGGGGCCTGCATGGATTTCAGTGGAAATGGTCAAGTTCAGGTACAGGTACATGCAGAAGAAGGTACTGCCGAACATTTTGTTATTGGCAGCGGTATTGAGTCAGCGGCCAAAAGCAGACTGCTCAAAGGTAGAGACTGTCATTATGAGGGGCTTGGAATAGCAATGGGGCTTGGAATAGCAATGGGTCCTGAGCCAGAGGCCCCTTCTGGAAGCGAAAAAGCCAAAAGCCAGACAGAAATTACGGTTGATAAGCTGCAGGTAAAAAAGGTAGAAGGCCTGGCACACACTCAGGAGGCGAAGCTGTCTAAAGTCAGGCTGACCCACAATGATGCCGCAGAAGAGATGTGCCAAGATATTCGATTAACAGCAGAGGCTGTAGACGCTTCACAGTACGCCATTCCTGAACAGGCCACAGCTGGAATAGCTAAGGCTCAGATGGACAAGGCCCATATCAGCAAACTGGATATAGCTTGCAAAATTAAATCTTCTTTCACCACCGAAACAGAAAAACAGCAGCACGAACAGACCATGTCCAGACCCGTTGAGCACTGGCAGGTACCAGAAACCCGAGTTGTTGCAGCTACGGCAAAAATTGATGCTGACCATATATCCGGTGACATTGAAGCAACGGTGAACTTACCCAGTGCAGCTACAGATCAACCACTGCCCCGCACTACCGGTACAGCCCATGTATCCAAACCAGAACTGGTCGTTGCCTATGATGCTGATCAGGGTGTTGAGTCCGCAAAGCTTGATGTTGCAAATGCTACATTGAATCTGGATCAAGGGGATATTCGTGGAGCCGTAGGCACTAAGAATTTCCATACCGATTACCATATCGGAACCGATCAAGCTCCCAATATCACCGTCATTAATATTGAGGCAGACAGCGCTTCCGGGTCGGAGCTCACAGCTTTCGATGCTTTGATACCAACAGGTATTACAGCCAGTACTGGCTTCAGCGTTACAGAGCCAAAAGCAAAGCTCGAACTTAAAACAGTTCAGAGTACAGATGGAACTCCCGGTGCAAACCACCTCCAGGCAAGTGCTGAAGTAAAAGATAGTGAAGTCAGGCTGGATCTGGATATTGAACCTGAGACAGTTTTACCTACATCGGCATTGGACAAAATCAAAGAGTACCGGACAATGCTGCCAGAAAGATGTGAGGCCAAGGTTGCCAAAGAGCTTGATTTCCTGGAAACCCTTCCAGTTGAACCAGATCAAAATATCAGGCTGCCCAAAGTTCACCAAACCGTCGAAGTCAGAGCCAAAGATCTCGGAGTAACTGCCACATCCGGGGAAGATCAAAAACTTGAACTGGTGACCGAAAATGTCAAGGTTACTATGCCCAACGGGCTGGTTGAAGGTGAAGTTAGCATTCATGGCATTGAAACCCAGGCCCATCAGACAGGAGATACTCTGGACACAGCTCTGGCTGTTGATGAGATCACCGTCGACCATATGGAAACCAGGGGGGCGGCCACAGTTGAACTTCAGCACCCTGCCCAGATCAAGGGAGTCAGTGCCACCTTCAGCAGAGGCAGCGACTTTACCCATACCCATGCCGAAGTGGACTCCATAGACCTTGATATGACTGCAGACGTGAAAGGCGTCATTACGGAAGGGCCTGAACAGGGGGAGAAACTTAAGCCAGCCAAAATCGAGTTAAAAGCGACTCGCCTTAACATCAATGCTCAACAGGATATTAAAGGCACTCTGGCCTCTGGCCGGGCAGGGAAAATTGACCTAGCGGTTGAAGATACCAGGGATCAGCTGGGTGTTGCCCTGGATGCTGATATTCGTATCAATGATGGACTGGCCGCAGTACAGACGACGGAACAATCTCTCCGTGTTGATGTTGAAGCGGACAAGGTCAAACTAAAAACAGCCGGCGACCTGAACGGGGATATCACCCTGCAAAGTGGTGGGTTAACTCTGGTTCATGACGAAACAGGCCTTAAGGTCAACACCAGGGTAGACAGCCAGAAGAGTCATATTAATTTCTCCGACCCTGTAAGACAGCTGTTACAGATTTTAACCAAGAAGAATATAGATCAAAGCCCTCTTGGAAAAGCCTGTGATCTGAACTTCCACCCCAATTTGGACGGTAACCTGACCGGCGATGTTTCAGTTTCCATGAAAGGTTTCCTGTCACCGCTGATTGGTTTAGGCCTGTCACTTATCGGAAACCGGCCGACACGGATACTCCTGCATGTTGCCCAGTTTCTATCCTTCAGGCTTGAGTTCGGTATCAAGGCCAGTCAGCTTCCGGTCAAGGAAGGTAGAATATCTCTTAGCGATGTCCTGAAACATACCCACATTGTGATCACCAGTCACAGAGGAGTTCTTGGGCAGATCTACGCATGGTGTACGAACGTCACAGTTAATTACATTGCCCTTCCCCTTGCAGTCAACACTGTTGCCCGCGTGATGAAGCTTGTTGACAGGCAGACTGGAGAAATCACACTGACGTCACTAGCCGGCATTGTCGACAATCAGGTAAAAATGGTTTCCAAAGATAGCCTTCCAGCCCCGGTTCTAGGAAAGTCCGGGGATATTCTGACAGATGCTCATAACTATGTTCTGCTTGCCAAGGCCATTCCAACAAAATGGGGAGACGATTTCTTCTTAAGGGGTATTGAACAACGGGTGAAAAAGATTCGTTGGCATGGTAAACAACTTACGCAGCAACTGGATAAACCGACATTGGACGCCCTCTGTAAGCAGATAGCTTCAGACTCAGGCTGCCCATCCCGATTAGAAGATTTTCAGCGGATCGATTCACTGTTCACTCTATTCAAGGAAGAGCTGCGCCGCTCATCTGCTGATCATTTATCTACAGAGAGTCTTTTAATGCTTCACCAAAAGGCTCATGAAAAATTGAAACAACAAACAGCAGTGGAAATAGAAAATACCGGTGAAAATCCTGAACCACAGTCCCCTCCACCATCACCATCGGTTCTTCGTTCACCTTCTTCGCAAACCTCCAGACCGGCGGTAAAACTGGTTGCTGTCGGCATGGGCAAACGCCGAGAACAAAATCACAAAAAGGCCAAGGTACTTTCTCCCCAAAGCGTTTCTGAAGATATCGAGCGGGTTTTAGCTCTGCTTAAGGAGCATGAGGAAAAGTTTGCCCAGGGGGAAAAGAGAACAAAAGCACAAGTTGCGCTTAAAAGCTTCAGGCAGCGTGGGCAAAAAGAAACCAATAAACTCAAAGCAATGACTGAACAACAGGGCCACCAGAATCAAAAAATACTGATCGAACTCTGTAATGAGTTAAATGGTGTGCTTGCTCCGGCTATAAAGCTGCTTGCTAAAAATAAACCTGAACTTATGCAGCAGTTTTTAGTAGGTCAGGTCTAAAACCTGCTGGTTTTAATTTTAATACTCTTTTATATTCGGTCACTGTTCATCAATTTTTTCAAGGCCGGCAACGTGTCCGGTGTGTAGGGTCAGCTGGCAGGATTGGCCAGAATATGTTCAGGCCGCTCCATAACCACACCTGTAACCTCTTCTGGTTGAGGTATAATCTCTCCATCCCACAAGCAGCTGTAGACTTTGCCCCAGAGTTTGCAGCCTTCATCCTGATAGTAGAAATGGAATTTGGCATCCAGATCTATACTGGCAATACCAAATTCTTCCTCAAGCTCCCTGACTGCGGCCGTATCATAGTCTTCACCGTCATCAACCACCCCACCTGCAGCCAGATCGTAATACCCAGGGTAAACGTCTTTAGTCATGGTTCGTTCCTGGATATACAGTTCTCCTGAACTATTGAAAACAAAAACGAATACAGCCCTGTGGCACAGCATCTGCTCCCGCATCTGTCTACGGGTTGCTGAACCCATTACCTCATTGTTCTCATCAACAATGACTACGCGCTCTTCTGCCATATCTCAAAACTCCACTCAAAATACATGTTATTGTAATAATGGTCTCAAGCATTCATAAGTGAGTTTGGGTGCTGTGTACTCTTTGGCTGAATAATATCCGAAAACTCCAGAGCTACCGAATTGCCACGGAAATGCCCTCCGTGTTTCACTTTTCGGGGTGAGCATTTGACCCACAGGACGGGCACACCGTGCCACTCATGACTGCTTGAGAGTCAGTCCTTCCTGAAAGAAGTCGCGAAGGATCTGTTTTTATCTAAAAAAATGAACAATTAGGATGGATAACATTAAAAAGAACAGAGAGTCACTTAGACTTTTTACAATGGACATGCAGCCATTTTCAGACTTTGATAATAATGGCAACTCCTCCGGTGGAGGTAGCTTCCCTCCCGTGTCGGCATGGAATGACCGAGCAGAACGGAATAATGGAACAATAAAGCAAAGGGGAAAGACAGATATGGCAGGCTGCCAAACCATCAACGCACTGGTAAACCCCGCCGGCAGCATGAACGTGCTGTCTGCTCATGAAGTCAGTAAGTTACACGACACTACCCATACCGGTCTCTATTCTCTCTTCCGGCAGTGTGCCCTGGCCGTACTCAGCTGTGATACCGAGCTGGATGATGCCCAGGAGCTGATGAACCTTTATCACGACTTTGATATCAAAATTGTTCAGGAGCATCGCGGCCTGCAGCTGAAGCTGCTGAACGCACCCGCCTGCGCATTTGTGAATGGCGAACTGATCCGGGGCGTGAGGGAGAACCTGTTTTCGGTCGTCCGGGATATTCTGCACGTTTATTCAGAAATTGAAGCCCATGACCTGCTTGAACTGACAGATCCGCAGGATATTACCAACCTGATCTTTGAAATCCTGCGCCATGCCAACGCTTTTATTCCCAAAACCCCTCCCAATATTGTTGTCTGCTGGGGTGGTCACTCCATAGGTCGAGAAGAGTATAAGTACACCAAAGAGGTTGGCTACCATCTTGGTCTGAGGGGTATTGACATCTGTACAGGCTGTGGACCCGGAGCCATGAAAGGCCCAATGAAAGGCGGTCACATCGGACATGCCAAGCAGCGTATACACAATGGCCGGTTCATAGGTCTGACTGAACCGGGGATCATCGCGGCAGAAAGCCCCAACCCGATCGTCAACGAGCTGATGATCATGCCTGACATTGAGAAGAGGCTGGAAGCCTTTGTCCGCCTTGGTCACGGCATTATTGCCTTCCCGGGGGGACCGGGAACCTGTGAAGAGATCATGTACCTGATCGGAATTCTCCTGCATCCAAACAACCATGATATTCCTTTCCCGTTTATTTTGACCGGACCGGCCTGTGCCAAGGAGTACTTTGCCCAGATTGATGCCTTCATCGGAGAGACCCTCGGTTCCGATGCCCAGAGACTGTACGAAATTATTATTGATGATCCTGAACGAGTTGCAGATCGGATGCACCAGGGCCTGCGTGCGGTCAAGCAGTACCGCAAGGAGCATAATGATGCATTCCACTTCAACTGGAAGCTCCATATTGAGCACAGTTTTCAGAAGCCTTTCGATCCTACTCACGAGAACATGGCTGGACTGGATCTAGAAAGCGATCTGCCAGCAGAACAACTTGCCGCTAATCTACGCCGTGCCATGTCAGGCATTGTCGCTGGAAACATCAAGGAAGATGGTGTTGCCAGTATCCGTAAACACGGCAAGTATAAGCTCAAGGGGGAGCCGGAACTGATGAAGCGTGTAGACAAGCTTCTCGCTTCTTTCGTTGAACAACAGCGCATGAAACTGCCGGGCAGTCACTACGAACCCTGCTATGAAATTGAGCACTGATCGTTTTTACCCTTTCCATTTAGAAATATAAGCCGGAATCATTTCGGCTTTTTTACACTTTCCTTGCACAAATCCGCCTTGCCACCTCCCCCTTAAATTGCTCCAATACCGAACATATGCAATCAAAACCAAACACATGTTTGGTTTTATTTTTTGCCAGGAGAGTCAGGGACACCATGACTGGACGAGAACAACAGATTCTGGCACTGATTCGCGGCAACCCCCTTATCTCGCAGAAGGCTCTGGGAGAGCAGCTGGGTATCAGCCGGGAAGCCGTTGCCAACCATGTTATGAACTTGACCCGAAAGGGTTACATCAGGGGCAAGGGGTATCTTCTCAACGATGTTCTTGATGTCGCCGTTATTGGCGGTTGCAACCTGGATATTCAGGGAGTGCCTCACAGGGCAGGACAAAGCGGAGACTCTTTGCCGGGTGAAGTCACCATGACTCCCGGAGGTGTGGGCCGGAATATTTCTGAGAATCTGGCTCGCCTCGGCCACAGTGTACGTCTGATATCCGTGGTAGGAGATGATGATGCTGCTCAACAACTGCTCTCAGCCACAGCAGATGCCGGTGTCGATGTTGCCTCAGTACTTCGCCTGAACAACCAGCGCAGTCCGGTCTACCTTTCTATTCTGAATGCCGAACATGACCTGGTTCAGGCCATCAATGATATGGAACAGATGAACCATCTGACTCCTGCAGCACTGTCTGAACGGGCATCTGGCCTTAACCAGTGCCGGGCTGTGGTTATTGATGCCAATATTTGCGGAGAAACCCTGGAGTATCTGTTCACCAGACCACAACTGTCTCCTGTTTTTGCAGACTGTGTCTCCACCAGTAAGGCTATGCGCCTAAAGCCCTGGCTGTCTTACATCCACTGCCTTAAACCCAACCGTATGGAAGCCAGCCTGCTTTGGGGACAACCGATTACCAATCAGCATGACCTTCACAACTGCGCCAGCTGGTTTCATGAACAGGGTGTGGAACAAGTCTATATCAGCCTTGGCCAGGATGGACTGTTGGCCAGTGACGGACAACAGCAACTGATGGTTCCACCAATACCTGTCAACATAGCCAGTGCATCAGGTGCAGGCGATGCCTTGATGGCCGGTCTGGTCCACGGATTCCTGCAGCAACTTGAACTCAAGGAAACTGCAGAGCTTGCCCAGGCCTGCGCTTCCCTCACTCTTGAACACCACTCTACAATTAATCCCCTTATCAGCTCCCAGGCTATCCAGAACCAACTCAGGACCGAAGCATGAGCCACATTATTAACCCTTATCTCGATGTTCATCCCGATGTTCAGGCTGCCCTGGACAGGGGACAGCCTGTTGTGGCTCTGGAGTCCACTATTATCTCTCACGGTATGCCTTACCCGGATAATGTTGCTACCGCCCTGAAAGTCGAGCAGGCAGTCCGCGACAGCGGCGCCACTCCAGCCACGATTGCCATTATCAACGGCCGTATGAAAGTTGGCATGACTGCTGAAGAAATCGAGTACCTGGGAAAAACCGGGCTGGACATCATCAAAACCAGCCGTCGGGATCTACCAGTGATTCTGGCCAAGAAACTGGATGGCGCCACCACCGTAGCCACCACCATGATCATTGCAGCCATGGCAGGTATCAAAGTCTTTGCCACAGGTGGCATAGGTGGTGTACATCGCGGAGCTGAAACAACATTCGATATTTCCGCCGATCTTCAGGAACTGGCCCATACCGATGTGGCTGTTGTCTGTGCTGGCTGCAAATCCATCCTGGATATTGGCCTGACACTCGAGTACCTGGAAACCAATGGTGTTCCTGTGCTGGGTTACCAGACCAAGTCTATGCCAGCATTTTATACTAGGGAAAGTGGCTTCGAAACCGACCATAAGATGGATTCACCAGAAGATATCGCCCTGACCATGCATGCCAAATGGGATAATGAAATGAGTGGTGGAATTGTTGTTGCCAACCCGATTCCCAGGGAACATTCCATGCTCAGGGAAGATATTGACAGAGCCATTGAGCAGGCGCTTAAGGAGCTTGATGAACAGGGAATTAAGGGTAAAGAGTCAACGCCTTTCCTGCTGTCACGGGTAAAAGAGCTGACTGGCGGAGAGAGTTTGAAATCAAATATTGAGCTGGTTCTGAATAATGCCCGCTTGGCCTCCCAGGTTGCAGCAGAATACTGCAGAAAGTAAGTCTATCCAACAAACGGAAAAGGCCGGACAAATCCGGCCTTTTCACGTTAACGCATCACACCACTATTTTATCGCGGCTTTATCACAATCGTTTTTAGCGATTACCGTTATTATCACCACGGTTGCCGTTGTAGCCACCACGGCGATCACCACGATCACCATAGGAGCGGCGACGATCACCACGCTCTCCCCGGTTACTGTCATGACGACGACGGGGGCGGTCATGGCGATAACTACCACGATCACCACGATTGCCACGAGGACGGTTATCTTTCCACTCACGCATCTCCAGTTGTTGATTGCGAATGCGTGACTCACTCAGGGTACTGATCACTTCCGGAGACAGGTCTTCCGGCAGATAAACCGTAGAGAACTGGTCAAACAAACGGATGTGACCAATATCCTTGCCGGAGATACCACCTTCATTGGCAATGGCACCAACAATCTCACCAGGGCTGACACCATGCTCACGGCCAACACTGATGCGGTAGCGCTTCTTACCCTGGTTGCGGGGATCATCACGATCATCGCCACGGGGACGACGCTCACGCTCCTGCCACATGGGAGGCTCAGGAGTGTTGTCATTGGGATCAGGGAAAGGACGCTCACGCTGAGCCAGGTAACATAGGGCAGCAGCAGCATCTTCCATGGAGATGGCTTGTTCCTGCACCATTTCCTCGACCACTTCACGGTAAGGTTCCAGCTCTTCCTTGCCAATAATCAGGGAGATCTGCTCCTTGAAGTTCTTGATCCGGGTATCACGCACGTCCCGCAGGGAGGGCAGGCGCATCGGCTCAATCTTCTGGCGGGTAGCATGCTCAATAGCACGCAGCATACGACGCTCACGGGGAGAAGCAAACAGAATAGCTGTACCCTGTCGCCCTGCACGACCAGTACGACCGATACGATGCACATAGGCTTCGGTATCGTTGGGAATATCGTAGTTAACAACGTGGCTCATACGCTCCACGTCCAGACCACGGGCCGCCACATCTGTTGCAATCAGAATATCCAGAGAGCCTTTCTTCAGACGATCCACCATCTTCTCACGCAGTCCCTGGCTCATATCACCATTCAGAGCCGCTGCTGAGAAACCACGGGCTTCTAGCTTTTCCGCCAGCTCAACGGTTGCGGAACGGGTACGCACGAAGATAATCATAGCGTCGAAATCTTCGACTTCCAGGATGCGGGTCAGAGCGTCCAATTTATGCAGGCCGCTGACCATCCAGACCTTCTGGGTGATGGTATCAACTGTTGCAGTCTTGGCACGGATCTCAACAGAAACAGGGTCTTTCAGATGAGTACTGGCAATCCGGCGAATGGCCGGTGGCATGGTGGCCGAGAACAGAGCTGTCTGGCGCTCCTGAGGAGTGTGCTCCAGAATCCACTCAATATCATCCACAAAACCCATGCGCAGCATTTCATCAGCTTCATCAAGGACAACTGTTTTCAGGTTGTCCAGCTTCAGGCTGCCACGGCGCAGGTGATCCATAACACGGCCAGGAGTACCCACAACAATCTGGGCACCACGGTGCAGGCCGCGCAGCTGACCACGCATATCCTGACCACCATAAATGGGCAGTACATGGAAGTTGGACATGAAGCGGGCATAGCGCTGGCAGGCTTCTGCCACCTGGATAGCCAGTTCACGGGTAGGACAGAGAACCAGAGCCTGGGTCTCTTTATTGGTCACATCAATACTGGACAGCACTGGCAGGGCAAATGCTGCTGTTTTACCTGTACCAGTCTGGGCCAGACCGAGAAGGTCCCGCCCTTCCAGCAGATGGGGAATACTGCGAGCCTGGATCGGTGATGGTGTTTCATAACCCACATCACGTACAGCTCGCAGAACGGCATCCGCCAGTGGCAGCTGGTCAAAAGCGGTAACAATTTCAGTCTGGGTTTCGGGCATGAATATCGCGCCTGTTGGGGAATTCTTGAAAAAGCGGGCGATTCTACCGGGAAAACCAGACCGCTGGCTACTGAAAATCGTTCAAAGTAGCGAATTTGGCAAACTCATTTACAGCAGATTACGGTGATTACCCATACACAGTGACTTCGCCTGCGCACTATGGGCATAAGACAGGTTCCTTTCGCGACCAGGGTTTCTTCCTCCGAAGCACCCTATCCAGCCCATGTGTATTGTGCTCTTTCCTGAGTGAGCTGCAAGTTTTTTTACCACCAAATCCTGCACTCTCGCACCGTTTTTGACTGGTTTCTTTTTCTATACGAAACCAGACAGGATTAGACTTTAGTGGAGCCATCCTGAACTTCTGCACTTTCCAGAACTCTAGGACTTACGCATTGACAGCTTCCGCTAATTTTGGGAAGAGATAATCCTTACCTTTAGCAAAGCTGTCGATGAATGTTGCAACGACATCTTTGTATAGATCTCTCTGATGCTGGTAAACATTAGAGATAACCTTGTCCGCTCGCATCTTCTGTAGCTGAACAAAGCTGCAAATAGCAGCAAATATATGATTCCGGATGGGCTGCTCATTGCGAACCTGAAAGTGCTCAATATGACAGACCTGCTTGATAGCACGGTGATATTGCTCAATCTGCCAGTGCTGGTCATGAATCTGTAGGAAGTCCTTTCGAAGGAAGGTGCTGGTGTCGGTCTCCAGCAGGTAAACAACATAGTGGCGCCGCTGGTCTTTTAGTAGCGTCCGAAACAATTTGATTTTGCCAAAGTCCTTTAGCCACACATCCAGCCCGTTCTCCGATATATCCAGATTTTGAACTTGTTGCCACTGGCCTTTTTCCAGTGAAACAGTTCGGTTTTTCTCAACAGCAAACATAAACCCGATCTGGTGGTTTTTTACCTTCTTCAAGTTAGGAGCACCGTTGTACCAGGAGTCACCGGTTACAAAAGAGGGCTGAAGGCCCCATGCCAACACCTCATCCAGCATGTCACGGAAATAGTCATTCTTGTCTTGTTCTCAGATTTGTCATAGACCCTGTAGCTGACTGGCATATGACTTCCTGAGAGGTCGGTATAGTAGAGAGTGATGAGGTTGATACCTTTGACAGCATCTATGATGCTTACCTGACCAGAAGTGTCCAACAAGAGCCATATACTGGCTATATGGCTTGTCTGAAACGCTGTCATCAACGCTCAAGGTTCCACCTTTTAGGATCAGGCAACCCTTGACCTCATTGGAAAGATCAATGGGTTCAAAGTTTTCCCGATGCAAAAAGCGATTTGCGCTGTGGTGAGAAATGCCTGTTACCTCTGAAAGTCGAGTGCAAGTCGAGGATTTGGGTTCGCTGATTAAAAAGCCCATGTATATAGGCAAGTTGCATCGTGCAGTAGTGGGACGGGACGTACTTCGCATTATCCTGAACAAAAATGATCTCTGGACGATTATCAGTAATCACTGTGGGCTGTCAATGCGAAAGTCCTAAACTCTATAAATACATAGGAAAAATCACTACTGTCCAGTTAAGCATACCCAAGCTCCAGAACCCTCTGATTCTGGAGCAAATTGGCTCCGGCTTTCTCTGGCGGATCGCTAAATAGCTCCAGCAAGGAACAGCGGCGGGCCAGTTTAAGACTAATCCTTCTGGCTATTTGCTGGAGCGACAAATTGCAGATCGTTGTGATCTGGGCAAGGCTCAACAGGAGATAGGCAATCATTGCCGTCAAAACCTGAATTTTCACGGCATTCTCACTTCGCCCAATGAACCGCTTGATCTTGAGGTTCTGTTTAATCCACTTAAAGAACAGTTCAATTTGCCAGCGCGATTTGTACAGGGCAGCGATTTCTGTGGCTGCTCTCTTCAGATCATTGCTGATAAACACCAGTGTTTTGCCGTCTTCTTTCCGGCGAATTTTTACTCGCCTCAGATCAGTTGGACAGCTCTTTTTCGCCTTGTCAGAAGAGAGCCTGATGACCTGATCTTCAAGGATAAAATCTTCTGTGGTTTCGCGCGATTCAACCACTTTGTAGACCGCAGATGTCTTCATTCTTCCTACGAAGTGTGTGCCCTGACAGGTCATCTCGTAGTACCAGCCATAGTCATCGTAGGCACGATCAAAAACATAGGTCACACCTGCCATGATGGGGAGATTCTGCGCAGCTTTGCGGTCATTCACTTTGGCCGTGGTCAGCTCAAAAAAAGTAGGCGTATCTGCGTGCGGATCATAAACTGTGTGCAGCTTTATACCTCCCTTGGTTTTGCGAAAATGAGCCCACTCAAACTGGTTGAGATTCAGGTCTATCGTGGTTGAATCTATCAGACGCACCATGTCGTTTGCTGCACCTCGGGGCAGGTGACTTCTGACCTTCTGAAGCAGGAAGAAAAACGTCTCTGAGAATATGTTGGCAGTGCGTTGATTATTGGCGTCCGATAACGAAGAGCGTTTTATGTGGGAAACGCCCAGATGATAGTGATGGTTGTGGCAGGCGTTAAAGTTCTCAACCAAATCGCGGATAGAAATCCGCCCTGCCAGTTGGGCAAACATCATGGCAACCAGCTGTATCCAGCATGACAATTTTCTTACCCGGTGGTCACCGTTATGGCGGTCAACCACCTTTTGGAACTGGTGGCGAGGGATAACTTTGAGCAACTGTTGGAAAACGCTGTTATGATGCTTCATGCCTGCCTTTTTGGGTTCTTAAAATAGCTGTCTAGATAACCGCTATTTTACCGCAAACCAGCAGGGGCAGGCATCTCAGATCTTTTCCGATTTTTTTAACCGGACAGTAGTGAGAAAAAATACAGCAGAGGCAGGGATATGCAGGATCAATCAGTTACCTTTAAACCAGCTACTTTCAGACAAGATGTTCCTTCGTGCTATAGATTTCTCTATCAATATCCACAAAAGCAACACCACTCTTTTGCAAGCCGATTGATAAGAATTATTCTTGCCACTATCAGCCATTTTCAGAAGTTTCCGGTTGATATTCTGTTCTGTGCCGGTGTCAGACTGGGCTGCCTGAGAACAGCAGTAGTGGTTTTCACTCTCGCCCCGGTGTTGTTAACTCCAACCATCACCTTCATCCCTCCGGCTCTGGGCTTTGCTGGATATAATGTCACCAATAGCCTGATAGGAGGTGTACCCGGCCTGTTAATCAGTTATCAGCTTAACCGGTGCATTGCCGCGCCAGCCCGCAATGCCCGGGAGCACAGAGAAGAGGGCTGGACCTCTGTACACGACAAAAAAAGTGAGCTGGCAACGTAGCAAAGCTGCTATGAAAGGCTGTGCAAAAAAAGCCATCGGAAGCAGCCATGGACATTACCAGCTCACTCTCCCAGCAGATTAAGCCATATCTCGCTCTAAGCAAGCCGCGGCTTGAGCTTATTTCCATCTTGGTCATCAGCATTATTCAGTTGCGAACAGTGAATCTTACCCGCCTTGCCGCAAACTTCCCGGGTTTTGCTCAAACAGAGTCCTGCTATCGCCGTATACAGAATTTTTTCCAGAAGGTCTCCCTCGATACAGTCACTCTCGCCAAACTTATAGCGTGTTTGTTTGGCCCCGAAGGGCCTTGGAAGCTCAGCATGGATCGAACAACATGGATGCTGGGACGATCCAAGTTCAACATTCTTTATCTGGCCATTAACTACAAAGGTATGGCTATACCCCTGTTGTGGGTCATGCTCGACAAGAAGGGCAACTCGAATACTCAGGAGCGCATTGATCTACTGAACTTGTTTCTGGACATCTTCCCTGACCAGAAAGTAGAGCGCCTTATGGCAGACAGGGAGTTCAAAGGAAAGAAATGGCTGGGTTACCTGGTCGAATATAACTGGCCACCCGTTCTGCCTTCGGATTCCAGTGAATACCCAGATACCCAACAAGCATCAAAACCGCCTGCTGCCTGTTCGGCGCATCTTCACCATAAAGGCTGGTGAACACATGGTGATACGCAAGCCTCGTAAGGTGTGGGGGTATACAGTTTACCTGGTCTATGCTGTTCTGCCTTCGGATTCCAGGTCTGAGAAAGGCTGGTCTTGATGGCTCGTAAGGTGTGGGGGTATACAGTTTATCTTGCTGCTGCCCGGTCTGAGAAAGGTCTTATGGCTCTCATTTGTCAGGCTGACCCTGAACGTGCTGTTCAGGACTACCTGGAAAGGTGGCAGATAGAAACCATGTTCCAGTCTCTGAAAGGACGCGGGTTTAACATGGAGAAAACACACCTCACCAAGTTGGAGAGAGTCTCAAAGCTACTGGGCATTCTGGCTATCGCTTTTGTCTGGTGTTACAAGACCGGCGAGTGGGTGAATGAGGAGAAACCTATTCGCACCAAGAAACACGGCAGGAAGGCCAAGAGCCTCTTCAGAGCCGGACTGGACAGGCTTCAGCGCACACTCGGCCACGTCGACCAATGGTTCAGTGATGCGCTTCAGTTTATAGCGTTACTCTTCGAACCCAGGCTGGTACTGGGCTCGTGAGGAATTGTCGTGTACAGAGGGGCTGGACGAGAAAAATCGCGAGAGTTACAGCAAAAATGCAATTGATAACCCTGACTGGAGGACTTCTGGGTGCTGCCTTTATTCCATACGGACACGCTCTAGGTTATTTGGTTCCACTATTTTAGAACGGTTCTTGAGAATTCTATCTGTTTCCCCTGCAGAAGCTGCACCAGAATTTTCAGAAAATTGCTGACCTGATCAAGGCTGGCATCATCACAGGATTGCGACTGTCGGTAAAGTGATTTCACCTGAGACAACAATTCCTGCTGTGAGCAACCACTCAGCACACCACTTCGGGACATACGAAGAATTTCCAGCCTGCGTTGCTGGTTTGACTGGGGTCTCTGCCACTCATTAGGAGGCACCTGACCAAGAACGCCAGAGAACTTTTCTATTCGCTCAATCCGCCCCAGTCCGTCCAGGGTTATAACCTGCTCTTCCGGTGTAAAGAACCGTTTCAGGTACCGGGAACAGAACATGTCGGAGTTCATGGCCACCAGCAGGCGTATCCGGTGCTCACTATAGAAATGGGACTGTCGGTCAATACTTGAGGATTCAGGAAAAACAACCGACACCCCGGCGCGAATAGCACCACAGAATGCAACAGCGCCAAAGAGGCTGCAACGGCTGGTAATAGCTATCTTTTCTTCGCCGGGTTTTACCCATTCTTGTAGATAAGCGGCAAAAGCAGTGCTGGCTTCATCCAGCTGATAATACGAGATGACTTGATCATCGGAACAAAGAGCTGGAAAGTGACAGTGCATATCGAAACAGTATTCAAGTACCTGCAGCAGGGAAGCAAAGGGGAAGTCCTGTTCTAGATCCAGGGATGAAGAGAGGCTTGGTAAAATTACGGGGTCACTCATTTTCCATTCTTATTTTTATTTGGCTGTCCCTACTATACCGATGTTTCCGGTACTGGGACAAAGCAAACAGCCATGAGATACACATGACAACGGAAAAGATTCCAACCCGGTCTGGCTGCAGACATGACAACCATGGGTGAGGGCTGTCTTTTTGTCACCCGGAGGTGATTGAAAAAGCCCCCCATAATAAAACAGAAAAAGCCGGCAATTCTTATGCAGGCTTTCCATAATGGTCGGCGAGAGAGGATTTGAACCTCCGGCCCCCACAACCCGAATGTGGTGCGCTACCAGGCTGCACTACTCGCCGAACTTTTTGTCTCATGAGGCAATGATACAGTTACAGCTTGAGGCTGAATTCAGCTCATGGTTGCCTGACGAAGCGCACAGCCATCGTCAATGGCGGCGCACATATTACCTACTCAGCTGGGCCAATGCAACTGGAGTGCTATAAAGCACAGCAGAGAAAATGGTTTAGATTAATTAGTAGGCACTATTAAGTATTCAATAGCTTTTGTTGATTTGAAACAAGGATCGGTACCTTGATTACAATCATTGCCAGGCTTAATCTTGCCGCCCGATTCACATATGATACCCCGTTCATTAATGACAGATATTGCAACTATTCTGGACTCCCTGCCAAAAGCGATTTCAGGATCCTTCGGCAAGGGTAAACCCGCAGACTATATTCCAGCTCTGGCACAGGTTGCCAGTGATAAATTCGGCATGGCGATTTGCACTGTTGATGGTCAGGACTACACCGTTGGGGATGCCGAAGAGTCTTTCTCTATCCAGAGTATTTCCAAGCTGTTCACCCTGAGCCAGGCCATGCATTATGCCGGTGAGCAGGTCTTTGAACGGGTTGGCGTCGAGCCATCCGGCAATCCATTTAACTCTCTATCCCAGCTTGAGAGTGAAAACGGTATTCCCCGCAACCCCTTCATCAATGCCGGCGCCCTGGTTATCAGCGATATCCTGCTGGATCACCTGAACTCTCCCAAACAGGACTTTCTTGACCATATTCGTCGTCTGTCTGGCAACCTGGATCTTCACTACAACGAACATGTTTTCCGGTCAGAGTATGATCACGGTCAGCGCAATGCTGCCCTCACCTACTACCTCAAGAGCTTCAACAACATTAACCACCCCATCGCCCAGGTGCTGGATTTCTATTTCTACCAGTGTTCCCTGAACATGAGCTGCCTCGACCTGGCTCGGGCAAGCAGGTTCCTGGCCAATGGTGGTGTTGACCCGGTGCAGGGGCGGGAAGTGGTCACTCCCAAACGGGCTCGCCGTATCAACAGCCTGATGATGACCTGCGGCACCTACGATGAAGCCGGTGAATTTGCTTTCCGGGTAGGCCTGCCCTGCAAGAGTGGCGTTGGTGGCGGTATTGTGGCCGTACTCCCTGGCCAGATGTCAATCTGTGTCTGGAGTCCGGAACTCGGCCACAAAGGTAATTCCCTGCCCGGCATGCAAGCTCTGAAAGTGTTTATGGAAAAAGCCGGCCTATCTGTATTCTGATCTGCAAGCAGCCATCAACCAGAATCCTGGCTATATGCCCTATGAGTACATAGCCTCTGATTCTGACCAGTATTCCTGACAACCTGCCACAGAACTTCTGACATTCTTCTCAACCGGGGTGGCGGGAAGTCATTCCATTCCCAATACTGTATGCCCGGGGGCAGGGCCTGTCTGATGGGCTGGGCCGAAGATAAAAGAAAGGGGGAAGGGGGGTCATTATGAACAATAAGTGTCCGTTACCATCTCCTTTTCAGGCAGTTATTGTCCTTATGGTATTTCTGGGCATGGCCTGCTCGTTTACCACCTTTCTGGATCTTCCTGTTGTACTGGCTCTGTTTTTCGGCTGGTTTCTGGTTATTGCCCTGGGCCTGAAACTGGGTTACCGCTACCGGGAGCTGGAAGAAGCTGCAGCCTTCGGTGTGTTTGAA
This sequence comes from Sansalvadorimonas sp., assembly GCA_965243775.1. Taxonomy (GTDB): domain Bacteria; phylum Pseudomonadota; class Gammaproteobacteria; order Pseudomonadales; family Endozoicomonadaceae; genus Sansalvadorimonas. The sequence goes on from CBDEWF010000157.1 coordinate 32,021, forward strand.
GGCATGCCGGCCTTGTTGATCCTGTTTTCCGTGGGAGCCATGACTGGTTCCTGGATTGCCGGGGGTATTGTCCCGGGCATCATCTATTATGGACTGGCAACAATAAATCCGACCTTCTTCCTGCCTACGACACTAGTCATCTGTTCTATAACCGCACTCTGCACAGGAACCTCCTGGGGAGCAGCAGGCACGGCAGGGATTGCCATGATGGGTATTGGCGACGGTCTGGGTATTCCTCCGGCTCTTACTGCCGGAGCAGTCCTTTCCGGTGCCTACTTTGGTGACAAACTGTCCCCCCTGTCTGACAGTGTTCTGCTGGCAGCATCCATGTCAGACGTAGAGATCAGGGCACATATCAAAGGCATGTTGCCCATCAGTTCCAGTGCCTACCTGATCACACTCATCATGTTTGCCATCGCCAGCAGTGGCTACAGCGGTCAGCATGATTTTGCCCATATCAATGAAATCATGCTGCTACTGAAGGAGCGGTTTGATATCAGCCTGTACTGTTTCATACCACCGGCAATTGTTCTTCTACTGCTGGCATTCCACCAGCCGGCATTTCCAGTGATTACTTTTGGCTCTGTAGCAGGCATTGTCTGGGCAGTGCTGTTTCAGGATAACTCCATGATTGCAGCTCTACACAGTATTTGGGAAGTACCACCTGTTGAATCCAGCCAGATATTCATTAACAGCCTGTTAAGCCGGGGAGGCATGTTATCCATCATGACTTCAGTGGCCATGATTATATTCGGCCTGGGCTTTGGCAGTCTGCTGGTCAAGGTGGGGGTCGTCAAGCTTCTTGCCAATCGGCTGGAAAGATATATCACCAATGAGTCAAGGTTGACCAACTGCACGCTGCTGATGGCATTCCTCGGCAACCTGCTGGGTAGCGCCATGTATGTTTCATTGATTCTGACGCCAAAACTGATGGTAAAAAACTATGATCAGCAAAAGGCTGACCGGCGACTTCTGTCACGCAATACCGAGTTTGGTGGCACCCTGACATCAGGCATGGTGCCCTGGAGTGACAACGGTACCTATATGTCTGGAATTCTTGGGGTCACGACCCTGAGCTACCTCCCTTTCATGTGGCTGTCCTGGATTACCATAGCCTTGGCCATCGGCGTTTCCATGATTCGTACCCGGATGGGACGTAAGACTACTTTTGCCGATGATGGCAGGAGCCAGCATGTCCAGAGCAACCCCTTGCTGGCCAAGGATCAGAGTCCATGAGCGAGAGGCAGAAGGTAAACCTGTTTGAACGACAGTGGCAAAGCTACCGTTTGGTGTTAAGCAATAACCTTATGGGGCACAGGGAGCTGATCCGTGAAGCCAGTAAAAAACTGAAGCAGGTTTTCATTGATCGGCCGGTAGCAATGGCTGACCTGGGCTGTGGAGACTGCTGCCTGATTCCAGAACTGACCAGCACTCTGAACACCCGTTCATTCTATGTTCAGCTGATGCGTAAGCCCTGCCCCATAACCATCACCTGAGCATACAAGTCATCCTTGAAAACAGCGGTATAGTATTCCCAAGCATTATCTTGATTTATTATTCCAGGCGAAGGAGGTAAAGCATTTTCTAATGGCTGCATGTATTCACCTTCTGGCAATTTCGAAATACATTCGTCTGCAACCATAAAATCCTCATTTATCAACATCCCCAACAGCCGAATAATAATATCCAAATGGCGTACCACCACTTTTACACCGCTAGCATCTATAACATATTTCGAGACAGAGGCATTATCTCTAGTGCCGCATAGCTCAAAAGACCACGCCATCATGCTCGCAGTGGTCTCCCCTTGTAAGTCCACTTGAACGGTTTAGCCATGGTTTCATTAAAGAAGTCGATGAAACCATGGAGGCGGTTTTTTAAGTCTTCTTTCGAGACAAAGCCACTGCGCTTGAGGAATCGCCTCACCAGTATGGAAAACCAAATCTCAATCTGGTTAAGCCAGGAAGCGTGCTTGGGTGTGTAGTGAAACACGACCTTGTGGGACGAGTCTGAGAGATAGGCCGACCGGCTTTGCATGGATTTCAATATCCCGGATTTGCCTTTGATACCAAGCTCTTCCTCAGATGTACCCTCTATAGCAGCCACGAATCGAACAGCGGCCTCCGACATGTGCGTATTCAGATTGTCAGCAACGATATGCCAACCCCGGGCCTCAGGATCGCTGAGTATCATTATCTCCAGCCAGAGCGCAAAATCCTGTTCAGTGCGTGTCTCACTGACCAGGGGCAGAATTTTTCCCGTCGCGACATTCATGCCTGCCAGCAGGGCCTGTGTTCCATGACGCACATATTCAAACTCCCTTTTTTCGACCTGCCCAGGCTTCACGCATTTACCTGGTGATGCTGGCTCGAGAGCCTGAATCCCTGTCTTCTCGTCAAAGGAAATGGTGTGAATCTTGTTTTCTGCTCGTGCCGGAGCTAGCTGGTAAGTCTCACAGACATCCGCACAGCGCTCATCAAAAGCCTCGTCTTTGGGGGTATCTACCCAGCCCCGGACTTTATCGGGGCGAATATCGGCCTGATTTTAAAAATCGGCCGACCTGGCGTTGTGAAATGGATTCAACAATGTTCTTATCCATGGCCGCTTTGGCCAGTGCATTCTGTGACCAGTGACTCAAGATATAGCCATGATTTTCCGGCTTTTCACAAGCCAGAGCCATAATTTGGCAGACTTGCTCTGCTTTAAATTTGGGCGGTGCTCCAGGTCTTGGAGCCTCTTGCAATCGCTCCATCGCTGACATGTCATCAGAACGCTCAACCCAGTGCTTACGCCAGAGAGTCACAGTCCCCCGGTTACAACTCAGTTGCAGAGCCGAAGCCCTGATACTCAAACCTTGTTCAGCGGCCAGAATGATTTTGGCTCTGAGCACAAATGCCTGAGTGCTGCTGCGCTTGCGAACGATATCTTGAAGTTCATTACGTTGCTGTTCGCTTAGAGTGAAAGATTTACAGTGATCTGCCTGCATCCTTGCTACTACTCTTGATGGCTTGGGCAGATAGATCTGAGCATATCTGAGGCGGTATAGATATTAGAGCTTTCCGGCACTAGCAGCCTGTCGGACTGGCATCCTCAAGCCACACTGAATAATTTTTGATCATATTGACCTCAGAAGCCCCGATCTGGCTTCTGAGGCCAGCCATGTCAAACAAAGGATTTTTTCCTTTGTCGCTGTAAAGCCGCACAATAGAAGCTGACTGCAAACCAATAAAGCACCAGAGCCAGCCACGCTTCATCATTAGCCTGCTTCAGACTGAACATCCGCCGCAAGTTAAACGCCAAACACACCAGATCCCACTCTTTCGAGACGGCTTCCAGCCCCCTAACCAGAAAACGCTGATACCCCATCGCATCCTTCTGGATTCCGAAGGTTGGCTCTATTGTGCATTTTCGACGGCTGTAAATGTCTCGTCCTTCTTGGGTCTGCAAACGCCAGCGCATCCATTCCAGAGCACTGGCTTCATCATCCGGTGCCGGCGGGTCAGGCTGAAAGCGCTGCAGAGGGGGCAGGTTATGCTCATCCCGCTTTATAGCGATGTAGGGGGTCAGCTCTTCTTTATCCACAGCTGAGACATTGGCTTCACTGAAATAACCAGTGTCAGCCAGAAGCCCACTGGCCTTGCCAAGAACCGGAGCCAGTATGTGTAATTGCCCAAGTGTCGGCTCAACTTCTTTTTTGTCATTCGGGGCCTGCGTCACATGACGTGTCACTATCAAACCGCTATCAACGTCCACAGACGCCTGGGCATTGTAAGCCTGCTCGAAGGCACCACCGGAGGTGGGCATGATACGGGATTCGTCGTCTGTCAGATTGACCTGATCCTTGTCTCTGGCTCCCGGCTCTGGCGGTTTGGGTTCCTTGCCCGGGTGTTTACGCTCTTGGCGTTTAGCCATTTTTTCTTCGTACTCGGCCTGCTCTTGCTGAAAGCGTTTATCTGCCCTGCGCTCAATTTCTTCTTTGGCTTTGGCAATGACTGACAACCGATCTTCCCGTCGCTGGATCTCTTCGGGGATAGACAGGCCATCCGGCAAACCGGTGTTGTCGGCTTCTTCTGCCAGTCTCATCAGATCGGCCACTTCTTTTTTCAGCTGCTCTTCGAGCTGACAGGCATACTTGTAGCTCAATGCCTTGTGCTTGCTGGCGTTAGCTTTGATCTTGGTGCCATCAAGACTGACATGGCCCAGTTTTAACCAGCCTGCTTCTTTGGCGATGAGCAGAATCTGGACGAAGATATCGCCAACCTCATCATGAAAACGCTTGCGAAAAGCGTTAATGCTGTCATGGTCAGGATGCTGGTTGGCACAAATAAACCGGAAAGCGAGGGAGTCGTAAGTGGCCTTTTCCAGCTTGCGACTGGAAAAGACACCCGTCGCATAGCCGTAAAATAATAGGGATAACATCATAGCCGGATGCCAGGCTTTGGAACCTGAGCCTCGGTAAGATTTGAGCAACTTTGACAGATCCAACTGTTCAACAACATCCACGACAAAGCGAGCGAGATGGTCTTCGGGCAAATAATCCTGAACACTGGCCGGAAAAAGATCCGGGGTATCCCGATCAATGGGTTTGAATGTCCATTTATTCATGAGGCTCTGATGTCACTACAGCTGGAGGTATTATTCTACCTTGATTTGTGGGTTAAGTCCGACAGGCTGCTAGGCCACATAAAAGTCGTTACATATTGTTTATTTAACAATTGTTTTTCAACAAATTTTTTCATGATAGTGGCTATACATAAGTACTCTACAAGATCGTTTTTTAGCACATCTAAAAAATCCGAATCTGCAATTTGATCCTTATAAAACTCATATACACCCTGAGGGTGTTTCAAGAAGAGTTCAGCCTGAGAAAATTTCGACATAAAAGATGTAAAAGGATGAATCTTATTATCAGTGCCTAAAACATAATTTTGAATAATATACAGATATCCATAATCATCCCACTCATTGAAAAATCTTGTATACCATCTTCCATGATTACCAAAAAACTTTCGATCACCTTTAATTTCATCATAAGAATATTTCTGAAAAAACGATTCAAGAGAGTACTTTGGAAGAAAATCATCGATAGTATGATCTTGAAGAACACCAAACCCGGAAGTCATGAAAAGCAAATGAATCAAATGATCATTATTTTCATTTTCATCCTGATAACATTTCCTCATCAAGTCCGGCTGCAGCTTGTACCTAACACCAGCTTTTATCATCTGCCTGGCACTCTCTTCAGCCTGAACTACGTTTTTACTGCGAAATGCGGATTCAAATTCTTCTGCAAGCTTTGAAGCATCAACCGGTTTCTGATGCGAACCTGGCAATTCAGCCGCCACTCCCAAAGAACTCATAAAATTCTTTGCTGCAACCTCATTCGCCATCATTGGTTTTGCTTTCCTAGTTCTTCGTTTGTTCCCCGCTGTCCGTAAACCTGCTCTCGCACCCTCCGAACTTAGGGAAACATCCCGGGAACCCCTTGGTGAGCGTGAACGACTGCGCTGACGCGCCTCCACATCCATGGACTCTACGTCAGAATCTGAATCTGAACCCCTATGATAAAAAGGACCGCAACAATCAGTTCCCTCCATTTTTTATAACTCCTTCGACATCAAAGAATGTCAGTCATAAGTACCAGAAAAAGTGGTCTACCTTATGATTTAGCTGAGACAGAGACACATTATCTTCACACGCTTTTATTAAAAAGCTTGAGTAAATCATCGTCTTCAAGATCAGAAGCATTCCTCTGCCTTGTCAGATGATGGATATAGGATTCTAAAAATTCTTTATCACCTGTTGACTCGTCTTTTAAGAGTTCGAGCGGATGTTTCTTAAAAAACGCATCTACTTCATCCTCTTTGAGCTGAGGCTCATATTCTTCAATATCACTCTCACATTTGGCTAAAATCAACCTGGACAGATTTTCAACGCTATCAAAATACCGACACACTTTCTTCGCTTCATCCCGATCAACAGAACATCCCGAAAATTGATATGGAGTAGGAAAAATACACTGAATTGCGCATTGCGATGGAATAGATAGCTGCATATTCAGATATTCCCTGAGGATTATAGAGCTAGCGATAGCACGACGTAGTGAGAAGAAGAACATATCTCCACGGATTGTACTGAGAGCATCATCATTTAGTAGCTCCTTATATGTTTTATATATTTTTTTAACCGCATTTGTGTTCCATTCAATATCATCCGAATTAAATCGTAAAGTTCCAAAGCCGCTTAATAAGTAATACAAAGAAATAAACTCAATTATATATTCCCCACCTTTTTTTTTGGGGGCTTTCTCAGGTTGGCAGATCATATCTGAGCCTCCTGCCGGATTTTCAGATACAGATATTCAAGGTCGTTATAGCCACAAGCCTTGTAGACAATACGTTTGATCACACCGTTAAAGGCCTCAATTTTTGCACTGGTTATTCGGTGCTGACAGTATGACAGGAGTCCTTCTCTGGCCCGATCCAACCCTTTGGCAAACCGCCTGAGTTCGCCAATGCCTGTTTCTGTGGCCAGCTCGATCCACCTGTCGAGAAACTTACTGGCACAACCTTTGTAAGTGTACGTCCAGAGCTGCTTGAGCATATCCTTCAGGGTGTAGGCTTGGTACAGGTCTTCGTTCATAGCCAACAGTTCTTTCAGACAGCTTTCTCCCTTGGGGGTGAGGTTCTCAGGGTTCCTGAACAAATTGAAGCGCTGCCCCTTGATGAAAGGCTTATCATCAACTTCAGCCTGCCTCCATTCCCGACGACGGATTTTATCTATGACATCGTTGTAATTGGCAATAATGTGAAACTTGTCGTAAACGATATCGGCGTCAGGAAGGTGCTCCCTGACCGACGCTTTGTAGCTACCACCACGGTCTATACCCACACATTCAATGCGAGACTTTTGTTCCGGAGTTAAGCGGCTGAGGAATTGGTCCAGGGTGGCTTTTCGCTTGCCTTCACCAAGGAACAGGGTTTCGCCCGTATCAGCATTCAGAACAACAGTCAGGTAATGGTGTCCTTTACCAATGGATTTCTCATCAATCAACAGGGCTCGTATGTTATCCAGGTCAGGGGCTGGCAGAGTTTTCATCAATATCTCTTTATCCGCAGCGCCTGGCCGTGTTCCAGGAATCTTGTTCAATATAGCGGCAGAGATGACTCATGTTGCTTCAGCCGTTCAGTAGCCTGCGCTTTGGGAGCCAACCCGGGAGGCGTGACTGTTTCAATGTCCCCACAGTGGGAACACCGTCCCTTAAATCAGTGAAGCATAATTTCCAAAGCCGGCTCCAGCACGGTAATTCTATTTTACCCATTGGGTTCTGTAATGCATCTGAACTGCTGTATGCGACCATCCCTCTTAGCCACAGATTCATCCCAATTAATATCAATGGTCGATTACCCAGCCGGGAAATGAGAACATAGGACGCAGTGAGGGCGTTGTAGACATGCCTGATCCTTCAGAAATGTTGATCCGTTCAAATCAACCTTTGCCTGAAGGCTATTTCTGTTTCAACCCCTCACTTTCATCTGCCAACCTGAGAAAGCCCCTTTTTTTGATCATATCTAATGCATTAATATGAAGTGATATTAAGCCTAAGCTATTTCCTCTAGCAGCTTTAAAATAAACATCATTGGCAACCTTTATATTTCCATTTTCACATGCTTTATAGAAATCCTCCCCCAACCCTAACCTGGCCTCATTACTTAGACCGGGTGAAGATTGACTACCTGAAATAAGCGAAGTATTACTCTTCACTCTTTCCGCTTCAATTCTTCTTTCCTCTATCATTTTTCTTTTTTCTTTCGCCCTCAATTTATATTTTGTATGTGATTTATGCTCTTCAGATAATGGATCAGCGTTTACCGGCTCGCCTCTTAATGGCGACCGCGACCTGCCTCTTACTCGCCCTCTTGACTGCTGATCGATTTCTTCATTGTCACTGTCACTTTCAAATTGACGATAAGTCATAGCCCCAGATGAATGAGCGGGTTGCTTGGGCATCATAATAATATTCTCCACTTGGTTACTAAATTCATTGCATTTCGACTTACAAACATTCTGACTGAACCAAGAGAGGCCCTCAGGCACTTTCTCCAAGCGCTCGGCCTACAGACACACTCGACCTTACAGACAAATGTTTGAAATAATCTTAATTACCGAGACTTTAAACCTCACATTCAAGTTCCAAAAAAAGGAAACCAGAAAGTCAAAATAACTAACAAAAGAACGATGTAGAAAATCGTTCTCCCTCTGGCAAGCCTTGTCTGGTAAGGGGGTGGCCCTTAAGTCAGTGCCATTGGTTTTGAGACTGCTTCTAGCACAGGAGGGAAAGGTGTGTAAAGGATAATGGCAGCCGGGGGACAGGGTGAGAATATGCAGG
>CBDEWF010000158.1:0-6990 GCA_965243775.1 Sansalvadorimonas sp.
GCAGACGCTCAACTGGCCGAAACGCCCAGTACGGACCCGTACGCTGGGTGTTGTGGGAGGAGTGGAGCCGTGAGGCTCCACCCTATCCCGATTTCGCAGATTCCCATAGACAGGCTAACGATCATGACCACTGGACGCAAAGGTGAGTACAAAACCCCTTTTGGCACTCTTGAGTTTACCCATACCAAGCGCTCTGTTGGGGATATTTTGGATAGCTTTGTCGACCGAGACAGACCCTTGAAGATTGCCACAAAACAAGCAGCTATCCGTGACTTGAAGCGAGTAGGCAGAAATCTTCACCTTCTTGATGAGACTCTGTAGTAAGGTAGAAGGAACATATAGGAATAGTCACCTTTCATCATGCCCGTATATCAGCCACCATTTACGATTACCAGTGAAATACTGACAGCAGTTGTCAATATTAGTGAGATGTTGGGGCGCTACAGTGCCGGGCAGGCTTCAGAACTTACACCTCAACTGCGTAGAGGTAACCGGGTTCGCACAATTCAGGCATCCCTTGCCATTGAACACAACACTTTGACGGTTGAGCAGGTGACAGCACTGCTGGATGGTAAGCGTGTGCTGGGTAGCCCTAAGGAAATTCAGGAAGTGCAGAATGCCTTTGCGGCTTACGATACCTTGGCAGACTTGGTGCCCTCACGGGTAGAGGATCTTCTTCAAACCCACAAATTGCTTATGTTCGGTTTAACAGAGCAAGCAGGGAGTTGGCGTTCTGGTGGCGTTGGAATATACCGTGAAGACCAACTTGTCCATATGCCACCTCCGGCATCACAGGTTCCTCGCCTTGTAGGCGAATTGCTGGCCTGGCTGGGGACCAATGATGTTCACCCATTGATTTCCAGTTGTATTTTTCATTATGAGTTTGAGTTTATTCACCCATTTTCGGATGGTAATGGCCGGTTAGGAAGGTTTTGGCAGACCCTTATACTGTCCCGCTGGCGGTCTGCTTTGGCCTATTTGCCGGTGGAAACTCTGATCAAGGAGCAACAGGATGATTATTATTCAGCTCTGCGTGAATCTGATAAAGCCTGTGATGCAACTCCTTTTATTGCGTTTATGTTGAGAACGCTGGAACAGGCTTTAACGGAAGCCTTGGCATCAGAGCCGCTAGCTGGGATGCACAATACGCAAGCTAACGATCAGGTAACCGACCAAGTAACCGATCAAGTTAAAAAGTTGCTGACTGTGCTGTTCTCTGCAAGTGAGCAGGCTCTGAGTTCAAAAGAACTGATGGAGAGGCTGCAGCTGAAACACCGACCGAGCTTTCGAAAAAGCTATTTGAGTCCGGCACTGGAAAGTGAGCTGATTATGATGAGCTACCCTGAGCGCCCGAATAGCCCGAAACAGACCTACCGATTGAGTCATAAGGGCATGGCATATATAAAATTGTAAGTTGAGGCGACACCTTCCTTGAAAATCGCTGGTTTGCGATCAAGTAACCGACCAGGTTAAAAATTGGTTAATGTACTCTTTTGGTTGGTGCTCCTGATTTCCAGTGCCGTTCAAAACGCTTTTCCCGAGTTCAGAGTTTGTTGTCGCAAACCTGGTTGCTGAAGAGCGGCAGTTACACTATTTCTGGAGATAAGAGAGTAGAAAATAGCATTGTGGTATAAAGGGACAGTGTGTGAATTGGAAGATGGAAACAATCACATGATCCAGATATTTGATACTGAAACCACTGGCCTGCCGCGAAACTGGAAAGCTCCCATGTCAGATGTTGAAAACTGGCCCAGAGTTATTCAGCTTGCCTATCTTGTATTCGACGACAATGGTCATGAAATGACAGAATACAACGAGCTGATAAAGCCCGATGGCTGGACAATGCCAACAGAGAAATTCTGGATTGATAACGGATTTAGTCAGGAAGAGTCCATGGCGAAAGGTGTGCCCATTCATCAGGCGCTTGATAAATTCCTGACAGAATATAACCGGTGTCGCGTGCTGGTGGCCCATAACATCAGTTTTGACCACAAGGTGCTTGGCGCTGAGCTGATCAGAGCCAGCATGAAAGCCGGGGCCAGGAATCGTCAGATCTGTACCATGAAAGAGAGTACAGATCTGTGCAAAATCCCCGGACCCTACGGTTACAAGTGGCCCAGACTGGAGGAGCTTCACAACTATCTGTTTGGCCAGACCTTTGATAATGCCCATGATGCTTTGGCTGATGTCAGGGCCACGGCACGGTGTTTATTTGAGCTGCGTCGCAGGAAAGTGGTCAGCTTTTAGTGAGCACTTCACGCTACAGTGAAACCAGCTGCCGGATATCATCATTTGAGAGTTCTGATAACCACTGCTCACCACTGGCTACGGTTAATTCAGCCAGCTCCTTTTTGCTCTGAATCATCGCGTCGATCTTCTCTTCGAACGTATTTTCTGTAATGAGCCTGTGAACCTGGACGCTTTTCTTCTGGCCTATACGGTAGGCGCGGTCTGTGGCCTGAGCTTCTACAGCCGGATTCCACCAGAGGTCATAGTGGATAACCTGGCTGGCTGCTGTCAGGTTTAACCCGGTACCGCCAGCCTTGAGTGAAAGAATGAATATTCGGGACAGCGGATCGTTTTGAAACGCATCAACCATTTTATCCCTTTTGCTGCGAGGCAGACCTCCATGCAGAAATAGTGCGTTCTGCCCCAGCTCCTGCTGGATGCTTTTGACCAGTAGCTCTCCCATAGTCGTATATTGAGTAAAGACCAGAGTTTTCTCACCAGACTCTGTCGCTTCCCTTATGACTTCCAGGAATGTAGCCAGTTTGCCGGATTCAGAGGGTTCACTCTGTTCATGGTTGAGAAACTGTGCCGGTGTATTGCAGATCTGTTTTAAGGCGTTCAGTAACTTGAAAATAATGCCTTTGCGCTCAATGCCTTCTTCACTGGACTGAAGATCTTCCATAATGGTGTCTACTGTACTTTGGTACAGAGAGGCCTGTTTTGTACTCAGGTTACAGTAGCGGTTGCTTTCGACTTTCTCTGGCAAATCGCTGATGATGTTCTTGTCCGTTTTCAAGCGACGGAGAATAAAAGGCGCTGTTATCTTACGGAAGGTTTGCAGGCTGTTCTGGTCACGATCCTTTTCTATGGGGGAAGCAAACTCATCATAGAAGCGCTTCTGGGTTCCCAGGTATCCCTTGTTGGTAAAGTCAAAGAGGCTCCAGTATTCCCGCAGGCGATTCTCCACCGGCGTACCACTGAGGCCAACACGAATATCCGCTTTCAGTTTCTTGATGGCCTTGGTCTGCAGGCTGTCAGGGTTTTTAATATTCTGGGCCTCGTCGATCACCAGTGTTCGCCAGCGTGGTTTGCCCAGAGTAGCGCTGTCCGAGCGAACAAGGCCATAACTTGTCAGAATTACATCGTGGTTGTCGGTCTCCAGGCATCGTTGCTGACCGTGGTAAACCTGTACACTAAGATCGGGAGCAAAACGCTGCAGCTCCTTGCGCCAGTTAGTTAACAAGGAAGTAGGAGCGACAACCAGCCCTTTGTGTTTATCAAGCTGACCGGACTCTTTCTGATGCAGAAGCAGGGTAATCACTTGAAGCGTTTTCCCCAGGCCCATATCATCAGCAAGTAGTGAACCGAAACCAATACGGGCGTTTTGCGCCATCCATTCGAAGCCTCTTTGCTGATAAGGGCGAAGCTGGGCTTGAAGGTTCTCTGGGCGCGGTGCGGGTTCACCTCTAAGCAGTTGGTTAAACAGTTCCTCTGCACTGGCAGAAAGGTCGACCCGGGCACCTTCCAGCTCTTTGGATAGACCGGCTTTTAGAAGCTGGGCCCGGGAAAGGGACTCTGGCAAGTCAGTCAGTTTCTTCAGAAGTTGCTGCAGCCGGGCATCATCCAGCATGACATACTGATCCAGCATTTTGACCAGGCCAGAAGCACCACTGACCAGTTCCATAAACTCATGAGCTGATACTCTTTTATCACCGATAGCGACTTGCCAGTTAAAGCGGAGTAGCTGGTCGATATTGAGGTAACTGACCGGTTTATCGCCGTCACTGGATGAAAGGGTCAGGCTCAACTGAGGATAAGCCAGATTGCGCAGGCTTTTCGGGAGAACCAGCTGTATTCCCAGCATATTGAGGGCGGGCAGAGTTTTCAGGAAAAGCGGGGTAAAAGCCTCCAGAGTGTAATAGAGGCGAGGTTGGTGGCTCTGGTCAGTTCCACTGTATAGCTTTTCCACATCCGGAAGGTAATCAGCGAGCAGGGCAAGGTCGGTGAGAACGCTGACCTGAGTAGAGGACAGTTCTGAACCGGTAAGCAGGGTCGTCAGGGGCTGAATAGAGCCATTCTGCTCGACCTGAACATTGATTGATAGCTCTTCATTGTTTGCAGTGTTATCAGGAAGCTCTTCAACGATCAGGTGCAGTCGATGCTTGCGTTCACCGAGAGTTAACCTGTTCAGCCAGTTCCGGATGACCTTGGGATATTCCAACGTCTCAAAACTGTCAAACCGGCATGGTGTGTCACCAAAAAAGAGCTGGCAGATATCCTGCACCTGGAGTTGCCCGGGGGACTGAACCAGAGCCGATTTTGTAAACAGGCTGATCAAACTATGCAGTGCGGTATCAACCTGTGTTTTTCCGTCGGCATAGTGGTTCAGATATGTTTTGCGTCGTTTTGGCTTATGGGCGAGCAGTACAAGGTCTGGTGGGCAGAGAGAATACAGCTCTTCCAGCAGGGATTTTACCTGATCACTCATTAAGGCAGGGTGCCAGTGAATCAGGGTTTTATCTTCTGACTGCTGATAAACAGTCGGGATAAATGCCTGCTGGCAAGTCAGCCTTATGGCCAGACGATAGATCTGTCGCCACATTAAAGCATGATGATAGTGTCGTGTGGTTTCTGGCTGTTCACTGGTATCCAGCGATCTCAGGAACCAGCCCCACTCTGTTGCGTTTCTTATTGCCGGAAGCTCGAGACTCCCTTCACTTTCGATCTCTGAAAAGTGTCCATTTTCATCAATGATCAAAGAGAGGCGATTAAACCGGGTAATTTCTGTTTGTCTGTCGGAACTGTCTTTATCAAACTGAAGGGCGCAACGGGCCGTTCGTTTATAAAGACTGGCCATAACGTCACGGAAGTCTTTCTGATAGAACAGTGGTTTACTTCCCAGTATTCGGAAAATGCGCTCACTCAATGGCTTAATAGTGGTGAGATCCAGATTCTCGAAAGCCGGGACAGCCGGTAGTTGCCAGTTTTGAATGACCGGTTCCCGATGCCAGCCATCAAAATAGTGTGGTGGAGTATCAAAGCCCGTGAGAGAAACGCCGGACTGTTTTTCCATGGCGCTGATAAGATCCATTCCATGGAGTTCAAACACCAGAAAAGGGTTCTTATCAATTTCATTGGCCATTAAATAAATAATGGCAGCGATATGCTTGCAGGGCATGGCCCAGTCGGGACAGGAACACGTCGCTGACATATCTTGCCAACTGCGGGGGAAGAGCGAAATATTTTTTCTGGTCAGTAGCTCCAGTGTTTGTTCAGGTAACTGGCGATTTAAAAGCCTGGCGAGCACAGCGGGATGGCTACTGACTGTTTCCAGAATGTTGTTTTTTTCTTTGGTGGTAAAACCTGGCAGGCTGACCGTGACCCGGTAAGGTCGGCGCTGCCTCCCCTGTACATCCGCCCTGGTTATTGTGCCCTTAATCTCGATAGCCGTAACCGAACCGTTACCTGCGTAGCGCCGCCCTCTGGGGAGCCGGTTGGTATCATCAATACCGTTGAATGCCGCAAGCCACTGCTCGCCCCACCAAGTCTGACCGTAAGAGTTTGCCATTATGAAAAACAGAATCAGGAGAAAATTGATGAATTGTACGGGGTATGCAGAGCTTTACGAAAAAAATATCAGTTTTTCAGAAGGCAAAGGTAGAACCATTACAGTTTAGCTGTCAAATGCATGTCCCATGAGCGAGTGAACATGGGAACATTTCATGCCACTCATTCGTTTAGGTGGGCTGCCAGCACTGTTTCACCGTACTCGCGTAAATCGTCCAGATGCTTTTCTATCACGGCTTTAAGAATATTAATGTCCAGCCTTTGATACTCGTGCACAGCTATATTTCGAAACCCCACCATCATTTTCATGCTGTGAGAGAGTTCTGGAGAGATAAGCTGGCGGTTCTGAAGTTCTTCAAAGATTTCTCTGGACTCCTGGGGCGCTGAGGCTTTCTGCAAGGCAAGAATTCTGTTGCCAATATCGATAGTGGCCTGACAGGCTCTCTGGATATTGAGAATGATAGAGTCTTGCTTGGTAAAATTGGTCGCGAACTGGTCTTCAAAACCTTTGTATTCTTCACGAATACGGTCAAGGCAGCGGTTGATAATAGCGACCTTGTTTAGGAGAACATCATCCATTGCGTTGTCTCAACCTCTGTTTAATGCCTGCGAGTATATCGCGTCTTTCCATGTTTAGATTCTGGTATTGCGACCAGGTATGGGTTATGAACTCATCACAGAAACTTTTGTCCCGCTGATACAGCCACACCCCATTTTCTACAACTTCTTTTCTCAGCACAGTGGGTGCTTGCCAGAGATCTACCAGATCCACATCGTGATTAAGGGTTGCAGCCAAGTTCTGCGCCAGTTCCCAGCGCACATCTCCAGAAATATTTTGGTCACACATGATTGCCAGATCATAATCACTTTCTGGCTTATGGGTGCCCTTGGCACGACTGCCATAGAGCATAATGCCCTGCAGCTGCGCGCCAAAATACGACTTGATCATACTTGTGATCGTATCAATAGTTGGTAGTGGGTCAAATGTGTGTTTCATGCGTAAATATCCCTACTGAACTCGACCTTGTTAATCAGCATTCCGATGACAATATCGTGCATCTTTTCTAACTTGGAAAAACAGATAGTCTTACGGGCCAGACGCTTGATCCACGTTCTGAAATTCAGGTTCTTTCGCTCTATCTTCTGCGTGTTTCTCTTGCCCACCTCGTGCTTGTCTTCATCGAGATTTCTTGT
>CBDEWF010000159.1:0-25200 GCA_965243775.1 Sansalvadorimonas sp.
CTTCCACTTTCAGAGGTGCTGTATCATGCTGGATACAACACATCTTATACATCTATTAGAAAGCTCTTTAGCGGGAGAAAAGATCTACAGAGCATTCTATTACTGACAAGGGGCGATATCTCTTTGGCTAACAGTGCTCAAAATACATAGCCTGAAAAAAAATGTCCCTTCACTCAGATTTGAATTCGATTTCAAAATCATCACCATTCCATAATATTATATCTCCAATCCATTTCTCTTTTGGATGGAAGGTGTTACCCAAACTACTTGCAGCACCGCCAGCCTCAACAACGTCAGGCCGTTTTGTTTTAGCAATAATTGCTCTTACTTTAATATTATTTCGATATGCGTGATCTATGTTTCTTCTAAATTCTTTATTGCCTAAGCCATTCCAACGAGTAACACGATCTACATAAGTCATCGTATTCTTGCTGCGTTTTTCAAAAAACTGATCCCACAGGCTAACAACAAGTTCACCATCGGGGCTGAAAGACGATACGGACCATTGAATATTTGTTTGCTTGGCACAAAATTTTGCAAATGCTTCTGTAATTTTCATTATTAGCCTCAAAAACTTCCAGAATTTCAAATAACTAATTAGCTTCCAAATCACACCTATAACGTGGAAGTGCTATATACTTGCACAGTGCCTTGTAGCCATCAGGGAAAAAACCCTTAAAGTAATGACCATTTCGAAGACATGCTTCAAAAACCGCGAAAATGGGATAGTGTCCTTTGCTTGTATATATCCCTGTATGAAGAATTATGTCGTAACCTTGTTCTCCAAGAATCTCAATATATCCCCCTCGAAGCAGGCAGTCGTCCAGTAACATCTGAGCTCCAAGCATCGTATGGGGATAATATTGTTTTCCTGAGAGTCTCTCGAGCATTTCAAACTTCATATCCCGCTGTTCAGGACGGCCAAGAGCCCCTAATCTCTTAATGTCAGAGGGTATCTCCGAACGCCTGACAGAACCCAGTCTGGAATAGTCTACAACCTTACTGGAGATGCCTTTACTTCCTCTCTTACTTTTCACAATCCTCAAAATTGGGTTATGGAATCCGTTCATATTCAATCCCCAAAAACGTCAACAACAGGGCGCTCTTCCCAGCGAACGGCTGAGACAATACCAAAAATACCGTTCTTATTTGGACGTCTCCAGCGTACTTTTTCCCCAGAAGCCCTGATCTTCATCAAGGCATCCAAAGCATCCTTTAGTGTTGGATAATACACCTCTGTTCCCTTTGGGCCTGTTTGCACTCCCTTGCTACGTATACATTCATAATTTAAATAGCTGCCATCCTTAGCTACAGGAACAAGTACATTTTCAGTTGTTATTGATTGAATCGACTTTTTAACTTGATGGCCGACTTTAAACGCAGAACACTTCTTGAGCCATTCTAATGCATATTTTTTATTGACCAGAGTATTACCATTTTCATCTTTATATTCAGATGTCTCCAGCTTCCTAGGGTGATTTAATTTTGCTGACGCAGCATTTGCAACAGATGCCTGAGAAATACACCCGAGCCAGCTGATTTCCTCCAAGGATAGACCCGAAAGAGAACTGTATTTGAAACACGCGGCTGCATCATACCCATCTAGCAAGCTGTCTACTTCATCTTCTCTTAAAGTCAATTTGAGATACGCCCAAAATACGTTTATCAGATGTTCAAAGCTTGTGGCTATACAGCCCTCAGCAACACTCTCTTCCATGATTCGAGCGATGTTCAAAATGGCTGGTATAGTGCGTAAAGACTGCCAGATATCAAACCCATTCAAATATTCGCCGGTTGTAACGGCATGGTGGGTTTCCCATGTAATTTTCACGAACTCATCATGGCTGCATTCGAATAAGTTCATAAAACTATCAATACACTGTTGTGCATTCTCTGAAGATGCATTTAATAGATGGTTTAATTCAGTTGAAATTTTGTCTTTGCTCAAATCCTGACTGTATTGATGCGTACATATTCTAAACAACGACATATTTACCTCTACACACTGAGCCACAAGTGATTTTGGAATTAATATAATAATCACACCTCATGATGTCAATAGTGATCCTATAAATAATTTTTGGCTTTTTCTGAGTTTACCCTTAAGAGCTACAATCGAGTGTTGTCTCCATAAAAATCGAAGAAAATATTCTCTCCTACCCAATCTCCTACCTTTTACTCCCTTACGCTCCTACCTAAATCACAACGATCCTGAACCTGCCAAAACAAGAAACAACGGCAGGAGACAGAAACGATGTGTATCGAACATCTCACGGCAAAGGAGCTCAGCCAGCGCTGGCACCTTTCGCACTGCACTCTGGAGCGCTGGCGCAGGGAGGGTTTAGGCCCACAGTTTTTGAAAGTTGGTCAGCGGATTCTCTACCGCATCAAGGATGTGGAAGCGTTTGAGAACAAGCGCTCCTTTAACGGCAACGGTCAGCCAGCCCTTAGAGAAGGTAACTCGCCATGCCAGTAGCCCTGCCGGATATCAAGGATATGACGCTTCTGCAACTGGCTGGTCTATCGGAAGATGAGCTCTCACGTCTATTGCGGGAAGCCAACAGATCATTAGGTCGCGCTGATAACGACAGAAAGCGTCTTCAAAATGCCCGCTACCTGCGCAATCTGGCCCAGATAAAAGAGCTAACCGGCGAGCTGTCTTCAGAACAGGAGGGCGAGCCATGAATCTTCCGATTCTTTCCGCCGGTCAGCGCCAACAGGAGTACAAAGGCGTTAAAGCAGTACTGCTGGGTCAGAGTGGTGTGGGCAAAACCAGCCAGCTCTGGACACTGCCTGCCGAGCAAACCCTGTTCCTGGATCTGGAAGCTGGAGATCTTGCAGTGCAGGGTTGGCAAGGCGATACCGTTCGCCCTCGCACCTGGCCGGAGTTTCGTAATCTGGTGGCGTTTATCGGTGGCCCGAACCCTGCTCTGGAAAATGATCAGCCCTATTGCCAGGCCCATTACCAAGTTGCCTGCCAGCAGTTGGGTGATCCTTCACAGCTGGATAAATACGCCATCTTCTTTGTCGACTCGATCACCGCTTTGGCTCGAATTTGTTTCCAATGGTGCAAAACCCGCCCTGAAGCTCGCAGCGAGAAAACCGGCAAGCCGGATATTCGTGGTGCTTATGGGCTGCATGCCCGGGAGATGATCGCTGCCTTGATGCATCTTCAGCATGTGCGGGGCAAACACGTCATCTTTGTCGGCATTCTGGAAGAGAAGGTAGACGATTTTAACCGCCGGATCTTTCAGCCACAGATTGAAGGCTCCCGAACTGGATTGGAGCTTCCAGGTATTGTCGATGAAGTGATCACCATGGCCAGTCTGCCCAATGAGCAGGGTGAGCTGCAGCGCAGTTTTGTCTGTCAGACCCTCAACCAATGGGGCTTCCCCTCCAAAGATCGTAGTGGTCGTCTCGATCTGATCGAACCGGCCCATCTGGGCAATCTTCTCCAGAAAATCAGTCAACCGCTGGTTGGCGAACGTCGTCTGGATTTCGTATCAACCCAACCCGCTCAACATCAAGCTCAGCCAAAACAACAAGGACAATAACATGAGTAATTACAACCAGAATCCACAAAACCAGCAGTACCACCAGCAACAGCAAACAGCCAATAGTGAGTGGACAGATTTCAACAGTGCTGCTGTACAGCAAGACTATGATCTGATTCCGAAAGGCACACTGGCCAAGGTACGGCTCACCCTGAAACCGGGTGGCTATGATGAGCCTCATATGGGCTGGACCGGTGGCTGGGCCACACAGGGCGACAGTGGCGCAGTTTACCTGAAGGCGGAATATGTTGTGCTGGAAGGGCCATTTGCCAAACGTAAGGTCTGGAGCCTGATTGGTTTACACAGCCCGAAAGGACCGAACTGGGCCAATATGGGACGCAGCTTTGTCCGTTCCCTACTCTGCTCGGCCCGAGGTATTCGCCAGGATGATAACACGCCTCAGGCCAACCTGGCCCGGCGGCTGAAACACTTTGGTGAACTTGATGGTATGGAGTTTATCGCCCGTATCGATATCGAGAAGGATACCGACGGTGAAGAGACCAATGCGATCAAGCATGCCATTACACCAGACCATAAGCAGTATCAGACTGTGATGAATGGGCAAGGTGGCCAGCCTCAACAGGGCCAAGGGCAAAACCAGAACCCCAGCTATCAGTTCCAGCAACCTCAACAACAAACGCCGCAGAACCAGCAGTCTGCGCCGGACTATTACCAGCAACCACAGCAGCAAAGTAATGAGTGGGATGGCTAAAGGACTTACCTCCCCTGCTTAAGCCGTGCAGGGGCAACTCTTTTCAGGATGAAAGACCATGACTGATTATCTGGATTTTAATGATGCTCCTGTAGCTCAGGATGAAAGTGTGCAGGGAGAAAACAGGCTCTCAGTACCAGAAGTGAAACTGCGGTTGATAGAACGGCTTGCCTGACTATATCGAATACTTGTTACCCAATGCTGTGCGTCATGAAGAGTATTACTGCGTGGGAAATGCCAATGGTGAAAAAGGACAGAGCCTGAATATCTGTATTACCGGTGAGAAGATCGGCCTCTGGCATGATTTTGCCACTGGAGAGCATGGCGATATGTTTCACCTGACCCAGGCAAACCAGCATATGGAGTTTCCTGAAGCTCTTCGGTTTGTGGCGAACTGGCTGGGTGTTGAGGCAAAACTTCCACGCACAGAACCGGCTCCAGCCAAAGAAACAGAAGAGCAAAGCCAAGCTGGAGGATCTTGGCCCTCATACTGGCAAATGGGATTACCTGGATGGAAACGGGAAGCTGATCGCCTGTGTCTATCGCTACGACACACCGGAAGGAAAAGAGTTTCGCCCTGGGATGTGAAAGCCGGAAAGCATCGGGCACCGTCTCCCCGCCCACTCTACAACCAGAAGGGCATTAGAAATGCCAAAGGTGTTGTGCTGGTGGAGGGTGAGAAATGTGCCCAGGCCATGATCGATGCAGGCATCTGCGCAACAACCGCAATGAATGGTGCCAAGGCTCCGGTTAACAAAACCGACTGGTCACCTCTGAAGGGTAAAGGTGTTTTGATCTGGCCGGATAATGATCAGCCTGGGCGAGACTATGCCGAGGCTGCAGCCCAGGCCATTTTGAAAGTGGGAGCAGAATCCTGCGCCATTCTTATTCCACCAGCAGGTAAACCCGAAAAATGGGATGCCGCTGATGCCGTTGTTGAACTGGATGAACAAGAGAATCCTTTTGATATCCCAGGGTTTCTGAGCGGTGGTGAAAGAACCCCGGTTCTATTGAAAGACAGTGATCAGGGTATCCAGTTGCCTGGGGATATTGACCTGGTTACCGATGATGGCATTACCGAGGCTTTCAATAAGATTTATAAAGATGACTGGCGTTACTGTGACCAGTGGGGCAAGTGGTTTGCCTGGACGGGACAAAGATGGAGCCCTGATCAGGTTCTCTATGTTTATCATCTGTCACGCAATATCTGTCGGGAAGCTGCACTGCTTGCGGATAGTGACAGGCAACGCTCCCGGCTGGCATCGAACAGTACCATTCAGAACGTGGTCAAAATGGCCCGCTCCACACCTTGCCATGCGTCATTGGCTGAAGACTGGGATCGTGATCCCTGGCTGCTGAACACACCTGATGGTGTGGTCAACCTAAAAACCGGAGAACTCCGGGGTCATCAGCGCAACGATATGATGACCCGAATAACCACAGCATCTCCTGAAGGCAACTGTCCACGATGGTTGCAGTTTCTTGATGATGTGACTGGTGGCGACCAGGCGCTGGTGGACTATCTACAGAAGGTGGTGGGTTATTGCCTGACAGGTGTAACTTCGGAACATGCCCTGTTCTTTCTTCATGGAGGCGGTGCCAATGGCAAATCAGTCTTTGTTCATGTGCTGATGTCGATTCTGGGCAATTACTCTGCCAATGCTCCTGTAGAAACTTTTATGGAGTCTCGCCATGAAAAGCACCCTACCGATCTGGCCAGTCTTGCAAGGAGCAAGGTATGTCTCGAGTGTGGAAACAGAACAGGGCAAGCGGTGGAATGAATCCAAGCTCAAGACCCTGACCGGAGGTGACAAAATTTCTGCCCGTTTTATGCGGCAGGATTTCTTTGAGTACACGCCTCAGTTCAAACTGGTGATTGCTGGTAACCATAAGCCGTCAATCCGGAATGTAGATCAGGCAATGAAGCGAAGGCTTCACCTGATTCCATTTACAGTTACTGTTCCTGATGAAAAGAAAGATCGCGAACTTCCCAGTAAGCTTTTACTGGAACGTAACGGAATTATGGCCTGGGCTGTAGAAGGATGTCTTCGGTGGCAGAGCGAAGGTATCAAACCACCAGCAAGCGTTGTAAAAGCAACCCGGGATTACTTTGAATCCGAAGACCATCTGGGGCAATGGATAGAGGAACGCTGTGATACAGGTCCAGGTCGTCGTGAAAATGTGACAGTGCTGTTCAATGATTTCAAAATCTGGTGCGAAGAACAGAACTTCTATGTCCAGTCGATCAAATGGTTTTCTGAAACCATGCAGTCCAGATCATTTGACCCTAGCAGATTAACAGGCGGCAAACGGGCTTTATCCGGTCTGAATCTCAAACCTAAGCCCATCATCAGGTACAGCCGCCAACCTCATGTTTTATAAAGAAACCTGTTTTTATAAGTGACGGTCGTGTCGAGTTTGCCAGTTAGTTCCATATACGCGCATATACGCGTACACGCGCAGCTATGAAAACTATAGGGAAAACCTGTCTCGACCGTCACTCACTGTTTGAACCAGTTGGGAAAGGAAGCCATGACACCGGAAATCAAATATCTTGAACAACGTTACCGCGAAGCCTGGCTGACTGCACGACGACTCTCGTCTGGTATTCAGTTGGGTCATGGCTCGGGCTGGCCGGAGATGATCTTCGACCAGAGGGAACAGATACGCCGTGCGGAGCGTGAGGTATTAACCATCAAACCCACACCGGACCAGGAAGATCGACTGATGGAATGTATCCGCTGGCTCACTCCGTTGCTGGTGGACGAGCGTAAACTGGTCTGGATGCGAGCCGCCCTTCTCCCCTGGCGGACCATTGCCCAACAAGCTGGATTACCAAGATCAACAGCACAGCGGTATTGGCACAAAGCACTGCTAGCAATCTCTCTTCACCACCAATTCCATAAGGAAGTTGACGGGAGTTAAGGACTGTTGATACCTGCTGCACTCCCCTGCCGGTTAGCAGCAAAAATCAGAGTGGGACAAAATCACCTGTTTCGGTGTAGATTTTTTGTATGCTGGCGCAAAGCTGCAAACAACCACAACGCCTCGATCACTTTCCGGTCGGGGCGTTTGCTTTCCAGGGATGGAAATTCATGTCCGAAGCCCCACAAATCCTCGTTGAAAATCTTGAGCACTGGCTGGTGGATGAGCTTGTACCCTATACCCAGAATGCCCGCACTCACTCTGCTGACCAGAGTCAGTCAGATTGCTCGCTCCATCGAGAACTTCGGATTTGTTAACCCGATTCTTGTGGGCGAAGACAAGGTAATTGTCGCTGGCCATGGTCGCCTGCTAGCTGCGCAAGAGTTGGGAATGCAGACCGTGCCGGTTATCGTTCTGGGCCATCTGGACGATGTTCAGCGAAGAGCCCTGGTACTGGCCGATAACAAACTGGCTGAAAATGCAGGCTGGGATGAAGAGCTTCTCCGGCTGGAGTTGCAGGCTCTGGATGAACTGGATTTTGATCTCGATCTTATGGGTTTCAGCACAGAGGAGCTGGATAACCTTCTGCTGGAAGAACCCTCTGAGGGGAATACCGAAGATGACCAAGTGCCAGAAGTTCAGGAACAGCCGGTAAGCCAAACTGGTGATGTCTGGATTCTGGGCGATCATCGCCTGCTCTGCGGCAGTGCAACGAAATCTGCTGATGTTGAAACACTTATGGCTGGTCAGCTGGCCGATATGGTGTTTACCGATCCTCCCTACAACGTCGATTACGGTAACAGCGCCAAGGACAAGAAGCGTGGCAAAGATCGCCGGATCAAGAACGATAACCTGGGCGATGAATTTCACAGTTTTCCTGAAAGCGGCGATGACCAACATGCTTACTGTCTGCAAGGGAACTGTCTACGTGTGCATGTCCTCATCCGAACTGGATACTTTGCAGAAAGCCTTTCGTGAAGCCGGTGGCAAATGGTCCACCTTCCTGATCTGGGCCAAGAATACCTTTACTCTGGGGCGAGCGGATTACCAGCGCCAGTACGAACCCATTCTCTACGGCTGGAAGGATGGCTCCGATCACTTCTGGTGTGGTGCCCGAGATCAGGGAGATGTCTGGTTCTTCAACAAGCCTGCCCGCAATGATCTTCATCCAACTATGAAGCCGGTGGAGCTGGTCGAACGAGCTATCCGAAATTCCTCCAAAACCAAAGATATTGTTCTGGATCTTTTCGGTGGTTCCGGCAGCACTTTAATCGCCTGTGAGAAAACCGGACGTCAGGCCCGGTTGACAGAGCTCGACCCGAAGTATGTGGATGTGATCATCAGACGCTGGGAAGAGTATGCCGGTCAGGAAGCCTATCTCGAAGAGAGCCAGCTGACTTTTGCTCAAGTCAGCAAAGGAGCGAGGACATGGATGTGACCGCCAGGGATGGCGGAAATATCGACACTGCAGGAGCGACGTGACGATGGAAGTGATTCAGCAGCGGCTTGATCAGATCGATGGAAAGCTCGACAAACTCTCCGATGCCATTAGCCGCCTGGCTGCCGTTGAAGAACGGTTGATTCACCAGACCACCACCCTCAACGGCCTTGATCGCAAATTGGAAGATTCCGAAAAGCGCATTCGCTATCTGGAGAGCCAAGCCAGTGCCCGGGGTGTTGTTCTGGCCTCAGTGGAAAGGTTTGGCTGGCTGATCCTGACAACCATTATTGGCATTGTCGCTTACACCCTCAAACCATAATAACAGGGACGGATTATGGGCAAGCGTACCGAAACTAACACCATTGTCGTTCATTGCTCTGCAACCAAGCCTGATCAGAATGTGTCTTTCGATACCATCAAGCGCTGGCACCTAATGGAGCGGGCGTTTATGGATATTGGTTACCACTGGGTGATTGAGCGTGATGGTTCCGTTAAACAAGGACGTCCTATCGATGACTGGGGCGCTCATGTGAAAGGCCATAACCACGAGAGTGTTGGAATCTGTCTGGTTGGCGGCATGGATCAGGGTGGCAATGCTGAAGACAACTTCACGCCTATCCAAAAGCGGATGCTCAAGTTCCTGGTCGGAGGCTGCCTGCAGCTCTGGCCGGAAGCCGTGGTAAAAGGACATTACCACTTCAACAGGGACAAGGAGTGTCCCTCCTTTGATGTTGAACAGTGGCTGGTTGAAGCAGGGTTTGTTGACGAGGGAAGCGGCATGAGTCTGCTGTCAGCTATCCCGGTGGTTGGTAAGGTCATCGACAAAATCTTCCCCGACAAGAACAAAGCCCTGGAAGCCAAAACCGCTCTGACCGAGATGATGATCAACGGAGAGCTGGATGAACTGGCTCAGCAGGCGGGCGTGATCAAAGCAGAAGCCCAGGGTGAAAGCTGGCTGCAAAGAACTGGCGGCCTCTGGTGATGCTGACCTTCACAGCTCTTGATTGTGTGTCGCTGGATGGGTTGGGCATCGCCAGAACTTGAGTGAAGCACTGGAAATGAAACTGCTTGGAATTGTACAGCTGGGTATTGGCGGCTATATCGCAAGCCGTGGAGTTGAGAAAGTTGCCACCAGTCTACGACGATGACCGAACAATCTCTGCGTCCCATGTCCCGGGACACGGGACAGCCGGGGACCCTGGACAGGGATTCAGACTGCGGGTATCACGCACCGCGAGATTTCGCTAGCGACAGAGCAAAAATCGGGGTTGACTCTGGTTGACCTTTTGGTTGACTTTTTTGATACAAACTCAGCAATAACAACCAGTTAGCGGGTCAACCAGAGTTCACTCCAGCCCTTGGCAACGGTCAACCTGGTTGACTTTTGTGGTTGACCCTCAGGTTGACTTTTTTCAGCCTCCTCCGTGGCCAGCGAATGCCAGAACAGGCGGGAGATTTTCTGCTCCCAGGCAAATCGCGTCATCTCATTGGGGGAGCGGTAGAACCGAGGCTGGTGCTCCTGCCAAGGTTCACCCCAGTCTCGATGCAGAGCCACAACGCCACGGCCTGCCACATAATCCAGGTTTCCCTTTTGCAACAGTGCCAGTGCATCAAAAAAACGTGGATACCATTTGTTGAGTGTGGCCAGAGTCCGGTTATCAGTTCGGTTGACCCGGCTGATCATCAAATGGCCATTAGTCAGTGGCAGAATTAAGAGAGCCGGAATCTCACCGGCTCGATAGTTAGGGTTTTCTGGCATCAGGCCGTCTCCAGCCCGGCGGTAATCCGGTAGACACGATCCTTGCCGTCCGGTTTTTCCGATTCGATGGTCAGCCCCAGTCGTTTCTTCAGGGCTCCGGCCAGAGTGCCGCGCACCGTATGTTGTTGCCAGCCGGTCTGTTCCATCATCTGGGAATGGTTGCTCCTTCCGGGCGGGTCAGCAGCTGAATTACCTGGTGCAGCTTGCTGCCGGGGCGGGTTTTACTTTTGGGTTTGTCGGTTTTTTCTGAGAGTTCAGGCTCCTCTACCCCGATAGCCTGGCGACCTGCCAGTGTGAGTGCGTAATCAAACCACTCTCCCCTGCGGTTAATCGGTTTAATCAATTCCCTGTTCAGAAGGCTGTCGATCACTTTTTTCCGGGCACCACCGTTAAGTGGCAGATCCTGGACAGTGAAGTTGCCCTTATCGTGGCCAAGCTTCAGAACTTTCTCCTGGGTTTGGGTCAGTGCTTTATTTTTCATGGCATTTCTCCTTTGCTTCGGTTGGGTTAGGCACGCTCAATCCCGAGCGCGTATTCGAGATGTTCGATCATATGGTTCAGGTCGCCGACATGGCCCCAGTGGCATTGCCCATGGGCAAGATCAACGTGCCGGTCAGCCTGTTTCCTGACCAGCTGGATCAGCTGATCAATCTTGATTCTTTTCTCCTTCAGGACGTCCTGAGGGCTGGGTTTGTTGGATCTATTCATTGAGGGCCTCCGAACATGTGATTATTGGCTTGCTGTCCTTCCATTCAGGCTCTGTACCTGAGGCACTTATCAAGTTGTTTTTTCATTAATAATCAACAGGTTATAAATAGGGTGAAGTATGGCTGGCGAGCGGGTTTCACAGGCCGAATTTGCCCGCCGTAACGGCTGGTCCAAGCAGTATGTGGCCAAGCTGGTCAAGCAGGGCCGGATCAAACTGGAAGGCGGGAAAATCGATCCTGTGGCCGCTAAACAGGGCCATCGATCAGCTGGCTGAACCATCAACAGCTTTGCGAGAAAAGCCCGCCCAAAGTCGTACATCTATTCCAGCCTCAACAGCGCCTACAGATAGCCGCAAAGCGGTGGATTACGCCTCAGCTCGTACTATGCGCGAAGCGTATAAAGCCAAGATGGCCAAGCTGGATTATGAGGAGCGGGAAAAGCAGCTGGTGGATGCCAGGAAAGTCAGAGAAGACGCTTTTCAGGCTGGTCGCCTGGTGCGGGATGCTCTTCTCGGCATTCCTGATCGTATGGCCGATATTCTGGCGGCAGAAAGCGACCCAGGTCAGGTAAGAGCTCAGCTTTACAATGAAATCGAATCAGCTCTGCAATCTTTAACTGAGTCTGCAGGCACTTGACTATCGTGACCGGTTTTCCAAACTGAAAGAAGGCAGGGATGGCCGGGAGAATGCGTATGGATAGCGATAGAGAAGAGGAAGCCAAAAAGCAGCGCAAATATGATGAGACTGTCTGCTGCGAAATTAACTTTAATGTGCTCAGTATTCATGGATCGGTCAACCCCAAGGTCGACTCTCTGCCTTCACGTCTCACCGTTAAGTTGGTTCCCGCTTCATTTAAGCGGCTGCTAAAAGCCAGAAGAGCTATTGATTCAGGTGTCAGCATTGCAGGTTGCCATCTGCGTAATAATGATTTCATAACGGATAATCCGAATATGAAGCTGCATTGGGGCAAACTGCTGGTATCCGAGGGAAGTTCTGGCCGTTACCAGCTTGATGCAGAATGTTTCTGCCGAATGACTCACTGCTTTCTTCAGGCTGACAGAGAAGTCGATGAAAGCTGGTTTGATGAGATCCTGACTTAACCGGTATTCATGTAACGCCATCTCTCCGTGACAGACCTGGCACGGGCTAACCATGAAGCAACATTACCTTGAAGGACTGCTATCGGGGCTCCGGCCTGATACGCGCCTGACTGTATCGGAATGGGCGGATCAGCATCGTATCCTGCCAATGAAAGCCGCAAAAGAAGCAGGCAAGTGGCGCACGGCACGAACTCCTTACCTGAAAGAGATTATGGATTGCCTATCTCCCACATCTTCAGTGGAACGTGTCGTTTTTATGAAGGGGGCACAGGTCGGTGGCACCGAATGCGGCAATAACTGGCTGGGTTATGTGATTCATCATACCCCGGGACCGATGATGTATGTGCTACCTACTCTGGACATGGCCAAGCGTACCTCCAAGCAGCGCATTGCACCCATGATTGAGGAGATGCCCATTCTGCAGGAGCGTGTAAAAGATGCCCGCTCAAGAGATTCCGGCAATACCCAGCTGGTAAAGGAGTTCCCAAACGGCGTTCTGATTATTGCCGGAGCCAACTCGGCTACAGGGCTTCGCTCCATGCCTGCCCGGTTTCTGTTTCTGGATGAAGTCGATGCCTATGACGATGATGTGGATGGGGAAGGCAGCCCGATAAACCTTGCTATCAAACGGACAGCAACCTTCTCCCGCAATCGCAAGATCCTGATGGTCTCCACACCCAATATTGCCGGGGCCAGCAAAATAGAAACAGCATACGAGAGCTCAGACCAGCGCCAGTACCAGGTGCCCTGCACAAACTGTGGTCATTACCAGCCTATTGAATGGCAGCAGATTCGTTTTAAAGACAGTGATCCGGATACAGCCTGCTTTGAATGCATCTCCTGCCAGTTCCAAATGAAGGAACATGACAAACCCATGCTTCTGGAAAGTGGCAAATGGGTTTCAATGAATCCTGAAGCTGATGGCAAAGTAGCAGGTTTTCATTTGAGCTCACTCTACAGCCCGAATGGTTGGTATAGCTGGCGGGATGCGGTGGCTGATTTTCTGGCAGCGAAGAATGACTCGGTTCTTCTAAAAGACTGGACCAATACGGTGCTTGGCCAGACCTGGCAGGAACAGGGCGAAACCGTTGATCATGAACTGCTATACCAGCGTCGTGAACACTACCCAGCAGAAGTGCCCTGGTCGGCAGAGGTTTTAACCTGCGGTGTTGATGTTCAGGATGACCGGATTGAGTTTGAAGTGGCGGGCTGGGGAGCAGGAGAAGAAAGCTGGTCGATTGAGTATTACCGGCTCTATGGCGATCTCTCCCGGCCAGAAATCTGGAATGTGATTGCCGAGAAACTTCGCCAATCCTACAGGCGCGAAGATGGCGTAATGATGAATATCGCCCAGGTCTGTATGGACTCGGGTGGTCATTACACTGATGAGGTGTATGCCTTCAGCCGCCGAATGGGTATTGACTGGCTGATTCCGATCAAGGGAGCCAGTCAGGCAGGAAAACCCATTGCCAATTTCCCCAAGACCCGCAACAAGAAAGGTGTCTATCTCACTCTGGTGGGCACTGATACCGCTAAGGAGCTGATCTACCAGCGTTACCGGATTCTGGAGCCAGGCTTTGGTTATTGCCACTGGCCTATCAAAGACTGTTTTGATGAAGATTATTTCAAACAGGCCACGGCTGAAGAAAAAGTGCGCAAGTACAGAAAAGGCGTCGCTTACTTTGAATGGGATGCCCGCAAAAAACGCAATGAAGCCCTGGATTGCCGGGTTTATTCCCTGACAGCTGTCAGGATTTTACAGCAGCATAGGGGGCTGAATCTGGAGCGACTGGCAGAGCAGCGTCCCAAAATTGAAGCCACTATCGAACCCCAGAAATCAACACCTGTTAGCACAAGTGTCCGAAGGGTTTCCAAAAGCTCATATTTGAATAATTAAGGGTTATCAAAACAAAGATCAAGAAATGATTCGTCTCCGCCTGAAACTCTATATCCAAGGCGTTCATAAAAGCGAATCGCACGATCATTTTTCCGGAATGAAGAAAGCGTTATCTGCCTGGAAGAAAATTTCTTATGGATCATCTTCATAATAGTCTTCCCATGGCCTTTCTCCCGGTGCTCAGGGAAAAGCAGAAGCAGGTGAAGGTGTGCTTTAGAATGACTTTCAACAATACTCACCAGCCCTAAAAGATCATCATTATTGAAAATCCAGTAAAAACTATCTGGCTTGTAACTTTTGAAGAAACGCTCTCTTTGAAAAACTTCGTCCCAGCCAAATTCATCGTCTATGAGACGATATAAAGACGACTTATAAAGGCGATATGTTTGTTCCATATCCCCGCCCTTAATCGGGCGCATGATTAACGACATAGGCGATCTTAATTTGATTACCCAAGACGAATATATCGCATTAAAGCGAGCAATACTGCTGCGTGACACTCGCACCGTAGAGTTTGACGGCCAGAAAGTCGAATACAGCAGCTTTTCTGAAATGGAAAAACGGCTGACTGCTATTGAGCAGGAGTTGGTAAAGCAAAACAGGCGTCCCCGGCAGTATGGTGTTGTTTCCTCCCGGGGCATCTGATGGGAATTCGGCAAAAGGTCACCGGCTTTCTGTTAAAGAAGCTGATCAACTATGCCTATACCTCGGCTGGTCATGGTCGCCGGGCTGTTAGCTGGATGGCACCATCGTCAGGGCCAACCAGTGGTCTGACTGGTGATCTGGGCACACTGATTAACCGCAGCCGGGCCGCTCTTCGCAATGATCCCTGGGCTCAGGCCGGGATTACCAAGCTGGTGGCCAATATTGTTGGCACTGGTATCAAACCCAAAAGCGAAGCGGTGGATGATCAGTTCCGCAAAGAACTACAGCAACTGTTTCTGGACTGGACAGATGAATCCGATGCGGATGGTATGTTGGATTTCTATGGTCAGCAGTCACTGTCAGCCAGGGCCATGCTGGAAGCGGGCGAGTGTTTTGTCAGGCTGCGCCCAAGAAGGCCGGAAGATCATCTTTCTGTTCCCCTGCAACTTCAGGTATTAGAAGCGGAATTTGTTCCCTGGGGTTACAACGATCAACTGGCTAATGGTCATACCATTCGGGCCGGGATTGAGTTTAACAAGATCGGTCAGCGGGTTGCCTACTGGATGCACCGCTCTCATCCGGTAGAACAGTTCTCAATAGAAACGGCGGATCTGCATCGTGTACCCGCATCGGAAGTTCTGCATCTTTATGAACCTCTGCGTCCAGGGCAGCTCCGGGGGCAGCCACTTCTTGCCAGTGTACTGCTGAGAATGTTCCATCTGGACAAATTTGATGATGCCACTTTGCTCAGGCAGGAGATTGCCAATCTCTTTACCGGCTTTATTACCAAGCCCCATCCAGAGCAGGAGCGGGTTGACCCTCTCACAGGAAAAA
Source organism: Sansalvadorimonas sp. (assembly GCA_965243775.1). Lineage (GTDB taxonomy): Bacteria > Pseudomonadota > Gammaproteobacteria > Pseudomonadales > Endozoicomonadaceae > Sansalvadorimonas. The sequence continues at coordinate 15,575 of CBDEWF010000159.1, forward strand.
CCATTCAAACCAATTTTGAAAATATTCCCATGGTCACTATGGAGCCGGGCACCATTCAGGAACTTGCTCCCGGTGAAGAGGTGAATTTCAATACTCCGCCAGGTTCTGCCACTGGTTATCCGGATTTTATGCGCCAGCAGCTGATGGCATCCGCTGCGGGTATGGGGCTTCCTTTTGAGTTGCTGTCTGGTGATATGAAAGGCGTCAGTGACCGAGCACTTCGTGTAGTGCTAAATGAGTTCCGCCGCCGTATTCAACAGATCCAGCATAACCAGGTTGTATTCCAGCTTTGCCGCCCGGTCTGGAACCGTTGGCTGGATCTGGCAGTACTTTCCGGCGCGATCTCCGCCCCCAATTACGCTACCCAAAAGAACAAATACCTCCGGGTGAAATGGATTCCCCATGGCTGGTCTTACATCCATCCCGTACAGGATATGCAGGCTCAAAGTCTGGCGGTGCGTAATGGTTTCAAGTCTCGTTCGCAAGTGGTATCCGAGCAGGGATATGACAGCGAACAGGTCGATGATGAAATCTCTGCAGACAATCGCCGGGCTGACCAGATGGATCTGCAATACGACAGTGATGCCCGGATAAGCGAGCCCTCTTCCTTTAACAGCAAGGACGAACCGGATGAGTACAAGGAACAATAAACCCTGGTTTACGCTAAAGAACCAGAAAGACAAACCTGCTGAGCTGCTGATTTATGATGTGATTGGTGACTGGCAGGGGCTGTCTGCCAAAGAGCTGGTCAATGAGCTGAAGGCGATAGATGGTGATGAGCTGGTAGTGCGGATCAACAGCCCAGGTGGGTCAGTCTTTGATGGTATCGCCATCTACAACGCCCTGCGTTACCACCCGGCCAATGTTCATGTTCGTATTGAAGGGCTAGCCGCCAGTATTGCCAGTGTGATTGCTATGGCTGGTGACACGATCACCATGGCTGACAACTCATTGATGATGATCCATAACCCTCTTGGCTGGGTGGGTGGAGAAGCGGAGGATATGCGGCGCACGGCAGATATGCTGGATAAAGCCACGGAAGCCATTGCTCTGGCGTACTCGGGCAAGTCCGGTCGCCCCATCGAAGATATTACTCCCCTGATGGCCAGCGAAACCTGGTTTACAGCAAAGGAAGCTCAGGAACATGATCTGGTGGATGTGATTGATCAACCGGTTCAACTGGCTGCCAGCCTGGATCTCTCCATTTTCCAGAATGTACCCAAAGCATTGATGCCGAAGCCCAGTCCGGCACCACCTGTTGCTTCTGCTCCCAATGTAAAGGTTGAAGCCCTGGAGGTTGCCCAACTGTGCAATCAGGCAGGATATCCGGAGCTGATCGAAGGGTTTCTGCGCAAGAAAACCTCACCGGATGATGTGAAACAACGCCTGACGGATTGTGAAACTATTAAAGGACTCTGTGCAGCAGCTCACTCTGATAAGGCTTCGGAATATATCCGGGCTGGCAAAAGTGCTGAAGCCGTCAGAACAGAACTCTTTGATGAACTGACCGGGGATCAGGAGGACATTGATAACACCCTGACACCCAACCAGCAAAACCAGTCCCTCAAACCACTGATTGATACCCAGGCTGTTTACCGAAAGCGGAACGGCTCACTCAAATCGGCCAGTTAGAGAACTGGCGCTAACATCGACCTCTCTTTTCAAGCAACGCAAAGGAATGCCCTCATGCCCGTGATGACTGAGTCGGTTCATACCGGCGAATTTCTGCTGTCTGAAGGAAACCTCAATATCAGCCGCGAGCTGGTGGAACTGGCTCCCAGCCTGACCATGCTCTCCGGCACGGTGATGGGGAAAGACACCGCCAATGATATCTACAAGCCGCTGGATGTGGATGCCAGTGACGGCACCCAGATGGCTGCCGGAATTCTCTGGGATCACAAAACCACCGATGCCACCGGTGGAGAAGGCGTACTGATTGCCCGGCTGGCAGAAGTCGATCAGGAGCGCCTGATCTGGCCAGACGATATCACCGATGAACAGAAGGCGACTGCCGTCAGTGAGCTGGCCGCCCTCGATATTATCCTGCGGCAATAGGGAGATAAAAGGATGAGCCTGCTTGATATTTTCAATAACGATGCGTTCAGTCTTACCAGCCTGACCGCCACCATTAACGATATGCCTTACAAGCCCGGCAGAATTGGCGAGCTGGGGCTGTTTACCGAAAGTGGAATCAACACCACCACCGCCGTGGTGGAGTCCCGTAATGGTGAATTACGACTTCTGCCCACGACCGAGCGTGGCGCTCCAGCCATTCAGGCCCGCAGCCGCAAACGCAAGGTGCGCAGTTTTGTGATTCCCCATATTCCTCACGACAGCACCATTCTTGCGGATGAAGTGCGCAATGTTCGAGCCTTTGGTTCTGACAGTGCTTTGGAGGGTGTGCGCAGTGTGGTGAATCAGCGCCTTACGGATATGACGGCCAACCACGAGGTGACTCTGGAACATCTGCGCCTGGGAGCCATCAAGGGTCTGATTCTGGATGCTGATGGCAGCACAGTCATCTATGACCTGTTCCAGGAGTTTGGCGTTGAACAGCAGACCCATGATTACGAGTTCACTGATGCGGATCTGGATGTGCGGGATAGCTGTGTCAAGCTTCGCCGCAAGGTAGACAATGCCCTGGGGGCTCAACCCTACTCTGGGTTGCGCGGTTTTTGTGGTGCGGATTTCTACGATGGTCTGGTTGGCCATGACTATGTGAAAGATGCCTACCACCGTTTCCAGGACAGTGCCCTGCTGCGTAATGATCCCAAAGCCGGATTCCGGTTCGGTGATATCGACTGGGAAGAGTATCGCGGCCAGGTGGAAGGTATTCCCTTTATCGCTCCGGATGAAGCCTTTGTTATCCCGGAAGGTACCGGCATATTCCGCACCTGGTTTGCACCGGCAGACTTTATCGAAACCGTGAATACCATTGGCCTGCCCCGCTACGCCAAGCAGAAGATTCTCGACTTCGATAAAGGTGTGCAGGTGCATACCCAGTCCAACCCACTGCCCATCTGCCTGAAGCCCAGGGCGGTGATCAAATGCACCATGAGTTAAGCCAGACAGTGCTGGCCACTTTTGGCCAGCCGCTAACTCTCAATCGCAATGACGGCAGCTCTCAACCGATTACCGGAATTATAAAACGGGATGTGCAGCCTACCGGGAGTTTTGATGCCGTGATGCAGCGGATCACAACCCTTACTGTTGATCGCAGTCTTTCCCTGCAAAGGGATGATCAGGTGGCTTCAGAAACCGGCAGTTGGGTTATCGACCGCCGGATTTATGATAACGGTTATCTGGCGACCTGGAGCCTATATGCAGATTGATCTGGAGATAGACAGTACGCTGCAAACGCTGGTTAGGGAATTACAGGAAGCCCCTGCAAAAACGGATAAAGCTATCCAGCGGGCTCTCAGAAAACTATCAAGCTTTGCAGAGCGGCAGGTACTGAGAGCTTTAAGCCGTGCCACTCAGGTTTCCCAAAAACAGATCAAAGAGCTGGGACGTGTACGACTGACACTCCATAAGCCAGGTGAACGATCAGAGGATTACGAGTTGGTCATCTGGATCGGACTGAATGATATCCCGGCTCACTATCTGGGAAGGCCAGTTCAAAACAGCCGTGGTGTCAGAACCGGCAGGCATTTCTGGGAAAGTGCTTTTACCGTGCAGCCTGCAAGTAGTTCCCAGGAATTGGTGTTTCAACGAGCACCTGACTGGAAACACAAAAAACAACTCTCCCTGAAAAATGGTCGAACCATCTGGATGGGTCTTCCCATTGAGAAGGTCAGCCTGCCGATTGCAGAAGCGTCCCGTAAAGCCATTGACGCCCTTCAGCCTCAGCTGTTTGAGCGTTTCAGTACGCTTGTACAACAGGAACTGAATTATGCCTTCCGAATCGAATGAGCAGGCGATTGTGGATGCCATCGTTGAAAGGTTGCAGACAGTGGCGGATACCAGGCTGGGATATTCTGCCACAGGACTGGAAGACTCCATCACTACACCGGCCATTCTGGTACAGCTGGAAAGTTTGGTGGAAACAGCACGGCAGGGTTCCCGGGAGAAACTTCAGCTGCAGTTCAATATTAGCGCGGTTGTAAAAACATCCAAAGACACCACCAGCGAACTGTTATCACTGACACGGCAGATTCGTGAAGCTCTAAACCCTGCTGATCGCCTGAATCCTGCTTCCCGCAGCCATACATTAAGCGATACCCGTTTTGATATCGCCCCCTCTCGCGGACAGCTGTCGTTTGCCGACAGCACCCTGACCGTCGAAGCCATTCTGTAACAGCAAAAACTCAAGGACGAACGCTATGTCATTAGTTGACCACAGCTTTATTGGAGCCGGTTCGGTTCATATCCAACCCTATGATAAATCGGCTCCCCTCTTGCCCATGGGCAATATCAGCGAGTTTGCCTTCAGCTTTGAAGAGGAAAAGAAGGAACAGAAAAACTACCTGGGCGGTGGCGGTGTGCGTAATGTGGTGTCCCGCATCTCCAGTATTACCGGTTCTATCAAAGCCCATGATTTTACTCCGGATAATATTGCCTTAGCACTGCGAGCATCATTAACAGAGATTGGAGCGACTGCCATTACCGATGAAGCACTGACTGCCCATGGCGTTGATGGTGAGCTGATTCCTTTTGCGTATCTTCCAGACCTGAGTCAGGCCATTACAGTCACCAACAGCAGTGACCAAGAAATGGTGAAAGGAACCGATTATGAGCTGACCAAGTCCGGCATTCAGGTCATTAGTGGTGCGGGTATTTCCAGTGAACAGCTGACCGTGGATTACACGCCTCTACCCGGCAATATGGTTCAGGCTCTGGTGGAATCTGGTAAAGAGTTCTCCCTGTTTATGGAAGGGCTGAACGATGCCCAGGAAGGGAAGCCGTTCACCATCAAAGTCCATCGGGTGAAATTCTCGCCGGTGCAGAACCTTGGATTTATCTCCGAGGATTTTGCCGAAATCTCACTGGCTATGGATATCTTGGCTGATGCCACGATCACCGGCGCTGGGTTAAGTACCTTTATGCGACTGGATCTTGCCGAGTAAACCTTCCCTTCCCTATTCCCGTAATGGAGTCACTCTATGGCTCTTCGTGATTCTGCCATTCGCCTTACCCTCAAAGCCCGTGACCTGCTTTCCCGTATTGTTCGCAAATCCAGTGAATCATTGGAGCAGCTGGAAAATCAGGCCAAGGGCTTAAAGACTCGCCTAAAAACCCTCGAGCAGCAATCCCGCCTTCTGTCCTCTTTTAAAGCTCAGGCCAGTTCGGTTCAGTCTGTTAGTCGTGCTTACCGTGAAGCTCGTTTAAAAGTAGAACGGCTGGCCAGGGAGCAGGCCCAGGCTACTTCGCCTTCCAAAAAGCTGAATAACCAGCTGGTGTCTGCCCGCAAAACTGTGACCGGACTCTCCAGCCAATACCAGAAGCAGACACAGAAGCTGGCAGAGCTTCGTGATGAACTGTCACGTAATGGGTTATCGAACAGAAACCTGGCCCAACAACAGAATCGACTGCAATCTGAACTCAAACAGACAGCCGAGTCCCTGGATAAGGTTCAAAAAGAAGCCAGACAATCACGAGCAGCCCTCAAAAAGACTGGCTTTAAACAAGCGGCCCGTGATGCTGAGCGGGCTGATTTCAGCGTAAGACGACTGGGGCAGTCTTTCCGTAACCTAGTACTGGCTGGAACCGGATTCTATCTGCTAAAGCGTTCTATCCAGGGCGTACTGCAAACCGGTGATAAGTTCGAGCGGCTGGCGATTCAGATGGAAGCTCTGATGGGGTCGGTTGAAGCTGGCCAACAAGCTACCGAGTGGATCAAGAACTTCACCCGCAATACGCCACTGCAACTTGACCAGGTATCCGAAGCCTTTATCCGGCTGAAGAACTTCGGCATCGACCCGATGGACGGAACACTTCAGGCATTGGTGGATCAAAATGCCAAACTGGGTGGTGAGTTTGACCGTCTCCAGCGTATCTCCCTGGCAGTTGGGCAGGCCTTCGGTAAAACAAAACTGCAGGGCGAAGAACTGCGGCAGCTGATCGAAGCTGGTGTCCCAGTATGGCAGCTGCTGGAAAAGGCAACCGGCAAGAATGTAACCGAACTGCGCAAGCTCTCCGAAGCCGGAGCCTTGGGTCAGGATGTAATCAAGGGGCTGATTGCCGAGATGGGCAACAGCAGCCTTGGGGCCGCAGCCAAGAATATGAAAACCATGTCCGGTCTGGTCTCCAATATGAAAGACCGGTGGCTGCTTTTCCAAAAAGCGGTCAGTGATGCAGGCTGGACAGACTATATCAAAGCCCAACTGACAACTCTGGGTAACCGGCTCGACCAACTAGCCAGCGATGGCAAGCTACAGACGCTGGCGAAAAATATCTCCGACACTTTTATCGCTATTGCCGAAAGCATCAAGCAGTTTTTCTCCAGCCTAACCATTGATGAGGTGGTAAACAGCACCACAGCTGGTTTCCAGAAGATCGTGGATGGGGCTGGTGGAGTGATTGCTACCTTCCAGATTTTGGGAAATGGGATCGGGGCACTGTTTAACAGCCTGAAGCTGGTCGTGAAAAGTGCTGCGACATTTATTACCGGGGCCATTGCCCAGATATCCAAAGCTGCAGCAAACATCGTCGGCGCATTGGGCTTTGATGAGCTGCAGCGAAAGATTGAGTTCTTTAGCGATGGCTCTCAGGCTGTGATGTCTGCCTTTGCTGACTCTATGGTCAAAGACGCTGAAAAAATCCGCAATAACTATGAAAGCATCGGTGAAGCCCTGACCCGGGAAACACCCAAAGTGGCTGATGCTCTGGCGCAAGCCAAATCCAGTATTGAGGCCACCGGAGCTGGAATTGAGGAAAGCAATAAAAAGGTTGAAGCCAGCCAGAACAGCCTGAAGAAAAATACCGAACAAACAACCGATGAGGCAAAGAAGAAGTACGCTGCCCTGAAAGAGGAAGCATCCAGTGTTGCGGATGCATTGTCTGGCATAGAAGAAGCGGGTGAGGCAGGAAGCGAAGGCTTGTCCCGGGCTTCAGATATTTCCCAGGCTATGGCCAATCATATGGGAGCCTTGAAAAGTGAGCTGGCAGGTATGTCAGCCTCTGCCTTAGCGGCATTTGAAAACCTCAATCAAGTCACTGAAGCAGATACCCGCACACTGGAATCCGATATCGAATCCCTGCGCCATACCCTTGAGCAAACCGTGGCCCAAATTCAGGAAATGGGACAGGGCTTCCGGGGGCTGGATACCTCGGGCCTTGGTGAGTGGATGTACAACACCAAAAAGACCTCGCTGGAGGTGAAGGAATCCTTTCTCGAACAGAAACTGGCTTTTGAAGAGCTGATGCAGGCATGGGACAACGGAGAACTGACAGCTGAATCCTTTTCCCGGCAGGCTGCCGATGCTGCTGATACTCTCGACCTCCTCGACCAGCAGGATATGGACACTCTTAACCGCGCCCTGGCTCAGGCTGAACGGCAGATGCGCAGCCTGCAAGACAGCAGCCGCTCAACTTTGGAAAGCCTGCAGGATGAGTTGGACAGACTTGAGGGCAATACAACAGCCATTGAAAAACGTCGTTATGAAAGCCGGAAACGAGATCTCCAACTGCAGCTGTCTGAAGCACAAAGCAGCGGCAACTCGAAAGCGGTAGTCAATCTGCAACAGGCACTGTCTCTGAACAGTGAGGTGTTCCAGAAGACCAGCAAGCAAAGAAAGGTAGAAGAACGCCAGCAGAGACAACGAGATTTGGAGAAACAGAAAGCTGAACGTCCACAACAAAAACAAACGCCTGTTACGCCATCGAAAGTGATTCGGCTTGAGTATCCAGGCGGTTCAGTAAATGTCGGCGTTAATCAGGGCGACGATACCAAGCTGCTTCGAGCCCTCAAGCTGGCAGGGATGAGGGCAACATAAATGCAGCTGGATACCCTGACACTGCCAGATAACTTCCTCTGGGTAAATGAATTTGACTGGTCACCAGTCGCGCAGAGTGTAGAGCGCAGTCTGACCGGCGCTTTTGTGGTTTCGGAAAGCCAGAGGACTTATGGGCGCAGCATTATTCTGGGTGATGGAGAAAACAGCTGGCTCACTCTTGCCGAACTGGAAGCCCTGTTTGCCATGACAGAAACGCCTACACACAAGATAACTCTCACCTTGCCTGACTCCAGAACTTTCACAGTAATTTTTGACCGGACGGAAGGCTCTCCCATTGAAGCCCAACAAGTTTTACCTCTGGCTACACCTGAAAGCGAACATTACTACACCGTGGTTATTCGACTACTGACGGTTGAGGCAGATTAACAAGGACAGTTTATGGCTATCAACAAGGAAGATATCAAGCTGTACGAGTCCCAGAGACTCACCGATGACGAGGACGGTGGCGGCAGGGCCACCGGCACAGAGGTTGTGGACGGACAGGTGAATAACCTGTTCCGGGATATTTCCCGGATAGACCGCACCGTGGGTGATGTCTCCATGCGTAAGGTGTTTGCCGGGGTCAGTACCGACAATGTCGACCCGTACCTTGGCGCGCATGTGATCCTGACCTCTGCACCGGCTGATGAAAAAGTCGGTGTGGTGCTGTTCGATACCGGGAGCCAAACCGATGAACGCTCTGATGCGCGTAATCGCATCGAAAGCTATGTGGTGCCTTCGGTAGACACAAGCTGGGATTTGCTGGGTAACCAGCTGCAAGGCCAGCGTACTTTGCTGGCGGTACAGCGGGAGCAAAGCCGCCTTCCCGAGATCGGAGAGGTTTATCGCCTGCTGAATGAAACCGCAGATCAGGAGCAATACGTTCGCATCACTTCGGTAGAGAGCAGTGTGGAAACCTTCACCTACTCAACCGACCAAAGTTCTTATGTGGACTTTGAACGACGCAGGCTGGAGCTGGGGATTTCCGCACCACTCGAGTTTACCTTTCCAGGAGGTATTCCCAACCCGGCAGGTATGGATAAACAGAATGGCGTGGACAATACCCGGGTGCAGGATACACAGGTCGCTGATGCCGCCCGCTACTACGGTATTCAGCCTCTGGAAGACAGTGCTAACAGTGGTGATCTGACCTTTAAAGTAAAAAGTGTTTATGGGGAGGTGGTGCCAAGTGCCCAGAGTGAAACACCACTGATTAACCAGGATGGTGTGTACACAGCCAGAGTGATGCATGCCACCAGCGAACCCAATCGCAGTGTGTCTCTGTCATTTGGTTTGATTGGCGGTAACCAGTCCAGAGCTTTCCTTCAGACAGGTGCAGTCCCCAGAACCATCACATTGAGCATTGCTGGTGGCATATACAAAGATAATGGTGACGGAACATTTGGTCATACCAGCGGCTCCAACCCTTTCGACAAGCTGACTGTTGATTATGAAAGTGGCCAGATTGATGTTTGGAAGACCTCTGGCAGCTTTGCTAGCGGTGCTTCTGCTTCCTATCGTCCTGGTACGGTGATGGTGGGAGATATGGTCTCTGCCGAAATGGAGGTTACCAGCCAGAATCGGGGTTTCAGTTATACCTTTGACCTGGGAGCGGGTGGTGGTCTTCCGGCACCGGGCACATTGATTATCAGCTATCTGGCCCTGGGGAAATGGTATGACCTGACTGATGCA
>CBDEWF010000160.1:0-1534 GCA_965243775.1 Sansalvadorimonas sp.
AGGAAAGAAAGATTCAGTTTCTCGCACCCTCTCGCACAGAACTCGATCTGGCTGAACCTGAACAGATTGATCTGTGCCTGAAACAGTATCAGCCTGATATGGTGGTCAACATGGCGGGTTACAATGATCCGAAAATGGCTGAAAACGAGCCATCCCGCTGTTTTAAAATCAACCGTGATGCAGTTGCCGAACTGGCTGACTGCTGTGAACGAGCAGGTAGTACATTAATTCAGATTTCCACTTATCGTGTTTTTGATGGCACCAAAAAAGAAGCCTACACCGAAAAAGATGCACCTAACCCAACCGGTGTACTGGCTACCAGCCGCTGGCAGGCAGAACAGCAAATCCACCAGCGCTGCAACAAACACATCATTCTTCGTTTTTCCTGGGTCATTGGAGAGCATCGCAACAATCTGCTGCGTTACCTGTTGAATCAGATCACCCATGAAAAAGAAGTTGCTGTGGTCTCTGATCAACTTGGCTGTCCAACACCGGCTGAAGATGCGGCGCGGGTTATCATGGCTATTCTGTTACAGCTGGATTGCGGCGCTGAACCCTGGGGAACCTATCACTACGCAGGCGCCGAGCCAGTATCTGAAAACAGTTTTGCTGAAATGGTGATTGCTGAAGCGTCTCAACACAGAGACCTGACCATTCGTAAACTGAAGATGGATAAAGTCAGCGACCGTGAAGGCATTCAGCCTCCGGCCAATGCCAGCCTTGCCTGTACTAAAATCCTGAATACCTTTGGCGTTCATAATCGTCCCTGGCGCAACACGCTCTCCCGAATTATTCGGAACCATTTTGAAAAACAAGCCAGCTGACACTACTCAAATCTATGAATCTACCTTCACTGCCGGTTTCTGAGGTTCTTCAGGAGCTGGCTCAGATCCTTGCTGATCATGACCGCGTTATTCTGCAGGCTCCCACTGGCGCGGGCAAAACGACACTGGTTCCTCTTCATTTGCTACAGACTGGTGCTTTCCAGGGGAAAATTCTGGTACTTGAACCTCGTCGTCTGGCAGCATCAGCCGCCGCCAGCCGTATGGCTTCATTATTAAACGAGCCCGTTGGAAAGACCGTGGGCTATCGAATGCAGCTGGAAAATAAAACCAGCAGCGATACCCGCATTGAAGTGGTGACAGAAGGGATTCTGACTCGAATACTCCAAACTGATCCGGAGCTAACAGGTATTGACCTGGTTATTTTTGATGAATTCCATGAACGCTCTCTTCAGGCTGATCTGGGGTTGGCACTTTGCCTGCAATCTCAGGAGTTCTTCCGTGAAGAACCGCTGAAGCTGCTGCTAATGTCTGCAACGCTGGAAACCGGACGGCTGGCGACAGCACTGGATGCGCCAGTGATCATCAGTGAAGGTTTTTTATACCCCGTTGAGCGCAGATTTCTTGATCGACCTTTACCGGACCGGCAATTTTTTACTGTATGTGACGAAGTATACCGAATCACCCGGCAGGCTCTGGCGAATGAGTCCGGTAACATTCTGGTATTTCTTCCGGGTTCAGGAGAAATACGA
>CBDEWF010000161.1:0-2694 GCA_965243775.1 Sansalvadorimonas sp.
TAGAAAAACTGTTGACGGCTCAAATATGGGAAAAAACCAGGCTGTCTTATTTCAAGTCAAAAGGAAATGAAGACAAGGTGATTGAGCTTACCAAGAAGCTGAAGGTTATCAAGAAAGAAATAGAAGATGTAAACTGGGAGAAATGATTACACAGAACTTTCCATATAACAGTGATCATCATCAATAGTTCAGACTAGTGGCTGTCGTTGAGTCCATGCCTTTGCGATCAACCATTTTTATAAAAGCAAACCTTTGGTTTTATCTATTAGTTTTTCAGAGTTAATAAGTACTATTCCAGCTGCATTGTCCTTGTCGAGGCAAGGCAATCAAAAGGTTCTTTTCATTTAAACGAGATGCAAATTAGATATTTAGTTTGATAAGGCGGAGCGAAGCGTAGCCATGTTCACTAAATTCTTATAAGAAAGCTAATGACCTTCAAAGAAGCCTGAGTGTCGACATTCTTCTTTTGCTAGCAAGTCTATGTATTTGAAGTGTTTATTTAGTGGCTGAGCAAAGTTGGTCCATTCGATCTGGAGTGGTCCATAAGGCCATTTGCTGCTTGTGAACTTCTCTTCTTCTGCCTTTAGAAATGATTCAAACTCAAAATCAATAGGTTCAACAATCGGCTTTACTGTCTTGTGTGGACACAAACCGTAGGGTTCTTCAAGTATCTCAAGCGACTCTCGGACACTGTCTATCTGAGAGGGGTGAATGATTTGAAATTTTCTCTTTTTCTTTCCCTTCTTGGTTGGTATGAAATGGAGTACTCGAATAAAACCATGTTTGATCAAGGTGTTAATACCCTTCTCCGCTGTTGTATGTCCGATGTGCAGTTGTTTCGCTAAGCCGTCGATACTCCAGTGTGTTGTTCCACCTGTGTCTAGCCTGTCTGACCAAAATTCTCTATCTACTCTGTCCAGGTTTTGGGACCAGTGGGCCGATTCCCAGAGACACGTATATATAGCAATTGTTTGAGCAGACACTGATTCAATATCTTTGATGATTCTTTGTATTGGTGGTGGACCATCCAAAATGACTGAGTTGATCTCTGGCTTTGCCTTCTTCTTTGGAAACTGTTTTTTCATTTGTGCTAGATGCTTCTTTGATCTTCCGTGTTTCGATGTGTTGTTCTTGAACCGCGGATCTATCTACTAATCGCTTGTGCAGAAGGTTTTCTCCTCTGACCGCTGGTTATTAACGCTTTTGTGTCTCCTTGTAGCCTTCTTTTTATTGGTGTATCAAATATCAGTGCCCCACTGTGAATCCCCTTTTACTTCTGTTGACCTCCCTTGATTGGGCCTTTGATTGAATAGTTGTTGCATACGCCTCTCGCAGTTCGGCAGGTGATAGATCACTGCTGACACTTTCCGGTTCGGGAACTTGTGTCCCCACTCGACACCCTTCCTGAGAAAGCCTTCATTTCTCCACCGCTGCAACGTCTTGGTGGATACGCCGAATAGTGCCTCTGCCTCGCTACGCGAGACAAACTCATGCAGTTTCTGCACTTCTGATCTTGTGGTTAAAGGTAAGTGGGCTTTGACGAGCAGCCGTCTGGCTGTGACACTGGCTCAGGTATCAGCACTTGCAGCCGGGACACTGCTCAATGACGCCCGGTCGTGGAGTTGCTGGACTAACCGTAACTGGCTCTGACCAGCTATGTGGTTGTTCGGTGAAATTTTTTGGCCTATTTCTCTATCAGGTTCTAGGCCCTATTTATCCATTTGCTTTGGCAAAGGCGCTGGTGACCTTTCGCTGGCTGCACCACGGGTATGCCTTCACGTGGGTGATTGGGCTGTGACCCATCGATGCGGCGGCATCCTCCACCCCAATGCCACGGTGGTGGGCTGGGAGTGAATAGCTGTGCCGGAAGCAGTAGGCAGTGAGGTTTGCGTTGGGGTCTTCCTTCTGCTTTGCCTCTAGGAGCGACAGCCACGGAGCCGACCCCCGAAGCATCCCGTTGATCCGATCAGACACTGAGCCGGCAGATGGGAAGTGGGGCAGTTCCAGGTCACCAGACTTCAATCGGGCTAGGAGCTTCCAATCGACCACATCCCCATCAGCGTCCCCTTAGCAGGCATGGCTCAACCCTGCGTGGCTTGGTGGCATCACCACGGCCTGACTTCTTTTCGTAGCTGCACCACAGGAAGGATTCACCACCCTGAGTTTTGACAGACAGGTGCCGAAGTTCTTCAGGCCGTAGCCCGTAGACAGCCATCACCCGCAGGCTCTCCATATATGGGTTGTCTTGGTGCTTCTCCAGGAACCACAGGATCTCTGTGTCTTCCAGGGTTGATGACTTGATCCCCTGAGCTTCTCTTCTTTTTCCTCGGTGCTTCTCAAGACCAGCAGGTGAGAGTCGATTGAATGACGGCCCTGCTCCCTGTTCTCTCGCCATGAAGTCAGAGAACCGATTGATCGCATTCGATGCTGTGAATGCTCGTGGGGTATTGCGTTCCCAATCGTGCTCAGCCAGAACCCGGCCCATCAGCTCATCGCTGCTAAGTGCTGGGTGCTCACTGGTCATGATTTCCACCACCGTTCTGATCGGTGCTCGGTATTGCTGATTCCAAGTGGTGGTTGAGACGCCACCTACTTCCAGCTGCTTTTCGAACGCACGGGATCCGGAAAGCCAATCCGTTCCGCATGCCTCAGTACCGCTGCCGGTTGCTCCTGCCTGCGCTGCCGCTGCTGCCG
>CBDEWF010000162.1:0-238092 GCA_965243775.1 Sansalvadorimonas sp.
CTTTGATGGACAATTCAGTCAACGTAAATTTCGTGATGCCGGGATCTATTACCAAAGAATAATCAAATACAATGAAACAGTCCTTGAGTGCATTCAGGAACGCGATGTGGTGGGGGTCGCTGGTGTAGGGCTTGCGATCATCAATACTAAGATCGCTCAGATGCATGATCTGAGTGAGATGTTGCGGTTGCGAAAGAAAATAGCTTCCGGCCTTGCCAGCCACCCAAAACTGCCACTGGTATTCTTTCGTGATGAGTCAGTTCATCTGCATGGCATTCTGACACCAGAATCTCTGGGGCTTACAGATGACGGAATTATCGATCAGCTACAGAGGCTGTATGAATATGCTATCAGTAGCAAAATAGTTGTTAACCGGCTGGGTTCTCTGATGGCCAGACTTCCTCCAGACCTCATGCTTGTACGCCTTATGGCTTTGGATATACCAGAGATTACCGAGAGCCAATTTCGGGCACAGAAGCTGGTTTTACGCAGCGGGGCAAATGACTACTGGAAAAGGGCAGATGTTCAGTTGCCCGATATCTCCGATTTTTTGACTCTGATTTCGCAGGGGGCTGACTTCAGCCGTTCTATCGGCCTGAAAAAATCATGTTATGGGTATCGTGTCCATCCGGTTCCCCTTATCAAAGTCTGCCTGTTTGAAGGCACCTGGCCTGATGGTGAACGGGTTATAAGCCGTGTAACCGATACTCTGAACCCTTCTGAATTAATGAAAAAGAAAGGGGATATAGAGCGGCTGATAGAGGATATGGTCAAACAACAGCTGCTTGATCCGAAAAAAATGATTTTGCGATTACAGGATCTGGAAGAAAACCCTTTTGCGTTTATCGCCCTTCTTGAGCGGGGGGCAGGCATTACCCTTGAGGGAAACCTGGCATATGTCCCCGGTAGTCCTGCAAAGCTTGCAAATTTTTTCTTTGGCCTGCTCAACAAACTGCCTGAAGAAATGGCCAGTAAAATGATGGGTAAAATCATGGAGCTGATGGTTCCACTTACGGGGTGGGAGCTGTTGAATAAAACCTGTGCTTCACTCCTTTGGGGACATAGCCGTGTTGATTTTTCCAGCAAAGAAAACTGGCAAGAGTTTTACAAGCCCTGGGTCAAGCTGGCATTTTGGATGTTGCAGCATGGTGCTGTTTGTACCCTGACTGATAAAGAGGAAAGCACCCTTCGCATGGCTGCTGCCCAGGACCCAGACGGTTGCAAAAACTATTTTGGCATGGGTGCTGATGAACTTTTTGTATATCTTGAGCAAGAAAAGCAGAAAAACGGCTCCCATCAGAACCTCTATCCTGTGGTACTCCCTGTATTATCTCCTCCTGAAGAACTGAAGAGCAGAGAGATTATTGCCCGGCTTTTTACCTTGGATGGCCCTGAATTACCGAAGGGTGCAGATTTTGAGCAAACCGTGCAGGCTGTTCTTGAGAGTTACTACAAAGTCCCTCATCCTGTTGACGCCTTCAACATTGTCTACTCAAGCAGTGCCTGCCCAAGAAGTGCCTTAAATCATCAAGCTCCTTTAAGAGACTTTCATGACTGTGACCATGTTGTGCGAACAGCACTGTTTACCCGCGTGTTTCTGCAACTTTTGAATCACCAGAAAGTGGCAAAGCCGGATTTTGTTGAGCAGATGTCTCCAAGTAAGTACAAAGAGTTTGAAGAGCTGTTGCAATTGGCAGTGCTGTATCATGATGTTGTTGCTGAAAATCAGCCTAAAGATCAGGAGGAGATTCAGGCTGCGCTCTACTTCCTGCGGGACAGGCTCCGTGGAGCGTCACAATCACAACTGCCTGCTAAAGCTCTTCTAGAGGTCGCCGTAGCCCTGGCGAACAAGAATGTCAGGGATGCTGCTGATAGCGATGAACGAACACAACTCAGGGAGAATATTCTATCGAAAGTGCCGGCTGAGCTTGTTCAGCAGATTCCGTCAGAACTTTGGGAGCAGTTGAAAGGACGTTTTTTCCAGAATGAGGTGATAGTGTCTCCTTTACAGCACTGGCTACGCATGGTTATACGCTTTGGCGATACAGTTGATATCGTCAGGGTTACCGGCGAATCCGGTTTTAAGTGGCATTTTCTGGAACGTCCAGAGTGTTATCACCAGCATCCTGATTTTGACGCACAGCTCGGAGCGGTCGTCAAAGCCTGCTGGAACCTGTCCGCCATGACCGGAGGAGCCGGCAAGGACAGTCGTTATGCAAGGGAGTGCGGGTTGAGGGAACCCCATGTAACCTATGAATATAGAGGTGAAAAAAGCGATGCACCTGACAGGAACAGAACGCATAATGAGGTAGTTCGAAGAAGCATTTGTGCAAAAGGTAGTGTCTGGAATGGTGTGAAATCCGAGCTGTTCAGAATGGCTAAAAGACAAGTAGCCTCTATGGCGAATATAAAGACAGCGACACAAGAGGATGCAATAGCAAGTCGCCAGGCTCGCTATAACTATATTTATGATGAAAGAGACTTGGATCAGATTACACTACCTGAAAACCTTACCGAGCTGGAGTTACTCTGGCTAAGCCTTGGAGATGTAGACGGGTTGTCCGACTCTGATACTTCTAAATCTGGTACCGCTAAAGCTGAAGCCTCCACTTTAGAGTGTTCTGATGGGGGCAGAGCCTGGTTGCCCGAGAAGATAATTATGGACATTAAGCAAACGGTCAAGGCTCTTCGTAAAACCGGCGTTGCACACCCTTTGGGAACCCTGTCTCAATCCACGCTGGGAAGGACAGAGAATACCGGAGCTATTCTTCACTCCAGAGGTCTTGAAACCTGGATTGACAGGAAGAATATTGCTGGCACCCCCGTAGAGATCATCAGAACAAGACCCACCGTCTCCGCACCTGCAAAACAGATATAACCCGGGAAGAGCACAGGAATTCAACTCACCACACGCTGGGGCTATGTGGCAACATTTTCCCACCCTGCTAGTCTGTCCTTTTCCTTGACCATAGGAGTCTCCCAATGTCGTCTCTTGAGGCCAGAGTCACTACACTGGAAAACCAGCAGGGCGAAACCAACAAACAGTTTGAACGACTGGAACACAAAGTTGATCGCATCGAATGCAAGCTGGGCGAGCACGACGAACAGCTTGAGCGCATTGAATGCAAGTTGGGCGAGCACGACGAACAGCTTGAGCGCATTGAATGCAAGTTGGGCAAGCACGACGAACAGCTTGAGCGCATTGAATGCAAGTTGGGCGAGCACGACGAACAGCTTGAGCGCATTGAATGCAAGTTGGGCGAGCACGACGAACAGCTTGAGCGCATTGAATGCAAGTTGGGCAAGCACGACGAGCGGTTTGATGGAATCGACAAACGGCTTGACGAACAGGATAAACAACTTACCGAGATCAAGGATTTTGTGAAAATAATCCATTCGTTTATCTGCCGAGAGAAATAATAAAGCACATAACAGGCAAGGTACTATCCGCTTCCGGCGGCGCATACGCAGAGGTTATCCGTCCTTATCAGTTCCGGTAACAACTGTCTCCAGGTCAGGCACAGACACCGTAATAATATTCACAGAATCAGTATCTTCGACATTCTCAATCTCAAAAGATTCTGTCGGTAGCAGCTGGCCAGTTTCCTTGATTTGAGGGGGACGTCTGGCTTCGGCAATGGCGGTCAGGATGTAACCGGCTTCGGCATGGTGTGGGTTAATCTCCAGGGCGCGTATAGCCAGTTGTTTGGCATGGTATAACTGCCCATCCAGAAAAGCTTTCTGCCCGAGTTGTACCAGCCTGAACACGACCTGGCTCCGGTATTCGGCAATGCGGGGGTCATCCGGGAAGCGAGAAGCCAGCTGGTCAAGTTTGACCATAACATTATTGCCTTCCGGAATGGTCAGCCTGTCAGCAGCAAGGTTTGATTCAATTGATGCAACTATAGAAGCTGCAGGATCGGCATCAATAACAGTGACAGGCTGTGTAAGTGTCTGGCAGCCAGCAAACAGGGTGAGAGCAAAGACAGGGAGGAGCTGGAACTGTTTTTTCATGATTCTTCAATGCACTCCATTACAAACCTCCCTGCATCACAATTGATTTAACGATCTCGCCCGGAGAAAGACAGGCTGAGCAGGAAGAACAGTGTGCTACAGACTACCACGGATGGGCCTGTTGGCGTATCCCATATCCATGACAGCCATAGCCCGCCACACACCACCAGCATACCACAGAGACTGGCGCCAAAAGCCATCTGTTCTGGCGTTCTGGCCACTCTTTGTGCTGTTGCGGCTGGAATAATCAGCAGAGAGGTGATCAGCAAAACACCGACAATTTTCATGGCTACAGCAATAACAACAGCAATCAGCAGCATTAACAGCAGCCGGGTGCGCTGCACGGGAATACCTTCAACCTGGGCAAGCTCTTCATGAACGGTTATCGCCAGCAGAGATGACCAGTTTTTCCAGAGCAGAACCAGAACAGGCAGACCGCCGCCATAAACCCAGAGCAGATCAGAATAACCAACAGCCAGAAGGTCGCCAAACAGATAGGACATCATATCAATACGAATGGAATCCATCAGGCTGACAGCCACTAGGCCGATACTCAGGGCGCTGTGGGCCAGAATACCCAGCAGGGTGTCCGTTGCCATTACACGTTTCTGCTGCAGCCAGACCAGAATCACAGCGAGCATGACGGAGGAGACGGCTACAGCCAGATTCAGGTTGAGATCCAGCAGAAACCCAAGTGCTACGCCCAGCAAGGCGGAGTGGGACAGAGTTTCGCCGAAATAAGCCATGCGACGCCAGACCACAAATGCCCCCAGTGGGCCGGCAACCATTGCCACGCCAAGCCCGGCCACCAGAGGGAAAAGAAGAAATTCAATCATGACTCAGGTTTTTTCTGGCTGTGAGAACTAATTTCGTGAGAACTCTGTGCATCAGAGCTCTGTTCGTGCAAGCCCTCTCCATGCGAACAATGTTTATGAACACCAGAGATAACATGGCCATCAATGGCATGGCAGTGATCATGGTGATGGCTGTAAACAGCCAGCTCATCGGATTCACCACCAAACAGTTGTAGATAAGCCGGGTGCTGGCTGACCTGGCTGGGGTGGCCGGAGCAGCAGATATGGTTATTCAGACAGACGACACTGTCAGTCGCAGCCATAACCAGGTGCAGATCATGGGATACCATCAGAACACCACAGCCTGTTTCATCACGAAGTTGAGCAATCAGTCGGTAGAGCTCGCGCTGGCCATTGACATCCACACCCTGCACCGGCTCATCAAGGATCAGCAGTTGAGGATTGCGCAGAAGAGCCCGTGACAGCAGCACCCGCTGCATCTCTCCACCAGACAGCTTCTGGATAGGGCTGTTAACAATATGCTCTACGCCTGTTCTGGCTAGAGCATTGATGACCTCCGGTCTGCTGGCACCAGCAAGGCTGAGAAACCTGCATACAGTCAAAGGCATTGATGGCTCTATGTGGAGTTTCTGGGGCATATAGCCAATGCGCAGGTCTTCCATCAGATGCCTGTGACCACTGTCTGGCGCCAGCAATCCCAGCACTACCCGAACCATGGTGGTTTTACCCGCACCATTGGGGCCTATCAGAGTGACAATCTCACCGGGATTCAGGCTGAGATTGATATTCTGGAGTATTTCCCGGCCATAAAAGCTGACCTGAACACTCTCCAGCCTGAGTAAAGGCGGAACCTCAGGCATCGGCACTCTCCTGCTGACAGGCGGGGCAAAGACCGGAGATCTCGATAAGTGTGGTACGGGCTTTAAATCCTGTGGCATTAGCCAGGCTGCGAAGCTTCTGGCTGTGCTCCTGGTTACCCAGCTCCCGGGTGGTGCGGCACTTCTCACAGATCAGGAAGGTTCCATCATGGGGGTGTTCCGGGCTGTTGCAGCCTATATAGGCATTCAGGGAGGCAATACGGTGAATCAGCCCCTGCTCAAGCAAGAAGTCCAGAGCCCGATAGACTGTCGGAGGAGCAGCCGGACGGTCCTGCCCTTTGGAAAGCATGGCCAGAACATCATAGGCACCAACCGGCTTATGACTGTCCCACACCAGGCAGAGAACCTTTCGGCGCAGATCTGTTAATCTCTGGCCGTTCCTCTCGCAGACAGCTTCAGCCTGCCTGAGGGCTTGATCTATGCAATTGCCGTGGTCATGGGCCTGGTAGGCCGTTTCGGGTGTGATCACCAAGGTAAGTCCGAGTATCAGAAAAGGATATAATATAACATTTGCTTGGTCAGCAGTCTCTTTGCAAACCCTCCATAAGCCAAAGGTTCGTTGCCTACCAAAAGTTTCGTTGTAACTCCAGCTATACCCTTCCCCACCACCTGCATTAACATAGCGTTATTACACGACAGGCGGCTGTGGTATTCAGGAGGGGTAGTGAACAAGGGACAAAAGCGACAGCTCAGTGAACGGGATATCTGTACCAAGTTTATAACACCGGCCATAACGAAAGCTGGCTGGGACATTCACACCCAGATCAGGGAAGAGGTCACCTTTACTGCAGGCCGAATACTCGTTCGCGGCAAACTTCATACCCGTGGCAAAAAGAACCGAGCCGATTACATCCTCAGTTATTATCCGAACCAGCCTATCGCTGTTATAGAGGCTAAAGACAACAAACACTCTATCGGTGCCGGAATGCAGCAGGCACTGAGATACTCTGAAGCACTGGATATTCCGTTCGTGTTCTCAAGTAATGGCGATGGTTTTTTGTTTCACGACAAAACAGATAGCGCCACGCAACCCGAAACCGAGCTGACTCTTGATCAATTCCCGTCACCTCAGGAGTTGTGGCAGCGGTACTGTGACTGGAAGAATCTTGATAGCCAGGCCCAAAAGACGCTCGAATCTCCCTATTACTCAGACCCTTCCGTCTACCCGCCTCGCTACTATCAGGCCATAGCCATCAACCGCACAATTGAAGCGGTGGCTTCAGGAGATAGAAAACGAATTCTCCTGGTCATGGCAACAGGAACAGGGAAAACCTATACCGCGTTTCAGATAATCTGGCGATTATGGAAGAGTAAAACCTGGCAGCCTAAAGGCCCAGGGAAGCAGAAGCGCATCCTGTTCCTGGCAGACCGCAATATTCTGGTTGACCAGACCAAGAGGCAAGACTTCAAGCCTTTTGGCAAAGCCATGACAAAGATTGAAAACAGGCACGTTGATAAATCCTTTGAAATCTACCTGTCGCTGTATCAGGCCGTATCCGGTAACGAGGAATCACGAAACATCTATAAACAGTTTTCACCAGATTTCTTTGATCTGGTCGTTATAGACGAGTGCCACAGAGGCAGTGCGAAAGAGGATTCTGCCTGGCGGGAGATTCTTAACTATTTCAAAAGTGCCGTTCATATCGGCATGACTGCCACGCCCAAGGAAACAAAAGATGTTTCCAATATTCACTATTTTGGTGAACCGCTTTACACCTACTCCCTGAAGCAGGGTATAAAAGATGGCTTTCTGGCTCCCTACAAGGTTATTCGCATTGATTTTGATGTAGACCTGCAAGGCTGGAGACCCAAAGCTGGCCAGAAAGACAAGTACGGGAATCTGATCGAAGATCGTATCTATAACCAGCGTGATATGGACCGGAATATCGTCTTCGATGAACGCACCCAGCTCGTGGCCATGAAGGTAACTGAGTACCTGCAGCAAACAGGGGAATTTCAGAAAACCATTGTTTTTTGTGATGACATCGATCACGCAGAGCGTATGCGCCAGGCACTGGTCAATCTGAACCGTGAACGTGTTAAAGAAAACCGGAAATACGTGATGCGTATCACCGGAGATAACGACGAAGGCAAGGATGAACTGGATAATTTTATTGACCCAGAGTCCCGCTACCCGGTTATCACCACAACCAGCAAGCTAATGACAACTGGCGTAGATGCCAAAACCTGCAAACTGGTTGTTCTGGATCAGCGCATCCAGTCCATGACTGAGTTCAAACAGATCATTGGGCGGGGTACTCGGATCAAGGAAGATTACGACAAACACTGGTTCACCATCATGGATTTCAAAAAGGCAACGGAGCTCTTTGCGGACAAAGACTTTGATGGTGACCCGGTTCAGATATACAAACCTGATGAAGGGGACACCCCGGTTCCTCCCGATAGTGACGATGAACCAGAGGATGATGAAACCACCGATGACGACGGCAATCAAAACCCCGACGACCCATCACCGGAACCAACAGATGAAGGTTCACTTGAAGATCAAGGCGAGGACAGCACGTACCCTGATCCCGGTGGCAATGAAGACGAGGGCGATGCCGAACCCAGCATCAAATACCATGTAGATGGGCAGGAGTTCAAAGTCACCAGTGAGCGTATTCAACGCCTGAATGCCCAGGGTGAACTGGTGACAGAATCCATGCACGATTACACCCGTGAGTGCGTACACAGCAAGTATGCCAGCCTGGATGACTTCCTGCGCAAATGGTCCAGTGCTGACAAGAAAAAAGCGATCATTAAAGAACTCGCTGAACAGGGTGTTTTCTGGAAAGAGCTGGAAGAGAATGTCAGCAAGAAGCGCGGCAAAGGATTAGACCCCTTCGACCTGATCTGCCATGTAGCCTTTGGCCAACCTCCTCTCACCCGCCGTGAAAGGGCGAACCAGGTGAAGAAACGTAACTACTTTACCAGGTATGAAGGTGCAGCCAGAGAGGTTCTGGAAGCGCTGCTGAACAAATATGCTGATGTGGGTATTGAGCCTGTTGAAGAGATGAGCATTCTTACCGACCAGGCCTTCAGTAAAATTGGCACGCCTGTTGAGCTGATCCAGGCATTTGGCGGCAAACCCGCTTACCAGAAAGCGCTCAAAGAGCTGGAAGATCAGCTTTACACCCAGCCCCAATCTGCCTGATTTTTATCTTATTATCCAGGACAGCTCCCAATCGGGGGCTGTCAGCGTTTAAGGAATATTTATGTCCATCGGTACCACAATCAAATCCATCCAGGATCTTATGCGGCAAGATGTTGGCGTCGATGGTGATGCACAGCGCATAGGCCAGCTGGTCTGGATGTTGTTCCTGAAAATCTATGATGACCGCGAACAAGAGTGGGAACTTCTCAATGATGATTACACCTCACCACTCCCGGAAGAGCTACGCTGGCGCAACTGGGCAGCAAACTCAGAAGGGATAACAGGAGAGCCACTGAAAGCATTTATTGATGATGAGCTGTTCCCTGAGCTTCAACAGCTTCAGGGCAGGGAAGGAGACCAGCGTGCAGCCGTAATCAGAAGTGTTTTTGAAGATGCCTATAACTACATGAAGTCCGGGCAGCTGCTCCGGCAGGTTATTAACAAAATCCAGGAAAGCATCGACTTTAACAAAGCCCAGGAACGACATGCCTTTGGAGATATGTATGAACAGATCCTGAAAGACCTGCAAAGCGCAGGTAACGCAGGTGAGTTCTATACCCCCCGGGCTGTTACTGAGTTTATGGTCGACAGGGTTGACCCAAAGCTGGATGAAAAGGTGATGGATCCAGCCTGTGGCACCGGCGGCTTCTTAACCTGCACCATTGAACACAAGCGCAAAAACTACGTCACCAAACAGGAAGAAGAGCAGCAGCTCCAGGCCACTATTTTCGGCGTAGAGAAAAAACCACTGCCACACCTGCTGGCAACCACCAATATGATCCTCCATGGCATAGAGGTTCCCAGCCAGATTCGCCATGACAATACATTGGAGCGCCCACTAAAAGACTGGGGCAAGGCAGACCGGGTCGATGTCATTGTGGCCAATCCGCCCTTTGGTGGCGTGGAAGAAAAGGGAATAGAGAAAAACTACCCGGCCAACCTGCGCACCCGGGAAACCGCAGATCTTTTTATGACCCTGTTTATTCGTCTGTTGAAGGAAAATGGACGAGCCGGAGTTGTATTGCCAGACGGCTTTCTGTTTGGCGATGGGGTGAAAGCCAAGCTCAAGGAAAAACTGCTGTCAGAATGCAACCTGCACACAATTATCCGCCTGCCTAATGGTGTTTTTAACCCCTACACCGGCATCAAAACCAACCTGCTGTTTTTCACCAAGGGGAAACCTACAGAGACCATCTGGTATTACGAGCATCCCTACCCAGAGGGTTACAAGAACTACAGCAAAACCCGCCCCATGCGCGTTCAGGAGTTTAAAGCGGAGCAGGAGTGGTGGGGATCAGAAGCTGATGGTTTTGCCAGCCGAGTAGAAAATGAATTTGCCTGGAAGGTGGATTTCAAAACCATCAAATCAGAAGCTGAAAACCGCGCCCAGCCCCACTGGGACAAAGCTATCGAGCTCAGCAACCAGGCAAACAAGCTGAATGCCAGTATCAAACAGCTTAAGGAAGACCTGAAATCCCTGACAGATAGCCAGGCCAAGGCTTCGGTGAACGAACAGATCAGCCAGCAAACGAAAGATACCAAGGTGCTGAAGGCTAAAGCGGATGCAGAGAAAAAGGCTGGCGATGCCATCTACTGGCCTATCTACAACCTGGATATCAAGAACCCCCATATTGGCGAGCAGGTCAGCCACGACCCGGATGAACTGCTGCAAACCTACGCTAACCAGCAACAGGAAATGGCCTGCATTCGCAGCCAGCTCAAAGGTATTCTGGCAGCCGCCCTCGACCCTAGCACCAACAGCGAAAGTGAGAGCGCCTGACCATGCAACACCTGATTACCGATATGACCGCCAGGGATGGCGGAAATGCTGATAATGCAGGAGCAATTATCAGCGCCCTTGACCTGTGGACCAGCGCCCACACCACCAAGTCCAGCGCTGGCCGTGGTAAGAGTTCCAAGCTGGATCTGCATGGCATTAAGAAACTGCGGGAGCTGATTCTGGAACTGGCTGTTCATGGCAAGCTGGTGCCGCAAGACCCGACCGACGAACCGGCTTCTGTATTGATGGAACGTATTGCGGTTGAGAAAGAACGGCTGATTAAAGAAAAAAAGATTAAGAAGCAGAAAACGTTACCGCCTGTTGGTAAAGATGAAAAGCCATCAGAGTTACCTGCAGGGTGGCGTTGGGTTCGTCTTCTCGATCTAGTCGTGCTGGAAAATGGCGATAGGAGCAAAAACTATCCAAATAAAACGATGCTCGTTGAATCAGGTATTCCGTTTGTTAACGCTGGCCATCTGCAAAACGGTTTAGTAAACAAATCAGAGATGACTTTCATAAGTCCAGAGCGTTATGACCTCTTGAAGGCCGGTAAATTTAGGGATGGTGATATTTTGTATTGCCTTCGTGGGTCTTTGGGTAAGACGGCTTTAGTAGATGGTTTTGAATGTGGGGCAATTGCATCTTCGTTGGTTATAGTGCGAGCTATTCAGGCGGGCATGCAAGAATATCTATTGGATTACTTTGCTAGTCCTCTGGCTGAATCAATGATTAAAAAGTATGACAATGGCACGGCACAGCCAAACTTATCGGCAGCTGATTTGGCTAAGTTTGCAGTACCCATGCCCCCGGAGAAGGAATACTGGCGCATAGTCGCCAAAGTCAACGAACTAATGGCTCTCTGCGATCAACTGGAGCAGCAACAGAGCGACAGCATTACCGCCCATCAAACTCTGGTAGAAACCCTGCTATCCACACTCACCAACAGCACAACAGCAGAAGAAACTGCCGCCAACTGGGCCAGAATTGCCGAACACTTTGATACCCTGTTCACCACCGAGCACAGCATCGACCAGCTCAAACAGACCGTACTGCAACTGGCTGTGATAGGCAGGCTGGTGCCTCAGAACCCTGCCGATGAGCCCGCTTCTGCACTGCTGGCTTGTATAGCTGACGAGAAAGCGCGGCTAGTGAAAGAGAAAAAGATCAAAAAGCAAAAGCCATTGCCGCCTATTGGTGAGGATGAGAAGCCGTTTGTGTTGCCAGATGGTTGGGAGTGGTGTCGGGTCTGGGATGTTTCTCATACTATCACATCAGGTTCACGTGACTGGGCTAAATATTACTCACAGTCTGGTGCCAAGTTTGTAACGATGAGCAATCTTTCTCGTGGTGATTATCGGTTGCGATTAAACAGCATGCGATATGTTAGCCCACCTGAAGGTGGTGAGGGGGCAAGAACTAAGCTTGAAGCCGGAGACTTACTGATATCCATTACTGGAGATGTTGGAAATCTCGGCTTGATACCGGAAAAGTTTGGTGAAGCTTATATAAACCAACATACATGTATGTTACGACTCATGCCACAATGCAGAAGCTTATATTTTGCAAATTTAATGCGATCTCCATGGGTCAAATTCCAGTTTGATGCTCCACAGAGAGGTATCAAAAACAGTTTCAGGTTGGGTGATGTTGGAGAAATGATAATCCCCCTCCCTCCTCAAGCAGAGTTCGAAAGAATCGTTGAAAAAGTTGAGCAGCTAATGACTCTCTGTGAGCAGCTCAAAAACAATATCCAACAATCCCAACAAACCAACCTGCACCTTGCCAATGCTATTGTGGAGCAGGCGCTGGAGATATCACCGCAAGATCAGGCCGTGGTAGCATGACAGGTGGAGCATTAGCCTGATTTGTTGAAAGTATCACAGGGAGATTTAATGAGTCAGCAGGTTTTCAATATCTATTGTGATGAGAGCCGCCATACCTCAGATAAGTCTGACAGGTATGCTGTGATTGGTGCTCTGCAGTGCCTGACGGATCAAAAAAGGCGGATTGTGCACAGAATACACAGCCTGCAGGCTTTGCATAATGCCCATGGCGAGCTGGGCTGGAAGCGACTTTCTCCCAACCGGAGTGATTTTTATCACAAGTTGATAGAGGTGTTTCTTGAAGAGGACTGTCTACAGTTTCGTTGCATCGTCATTGACCGGCAGGCGTTTAAGCATGAGACATACAACAACGGAGACTCTGAGCTGGGTTTCTACAAAATGTATTATCAGATGCTTGTGCACTGGCTTGAGCCTGGTCAACGCTATCGGCTGTTCCTGGACTTGCAGAAAAATGCCAGTAGCACACGCTTTACTGATCTGAAAACAGTCCTTGGCCGCAAGCTCTCGGGCCGGGCAAAAATTGAGTGCCTTGAGCCGGTCAGCTCACATAATCAGCCTTTGATTCAATTGGTTGATCTGCTGATCGGTGCCGTAGGCTATCAGTGGAACAAACGGGCAGAAAGTCAGGCGAAGCTGGCCTTTTGCTCAGAGCTGGCACGACGGCTGGAACGATTCTCGCTCGCAACAGCAACTACCCGTTATGAGCGGAAATTTAATATCTTCCGGTTTGACGGGGGAAGCTAATGAGCGAATCCCTGTGGCCTCAGCTTCGTCTTAAAGCTGACTCCGATGAAGAGCTGATTGAACGATACCGTCAGATCTATCTCGACACCTATGTATGGGATGAACAGGGTAACAAGCGTGTATTCATCGATTGGAGCGGAGCAGAGTACCAATTTGGTGCCCATGCATTTGATCATGCCTTCAGTGAGTCTGGGAACTATCGGGTTAGCAGTGGCATCCACGACCGATTTTCCAAAAAGCGTGCTCGACGGATATTGTGGATAAAGGAAGTACTCGCGCTAAGTGCAGGCACAGTGAAAAGATATTCCCAAACCAGACGCACAGACCGCGGACGGCAGGTAAAACGCAGGACATTGGTAGTTGTAGAAGAGCGCTATGTGGTTGTGTTTAATGACCCAAGAAAACTCCATGAGGCATATCAGTTCGTCACCGCATTTCCTGCAGACAGAAATTACTTGAGTAAGCTTGGAAGGGAAAGCTACCTTGCGGAAACCGTATGGGCCAGATAAAGAAAAGCCCCAGTCTTTCGGCGACTGAGGCGCTGCCACGATCCAAAGCCTTAGGCAAAGGGTCAACCGGCCCGAAGGCCTATACGAATAATAGATTAGAGCTTGTTCATAGACAACGCTTTTGTATAACGAAACCTAACGAACAACTATAACGGGCTTTATTATGACTACATTTCTGGGGAAAAGTTCGAGGCCACCGATGATTAGAATTTTATATAACTAATATTTATATAAAACATCTTTCATATTTTATTTTTTCAACTACCCCTGAATCGTTCATGCTATCCATCAGGGTCCCTGAGGGTTTTGTGGAAGTGAACAAACGCCTGGTTTCCAACATCACTCTTTTCTTTCACTGAAGGTAATCTTGAGTAGTAATAGCGCCGAAAATCTTCAACATCTTCATGGGTGTAGGGGGAATCCCAAATTCCACCGGGACCTGCCCGCTCCTTAAGCTGTTCAAACAGGCTGATTCCCCTTCTTTCAGAAAGGCCAGGGTTTTTCATCTGTTGAGCGGTATAGCGTGGGCGATAAGGGGGCTGCAGCTTATCTCTCTGTGCTTTTTTCTTCACGGCTTTGGATAGATCACATGCTGCCTGTACAGTCTTGGCAGGCATAACATGTCGGTCACCATATTCTTCTGACAGCAGATACGTTATAGCTTGATAAGCGAGCGTATCTGGAAGATGAAAATTGTCCCATAAAAAATTTGGTATATCAGCAGCCTCATCAGGGTAATGCTCCCGAATATATTGGTTTATGGCATGCATCTCTTTTCTTATCATGTTTTTCTGAAGTTGTTCAGAGCTGATGGCGGGTGTACGTAAGAAAAGTTCATGCTTTTTCAGCTCATGTCGGGCTGCTGCAAATCGACTCTTGATGATTTGCTTGTTGTCAGTTGCAGTGCCTTTCTCTGTACCGGAAGGTGTCAGTTCTGAGAAATTTATTTGAAGCCGGCCAAAGCGGGTATCGTCATATTCATCGCTTTCTTCCAGGTTTTCTGGAGGTGGCCAGTTGATACCTTTGCCGCTGGCGACCAAAGCACCATATACCAACGGTTTTATCCGCTGGGCACCTTCTTCTGTTCCACCTCCGAAGTCATGGATAAACTGGCAGCACTCCTGGTAAAACAGTTGTTCATCGTCGGATGTATGGTCATCGCCGGGTATAATCTCAAGAGTTCCTTGGACGACAGCGTCTTCAACTGTCTGTGGGCCTGGCGGCAGAGGAGATCCATTGTCATGTATCGGAGGTGTCGACGAGATTGGTGGTTGTACAGGAGGGCGTGCAAGCGGTTGCATAATAGAAGGGGGCTGCATAGAAGGAGACTGAACTAAAGCAGATCTGTCAGGCTGGAAGTGAGTCACCTTTCTTGCTTTGGGAAGAGAACCTGCTTCTGTAGCCCCATGTAATTCCTGATACAAACTCATCGAGCTCTCAAGTAGCGCTGTATTTGCATGTACTTCTGCAGGTGAAGCTACACGCATAGTTACGCCATCACGATAAACCAGATAGCCATCACTGGTTTCAAGGTATTCGTAGACGACTTTCTCTGTACCCGAGGAGGAAGGAATTTCTTTAATCAGCTTTTTTCTCTGGAATTTGTTGGAGTTTGCCCGGTAAAACTCCTGAAAACGGGCGTAATCATGGTTTACAAAGCGGGCGTGTACAGGTGTTCTCATAGCTCTTCACCCTTGGCTGTATGGCCTGCCTGAGGCTGACTTTGTTGACTGTTTCTTTTTGCCTGCACTTTTCTCCCTTGCATCAGGCCCTGCAGCAGGGTTGGCATAACACTGGAGAGGTTTCCCAGTGTATTGGGGCAGCTTTGGGTTAAAACAGGATCCCTGCTGAGGCTTTTCACCCAGGACAGGTAGAGGGTTGTTATTTCATTGATTTCTCTGGGTGATGAACATCTGATCCAGTCCAGAACCAGAGCGTTGGTTTTCATAACCTGTTCTCTGATTGTGGGAGGCAGTTGTCCTTCACTATCGGGGTGATAGTAAAGAAGCTTGGACAGGTCACAGAAATAGTCAGCCAGCCTGTTACGGAAGTCTTTGCTGTTGGCAAGGGAGATTGCATTCAGTTGCTTTTGCAGAACTTCTGCATGGCAGTGCCTCTCTTTTAGTGGTGCTGACACCTTGATGGGGGGGAATTTATAGAAACTCCGGGCCTGGTTGATTTTGCGAATCCATAGGTCCAGGGCTGGTGGGTAGAGTTCGATAAAGCGCTGGATATCCGGATTGGGAAAAAAACGGGAGAGCCAGCTGGACTTTGTCATAATCAGCTGACCCTTCTCGTTCAGGCCGAACCAGCGATTTTCGGTCTGTTCCGGGGAAACCGGTGTCTCCTGAGCAACCCGTTTGAGGAAGTAATCCACTCTTTCTGGCAGATCTCCATAAGTTATCTCCCTGGCTGTTTCATAAAGCCGAAGGTCACGACGTGGTTTTGGGTTTGGCAGAGATTTCGCCCCTGGTGCTTTTACTACGGCCTTTCTTGCTGCAAGAGGTTGTCTACGAAAACCTGGCGGAAACGGCGAAGTCTCCTTCCTGCTCTGAAGTGCCCTGGGAACTGTGACCCTTCGCAGCTTTCTCGTCGTTCTTGAGAAGGGCTGATGATACCTTTGGGTCTGTACATTAATTTGCTGAAGCGCCTGAGACTTGCGTTTCTCAAGAGGGGTATCCGGCTTTCGTGGTGGCAGGTAGTGATCAAGAAGCTTCACTCCCCGCTGGACAAGAGGCGTTTTTTTGAACTCTTCCGGGGAGCTGGTTCGCAGCCGATATTCAACCGGGCGATACTTTGGCTGGTGCTCTTCCAGCCAGATAATCTTTCCCTTAGGGGTTGTCCAGCAGGGAGGCCCCCCTTTCAGGCGCCGGCGTTTGAAGGGATTTCCTCTGCGTTGACTGTAATGGAGAAAGCTGGACAGCCTCATGCCCTCGATAGAGCGTCCAGAAGTAGAGCGATGCATGGCTGCCTGATCTGTCGGATTTCCAAAGGAATTGAAGAGGTTATCGGCGACAGGTCAGGCTGATTGAGTTAGGCCCTGGTGCAACGTTCCAAATTATTTGTCCTGAGGCTTTGGCTTGTAACCTATGAGATATAAGCAAGCTGTATGATTGCGACCAGACAAACAAATTGTTTTCGAGTACTAGGTTCTGGGCAGGGTCAGGGAATGGGCCTCGTTCGTTCGCAGTACCAGCATATTCCGGAATTCAGCCGGGTCCTTGTAGTTTCGTACGGCGTCCTGATCATTCAGGTGTTCTGAACCCTCTTCCGGGAAGGTAAAGGTTACCAGCCGGGAAATCCAGAAGCGCAGGCAGGCGAGCCTGTGCATAAGGTACCAAGCTTTATGTTCACTGTCCTGAAAAGGGCGCACCTGGTTGTAGGCTTCCAGGAATACCCGGGTTTTCTCTCCATCCAGTTTCAGGGAACCCGGTATCCGGCACCAGTCATTCACGGTAACGGCTACATCGTACAGCAGCCAGTCATGGCAGGACTGGAAGAAATCGATCATGCCGGTGACCTGTTCACCTTCGAACAGCACGTTATCCACAAACAGGTCGGCGTGGATCAGACCTTTGGGAAGATTCGAAATAGAAGACAGGCTGTCCTTTATATCCTGCCACTGTTCAATCTGCAGTGTACTCTCGTCATCAGGAAGAAGATCGGATAGTCGGGAAACCTGTTGTTCAATCCAGTCCATACCGCGTATATTGCTCTGGCTTATGGAGGCTTTCTGGCCAAGAGCATGTACTTCAGCCAGATGTCTGCCAATGGCTGCACAGTGGGTCGGTTTCAGATCCTGAGGGGCAATATGATGTCCGGAAAGGCGGGTCTGTAGCAGACAGGGCTTGCCCTTGAACTGACGCAGCGGCTGGTCGTCAAGCCCATGAACCGGTGCAGGAACCGGAAGACCCGCATCAGCCAGCAGTTCCATAAAGCCGATAAAAAAGGGCAGCAGCTCTCTTGGCTGATACTCAAAAATGGTCAGGACGAAGTTCTGTTCGCCATGTTCGGGGTGGAGGGTTGTGACAAAGTAGTTGGTGTTTTCTACACCTGCTTCAATACCTTCCCAGCCAACCAGTTCTCCCTGGTCATAGAGAGCAAGAAAATTACGGAAGTCCTGCTCAGTAAGTTGGGTATACACCGACATTCGTTTTTAATTCCTGGTACCTGCTGGTTATTTGTAATCTTTCGTTTTTTTGGAGAGATTCTATTTATTGCCACTCAAGGATTTTCCAGCTCGGGATCAGCATCTGCGGACGGTTCGAGCGGGTAAAGTTACCCACAGTGTCGACAGCGACAAGGTAATAGGGTTTGCCGATTTTGGGAATAACCTTGATGGAGTAGAGAAAGCCGTTTATCCGGTATTCATGGATGGTCTTATCTTTCCCGGAGCGGATAATAATATCTGTGCCTTCAGGAATATCGTCTTGAGCACCCTGCTCAAAATCGACAGTGTGTTTTTTAGAGACTGGTTTCGAGGCTTCGACCTGTGATGAAGCTACAGAAGAGGCTAGAGAAGATGGTTGCTGCAGGTGTTCTGCAGATGCCTGATCTTGCAACATGTTGGTAGCACAGCCAGAGAGAATCAGAACAAGGGTCGCCACTGAAAAACCAGTAAAAGACTTTTTCATGCTACCTCCTACCCCTTCAGAACAGCCTTGCAGGGATTAACAACTACCACGTGAACACGTGAATACTTCACCTTCAGGCCCTAAAATAGCCTGATCATGCTTTATCCCGGCCATTTTACCGCTAACCGTCCGGGAATAGCGACACTCCTTTAATCAGCACAATAAGGAAGAGAATGTCACAGCTCCAGCAGAAAGAACCTCTGGTTCTTGTCGATGGCTCATCATACCTGTACCGGGCCTTTCATGCCCTGCCGCCGCTTACGAACTCCAAGGGTATGCCCACCGGCGCTGTGAAGGGGGTTATGAACATGCTGCGCCGGCTGCAGGCTGACTATGCCGGCAGCACGGTGGTTGTCGTATTTGATGCCAAGGGCAAAACTTTCCGTGATGATATCTACCCGGAGTATAAGGCCCATCGTCCTCCCATGCCGGATGACCTGCGCTGTCAGGTGCAGCCACTGCATGACATTATCCGGGCAAGTGGTTTGCCCCTGCTGGTGATCGAAGGTGTTGAAGCTGATGATGTCATTGGAACCCTGGCTGCCCGGGCAACAGCTGCCGGTTTGAAAACAGTTATTTCCACTGGTGACAAGGATCTTGCCCAGCTGGTAAATGGGCATGTCACTCTGGTCAATACCATGACCAACACGGTTATGGATATTCCCGGTGTGAGGGAAAAGTTTGGTATTGGCCCGGAACTGGTTATCGACTTTCTGGCTTTGATGGGCGACAAGGTTGATAACATTCCCGGTGTTCCAGGTGTGGGTGAAAAAACCGCGCTGGCACTGCTGCAGGGGCTGGGAGGGCTGGACAATATCTACTCCAGGCTGGATCAGGTTCCCGGTCTTGGTTTCCGTGGCTCCAAGACTATGGCCAAAAAGCTGGAAGATAACAGGGAACAGGCTTACCTCTCCTATGAGCTGGCCACAATCAAGACCGACCTTGATCTGGGCTGTGACCTGAAAGATCTGGTTCCGGCTGAGGCTGATCAGGCAAAGCTTCTGGATATGTATGAAGATCTGGAATTCCGCGGCTGGATCAAGGATCTTCGGGCTGGCAGCTATGAGGCAGCTCCCCGCAAGCAAGATGATGCAACGGGTGCTGTCTCTGGCAAACCGGATACTCCAGAGATTCCTGTCCCGGTTGCAACCAGTTATGTAACAGTTCTGGAACAGGCTGATTTTGATACCTGGCTGGAGAAGCTGAAATTTGCTGAGCTATTTGCCTTTGATACGGAAACAACCAGCCTCAATTACATGGAAGCTGAAATTGTTGGGGTTTCTTTTGCCGTGAAAGCTGGCAAAGCAGCCTACGTGCCCCTGGCCCATGACTACCTCGATGCGCCGAAGCAGCTGGATCGTAACGCTGTACTGGCTGCCCTGAAACCCATTCTTGAAGATGAAACCCGGCGCAAGGTTGGCCAGAACCTGAAATATGACCGCAGTGTACTGGCCCGTTACGATATAGACCTTCGGGGTATTGCCTTCGATACCATGCTGGAGTCGTATGTTCTGGACTCCACTGGCTCTCGCCACGATATGGATACCCTGGCTGATAAATACCTGGGTGTGAAAACGGTTCACTTTGAAGATATTGCTGGCAAAGGGGCCAAACAGCTGACCTTTAACCAGATCGCTTTAGAGCAGGCCGGCCCCTATGCCGCAGAAGATGCTGATATCACTTTGCGCCTGCACCAGACTCTCTGGAAACAGCTGGAACAGGATGAACGGCTCAGCCATGTGTTCAGGGATCTTGAATTGCCCTTGGTAAAAGTGCTGTCCCGCATGGAGCGAAACGGCGCTTATGTAGACAACAGGAAGCTGGCAGAACAGAGCCAGCAGATAGGCAAGCGGCTGCTGGAGCTGCAGGAAGAGGCCTGGAGTGTAGCCGGTGAAGAGTTCAACCTGGCTTCTCCCAAACAGCTGCAGGAGCTTCTGTTTGGCAAGCTGGGGCTGCCCGTGCTGAAGAAAACGCCTAAAGGTCAGCCTTCTACAGCTGAAGAAGTGCTGGTGGAGCTGGCCAATGATTATGAGCTGCCCCGACTGATTCTTGAACACAGAAGCTTGAGCAAGCTGAAGTCGACCTATACCGACAAGCTTCCGCAGATGATCAACCCTTCAACCGGGCGGGTGCATACCTCTTATCATCAGGCGGTGACAGCAACAGGACGGCTGTCGTCTTCTGATCCGAACCTGCAGAATATCCCTGTTCGCAGCGAAGAAGGGCGCCGTATCCGCCAGGCTTTTGTAGCTTCCCCAGGCTACAAACTGATTGCTGCTGACTACTCCCAGGTTGAACTGCGGATAATGGCACATCTCTCTGGAGATAAAGGGTTGCTGGACGCTTTTTCCAGGGGGTTGGATGTCCATCGTGCCACGGCCGCGGAAGTTTTTGGTGTCGGCCTTGATGAGGTAACGCCTGAGCAGAGAAGAAGCGCCAAGGCCATTAACTTTGGTTTGATCTACGGCATGTCTGCGTTTGGTTTGGCCAGGCAGCTGAATCTACCCCGCAAGGATGCCCAGGATTATGTGAATCTCTACTTTGCCCGTTACCCGGGAGTGAAGGATTACATGGACAGAACCCGCGCCCAGGCCCATGAACAGGGATATGTTGAAACCCTGGATGGACGGCGATTGCATCTCCCCGAGATCAATGCCCGTAACAAGATGCGGCAGCAGGCCGCGGAAAGAACAGCGATTAATGCTCCTATGCAGGGCACGGCTGCAGACATTATTAAAAAAGCCATGATCTCTGTGGATAACTGGCTGCAGGAAAGTGATCTGGATGCCCGGATGATTATGCAGGTTCACGACGAACTGGTTCTGGAGGTAAGGGAAGACCAGGTTGAGCAGGTTATTGCCGGACTGGAGCCCAGGATGTCGGGTGCCATGGCGCTGGATGTGCCCCTGGTGGTTGATACCGGAGTTGGTGATAACTGGGATGAGGCTCACTAAGTTGAGAGGTTTGGCAGCTTCTTGCTGGAGTTGACATTTTTTTCTCTACGAAAATAGCTTTTTCATCCCCTCAGGGTGATGAAAAAGCTATTTCCACTCAGGGCTGCTTGGTAGAGCCTGTCTCCCTCGATGTTGTTACAAACAAAAACAGAGCTTATACAGCTCTTTCTGCAGATCCCAATCATACACTTCTATACTTGCCAGCCATTTTCCGGTTGGTGGTGCCTGGGATGCAAAATACCCTAAAGGTTCTAAAGAATCTGGGCTTTGCCTGCACTCTGTTTGCCTGTATTTTAATAGCCAGACAATATGTTTATGCCCTTGAAACCGAAAACAGTGGGGACATCGCTAACCCGGAAGCGAATCTTCTTGCTGACCAGATTCTTGCCAGCCTGCCAGCTATAAAGAGACAGGAATTTATTGGGCGTGACTGGACATGGCAGGATACCGCCTTAAATCTGGGAAGATCAGAATCTACACTGATAGCCTCACATATTGGTTTGGCTATGGCAGGCCGTGCCATCATTGCTTATACAAGCCCGTATATGGGCACAAAATCATCATCTGTATTGACTCTGTTTGGCTTGCAAACACTGGCTGATTTTCTGACCTCTTGTTCAAGGGAGGACTTCTACCTCCGAACCATTGCAACCGGACTCAATCTGGCCAATCCCGGGAAACCATTCGGTTTCTGGCGACAAGCCCTGGCATTTGGGTTTGGTCATCTGGGCCTTTCCTACCATTACTGGCCGGAGATAAGCAGCCAGCTAAAACAAAAACATACAGGGTTTCGCAGAATCCAGTTTCTGGAGAACAGGATTAACAAGTGGGTCTATCTGGAACTTGATGCGTCTCCGGAACACGATAGTGGTATTGAGCTGAATCTCTACTTTGATCCTGACAGGCCTGTAACTATGGAGCCAGACAACAGCCTTGAGAGTACATGGCTGGCCCTGGTTAAAGCCTGTCAGGAACGAGGAGTTACGCTGATAAAACTTCTGGGAGCTGGTGAGTCTCCAACACTTTGGGTGCAGCTCTGGAGGGAGCACAGACGTCTGTCTGAAACGACGTTTATGGTAGGGAGTGACCAGGGCAACAGACAGTGGATAACTGATATTATCGTTGATAAGGCAGGGGCAAATGAGACTGGGGCACACCAGAGAAACAGTGGGTTATTTAATCCCTTGGCCGAGCCGGTATTGGCTGTCCTTGTGGAGCTGGTAAGCCAGAAACAGGGATTATCGACAGATTTGACAGGATCTACCTGTCAGGCATCGTCCCCCAAAGGAAAGCTGGCTGCTTTCTCTACGGGTACCATAGGTTATCTTCTGGCTGACCATAACCATACTGCAGGTATTGAACTGCCAGAGCTTTGGTTGAATACCCGCCACCCTTATCAAGAAGGTATACAGCAGGCTTTAGCTGTTCTGGAACAGCAGCAGATCCCTGGCAAGTGGCGGGGAACATATGGCCTGCTGGCGGATCTCTCCAGAAACCTTTTGATTCGTTTGATTTTATTGGCTGGAACCAGATGGGAAGAAACTGACTCTGATGTAGAGCTATCCAGAACAGCTGAGGACTCAGAGAGTTGGAGTCGCAGTAGCAGTAGCAGCCGAAGCAACAGACAAAAAAATAGACAAAGCCACCGTTACTCGGTTTCCAGCGAGAACGCCAAAAAGAACTCTTTGCTGCCCGGAGAGAAAAGAGTCCGGTTTAAAAACAAGCCAGAGATCATTATCCCCCATCCTTACTCTCGGGAACGGGTTGAGTGGCAAGCCACTAAACCATCTTATCGTTGGGGTAGCCTGTTTTTTATACCAAAGTAGGTGGTGATAAAATAGTCTTGATACTGCCTGCTCTTGTAGAAATGAGGGGCTGATACATTTTTATAAAAATAATTTCAGAAATATTGAACTTTTTCCTAACCATGCTGTCAGAGTATATGAGCGTTGAGTAAACGTTCAGTGAAAACTCCTTGTGTGTTTGGTGTTGTTGGTTTCAGGGTTGTGTGTGCCCTGAAACCTTAGAGAGCTTGCTCCGGTCGTCTCCCTCAGGCGATCGGAGTTTTTTTTTACCCGGATCTCTTAACCTAGACCTCTTCAAAAGCTGCCAGACTGTCTTCTTCCATCTCCAGTCCATCTGCCTCCTGGCACAACCAGCTATCCAGCTTGCCAGCCAGCTCATCGACTCCTGTTTTTTTCAGGGAGGAAAACAGCTGCACAGTCACCAGGTCTTCAAGGTCTTTCAGTTGGCTGCGCAGCTGCACCATGGCACTTTTGGCAGCCCCAAACTTCATCTTGTCGCACTTGGTTAAAAGAATATGAAGCGGCAGCTGGCTCTGACGCGCCCAGTCAATCATGATCTGGTCGAACTCTTTCATTGGGTGCCGGATATCCATCAGCAGAACCACACCGGCCAGGCACTCCCGCTGCTCCAGATAAGCTCCCAGATGTTTCTGCCATTCCAGCTTCATTTTCTCGGGAACTTTGGCATAGCCATAACCAGGGAGATCCACCAGGCGGTGCTGCTGATCAACCTCAAAGAAATTGATCAGCTGGGTTCTGCCTGGGGTTTTACTGGTTCTGGCCAGTTTGGAGGAACCGGTCAGGGCGTTCAGAGCACTTGATTTACCAGCATTGGAGCGACCTGCGAAAGCAACTTCCCTGCCGCTTTCCGGAGGGCACTGGTCAACACGAGCTGCACTGACCAGGTAGCGCGTGGCTCGATAGTTCAGGGAAGTAATGGTCTCTGACATGAAAAACTCTTTTATCTCAAATACGCTTTTTTGCTATCGTTCAGCATCCTGCCGGATATTCCCGCAAGCTACAGTCTCGGTTGATTTCTGTTGATATCAAGAGAGCCATTATAACTCTTCTTTTTGAAGTTAGGGGATCAGGTAAACTCCCCCCGGATGACTCAACCTTTAAAGCGCGGCTGCGAAGTTTGTTTTCGTGTTTGCGAAGTTATGCTGCCTGTTTGGCGTATAAATCTCAATAAAACCTAGTATATAATGAACCCGCCCTGAGGGACGGCTCAGCTATGCTGGCAGAAAAAGCTATGCTGGCCGAAAACAGAATATAAACAGAGCTAACTTTGGAGAATTAAAGTGCCTGTTCGGGGGAAGATTCCATAAGGCTGCTTGTGGATGCCCGGGGGCCCAATGAGGCCGTTATGAGACTACCCATTAAATCCAGCATTCTTTTGGCAGCACCTGTTCTATCTATCTCAATGGTGTGGGCCGCTCCTCAAAATCCAGAGGCCGTTTATCAAAGGGCCTGCAGGATATGCCATGATTCCGGAGTCGCCGGAGCGCCCAAAAAGGGAGAAACTGCAGTGTGGGCTTCCCGTCTGGAACTGGGGATGGAAGCACTTATTGCATCCGTGAAGAATGGCAAGGGAGCCATGCCTCCCAAAGCTATGTGCATGGACTGCAGTGATGAAGATTACCAGGCTGTCATAACTTATATGTCCAGCTCCAATTAAGCTGTGACCTAATAACCATTTGCGTGGTAAACAGCCATGGGGGAAACACCGTTGTGTACTGATGGCAATGGTTCTCCATGATAATAAAGCAGACAATAACCGGAGTCGGGTTGTGTTAATGAATAGAATTGCCGTGTGTTTACTGGTGTGCCTGGGATGGACCAGTTTCGCAATTGCCGGGGGGAATGCCACTGCAGGGAAGGATAAGGTGGCTCTGTGTACCGCTTGTCACGGACCAACAGGTATCAGTATTGCGCCAATTTATCCTCATCTGGCGGGCCAAGGGGAAGGGTATCTGGCCAAGCAGATTACAGATATCAAAAGCGGGGAGCGCAAGGTTATCGAGATGACCGGAATGGTAGATAACCTGACCCCTCAGGACATTGATGACATTGCTGCGTTTTATGCCAGTCAGACTGCTCCAACTGGTCAGGCGAAAGAATCTTCCATTGAAATTGCCCAGCAACTTTTTCGGGGCGGTGATGTCAAAAAAGGCATTCCGGCCTGTTCTGCCTGCCATGCTCCAACTGGTAAAGGCAACTCACTGGCCAGGTTCCCGGTGGTATCTGGTCAAAGCCCAGAATACATTGCCAAGCAGCTGCGGGACTTCCGTGAGGGGGATCGGGTCAATGATGGCGATACCCGCATTATGCGTGATGTGGCAGAGAAGCTGAGTAATAAGCAGATTGATGCCTTGGCAAGCTATATCAGTGGCCTGCGCTAGGGCCTGATTCTCTCCTTTCTTCTGGCAGGGGCCTTTCATCAAAGGCTCTGCCCTCCTCGCCACTCTCCCTTATGTTTGGTTGATGATGCCGGGTTGCACTAGGTTATAGGTGATATGCCGATAACCTGGATCAGATCTGGGGAGAATAATATGCAAAGCCAGTGGCGCACTGTTCTGACGATTTTCTGTTTCCTGCCAATGCTGGCCTTTGGGGCTAAATACCGGGAAGGCATAGACTACAAGCTGTTAAAACAGCCTGTTCCCCTTGAAAAGCCGGGTAAGATCGAGGTGAACACTGTTTTTTGGTATGGGTGCCCTCATTGCTTTGATCTGGCCAGACTGCAGGTGGACTGGAAGAAAACCATCAAGGATGATGTGGCGGTTATCGAGACGCCGGTTATATTTGGCAGGCCCTGGCAGGCCCATGCTCAGCTTTTCTATGCTCTTGAAGAGTTGAGGCTTCATGATAAGACTCTGTTTATGCTGTTTGATGCCGTGCAGAATAAGGGCAAACGCCTTGATAGTGAAAAAGATATGATCGCTTTTCTGAAAGAGCATTTTGAAGTCAAGCCGGACGAGTTTGACCGTGTTTATGACTCCTTTGGAGTAAGAAATCAGGTGCAGAAAGCTTCCTCGCTGACCCGGGGGGCACAACTTCTTGGGGTTCCTGCCATAATTGTATCTGGCCGCTATGTGGTTGATCCGGGCATGGCTGGCGGACTTGAAAATATGTTAAAGATCACAGACTTTCTTATCGACAGGCAGCGTAAGGAAAGAAAAGCGGCGGAGAAAGATGCAGAGAAAAATGCTGCAAGAAGCTGATATTTTCCCAGGTGAATGTTTTTATGCCGCTTAAGAGAGTACAGAAAATATTTAATCGCGGATTTCATGAAAAAAGCTTTACGCGTCAGAGGATCGCATCCACCCTCTTTTGCGATGAACACAATCATGACGCATCCCGTTTTTTGCGTCTGCTGAGTTTCAACATCCAGGTTGGCATTACCACCCAGCAGTATGGTCATTATGTGACCCGCAGCTGGCAACATTTTCTGCCCACTCTGGAACGCCAAGGTAATCTGGACCGTATTGCTCACCTGATCCATAACTACGATATTGTTGCTATTCAGGAAGCCGATGGAGGCAGCCTGCGCAGTGGTTTTGTCAACCAGATCGAATATCTTGCCCACAGGGCAGGCTTTCCCTGGTGGTATCAGCAGTTGAACCGTAACCTGGGAAGACTGGCCCAGCACAGTAATGGCCTGCTGACCCGGCTGCATCCGGAAAACCTTGAAGATCACAAGTTGCCGGGTCTGATTCCCGGCCGTGGAGCCATTGCCGTTGAGTTGGGGACCGGCAATCCAATACTGCTGGTGGTTATGCATCTGTCACTGAGCAAGCGGGGTAGAAATACCCAGTTGGAGTATGTTCGCAGGCTATCGGAAAATTATGAACATATTGTGTTGATGGGGGATATGAATGCTCACTCGGAGCAGCTTCTGGACAACTCCCCTCTTGCGGGTATGGGGCTGCACAGCGCTTCCATGGATGTAAAAACCTTTCCCAGCTGGAAACCTAGCAAGTCTCTTGATCATATCCTGCTTAGTGCAGGCCTCCATGCCCACTCATTTTCCGTGCTGGACTTTCCCCAGTCAGACCACCTTCCGGTAGCTGTTCAGATTGAACTGCCACCGGGTATTGAGCTGGCTAACAGAAGTGTTCCAGTAACTCATTAAGGAACAGGCTGCCCTTTTCTGATGGTTTCAGTTCTGACGGGTTATCTGTCATAAGCCCCATGGCGCGCACCTTTAGCAGAGATTGCTCAAGGACTTCCAGGGGAAGCCCGGTTCTTCGGCCAAAAGTGCCGGCATCAACCCCCTCTCGCAGACGCAGGGCATTCATCATAAATTCAAGGGGAAGATCACTCTGGTCCAGAAGACGCTCTCCGGCGAGGTAAGCTTTTTCACGGTTCAGATAATCAGCAGGCAGTCGGGTTTTCCAGTTACGTTTGATCTGCCCGGTGGAAAGATCAGTGATCTTGCCGTGAGCTCCAGCACCGATACCGATAAAGTCACCAAACTGCCAGTAATTCAGGTTATGCAGGGCTTGCCTGCCCTTCTGGCTGTAAGCAGATATTTCATACTGCTGATAACCGTTGGCAGACAGTTTTTTCTGGCCCTGTTCCTGAATTGACCAGAGAGTGTCGTCTTCTGGCAGACGGGGCGGTTTGGTCCAGAAAATCGTGTTGGGCTCGATCGTCAGCTGATACCAGGAAAGATGTTCCGGATTCAGTGCGACAGCCTGATCCAGGTCGTCCATAGCCATAGACTGGGATTGCCCTGGCAAGCCATGCATCAGATCAAGGTTGATATTGTCGAACCCTGCTCTGCGGGCCATATTCAAAGCCCTGTACGCCTCATGACCGGTGTGAATTCGTCCAAGTTCTTTCAGACAGTTGTCGTCAAATGTCTGTATGCCGATGGAGAGGCGGTTGATTCCTGCTGAGCGAAAACCATTAAAGCGTTCCTGCTCGAAGGTGCTGGGATTGGCCTCCATGGTGATTTCTATATCACGGCTGAAAGCCAGCTGCTTTTTAAGACCATCAAGTAGAGCGTTAAACGCAGTGGGGCTCAGCAGACTGGGAGTGCCGCCCCCAATAAAGATGGATTGGAGCTCCCTGCCCTGAACAAGAGGGATTTCCCGGGAAAGGTCTTCCAGAAGAGCGTTAACATAATCCTGCTCTGGCAGTTCGCCTGTGACTGCATGGGAGTTGAAGTCGCAGTAAGGACATTTCCGGATACACCATGGGATATGGATGTACAGGCTTAAAGGGGGAAGTTGAAGAAGTTTTAACTGACTCACGTGCGCTTCAGCTTCTCCAGCAGTTGCTCAATAGCCCGGGCCCGGTGGCTGTGTCTGTTTTTCTCATCCGGCTCCAGCTCTGCAGATGCACAGTGTGCGTCAGGAACAAAGAATACAGGATCATAACCAAAGCCGTGGTCACCGCGGGCCTCTTCAAGAATATAGCCCTCCCAGGTTCCCTGGCAGATCAGCGGGGTCGGGTCATCGGCATGACGAAGATAGACCAGCAGGCATTGGAAGCGGGCCGTTCTCTTTTCAGTGGGAATCCCTTCTAGTTGACCAAGTAGTTTTTCCACATTGTCAGCATCTGTCGCACTCTCACCGGCATGGCGGCTGGAGTAAATGCCTGGAGCGCCATTAAGAGCATCCACTTCCAGACCGGAATCATCTGCCAGAGCTGGCAGGCCGGAAACTCTGGATGCATGGCGAGCCTTGAGAATGGCATTCTCAACAAAAGTCAGGCCGGTCTCTTCAACACTGCCAGACTGGAATTCACTTTGTGGGTGAATCTGGAAATCCAGAGGGGCAAGCAGCTGGCGGAACTCCGCCAGTTTGCCCATGTTGCCAGTCGCAAGAACAACATCCTGCAATGCAGGTTTTTTACCATCAGTGTCTGCTGACACAGTCTCTCCTATTCTTTATAAAATTTCTGGCTGAACTTCACTGTTTCACTGAGTTTACTGTTCTCCGGTGAAGCCCGGATGGTGAAGTGTAGCAACTCATCATTGGTATGTTTGAACGTCGCCAGATAATAAATGGCATTACCTTCATCAACCAGCCAGGGCTTGAGTTCTGTTCTCTGGGCCATCAGGTTGGCAGCTTCCACCTTCACATCCGCCTTAACCGGTTTTCCACTCTTCAGAAGGGATATATTAATCAGGCCAAGCCGGTTTGACCGCTCAATGCCATAAGCTCTGGCAACATCCGGCAGCAGAAACTTACTATTGAATGCACTGTAATGAAGCTCGTAATCCCCGAAGGTTGAACTCTGCGCCCGGACTGGAGTAGATAACATTGAGAAAAGCAGCAATAAAGGAAGAAATACAGCTGCCTGAAAACGGATGTTTTTCGGAAACATATTTTTTGGAAGCATATTTTTTGGAAGCATAGTATCTGCTCCTGCCACTTATTTAATTGACACCTTCTTACCGGCACTTTCGGCAAAGATGGTAAATTGCAATTTCCCCAAACAGGTTAGGTGCCAGCTTGGCCAGAAAAGGGGTCTGGTGGGCGCTGTCAGTCACTAACCGGTTAAGCACTTGCAGTTTTTTATCCCGGCACAGATCTTCAAAATCTCTGAAGGTGCAGAAATGAATGTTGGGTGTGTCGTACCAGCTGTAGGGCATAAACTTCGATACTGGCATTCTACCCCGCCCCGACAGATACAGGCGGCAGCGCCAGTGCCCGAAGTTGGGGAAGGTCACTATACACTCCTTGCCGACCCTGAGCATTTCATCCAGTACTTTGTCAGGGTTATGCAGGGCCTGCAGGGCTGAGGTCATGATGACAGTATCAAAGCTGGTGGTATCGAAGTTCTTCAGACCTTGATCGATATCCTGTTCCAGGACGTTAACACCACGTTCCAGGCATTTGTGAATATTTTCTGGGTTGATCTCCAGCCCGTAACCCTGAATGTTTTTTTCCCGCTCAAGCTGTTCGAGCAATGTGCCATCACCACAACCCAGGTCAAGAATGCGGCTTTCCGGTTTTACCCAGGGTTTTATTAATGCGAAATCCCGTCTCATACCGCCGTTTCCCTCCAGTTAATTTCACTGCTCTCCTTGGCAATATGTCTCATCCAGGCAGCCAGGGCTGTTATATAGCGGGGAATATCCATCAGGAAAGCAT
The DNA here is from genome assembly GCA_965243775.1 of Sansalvadorimonas sp. Taxonomy (GTDB): domain Bacteria; phylum Pseudomonadota; class Gammaproteobacteria; order Pseudomonadales; family Endozoicomonadaceae; genus Sansalvadorimonas. The sequence continues at coordinate 30,241 of CBDEWF010000162.1, forward strand.
CATGTCCCTGGGGGGCATCGACTTGAAGGTAGCTGACGTCTTTGCGCGCCCCATGCAGGGCGTTGACAATCTCTTCTGAGCGTTCGGGGCTGAAGCGCCAGTCGGTAGTGAATGAGATAACCAGGAAACGGGCTGAAGCTGCGGACAGAGCCTCCACAAGACTGTTGTTATAGCGACTGGCAGGGTCATAGTAATCCAGAGCCCGGGTCATTAGCAGGTAAGTGTTGGCATCAAACCGCTTGCTGAAGGCTTCTGCCTGGTAGCGCAGGTAACTCTCTACCTGAAATTCAACATCATAGTCAAAGCGGAAACGTTCATCTTTCATCTCTCTCCCGAACTTGGCTTTCATGGATTCGTCCGAGAGGTAGGTAATGTGTCCAACCATCCGGGCCAAGCCTATACCCTTGGCTGGAATAACGCCCTGTTCCAGGTAACGGCCATCCTGAAAATCAGGGTCAGACATAATGGCCTGCCGGGCTACTTCATTAAAGGCAATATTCTGGGCTGACAGCTTTGGTGCCGAGGCGATAATCGCGGCATGACGCAATCTGTCTGGATAGCGGATAGACCATTCCAGAACCTGCATTCCTCCCAGACTGCCACCCACCATGGCAGCCCATTTCTCAATACCCAGATGATCAGCCAGCCTGGCCTGACTCTCCACCCAGTCATCCACTGTGATGACCGGGAAGTCCGGCCCCCAGGGACGGCCTGTCTCCGAGTTGATGGCTGCAGGGCCTGTACTGCCACTGCAACCCCCGAGGTTGTTCAGGCAGACCACAAAAAAGTGGTTGGTATCAATAGCCTTACCCGGACCAATACTGGTATCCCACCATCCGGGTTTGCGATCCTCCATGGAGTGGTAGCCGGCAGCATGGTGGTCGCCGCTGAGGGCATGACAGATAAGCACAGCGTTGCTTCGGCTGGTATTCAGCTGGCCATAGGTTTCAATTTTCAGCTCATAGTGGCTGAGGGTTCGACCGCAGATCAAAGGCAGCGGATCGGAAAAGGAGATGATCTCAGGAGTGACCAGTCCCACAGAGTCTTCGGGAATAATCTCCGGCATCATTATTTTTTCATGATTAGTTATTGTTTCATCGTTATTAACAGAAGCCTGTTGTAGCGGGCAGTCTAAAGAGCTGGTGATAGCCACGCAACCGATATTCGATTCTCCGACTTTAGTCTTGCTACCTATTGCCAATGGCAGGGGTTCCCTGATTTCCATAGCTTAAGGGCATGGATAAACCAGCAGGGAGTCTGAAGTATGTTGGAAAGTAAAGGGAATTCAGAGGGGTATAGTGCCGGCAGGGAAAGCGTCCGTCGCTCCGTCGGATTTACAGCCCTGCGTCTGAGCTATCCACTGAGACATCTCACCTCAGATGCCATCACCGGGCAGGCCCTCGGAGGATTGGGGGGTACTGTGGCTGGAGCTGGAACCGGAGCCGCCCTGATGGGGTTGACCTCTATGCTGATCTCCAGAAACAGACGCTTTCGGGCTGCCTCCATCTCTTTTGGAGCTGTTGTTGGAGGAACGCTGGGAAGCGGCCTGGGTGGAGTATCGGGAGCTGTGACCGGACTGTTCGTAGGTGTTGCCCGTCTGCCCTTTGCCATAGTCAGAAGTATTAACGCTACGAAAACAAAACAGCTGATCACGCCTGTGGAAAGAACGGCCCGGGTTGGCTGGACAATACTCAATAACCCGGAATCAGTCAGGGATCGAATCAAGAAAACCCTGAGCTTGAAGTAACGTAACCGGTAATTCCTCTCCACATTAATTTCTACCCATTGTCTGTTTATGATCCTGGTTTTTATCAGGAACTCCCACATGTCTCCATAATCTCTGGAAGCTCTGGCGCGAGCGCCTTCAACAGTGGCAGGAATCCGGTTTGACCCAAAAAGCTTGATGTCAGCAGCACAACCTGAACTCTCACCAATTGTCTTACTGGAAAAGAAAGTTTCGAGATCAGTCCAAACCCGCAAAGTTGACTCTCCTTTCCATGACTCCCGAACCAGGCAGACTAACTACAGTCCGCTGCCTGCACACCTGCCTCGTATCCGTGAAGAACATGACCTCCCAGAAGATGAGAAGGTCTGTTCCTGTTGTGGCAACCAGCAAGTATGTGTATGTGGATGGTTTGCCTCTGTACCGGCAGGAGCAGTTTGTGCTTTCCCGCCTGGGTGTTGATATTCAAGCTCATCCGTTATTGTGATGAGGGCTATCTGCGTATGGATAACAACCTGGCAGAAAACGCGATCCGCCCTTTCGTGGTGGGGCGCAAGGCATGGCTGTACAGCAACAGCTAAAAGAGAGCTGATGCCAGTGCCAATCTGTACAGCCTGATTGAAACCGTCAAAGCTTGTGGTGTGGAACCCTATGCTTACCTGAAAGAGGTTTTTACCCAGTTGCCTTCCGTGAAATCTGTTGAAGATATTGAGCAGTTGCTTCCCTGAAATGTTCAGAGCATAGAAATCAACCGGGTTTAAAATGGCCCCTGACTGTTCTGCTAACCTTTAAGGCTGGTTTGGTTCAGGGAAGCTGACTTGTTTTCTGGATTGTTAAAGCCAATATACTTTTGCCTTGTCCTGGTCATTGCCACAGTTCAACCTGCCAGTTTCAGGTACAAATAAGCAGGAGAGCTGCACTCTCGTTTTACCCGCAGGCGAAGGGGAGACAGAGATTCTCTCAACAGGAGCCATACGCACTCACGCCTCAGCGGCCCACCCACTGGATGATACTTACTGTGTGCCTGTTTCAGGTGAAGGTTTCGAATGTCGGGGCATTGAAAGTGCATCCCGAATAAGGGTGCCACACCTGGATGATGACACCCTCAAATTGAGTGCTCCAGGATCAGCTTGCACAGCAACGTTCCGTTCAGGCACCCCGCCATCTGAAAACAGATGAGGTGATCATTGAAAAAGAATCATGGGATCCACTTATGGTGTCTCTCAATCCTGAGCTATTGGCCTGGGAAATTCATTGCCAGAGGGTGGTTAAAAAAGAACCCTCTGTTACCTCTTCCTTTGATAGTTATCCAGGTTACGACAGTCCTCTCACTCTGGAAATGGAAATAGTGACGCAAAGTGAACAAGCTGCAGTATTCAGGAAGAAGCGCAACACCACCTGTGGCTGCGGCCTGTCCTTTGATTCGGTGAGCCTTCTTAACACCCACCGCCGGGGCAGCACGGATGCGCGCTGCAAGGGCAAGCTGAGCACCACCTGTGGTTGCGGCCTGTCCTTTGATTCGGTGAGCCTTCTTAACTCCCACCGCCAGGGCAGCACGGATGCGCGCTGCAAGGGCAAGCGCAACACCACCTGTGGCTGCGGCCTGTCCTTTGATTCGGTGAGCCTTCTTAACTCCCACCGCCAGAGCAGCACGGATGCGCGTTGCAAGGGCAAGCTGAGCACCACCTGCGGCTGCGGCCTGTCCTTTGATTCGGTGAACCTTCTTACCTCCCACCGCCGGGGCAGCACGGATGCGCGTTGCAAGGGCAAGCTGAGCACCACCTGTGGCTGCGGTCTGTCCTTTGATTCGGTGAGCCTTCTTAACTCCCACCGCCAGGGCAGCACGGATGCGTGCTGCAAGGGCAAGCGCAACACCACCTGTGGCTGCGGCCTGTCCTTTGATTCGGTGAGCCTTTTTAGCTCCCACCGCCGGGGCAGCACGGATGCGCGTTGCAAGGGCAAGCTGAGCACCACCTGTGGCTGCGGCCTGTCCTTTGATTCGGCCAGCCTTCTTAACATCCACCGCCGGGGCAGCACGGATGCGCGCTGCAAGGGCAAGCTGAACACCACCTGTGGCTGCGGCCTGTCCTTTGATTCGGTGAGCCTTCTTAACTCCCACCGCCAGGGCAGCACGGATGCGCACTGCAAGGGTAAGCGCAACACCACCTGTGGCTGCGGCCTGTCCTTTGATTCGGTGAGCCTTCTTACCACCCACCGCCGGGGCAGCACGGATGCGCGCTGCAAGGGCAAGCTGAACACCACCTGTGGCTGCGGCCTGTCCTTTGATTCGGTGAGGCTTCTTAACTCCCACCGCCGGGGCAGCACGGATGCGCGCTGCAAGGGCAAGCGGAACAAAAGAGGGGGGGGGACATAAAAGACTGTATCTATTCCTATAAAAAGGTGATCACAATTTCTCTTTTCAGCTATGACAGCCATTGATATACGAAGAGCGTCGAATATTAATGTAGATGTAGCGATACTTGGAAGAGCTGCCTGAGGTTCACATCAGAGTCAACTTAAGCACAACGGTTGCTGTTATAGTCAGCATCTCGGGCCTATACCCGTGACCATTGAAGATGGTTGATTTTACAGTCTTATTCCTACACCCTCCGGCAATGCCCAAGTTCACCCTGACTCCTCAGCAAAAAAACAGTCATGAAATCTCGCCACAAAACTTCGCGAGATGCACGGGAATGCGACCGCATCAAAGCAGTTTTGCTGAGATCCGAAGGATGGGCGATATCTTCCATTGCTCAGGCTCTGAGGATAAGTGAGTACACCATCCATCGGCACCTTGACGACTACCTGAAAAAAGAAAAGCTGAGACCTGGAAATGGCGGAAGTAAAAGTCGTCTGAATGATGAGCAAACTCAGCAACTCATCGAACATATTTCGGAACACACATACGCTTACACACATCAAATCGTGTCCTACATTGCTGAACGATAGGATATTCAGTACACAGTATCAGGCCTGAATAAATGGCTTCATCAGCATGGTTTCACGTACAAGAAGCCAAAGGGCGTTCCCCATAAGATCGATGTTGGTAAGCAGGCTGCGTTTGTCGAGAAATATAAAGCCCTGAAGGCCTCGCTATCAGAGGATGAAGTCCTACTGTTCATGGATGCCGTCCATCCAACGCAGGCCACCAAGATCACCTCCGGATGGATTCGTAAAGGTGTTGATAAGGTCATCAACACAACTGGCAGCCGTACCCGCATGAACATCGTGGGAGCCATTGATCTGGGTGAGCTGTCAGCCGCCGTTTTTAATCAATTCGAGGCGGTTAACAGTCAATCAATTATCAGTTTTTTTCAAAACAGTTCGTCGTTCTTACGCCTCCAAAGAGATTATTCACATGGTGCTTGATGGTGCGGGCTATCCAACTCGGGGGCAAGCCCCCGAGGTTTCCGCTTTGCGGTTAAAAATAGAGTTGCATTATCTTCCGCCCTACAGTCCAAATTTGAATCCCATTGAGCGGCTATGGAAGGTGATGAATGAGCATGTTCGGAGCAACGAATATTTCGCCACGGCCAAAGAATTCCGGCAAAAGACCAATCAATTTCTGGATGAAACCCTGCCGAGAATAGGTGCTTCGCTGGTCAGCAGGATTAATGACAATTTTCAGATGCTAAACCCTGCATCTTGAGTTCACTTGGGTATATTAGTTAAATGCTAAGAGTATCAACATTCTTCAAAGAGGGGGACATCAAGGTTACACCTGATCAAGCAAAACAACAAGGTGGGTAGAAATTACCGCTTACGAAGTAACAGATAAAAAAACACCTCCAGAGCAGGAGGTGTTGTCTTTATCCTTATCCTGAAAATACTACTTCTACCTAAACCCCAAATATGACCGAGGGGATACTTCCTTTCACAATCATGATGACAAACAGAATAACCATCACTGAGAAATCCAGCCCTCCGACCGGGGGAATAAACCGGCGAACAGCACCGCAGAGAGGCTCTGTCAGCTGCCGCAGCAGCATCAGGCCAGGGTTATAACTGTGGGGAGCCACCCAGCTGGCAATTACGATAATAAACAGGGCAAAGGTATACAGATCCAGCAGTCCCCTGGTCAGACTGACCAGACTCTGGGCGAAGATAGCTGCAGGAGGGAAAACCATATACCCGACGAGCTTCATCTTCAGGACAATAAGCAGAGCCTGAACAAAGAAGGCCAGTACCAGTGCAGCAATATCATAACCACCCATGCCAGGAATTATCCTTCGCAGAGGGTTAAGAAGTGGGCTGGTAATTTTGACAATAGCTTGGGAAATAGGGTTGTAAAAATCTGCCTTGACCAGCTGGAGCAGGAAGCGCAGCAGGATGGCCATAACGAACAGGCCACCCAAAGTATCAATTAACAAAATAAATATGGACATTAATGTTTGTCTCGTTTGTGTCCGCCATCCTCAAACTATAGGGGCGCGATTTTTTGATTCAATCCTTAAGAGGCAAATTCTTTTGTCATTTCCTTCGCCCTGTTGCGGCAGTTAGTCATGGCCTTTTCAACCAGTCCACGAAGGTCGCCATCTTCAAAGGTGAAGATAGCCTGCTCTGTTGTGCCCTTCGGAGACATAACCCGCCTTTTCAGCTCGGCTGCATCGACATTGCTCTCCTTGACCATCAGGGCTGCTCCCAGGGCTGTCTGGGCAACCAGCTGGGATGCAGTCTCTCTGGGAACTCCCATTTTCTCCCCGGCATCAATCATGGCTTCCATCATCAGGAAGAAATAAGCTGGGCCACTTCCTGACAGTGCAATAACGTTATCAATATCTTCTTCCCGGTCAACCCACAAGCTGATACCGACAGCATTCATAATATCTGTGGTGAGCTGCTTCTGCTGCCCTGAAACCAGGGCGTTGGCATAAAGTCCAGATGCCCCCTGCTGCATCAGGGCAGGAGTGTTGGGCATGCAGCGGACAATAGGCAGATTACCGCCACTCCACTGGTTCAGGCACTCTTCTGAAATACCGGCGGCAACAGAAATAAGTACAGGTTTACTCTCCTGCAGAGCGGGAGCCAGAGGTTCGAGAACCTGCTGGAGAATCTGGGGTTTGACAGCGATAACAACAAAGTCGGCTGTAGCTACGGCTTCAATATTATCTATAGTGGTGCGAACACCATACTTCTCTGCAGCTTCATCCAGTTTGTCCCGGGTCGGTTCAGCAGCAATAATCTGTTCAGCAGGCCAGCCATTGTTCACCAGTCCACCAAAAATGCTGCTGGCCATGTTACCAGCCCCGATAAAGGCCAAGGTTGGTCTTTTTCTGGGCTCAAGGCTGTCTGAAGTGGCCATGGTTACCTGCTCCTTAAAATATTCTACTTTGATGTCTGGTTTGAGTAATCTCTGGCACCAAACAGAGCCGTACCTATGCGGACTATGGTGGAACCTTCTTCAATAGCTGCAATCATATCACCGCTCATGCCCATGGAAAGGGTGTCCAGGTTCAGCTGGGGATATTCTGTTTTTAACCTGCCAAGAAGTTCTTTCATGGCCCGGAATGGTTTACGCTGCTGTTCGGGATCATCACTGGGTGCAGGAATAGCCATCAGGCCTCGAAGAGTGATATGTGGCAGCTGCATAATTTCACTGACCGCCCGGGATACCTCTTCCGGTAAAAAACCTGATTTGGTGGGCTGGTTATCAATATTCACCTGCAGGCAGATATTCAAAGGTGGCAGGTGGTCAGGTCGCTGATCGCTTAACCTGCGGGCGATTTTTGTCCGGTCAACACTGTGAATCCAGTGAAAGTTCTCCGCAACCTGCCGGGTTTTATTGGACTGCAGTGGTCCAATAAAATGCCAGACTATGCCTTCCAGGTTTTGCAGCGCCTGCGTTTTTTCAACACCTTCCTGAACATAGTTCTCACCGAAGTCTCGCTGGCCTGCCTGCCAGGCCTCACGGATCATGTCCGTAGGTTTGGTTTTACTGACTGCCAGTAAGTTAACTGCACCCGGGCGTCCACACTGCTCGGCAGCAGTGTTGATAATTTCACGGGTATTCTGGATTCGCTTTTGTATTGATGTCATTGCCGTGTATATTTTGATAGATCAGGTGCCAATATTTGCTGTAAGCCGAATGCCTTTGCTTTGGCTTTATATGGGTGCCAGAAGAAAACCGGAATGATTATAAAGCTAATAATTAGCGCAGTCTGATTTAGTCGCAGTTTCTGTGAACATCACCATGGGTGAAAAATCCTTTTCCTGCCTGCCAAGATGCTGAGAACAGGAAATCCATGGAAAAACAGAGTGCCCCGGGGGACAAATGGATATTACCGAACTTCTGGCTTTTGGATCGAAACAGGGATCATCTGACTTACACCTTTCGGCGGGGCTGCCGCCAATGGTTCGCATCGATGGAGACATCCGCCGTATTAATGTTCCAGCCATGGACCATGATCAGGTGCACGAGCTGATTTACGACATTATGAACGATAAGCAGCGCAAGGATTTTGAGGAATTTATGGAAGCCGACTTCTCATTTGAGGTTCCCGGTGTTGCCCGGTTTCGTGTTAACGCTTTTAACCAGGGGCGCGGAGCTGGTGCGGTGTTCCGTACCATTCCCAGCAAGGTTCTCAGTATGGATGATCTGGGGATGGGACAGGTTTTCAAGGATGTTGCCGAAAAGCCTCGGGGGCTCTGCGTTGTTACCGGACCCACGGGTTCTGGTAAATCAACAACCCTGGCGGCAATGATTGATTATATTAACAGGAACCATGCGGGCCATATTCTGACAATTGAAGACCCTATCGAATTCGTGCACGAGTCCAAGAAATGTCTGGTTAACCAGCGGGAAGTGCACAGGGATACCCTGAGTTTCAGTGCCGCCCTGCGCTCTGCCCTGCGTGAAGATCCAGACATTATTCTGGTAGGGGAGATGCGGGATCTGGAAACCATTCGCCTGGCACTGAGTGCTGCTGAAACCGGTCATATGGTATTTGGCACACTGCATACTACCTCGGCGGCAAAAACTGTCGACCGTATTGTCGATGTGTTCCCCGCTGCCGAGAAAGCCATGGTGCGTTCCATGTTGTCGGAATCACTGGAGGCTGTTATTGCCCAGACTTTAGTGAAAAAGATAGGAGGTGGCCGGGTTGCCGCCCACGAAATCATGCTGGGTACGCCTGCGATAAGAAACCTGATCCGTGAAGACAAGGTTGCCCAGATGTATTCTGCTATCCAGACAGGTGGAGGTTTAGGTATGCAGACTCTTGATGGCTGTCTGAAAGATCTGGTGGATAAGGGCATTATTACTGCTGATACAGCCCGCGAAAAAGCTAAGATGCCAGAGAACTTTTAGATAGCTTCTTAACTTAAACCAACAGAATTCAGCAAGGATTGCCAGAATGGATATCACCCCGCTGTTAAAAGTGATGGTCGATAAAGAGGCTTCGGATCTTTTTATTACTGCAGGTGTGCCACCCAGCATAAAAGTACACGGCAAAGTGACTCCGGTTGGCAGTATATCCCTGACTCCCGAACAGACCCGTGAAACGGTTTATGGGGTTATGGATGAAAAACAGCAGGCTGAGTTCGAACAGTGCCATGAAAGCAACTTCGCAATTTACTCTGAGGAGATCGGGCGTTTTCGTGTCAGTGCCTTTTACCAGTGTGATATGGCAGGCATGGTGCTGCGAAGAATTGAAACAGAGATACCTGATCTTGATGATCTGAAACTGCCGGATATTATGAAAGATCTCTCTATGACCAAGAGAGGGCTCATTATTGTTGTTGGAGGCACCGGTACTGGTAAATCTACATCCCTGGCAGCCATGATCGGACACCGAAACCAGAACAGTACCGGTCATATCATCTCAATTGAAGATCCAATCGAATTTGTCCATAAGCACGGGAACTGTATTATCAGCCAGAGGGAAGTGGGTCTGGATACTGGCAGTTTCGAGATAGCCCTGAAGAATACTCTGCGGCAGGCTCCTGATGTCATCATGATTGGTGAGATCCGGACCAAGGAAGTTATGGACTATGCCGTAGCCTTTGCTGAAACCGGCCATCTATGCCTGGCAACCCTCCATGCCAATAATGCCAACCAGGCCCTCGACAGAATTATCCGTTTCTTCCCCGGCGAACGTCATTCTCAGCTGTTGATGGATCTCTCCCTGAACCTGAAAGCTGTTATCGCCCAGCAGCTTATCCCGGACCCAGACGGGCAGCAGCGCCACATCGCCGTTGAGATTCTGCTCAATACCCCCTTGATTGCAGATATTATTCGCAAAGGTGAGATCCATGAACTTAAGGAGCTGATGACCCGCTCAACCGAGCTGGGCATGCAGACATTCGACCAGGCGTTATACAACCTCTATCAGGAAGGTAAAATCTGCTACGAAAATGCCCTCGCCCACGCCGATTCAGTCAACGACCTGAGACTGAGAATCAAGCTTGATAATAGTGGCCCTGATGATGAGGATGAACAGGATGACAAGCCCAAACAGGATGATGGTCTTGGCAGTGGACTGAGCCTTCAGGAAGATGAACCCGGTTAAAGATCACTGGCTTTCAGCAGCTCTACTCCTTCTCCGTTCATCCAGCTTTCCAGAATCAGCTGGGCAGCCAGGTCATCAATGGGATTACTGCCGTAGTGACCTTTATGCCCCAGTTTTCCAGCCCATTCCTTGGCTTCAAAGGAGGTCAGGCGCTCATCAACCGGATGCCATGGTTTATTAAAACGGCCTTTCAAGCGGTTACCAAACTTACGGGCCCGTCGAGACATTTCTGATTCAGTGCCATCCATGTTCAAAGGCATACCCACAATAAAAGCATCGGGCTGCCACTCATCGATTATACGGCCCAGCTGATCCCAGTCGGGAATACCATCCCTGGCCTTGATCGATGGAATGGCATTGGCTGTTCGGGTGACAGCCTGCCCTACGGCAATGCCGATGTTCCGGGTTCCAAAATCAAAACCCATAACAGTTCTGTAGCTTTTTACCATACAAAAACCGAGATCATAAAAATACCATGGCCAGGTCATTATTCGGGGAGCGGTATTTTACCCACAGGGCGCATAGTTCATGTAGTTAATTAACACGTAAATTGATGAATCAGGCGTGACCGGCTTCTTGACTGAGCAGGGATAGATCGACACCAATTCTGGCCGCTGCCCGGCTCAAACGGTGCTCAGCGGGAGTAGAGAATAGAATGTTTTTGTCTGCCGGACTGTTAAGCCAGAAGTTGTGGGCCAGTTCATTTTCCAGCTGTCCGGGACCCCAGCCAGCATATCCCAGAGCGATCAGGGCATGCTCTGGTCCATTGCCTGCGGCGATATTATCAAACATTGTCTGGGATGAAGTCAGGGCGATACTGGAGGTTACCGACAGGCTGTCTTTGACCATAGCGTGCTCTGAGCGAATATGCAGAACAAAGCCATGTTCCATATCCACCGGCCCCCCAAGGAAAACATGGTCAGAGTAATGGGGAGTCTCTTTGTGGAAAGTCAGGCCAATCTGCTGCAGAAGATCACCGACACAGACATCCAGAGGCTTGTTGATCACCAGTCCCATGGCACCCTCACTGCCATGATCACACAGGTAGATGACAGACCCGGCAAAGTTCGGGTCATCCATCTGGGGCATGGCAATCAGCAGAGTATCGCTAAGACTATTATGGGTTGCTGTCTCAATCATACCTATCCTATTCGGGCTGCAGGCGGCTCCTAGCCTCTGAACAGGTCACCGGGTTCGAAGCGCCAGGTGCGGATTATTTCTATGACATCATACTCCTGCAGCTCGGGAGGGAAAGGGGTGAAAGGGGCAGACATACGCACAATATTCTTAGCAGCCCTGTCCAGCACATCATTGCCAGATGACTGCAGGATATCAATATCCTTCAGGCTGCCATCACGCCGGATCTGCACAGCAACCCGCAGTTCACCATAAATTTTTTCCCGGCGTGCCTGGGCAGGATAGTTGATTTGACCAATACGTATCACCTTTCTGCGCCAGGCTTCCTGGTAGTAGACATCGGACTGTTTGGTTGATGCTGCGTTTATTCTGTGGACAACCGGGCGTCTGGCATAAGCCTGTCTTTTCTTAAAAAAGTCGGCTTCAAGGCTGGCGATTTCAGCGGTGAGGTCTATTTGCGGACGTGGGGGCCTGTTTTCTTTCTGCTGTATGTGGGGCTTTTTCTTTTTCTCTGACGGAGCTTTTGTTTCAGCCCTTATAGCGGTGACCTGTTTTGATTTTTTTGGTTCTGCTTTTGGCAGCTGGGCTGCCTGCTGGTACAGCTCAACAGGTTTTGGTGTTCTGTCCTGAAATGGTGCAGGCAGGTCGCTGGAAGGTTTGGCTTTCTCATCAAGGGAGCCGCTGCCCTGCTGGTTTGACTGGGCCAGATAGTCTGCCTGGTCAGGCTCCTTTTCTGAGGGAAAACTGGCCAGAGTGATCTCCATGGTACGGGCGGGAGGCTTCTGATCCTGCAGAGAGAAGCTGATAGCAAAGATCAATAAAACATGGGCAGCCAGCGCTATGGCAAGGCTGGCTGCAAATGATGTTTCTGATACACCTTTCAGGCTTCCATAGGCTGCCAAAGGTTTTCTGAGAAACGTTTTTATTGTTCCGCTCCTGCCTGTTCCACTTTTTCTGTTTTACCGCTGGACCTGGGCGGTTGTGAACACTGGGTCTCGGTCAGCTTTCTGGCAATAACATCCATGAGATGATCGGCAATGGCTAAACCCTGCTGATCTTCAAGTTCCCTGACACAAGTAGGGCTAGTGACGTTTATTTCGGTCAGGTAGTCGCCAATCACGTCGAGCCCGACGAACAGCAGTCCTTTCTCTTTCAGTGTCGGCCCTACCTGTTCTGCAATCCAGCGGTCCCGGTCCGAAAGTGGCTGACTGACGCCAGTTCCGCCAGCCGCCAGGTTACCCCGTGTTTCACCCTTTTGGGGAATACGGGCCAGAGCATAGGAGACAGGTTCACCATCGACCATAAGAATACGTTTATCACCCTGGGTTATCTCGGGAATAAACTTCTGGGCCATAATCTGCTGCTGGCCATAAGCGGTCAGGGTTTCCAGGATGACATTGATATTCGGGTCACCCTGCTTAACACGGAAAATAGCTGTGCCACCCATGCCATCAAGAGGTTTGTAGATTACATCCTGATGTTTTTCGGCAAACGCCTTTAAGGTACCCATATCCCGGCTGACCATACTGCTGGTACAGCACTGGGGGAACAAAGTAGCGAAGTATTTTTCGTTATAGTCCCGCAGGCTTGAAGGTTTGTTAACGACCAGAGTCCCTTCCCGCTCCGCCTGCTCCAGGATATAGGTGCTGTAGATAAACTCATTATCGAAGGGTGGATCCTTGCGCATAAGGATCACGTCTAGTGAAGACAGTTTCCCGGTCTCTGGTTCTCCCAGGGTAAACCAGCCTTGCGGGTCTGCCCTGATTTCCAGAGGCGTCATACGCCCCAAGGCCACACCATTTTCCTGGAACAGGTCAGCCTGCTCCATGTAATAAAGCTGCCAGTTCTGCTTCTGAGCCGCCAGAAGTAAAGCCAGTGACGTATCTTTTTTGTATTTGATGCCCTGAATAGGGTCCATCACTATGCCTAGGCGTATGGTCATGAAAAAAACTCACGTTCTGTCGCATTGTTTACCGTCTGCCGTGGCAGTGTTTTTCCACCCATCAGGGAATAGGAAAAGGCGATTTCTGCTCACGGCTGTTGCCATTTTACCTAAACAACTGCGGGCTAAGAACAGCCTTTTTCAGGTCATGGGTCAAAACGGCTGACCAGGTTATTCTTGCTGGAGGTAAGTATTCCTGACCGACTCGTTAGAAAACAGATAACAAATGCCCCTGAGTGCGATCAAAAGAGGTGGTAGCAGTTAAGTACTGTGAAGGACTGACAACGAATGTTTTGTTATTGAGGGCAAACGAATGAATGTATCACACCACCAACTCTGCGGGATATGCCAGGGCCCACTGGAAAAAAGTGCCTGGATGAACGAAGACGGTGACCTGGTTCATTCAGGCCAACCTGAAGTTCTGGCTTGTAATCACTTTTTTCATATCACTTGTCTAAGTCAAGCCACAAGCGCACTGCCGCACTGTCCTGAATGCAAAACGCCTATTGATGAAGGCGATTTAGTAAAAATATCTGAGCGAAAAGCAGCTATAGAAACGCATTTCCCCATGTATCTAAACGATGAATGCAAGAATAAGGGCTACAACAATATTGAGGAACTGGAAGCTGCTCATGAATCTGCACAAGGAACTCTAAAAGAAGCATATGCACAAGAGATTCTCGATATTTACACCAGCGCTGATCAAAAAATGATGGCCTATATGAACAGGGATGCTGACTTTCAAAACAGGCTGGAGGATGGATATGCACCACTGCAGGGAGCATTTAATACAACTACTATTGCCCCCAGCATTCTTTCCACCGTGCTTCAGCAGCTCGTAATCAACAGCCCGGCCTTCCAAACAAGCTCGCAGAACACAGATGTTAATCCTTCAGGAGCTGCTACCGGAACTACAAGCAAAGCAGCCGAACCTTTATTAAGTCAAACTGAGTTGAGCCCGGATGTCGAGAGGTCAGTACTTGCAGGTACAGGTGCAGCTGCAAAAAAGACAGCGAAGGTGCACATAACTGAGGAACAGATCGCTAAAACGGAGAAAGATATAGACGTGCTGAAAGCTCTGGGTATAAAAGTAGAACTGCTAAAAGATGATCAAGTTGCTGAACTGATCAAAAAATACTGTTAGCCCAGACCTTAACAACGCTGTTACCAAGCCAGTAGCTTGCGGCAGGTTGAACCTCAACAGACCCTAAAGCTAACCTGATTGTTATGACTTCAAACCATATAACTCAAGTAAGCACGGAGCACTTGATGTAGATAATGGTCTACAAGTGTATGCAGTTTTGAAAAAGGATAAGTCATGCAGGTAATTGCTTCAGGCGGCAGCCACAGTTTGCATACCTCGGATACACTCTCTCCCGAACCAGCCTCTGGTTCACAGGAGTCAGTATGTAGTGGTCAAGTCCAATTCCTGTTGCTCAAAATCTACCGGACTCATGTAGTCGAGGTATGAGTGCAACCTCTCGTTGTTGTAGAACAAAATGTAATCAACAACATGTGCTTCAACTTCTGCCCGGGTATCGTAGATGTAGTGGTCTGTCCTCTCCCTTTTCAGACTGCCAAAGAAACGTTCCATCACTGAGTTATCCCAGCAATTCCCCTTGCGACTCATACTGCAAATCATGCCGTACTCCCTGAGCTGCTTCTGGTAATCCAGAGAGGCATATTGGCTGCCGCGATCAGAATGATGCATCACGCCCTTTTCAGGTTTTCTGCCCCAGTAAGCCATTCTCACGGCTTCCAGTGGCAAGTCTGTCGTCATGCGGCTGCTCATGGACCACCCAACAACCTTCCGGGAAAACAAGTCTACGACGGCAGCCAGGTAGACCCAACCTTCGCGGGTCCACAAGTAGGTGATATCTGCGACGTAGACCTTGTCCGGCTCCGCTATCATAAATTCACGGTTCAGCAGGTTGGGAGCAACTGGCAGCTTGTGCTTGCTGTTAGTCGTTACCTTGAATTTTCGGGATACCCGCACCTTCAGGCCAAGCTTTCGCATCAGGCTTCTTGCCTGATAGCGTCCCACGCAGTAACCCTTTTTTCGCAAGGCTTGCGCCATACGACGACTCCCATAGGAAGCATCTGACTGAGCAAAAATTTCTCTGGTATCAACTTCCATACGGAACGCTTCAGGATCAATTTGCTTTTTTGTTGCCTGACCTTTATCCCATTCATAGAAACCGCTGCGGCTGACTTTCAGCGTTTTGCAAAGCACGGCTACAGGGTAGGCCTTCCTTTCCCGCTGTATAAAGGCAAATCTTACAGCTGGTCTTTTGCAAAGAAGGCCATGGCTTTTTTTAAGATTTCCTGCTCCATTCTGAGCTGCCTGTTTTCAGCTTCAAGTGCTTTGATTTTTTGTTGTTCGGGTGTTAAAGCCTGGTTACCTTTACCGGAAAAGCCAACGCTTCCTGCTCCTGATGCTGTCTGATCCACCGTCGCAGATTTCCTGAGCTGATCCCCAAGCTTCTGGCCACGGCAGCCGGAGATTGGCCTTGCTCAACTACCAGCTCTATTGCTTTGAGTTTGTACTCCTGAGAATAATTCTTCCGCTTTGCCATTTTTAACCTCGTTACTGATTGCACTATTGTGCTTAACGAGGTGTCCGGAGTCATTAGACCACTTCAGTAGTTGCACTGTCTTTTGTAAAGCCAGAAGTTATGAGGGCAGTCGGTCCGCTGAAGGTTTCTATAAAATTGGATAATGTAACAGTTGCTTCATTGGAACAGACAACATCAGCCTCGCCCGTTTGTACTCTTTCCAATTTGGGATCAGCCACATCACGCAAGCTCGTTACTGGAACTTCAAGTGCTGATATTGATAAGAGCGAGGAACTGGATGCTCCAATGTCATCTTCAGCAAGAGTTCTGGAAGACTGGGAGGTTGGAATAGAAAGAGGTACAGCACTGTTTACTGAGTTTGACGAGTTTATTAACTATTGCTTGAGCACGTTGGATAAAAGTGATCAAGAAATATGCAAAAGTTGCTTGAATGTAAATAGCGGCGATCAGGAAGCAAGAAGAGTACAGCTGCAGGTGCTGAGGGGAAGGTGCCACACTGATGAAAAAGCTCTGCGAACTTACGCTGTTTATCTCCTTGCAGAAGGCAATAATTTTGCAACAACTGCGGTTCAGCTCAATGATTTACGACAGGGAGAAATAACGCTGTATGACAAGGATATACAGCGTTATTTTTTTTGTGAAACACCCAAAGAACTTTATGCTTTGGGAAGAGTATTTGGTGTGTCCTATGCGCAGTCACTAAGAGCCAAAGCCTGTCAAGGAACAAAAGAGGGAAGAAATGCCACTTACTGGCTGGTTAAATTATTGCGCGATACACATAGTAAAATTGGAGGGGTTGTCAGCACACTTAACAGAGGACAAGCAGTACCCTGTCCGTTTGGTGATCCATGGACGCACATAGATGTTCATCTAATGCTGGGTACTAAGGTTGGAGAGTTACTCAACACATTAAGAAATAATCCTAAAGATAAGGCACCTTCGCAAGTGATATTTGCCATGATCAATAGGGGGGATATGCATGCCTTAGAAAGCTATATCATGTATTGGCGTAAACAGGGACTGCCGGACAATAAAATTGCGGACAGACTTCGAAATAAAGTTTGTATTCCAGGCCCTAAGGCTGAAGGCAGAACATGGAGAGGCGATATAATTGAAACAGTTTTAAATGAATTGGCCTCAACCTCAGAAAAAACATCTCCGGAAACCTGTAGTGCTCTGGAATCCATTGAGTTTTTGAGCTAGGCATTTCCATCTTATATGCCGCCATGGTGGTATTCAGTCAGGTGTGTTACAAATATCCCCGATAAGAATACAAGTGCTGGAATTGATCCGGCATAACAAAGGCCACACAAGTAAGATGGTTGAGAATCAGGCTGGTCCCAGGATTATGGTGATTGATGACAGTAAAACCATAAGAAGGACAGCAAAACTACTGTTGCAGAGTGCCGGTTGTGAAGTGATAACAGCCATTGACGGGTTTGATGCCCTCGCCAGAATTATTGATACACAGCCAGATCTGATTTTTGTCGATATCATGATGCCGCGCCTGGATGGTTACCAGACCTGTGCGCTTATAAAGAACAACTCAAAATATAAAGACACCCCCGTCATTATGCTTTCCAGCAAAAACGGGTTATTTGATAAAGCCAAGGGGCGGATCGTGGGTTCTGATAAATATCTGACCAAACCTTTCGGCAGGGATGAGTTGTTGAGTGTTATACGGGAATATATACCTCAACAGGCCCTGGGACATGAATAAAGAAATACATTCTCTGTCGTTTCTGGAATGAATCGGAAAACCAAGTGGGGAATATATGACCAGAATCTTGATTATTGATGATTCTCCAACAGAAACAGCTGTTCTTGAAAAGATGCTGACACAGCACGGTTATGAGGTACTGAAGTCTGATAATGGT
Organism: Sansalvadorimonas sp.; assembly: GCA_965243775.1. Classification (GTDB taxonomy): domain Bacteria; phylum Pseudomonadota; class Gammaproteobacteria; order Pseudomonadales; family Endozoicomonadaceae; genus Sansalvadorimonas. The sequence continues at coordinate 48,003 of CBDEWF010000162.1, forward strand.
GCAGACGGTGTCGCTCTCTGCCGTGCAGAAAAGCCTGACGCAGTGCTGATGGATATTGTCATGCCTGGCCTGAATGGCTTTCAGGCTACGAGGCAGCTGGCCCGCAGTCCTGAGACCTGTGCTATTCCGGTGATCATCGTGACCACCAAAGACCAGGAGACTGACCGGGTCTGGGGGGAGCGTCAGGGAGCAAAAGGGTATCTCACCAAGCCCGTTGAAGAACAGACATTGATAACGGCTCTTGACAAGGTAATGGCAGCCTGATGAATACACCTTTTGAACTTTTGCTTGATCTTGACCGACGGGCCCGCTGTTTTGCCGGGGAGCTGCCGTCCTGTGAGAAAGTCAAAAGTTACTCGAGAGGTGTCGGATTTATTCTTCGGGGGGAGCACTTTGTCTCTCCTCTGGAAGATGTTCATGAAGTGCTCAGGGTTCCGGAAAAACTGACAATAATACCTGGCGTACAACCCTGGGTTTGCGGTGTTGCCAATGTGCGTGGACGACTTCTGCCGATTGTGGATCTGGGAGACTTTCTCGGTCTTGAAGTCAGCAACAGTTCCTGCCAGAAAGTGCTGGTGATTGAGCTGGGGGATCTGTTCTGTGGATTACTGGTTGATGAAGTGACAGGCATGCAGCACTTCGATGAAGGCAGCTATAGCGAAAGTGTTCCGATAGAAACAGTGGATGTTATCCGGCCGTTTCTGGCAGGGAGTTATCGACAGGATGGTGAGCATCTTCTTTTCAGCCTGCGGGCTCTGGCTGGAAATGAAAAATTTATGCAGGCTTCACTGATGAGGAGTGCGGCCTGAGCCATGTGATCTCAGACAAGTGAAACAGGCAGGGATCTTTGACCTGCAGGGACAACAAGAAAATGAAAGCCAATGACAAATCAGGGACGGGAGCCAGTAAAAGTATCTCGGTACTTTTTGTTTTACTGGTTGTCGCTGTTACGGCAACAGTGGCTGGCTTTTGGCAGCTGAACAGGCAGGGAGCCCTGGATCGTGAGTATATTGTCCATGCCGGTGAGATGCGGGTGTTGTCCCAGCAGATAGCGACTAGTGCCAGAGAAGCCGCCACTGGCAAGGCAGAAGCCTTTGATGAATTACTGAGGGCCCGTAATGAATTTCAGCGGCGTTATGGTCTTCTTTTTGGTGCCATAGAACCATCATCAGCAGCGATTCTGCCCAGTGCAGTCAGGAGGCCCATGGATGGTCTTTCAGAAACCTGGGCAAGAGTACAGGATGATGCTGAAAGTATTATCAGCAACCGGGAGACTGTCTTGGCGCTGCATGAGGTTGCCGCCACCCTGGCCGAGATAATTCCCCAGCTTCAGGTTCAGAATGACGATGTGGTTCAGGCCTTGGTAGATGACAATACTTCTGCCAAACAGATTACTATTGCCCAGGGGCAGTCCCTTCGGGCCGAACGGATTTTAAGCAGCATCTCTAGAGTTCTGGAAGAAGGCCAGAATGCCGTAGTGGAAGCGGATAACATCAGTCAGGAAGCCAGGCTGTATAGGGTGGTTCTCAACGGCCTGCTGGAAGGAAATACAGAGCTGGACATCAGCAAAGTCTCCAGCCCTGAAGCTATTACCCTGCTGAAAGAGACTGCTGATCTGTTTACCTTTGTTTCCGGGGCCGTTGAGGATATTCAACGTACATCTGTGGAACTTTTTCTGGTCAGTGAAGCATCTGACTCAATTCTCAGGGATTCCCAGACCCTGCTGCAAAACACCTCCAGCCTGACCAGCGCATTTGAAGCCCTGTCCCGGGAAAGGGGGCTGCTCCAGGGCAATGAATACACGGTTATTGTTCCCGGTGCCGTAGCCTTGATTTCCATACTGATGATCGGCTGGGTCATGGTGCGTGATACCCGCCGCCGTTATCGTGAGACGGCTGCCAGCAACGAGTTGAACCAGACTGCGATTCTCCGGCTTCTGGATGAACTGGCAGATCTGGCCGATGGTGACCTGACAGTTTCAGCGACTGTCTCGGAAGATTTTACCGGGGCTATTGCTGACTCCATCAATTTCTCTATCGAGCAGTTAAGAACCCTGGTTGATACCATAAACCAGACGGCTGTTTCCGTAGCCGGTGCAGCTGATGAAACCCAGAATACAGCCCATCATCTGGCCCAGGCTGCTGAGCATCAGGCCCGGGAAATTTCCGGTGCGTCCGCTGCGATTAATGAGATGGCAGTATCCATTGACCAGGTATCAGCCAATGCCAAGGAATCTTCAGCAGTGGCTGAGCGCTCTGTGGAGATTGCCAAAAAGGGTAACAAGGTTGTTCAGAATACCATCGCCGGTATGGATACCATCCGTGAGCAGATTCAGGATACTTCCAAGCGAATTAAACGACTGGGCGAGTCTTCCCAGGAGATCGGCGATATCGTTTCGCTGATCAATGAGATTGCAGACCAGACCAATATTCTGGCCTTGAATGCAGCCATACAGGCCTCAATGGCCGGCAGTGCCGGGCGAGGGTTTGCAGTCGTAGCCGATGAGGTTCAGCGCCTGGCTGAGCGGGCTTCAGCTGCAACCCGCCAGATAGAAGGGCTGGTGAAAACCATCCAGACAGATACCAATGAAGCTGTGATCTCCATGGAGCAGACAACGACGGAAGTCGTCCGTGGTGCATCTCTGGCCCAGGATGCCGGGGTCTCCCTGGAAGAGATTGAAACTGTTTCCCGAACTCTTTCTGAACTGATCTCCAATATCTCCCGGGCCGCCAGCCAGCAGGCCGCCTCTGCTGGCCATGTGTCCAGCACGATGCGGGTTATTCAGGAAATCACCACCCAGACTTCAGCCGGAACCAATGCTACAGCGCACTCTGTTGGACACCTTGCCGACATGGCCAGCAATATGCGTGAGTCAGTATCAGGATTCAAGCTTCCCGAGCGGATACATGAGACATCAGAGGTCGTCTGAACGGGCAGATTCTGATGGGCAGGAGCATTTATGGAAGATCGTCACAGCATAGACAGCCATGACGGAAGCCGTCATAACTGGGTGGCTCTTGGTTGGGTGCAGGATGACATTGCCATCGCCCTGACTCACGCCCGGCAGTCTCTGGAGGCTTATGTCGCCAGTCCAGGCAATGAAAGCCATCTAAAGGACTGTCTGAAGCAGATACACCAGGTGCGCTGTGCTCTGGAAATGGTCGAGTTTGAAGTTCCGGTCACTCTTGCTGAAGAGATGGAACGGCTGGTCCAGGCGTTTCAGGATAACTCTCTGCCTGTTCGCAGTGATACTTATGAAGCATTGGTCCGTGCCATGGCTGGTCTGCCGGTGTGGCTGAAACAGCTGCAGTTCAACCACCGGGAGAGTATTGCTGGTGGCATCACGGCTATTAATGATCTTCGGAGTGTCAGGGGGGAAAGCCTTCTTTCTGAGACAACGGTTTTTTCTCCAGACCTCAAATCATTAACACCGCCTGTCAGTGAAGCGGAACTGGCCAGGTTTCAGGGAGAGTCTCTGGGATTGCTGCTGAAGAAGCTGCGGCAAATGTATCAGTTCGCTTTAGTCGGTTTTTTTAATAATCCCGGAGATTCCACTCACCAGAATTACCTGATTCGGGTGTTTGAACGGATGTCTTCACTGTGCAGTGGCATGCCCTCCTCTGACCTCTGGCCTGTGGCTTTAGCACTGGTACAGGGGGTGAAGGAAGGCGAAGTCAACATTGGCCCGGCGATACGGAACCTCTTGCGCCAGATCGATAAGGTACTGGCTGAAGCTGTGGGTGACCTGCCGTTATGGTTTAACCGGTCGATAGATGAGTCTCTTCTGAAAAACTGTCTCTATTACGTCACCTGTAGTCTCTCAGATGATCGGATTACGGCAGAGATCAAACAACGATATAACCTATACCAGGCTTTGCCAGAGAGTCCCGGCATGGATAAAGATGTTGCTAACCGGGATTCGATCTTTTCTTCAGAAAAAGCTATTAACTCAGACAAGGCTCTTACTTCAGAAGAAGCACTGGCTCTGAAAAACTTGCAATCTGCCCAACGGGCAGTTTTGCAGGAAGCCTGCACAGGTATAAAGCAGGCCTGCAGTGCCATCTCAGAATTGATCTCTTCCGGCTGGAATCGGAAAGTGATTACCCAGGTTCCGGAAATGCTGGCCCAAGTTTACGGTGCTCTGGATATTATTGGACAGAGCCGGTTGTCCAGCCTCGCTAAAGCTGCCAGACACTATGTTGAAGCGGTACTTCTGCAATCTGCCCAGCAGCCAGACTGGCAGGAGCTGGAGAACTTTGCTGACGTGCTTTCCGCAACAGAGTACCTTCTTGAGCGGCTGAAACAGGATGATCTTGACCGGCAGGACTCTACCCTCTCCCGTGCAGAGGAGAGCCTCGCAAGGCTCAGATTTTTTGATCAGGGGGACAATACAGCCGCTCTGGAGTTTGCTATCGAGCAGCCCATTGAACCGCAACAGCTGTACACAGATCTTGATCAGGATCTTTTCCAAAACGCAGACGATGAAACTGTCAGTTACGGAGAGCTGGACCAGGAGTTTATTGAGATATTCAGTGAAGAGGCCAGAGAAATCAGACAGCTTCTTCATCAAAACATGGATCTCTGGAAGTCTGAACCCGCAAACCATGAGGCGTTAAATAACCTGCGGCGGGGGTTTCATACTTTAAAAGGCAGTGGTCGTATGGCAGGAGCCGTGGTGATCGGTGATCTGTCATGGGCGGTTGAGAATATGCTGAATGGCCTTCTGGAGGAGCAAGTTCGGTATCACTCTGCCATGGCTGAAGTCGTTGATGCAGCCATTTCATTGCTGCCCGGGCTTGTTGATGAGTATATCTGCCAAAGTCAGCAGGTTTCAGAAGATGTCCAATCCTGTATCCGGGTTGCAGAAGCCCTTAGCCGAGGGGAAGCCCTTAGCCGAGAAAAAATAGCTCATAGCCGAGAAGAAACAGCCCTTAGCCATGGAGAAGCTCTTTCCGGCAAGGACAAACCGGACATTGGACTGGACCCGGAGCTGACAGAAATTTTTTCCAGTGAAGCCGGTATTTTGCTACAGGAACTGGGTATTTTTATCGATTCCTGTAATGATCCGGACGCTGGTTCTTCGCGTCCTGTTACTGATGAGCTGCTGCACTCCCTTCATACTCTGAAAGGAAGTGCCAGCATGGCTGGCGTAAGCCCCGTGGTTGAGATTGCCACAGCCCTGGAGCATCTGGCCAGAGAGCTGAGGACCTTTGGAATTGAGGCTGATGATGAGACTGCCAGCCTGATTATGCGGGGAGTGATACTGATTCAGCAGAGTCTTGAGCAGTTGGATAGCACGCCATTTCAGAGAGTTGATGGTACAGATGAGTGGCTTGAGGAAATCAACGGCTTAATCAACCGGTACTTACAGGAATATGATGACCAGGAAGGCAGTTTTGACACGGCTGAACTGTTTCAGGAAGCCTCTCTTTCATCCGTTCTTGATGCCGGTACTGATCTTGCGAGTTGGAACAGAAACCCTTCAGATCCTTTTGTTTCCCAAATATGCGACAGCCTTCTGACCCTGGCAGGCAATGCCCGCCTGTATGAGCAGGATGTCATTGGTGATCTGGCAGAAGAGCTGGCAGTTGTTTACCAGGTTCTGCAGGAGAAAAATTATCCGGCTACCGAAGAAGATATCGCTACCCTGGCTGCAGCCCATGAACGGCTGATCAACATGCTTGATGAGCTGGCCGGACAGCAGACTCCCCGGGTCTGTGAAACTACCATGGTTAATCTGCAGCGATTGATTGATGAGATTGAATCAACAGATCATAGTGCCCGGCCCCTGACCTCTGACGATGATGAACATGCGCCTGAGCTTCTGGCTGTTTTCCTTGATGAGGCCATGGATAATCTGGATGCCGCATCCAAGGCGCTCTACCGCTGGCTGGAAGATGACACTGACGGAACGTCATTAAAAGAACTTCAGCGTTATCTGCATACCATCAAGGGTGGTGCCCGGATGGCGGGTATCCGGCCGGTTGGTGACCTCGGCCATGAACTTGAGGGGGTTTATGAAGCCCTTAAGCTCCGTCGTTTGAAAGTGTCCCAGGATCTGATTCATCTGTTAATGAGCAGCCATGATGCTCTTGAGGGAATGCTGGGCTCTATCCGCTCTAACAATGAGTGCAGGCCCGCGAAAAAACTGTGCAAGGCTCTGAGAAAACAGCTGAAGAACCTTGCTGACCCGGAACCGGATCCCGGGTTGGTGTCAGAGGATATTATTACTGCCCATACGGAATCTGCAAAAACTGTCGCTGTTTCCAATGGTGATGACCCGGCAGAATATCTGCAGGATCAGCAAATGGGCGCTGAGCGAATTGCAGCTCCCGCCAGAGAATATCTCAAGAAGGAAATTGAGTCTGCGGTTGAAAGTTCCAGTGACGAGCAGGTCCGGGTTCCTGCTGGCCTGTTGGACAGGCTGGTCAGCCTGGCCGCTGAAACCAGTATCTCCCGTTCCCGCATTGAGCAGCAGATCAATGATTTCAGTTATACCTTGAAGGAGATGCACACCACCATCGACAGACTGCAGGAGCAGTTGCGGCGTCTTGATACTGAAACCCATACCCAGATTATTTCCAGACATGAAAGTGAGGAGACGGCAGACCGCAACTTTGACCCCCTGGAGATGGATCGTTATTCCGAGTTGACCCAGTTGTCCCGTTCCCTGGTGGAGTCGGCAACGGACCTGAAAGATCTCAAACAGGTTCTGGAAGAGAAGAGTCGGGACTCAGAAACTCTGCTGTTGCAACAGTCCCGAATTAACACTGAGCTGCAGGAAGGTTTGCTGAGAACCCGTATGCTGCCTTTCGAACGTATCCTGCCAAGGCTGCGGCGGGTTGTACGGCAGGTGTCAGAAGAGCTTGGCAAGCAGGTTGAGCTGAAGGTAGTCAATGCTGAAGGGGAGATGGATCGTACCGTGATGGAACGGATGATTCCTCCTCTGGAACATATGCTGCGTAATGCGATTGACCATGGTGTTGAGTCTTCGCCAGAGCTTCGTATTGCCAATGGCAAGAGAGAAGTGGCAGAGATCAGCCTGAACTTTGTGCGGGAAGGTGGGGAATTCGTGCTGTCTCTGGCGGATGATGGACTGGGTGTTGATCTGAATGCTGTCCGCGATAAGGCGGTGGAAAGAGGCCTTTTGAGGGAAGAGGAAGAGATTTCTGATAACGATATTTCCAGAATGATATTGCGGTCTGGTTTCAGCACTGCCAATACCGTAACCCAGATTTCTGGTCGCGGTGTGGGTATGGATGTGGTTCAGAATGAACTGAAGCAGTTGGGAGGACGGATTGATATCCATTCAACCGAAGGTCAGGGAACGGAATTCGAAATTCGCCTGCCTTTCACCCAAGCGATAAACCGGGCCCTGATGGTCAACCTGGGAGAAGAGCAGTATGCCATTCCGCTGAATATTCTTGATGGCGTTGTACGTCTGAGTCCATTTGAGCTGGAAGGACATTATCAAGTGGATGACAGTGGCGTTGAGCATGGCGGGCAGTTTTATCAACTGCACTACCTTGGTGATCTCCTTTATGGGCAGAGGCCTCAACTGGATAACTCCCCCCATGAGCTTCCTGTACTGCTGATAAGATTGAGGGATAAAAATATTGCTGTTCAGGTTGATAGCCTTGTTGGTAGTCGGGAGGTTGTTGTAAAGAGTCTTGGCCCACAGTTTGCCGCCGTTCGTGGCGTGAGTGGAGCAACAATTCTTGGGGATGGCCGGGTTGTTGTTATTCTGGATATGTTGGCTCTGCTGACGGATTACCTGGCCCGTGAGCCGAACCAGCTCGTCCAGCAGACGCAGATAACCCAGGAACAGGAAAATAACCTGATAATGGTTGTGGATGACTCCGTTACGGTAAGGAAAGTGACCACAAGGCTGTTGAAACGGAATGGCTATCGAACAGCTTCTGCCCGGGACGGCGTTGAGGCTATGGCCCTTCTTCAGGAGTACTTCCCGGCAGCGATTCTGCTGGATATTGAAATGCCGCGAATGGATGGCTTTGAGGTAGCAACGGCGGTGCGGAATGATCCTGAACTGAAAGACATACCCATTATTATGGTGACATCACGTACAGGAGAGAAGCACCGCCAGAAGGCCCAGGAAATTGGGGTGAATGAATACCTGGGCAAGCCCTTTCAGGAAGGGCTGCTTCTGGAAACAATTGGATGCTTTGTCAAAAGGCACGACTAGTCGGCCATCCATGGCCTTTGGAAACATCAAGCCACCACCCGCCAGAATGAGTGAAATGATGTACTAGTTGTCAGATAAGGGAAGTTATATGAAACAGGAAAGCAAGCAGCTGTCCGCTATGTTAATACCTGTCAGCTGGGGAAATCTGTTGCTCCCCTGCTCTGTTATTGCTGAACTGGTGGATTTCAGGGAGCCGGAAACTGTACCTGATTCTCCCGACTGGCTTATGGGTATTATTAACTGGCGCCAGCAGACTATCCCTGTCGTTTCATTTGAGCTTATGACGGGACAGCCATTAAAAAAGTTGTCTGAAGAGACCCGCCTGATTGTTATAAACCGGGTAACAGAAAACGGAAAAAAACCTGTTTTACGCTATACCTGTTCAGGGTATTCCAAGAAACTTCCGGATAACAGCAGATGAAGTCGGGGAGAAGAGCCGGTGTGGTAACCGGCAGAGAACCCATGCCGCAATTGAGCCATTTGCTGTTTCTATTTCAGGAATAGACGCAGTGATCCCTGATCTGGTGACAATGGAATCACAGATTACAGAAGTCAGTCAGCCTTGTCTGGCCTGATGCACTGCTTCCAGTAATTTTGCTGGAGACTGGTCAGCTCCTCAGCCGTCAGGTTGATTCGGGTGTTATCTGCTGTTCCAAGCAACCCGTAAAGGCATCTGGTGGTTTGACTGTCGCTATTGCTTCTTTCTCGCGGAGCGATAGTTACGCTGATAAGTTTCGGTTCTTTTGATTCCATGGCAAGGTTCCACTGTTCCTGAGCTGTTCCCAGGCAGCAGATGGCACAATCTGGCAACCCTGTTGACTGGTTTTTCCGGTTGTCTTTCTGGCCATAGCGCATCAGCTCTGCCGGAGTCAGACGTCGATGTATGATGATCGTATCAGGGTTGTAAATGGCAACATCCTCAATGCCCCCAAGGCACCTGTCCCCACCCGGGATACTCAGGGTCTGCTCAATCAATTTTGGCTTGGCATGCTGTTTGAGAGGCAGCCCTTTCAACAGCATGACAGAAGAGAAAGTTCTAGATCCTCCATAATTCACGACCTGCTGAACCAGAATCTGGTCACCATTCATGCCACCAACAATGTTATAAGCGACATAGCTTGGCAGGTTTTCATCTTCAGGAAGTGAGTTTAGAAGCTGGCTGTTCCAGACCGCCTGCCAGCTTCCGTTCTTGCTGAAAGGCAGGTCTTTATAAAGAGCTGAACATGACGGGATATCCACCACAGAGGGTTTGTTTGTAGCCGGAGCATGAAATGGCGCCAGTTTTTCCATGCAGAGGGGGTGAATATCCTGTCCAAAAGCCTGCACAGACCACAGCAGGGTTAAAGCCAGAAAAGCGGGTATCATTTTCATGTCGACTACTGCCAGTCTCCCCAGAGGTACTGCATCAGGCTGATTGCAGCCACAGGAGCCGTTTCTGTTCTGAGAATCCTGGGGCCCAATGCCAGAGGGTGAAAATTGTACTTCTCGGCTTCTGTAATCTCACTGGCAGTCAGGCCACCCTCTGGACCGATCAATAAAGAGATGGATGCTGGCAAATCATAACCTGTCAGAGCTTGCTCTGTTCTGTGGTGCAGAACAAAGTTCAATTCTGTTGTTCTGCTGGTTATCCAGTCTGACAGAGACACGGGCGTGTGAATGGTCGGGATAATATTGCGACCACACTGTTCACAGGCGCTGATAACAATCTGCTGCCAGTGGCGCACCCGCTTCTCCTGTCTTTCACTGTTCAGCTTGACTTCACAACGCTCAGTGAAAAGAGGGGTAATTTCAGTTACCCCCGCTTCGACAGCTTTCTGAATGGCATAGTCCATCCGCTCGCCACGGCTAAGGGTTTGTCCGAGCGAAATGGTCAGTGGAGACTCTTTATCTCCGGGAATATATTCCAGGGGGACAACCTGCACCTGTTTTTTACTGACCAGGTTGACCCGTGCCTGCCATGATCCACCTTCACCATTAAAAAGGATCAGGGGGTCACTGGGCTTCATGCGTAATACCCGGCCGACGTGGTTGGCAGCAGATTCTGGCAGGTCAACAGGCTGGTATTCGCTGAGTTGAACCGGGGCATAAATTCGAGGATTGCGCATGGGATGTTTGAAAGGTCTAAAGGAGAAAATGAATAAATCTGGCTGCTATTGTAGCGAATGGGGGGCAAGGACTAAACTCGGGCGTAATCTAAACACCCTGCATAGAAAACAGGGTGGTTTCGACGGAGTCTTGTGAGGCTCTAAGCCAGGTTCAGATTTTTGACAATGGCCATTGAAGGTCCTGCCTGGTTCAGGGTGTAAAAGTGCAGGGCCGGAACTCCATAGCTCACCAGCTTTTCACACAGTCCGGTAATGACCTCCTCTCCAAACTGCCGGATACTGGCACTGTCATCGCCGTAGGCTTCCAGCTGCTTGCGCAACCAGCGAGGCATCTCTGCTCCACAGTTATCAGAAAAACGGGCCAGCTTCATATAGTTGGTAATAGGCATGATTCCGGGAACCACTGGAGCGTTGACTCCCATGGCCGTGATACGGTCCATAAAGTAGTAGTAGGCATCAGGGTTAAAGAAGTACTGAGTGATAGCGGAATTGGCTCCAGCTTCTATTTTCCTGCGGAAGTTATCCAGGTCGGATTCCATGGATCGAGCCTGTGGGTGAACTTCCGGATAGGCGGCAATTTCTATATGAAAATGGTCTCCGGTTTCCTGGCGAATAAATTCGACCAGCTGGGAAGCATACTGAAAGTCATCATATTCAATGGTACCAATACCAGAAGGTCTGTCACCTCGCAGGGCAATAATCCTGTTGATACCCAGGTCCATATAATCTTTCAAAATGCTGCGAATCTGCTCCTTGTTATGACCAATACAGGCCAGGTGGGGCATCACCGGAAGGTCGGTGGCATCCCTGGCAGCTAGAAGTGTGTTACGGGTACGATCCCGGGTAGAGCCACCGGCACCATAGGTTACGGAAAAAAATTCAGGGTTGTTGTCCGCCAGCTGACTTGCCTGAACTCTCAGTTTACGTGCCCCTTCATCAGTCTGGGTAGGGAAAAATTCAAAGCTCAGTGCAGTCATAAACTATTCGGCCCGGTTTACAACCAGATAACCGTGCCTCCTCCATATGTTGTTCTATTTCATTGTTTTTTCCCTGAGCACACCGTTATCATTTTTTGCGCCTTAAATGCGTCAGCTTATGGCTGTTTATAAGGCACTATCTCATGCTCAAGGGGCGAAGGGCGCTGTTACTGCAAGCGATCCCTACACTGGGTTATGACGGATTAATACTTGTAGTCGTCAGTCTTATAGGGGCCATCAACAGGAACATTGATATACCTGGCCTGTTCCTCTGTCAGCCTTGTTATAACTCCGCCAAAGCCCTGCACCATATAGCGGGCAACTTCTTCGTCCAGGTGTTTGGGTAAAACATCTACGGAAACAGCAGCCGATTTTTGACCGGCTGGCAGATTGGCAAAGTTGTTCTTATAAAGGTGGATCTGGGCCAAAACCTGGTTGGCAAAGGAACCGTCCATGATCCGGGATGGATGGCCGGTAGCATTACCCAGGTTTACCAGGCGCCCTTCAGAAAGCAGCAGCAGATGGTCACTGCTGTCGTTGCTGCGAAATATCTTGTGAACCTGGGGCTTGATCTCTTCCCAGCGCCAGTTGTCACGGGTGTATGCTGTGTCGATCTCCGTGTCAAAGTGGCCGATGTTGCAGACTACGCAGCCGCTTTTCAGATTCCTGAGCATTGTTCTGTCACAGACATGGACATTGCCCGTAGTGGTAACAAGGAGATCAGTGTTTTGCAGCAGTTCTCTGTTAATACCGTCATCACTGTCAGTATTCACGCCGTCCAGGTAAGGTGAGACAACCTCAAAGCCATCCATACAGGCCTGCATGGCACAGATAGGGTCAATCTCGGTAACCTTGACGATCATCCCCTCCTGACGCAGAGAGGCGGCTGACCCTTTACCGACATCACCATAACCAACCACCAGGGCTTTCTTGCCTGCCAGGAGGTGGTCAGTGGCACGTTTGATTGCATCATTAAGAGAGTGACGGCAGCCATATTTATTGTCGTTCTTGCTCTTGGTGATAGCGTCGTTGACGTTGATTGCCGGTACCTTGAGACTGCCCTCTTCCAGCATTTCCAGCAGCCGGTGCACCCCAGTCGTGGTTTCCTCAGAGATACCATGGCAGTTATCCAGAATTTCAGGATATTTCTCATGGAGCAGAGCTGTGAGGTCACCACCATCATCAAGAATCAGGTTAGGCTTCCAGTTAGCGACATCCGCCCCCACGGTCTGCTCCAGACACCACTCGTACTCCTCCTCAGTCTCTCCCTTCCAGGCGAAGACGGGAATGCCTCTGGCTGCAACGGCAGCCGCCGCATGATCCTGAGTAGAGAAAATATTGCAGGATGACCAGCGGACCTTTGCTCCAAGGGATACCAGCGTCTCTATCAGTACAGCTGTTTGAATGGTCATATGAATACAGCCCATGATCTGGGCACCATTCAGCGGCTGGGCACCCTGGTACTGCTTTCTGATAGCCATGAGTGCGGGCATTTCTGTCTCTGCGATCTCAATCTCCCGGCGACCCCAGTCGGCCAGTGCGGCATCGGCGACTTTGTAGTCACAGCTTTCAGAAATAGTGGCTGCATTCATATCTGTAGTCTCTTGTTTCCGGCTGGTAAGAGCCGGTTATGGATTTTTATTGGATGTGTGAAGGCAGTCTAGCAATAGAGAAATGCTATATCAATTTTTTTTGATATAGCTGATCGGGAGAGGTTATCCCGAAGGCAGTCTGCCAAGGGGCAGTTACCAGTAGTAACAGCTCTGTTAGGGATTTGGGGGAATGTTTGCGCCGGGTATGGGTCTGAGGGTGTAGACCAGAGCTTTAGGCTCAAATTGAGCTGTGTTCCATGACGGGTGTCATACGAGGTCTTAATCAATCTTTATCCCATACCGGAAATAGAAGGAGGAACGGGATGAAAAACAATAACTCCGCAAACCAGGCTTTGCAGGTTATTAGTATGTTGGTGGCACTGTCTGCCTCGATTACACTCTGCGGAACCAGCCATGCAGCAGCTTTGAAAGAAAGCAGTAGTGGGCTTTATAGTTCAAATAAGTTGTATTTCATATCGAAAGGAAGTGATGGAAAGCGTAAATGTTTTAAAGATGGAATATGGCTGGTATGTGGTACAAGAGATCTGGTGTCTACACCTGCCGGGGGTGGGGGGGAGCCTGCTGGGGGGACGCTTGCTGGGGAGACGCCTGCCGGAGGAATGCCCCTTGAAAAAGGAAATAAACCGCTGAAGACCCCAGGTACAAAAATTTCTCAGGCGCTTCCGGCAGAGCCTCCTCCCGTGGAGACAATAGAAACTGACACGATTTTTGATGAACATAATCTTATGTATATAGTTCGATCAAATGTCTTTAATGTTCCCGTTGATGAAGATGGATCATATAGTATTGTCCATAGAAACAAGGTAATAAGCGCCTTTATTGACCTTTTTAATCGTTTGCCAGTCAGTAGTACAAAAATTCAGCGTGAAAGTGATCAGTATGACCGGGTTATTCCCAGGCTGAGCCAACAATCTGTTTTTGGAGATTACCCGGTTGTTGTAGGGCAGATATCTATGGATCCCAACCCAAGACCTGTACTTGGCATCCGGTTTAAGGTCAAGCAGGAAAGGGTGAATGAAGAGGGTGAAACAATTACTATCACCTGCGGTGAAGGTGTGTCGGGTTTCGATGGGGTTTTCCAGGTCTCTATTGCTGACAGTGCAGCCTTGGGAGCTGGTGGCTGGAAGACTGCCCACAGTCTTGAAATTTTCCCGGACGGTATGGCTACGAAACTGCTAACGGGTTGCCTGAAAAGGAATGATGGTAACTGGAAGTGGAATATTTTCGATACCAGCGACTGGAATGTTTATAACACTATATTCTCAGAGAAATACGTACCCGTTTATTCAAGAGAAGGAAAGCTGGTTAACTCCAATGCAAATGGTAATGTGAATCTCCGTCAACTGGAGACCATACTGACCCTTGTTCGTGACGGAAAAGTGAATGTCTATATGGCTGGCGAAGATCCATACACGCTGGAGCTGGATATGACACCCGAGCAGCATCATGCATTTATAAGAGCTGTCAGTTTGAAATCCCTGCCATCAATTCAAGAACCAATTACAGCGAAGGACTTCGGTCTGTTTTGATAAATGAGTGATTTCTCTCAGGTCATAAAAAACGGAGCGTTACGCTCCGTTTTTTATGACAGTCTGACTATTAAAGACCTGACTGTTCCCGCAGGATATCAGCCTTATCAGTACGCTCCCAAGTGAAATCTGCCTCATCGCGGCCAAAGTGGCCGTAAGCGGCAGTTGCCTGGTAGATAGGGCGCTTCAGATCCAGCATGGCAACCAGCCCCTTTGGACGCAGGTCAAAGTGTTCACGTACCAGTTCAACAATTTTTTCGTCACTGATCTTGCCAGTGCCGAAGGTGTTGATACTAATGGAAGTCGGTTCAGCAACGCCGATGGCATAAGAAACCTGAATCTCGCAACGATCAGCCAGGCCCGCGGCAACAACGTTTTTGGCAACATAGCGTCCTGCGTAAGCAGCGGAACGGTCAACCTTGGATGGGTCTTTGCCAGAGAATGCACCACCACCGTGACGAGCCATGCCGCCGTAGGTATCAACAATAATCTTACGGCCAGTCAGACCACAGTCACCAACAGGTCCGCCAATCACAAAGTTACCGGTTGGATTGATATGGAACTGGGTTCCCTCATGCAGCCATTCAACAGGTAGAACTGGCTTTATGACCTCTTCCAGGACTTCACTGCGCAGCTGTTCCAGGCTGATGTTGGGGTCGTGCTGAGTGGACAGAACAACCGCATCAATGGCAACAGGCTTGCCATCTTCACCATAGCGCATGGTTACCTGACTCTTGGCATCCGGACGCAGCCAGGGCAGAGTCTTGTTCTTGCGCAGTTCGGCCTGACGCTGAACCAGCTTGTGAGAGTAATAGATTGGAGCTGGCATCAGGGAGTCAGTTTCGTTGGTTGCATAACCAAACATCAGGCCCTGGTCACCTGCGCCCTGCTCATGTTCATCAGTTTCATCAACACCCATGGCGATATCGGGTGACTGTTTACCGATGGCATTCAGCACGGCAACGCTTTCACCATCAAAGCCCAGATCCCCATGGTCGTAACCAATATCGGTAACGACATTGCGGACCAGCTCCTCGATATCGACATAGGTTTCTGTGCGGACTTCACCGGCTACGATAACCATGCCGGTTTTGACCATGGTTTCAACAGCAACGCGGGCTTCTGGGTCATCCTTAAGGATCGCGTCCAGGATTGCGTCGGAGATCTGGTCGGCAACCTTATCCGGATGCCCTTCAGAAACAGATTCTGAAGTAAACAGTGAGTATTCAGCCATTGTGGTTTTATTCCTCTGAAATTCCTTGACGGCGGTATTGACGGTAGAACCGCCGAACCTGTATCTGAAAACCGTTGCGTAAACCTAAATACTGGGCTTCGCCGGCAACAAGGCCAGCTTCACGGGCCCAGCCTGTTAACTCTTCAGTGCTGAAACCCAGCCAGAGATCACCGCAGGATTCGCGGACCCACTCCTGATCGTGGCGGCTGAGTTCACTGATAAACAGGCTGGCACCAGGGCGCAACAGTGTTGCTGCTTCCCGGAAGATAGCAGCAGGTGCCGGAACATGGTGAAGTACCATGTTGGCGATAATGCAGTCGACGGACAGACCTTCGTCTGCCAGCAGTGACAATTCCCCCAGGCGGTACTCTATGTTATCCACACCAGTATCGTGTGCATAACAGCGGGCCTGTTCCAGCATGTCTCTGGAGTTATCCAGGGCAATAACCCGCTCAAAAGTTTTGGACAGGTCTGGAAGAAATGTACCTTCCCCTGGTCCCAGTTCTACCACAAGCTGTCTTGAAGGCAGTTCTGTACGATTAAGAATCTCAAGCAGGCAGCGGGCATAAAGCTCATGGTCTGCAATCAGCTCCTGATGTTCGCGAAATGCTTCGGCATGACGGGAGAAGAAAGCCCTGGACTGTTCTGCCCGGGCAGAGCGAATCTCCTGGAGCCGGATACGGTGCTCAGGATTTAAAGGTACAGTATCAATTGCGTCGAACAGGGCGTGAATCAAAGCACCTGTCGTTGAATCAGCAGGGGGAAGAGCTCTGCGATAAAAGATGGAGTTGCCTTCCCTGCGGGTCGTTACCAGCCCTGATTTAGCCAGGACTTTCAGGTGATGACTCATTCCTGACTGGCGGGTATCAAGAATCCGGGTCAATTCAAGAACGCCCAGTGATTCTGTGCGCAATAGTCGCAAAACCTCCAGACGCAGTGAGTCCCCTGCAGCTTTGCCGAGACTTGCGAGCTGGGTAAGTTCATGATGAGTCTCCGCAGTGGGAGGCTGGACGATTGCAATGGTCATATGGCGTGAGTTTAACAGGTTGAGCCTGCAGCATCAAAAAAGATTGATATAGATTGATCGCGAGGTCTGCTAATCTTTTTTTAATTACAAAAATTACAGGAAATTGAGATGGTCGCACCGGTTGATGGATCACGTTATGTTATTTTGCGTGGTGCTATGAAGGCTTGGGAGTTTGTAACGCATCCTCGCAAATGGAGCCGAGTCGTCTCAGTTCTGGTTGGTAAGGTAAAGCAGAGGGTGAGTTCCTTTGAAAATGATGATGTTTCGTCGCAGAAAAAAAATAACAACTTTGCAAGAATCAAAACCCGAAATGGGAAAATAAAGAAGATCAACAAGCGTAAAATTAAGCATGTTCAGAACCCCGATGTCGCTGATGCTCATGCTCAGGGTCGTATGAATAGAACCAATATTACTGGCTCAAAAATGCGTACCTATCAAACTCTGGGAAGGGGGAGCTTTGGCAAGGCAGAGACAGTTTTACCCCCGGTAGGAGAGGCTGGGCCAATTGATGTGCGAAAGACTCCAAATATTCCTGATTATCTTTTGGAGCCGGATGAAAGCATTAGTAAGTATGTTGAGCCTCTGGACCATGAGTACGAAATGTTGAAGAGTTTAGATCATCCAGGAATCGTCAAAGTCAATTCAGGCAACGGGTTTGCACCCCAAAAAGCAAAAGACCCCATCTCCATGCAGTATGGTGGTTGGCCTTTGGATGACTTAAGGAAAAAAGAAGCTTTAACTCCCCCCCTTGTTAAAAAGCTCACGCAACAGTCACTTGAGGCTTTGGGTTATTTAAGAGCACATAATATTCTCCATAAGGATATTAAGCCTGAAAATATCGTTATGGATGCAGGAGGTGATATTAAGTTGATCGATTTTGGAGCATCAGAAAAACTGGAAGAAGGAGAGAAGACAAAACTAATCGGAGGCACTCCTCGCTATATGGCTCCAGAGTACCTAAAAAAAAATGGGGCGTTTGAATTATCTTCTGACATTTATTCGTTAGGTTGTACTGTGTACAAGATAGTAACCGGAGAAGATTTTCGAAGCGTAGATGTTGGGGGAATGGCAGGTGTGATTGAACTGAGAAGCACACCTTTTCCTCAGGACAAACTTGATAATATTGAAGGGCATATTCGCAATCATGCCTCTGATCTTCCAGATGATTTTATTAGAAATATTGCACGTCTTTTACAGAGAATGATGGAGCCTGACCCTGCTAAGCGTATAACAGCAGAAGAAGCGTTGAAACACCCGTTCTTTAGCCAGTAATAAGCAGAAGATAAAACATGATTGTGGGATGATTTTAAAATCACTAATGACGTATTAGTACCAGGTTTTATTATGGTTTTTTGTGCATGTCGTGTGTTTTTATTCTGGGGTTGAGGGTGTAAGGCAGAAGTAATTGAGTTTTTTAAAGAGGCGGTTTTTTCGCTTAACCCAAATCAATACAGTTTTTGTAAGCCACTGTTAACTTACCGGCCGATTTTTCCAACCGCTGGAATGTTAATTATTATGCAACAGGCTTATCTGAACCGTTTCCTCCGTTACGTATCTTTTGATACCCGTTCTGATGAATCAAGTGAAGCTGTACCAAGCACTTCTGGTCAGAAAGTTCTTGCTGAGGAAATTCGTCAAGAGCTGGAATCCATGGGACTGGATAAAGTTCTGCTGGATGATAACGGCTATATCTCCGCTCGCCTGCCTGCCAATACTGACGCAGACGTTCCAGCTATTGGCTTCATCGCCCACATGGATACCGCACCCGATGCATCCGGTGCGAACGTGAAGCCACAGACTGTTGAAAACTACAACGGTGAAGTAATTACTCTTAACAAAGAGCTGGATATTCACCTCTCACCTGCTGAGTTCCCTCAGCTGAAAAACTATGTCGGCAAGACCCTGATTACCACTGACGGCACCACCCTGCTGGGTGCTGATAACAAGGCTGGTATTGCCGCCATCATGACAGCGGTGGAATACCTGCAGCAACACCCTGAAATCATTCATGGTGACATCTGTGTAGGTTTCACCCCGGATGAAGAGATTGGCCGTGGTGCTGATCACTTCGACGTTCCCAACTTCGGTGCCAAATGGGCTTACACCGTAGACGGTGGTGAAGAGGGTGAGCTGGAGTGTGAAAGCTTTAACGCTGCCAAGGCAACCGTAACCATTCATGGTCGTAACGTTCACCCTGGCACTGCCAAGGGTGTCATGATCAACGCAGCACACGTGGCCCGTCAGTTTGCCAATGAAATGCCCTCTGACGAAGTACCAGAGAAGACTGAAGGCCACGAAGGCTTCTTCCATCTGTACAACATGGCTGGCGATGAAACCGTTGCCACAATGGATTACCTGATCCGCGATTTTGATAAGCAATCTTTTGAAAATCGCAAGGTTGTGATGACCAGCATCGCCGACAGCATGAACAAGATGTTTGGCGAAGAGCGTGTGGTTGTTGAGATCAAGGATCAATACGCCAACATGCACGAAGAGCTGGTGAAAGTGCCTCACGTTATGGATATTGCCCGTGAAGCGCTGAATAACTGCGATGTAAAACCCATCGAGAAACCTATCCGTGGTGGTACTGATGGTTCCCGTCTCTCCTTTATGGGGCTGCCTACTCCAAACATCTTTACCGGTGGTCACAACTTCCACGGTATTCATGAATACCTGGTTGTTGAAACAGCACTGAAGAGTGTTGAGGTGATCGTCGAAATCGCCAGGCTCACAGCGACCAAAGAACACAAATAACCAACTTGGGGAGTCAACTGGAAAGTGACTCCCCTTTCTTATCTTTAATGGGGACACACAATGGCTGAATCAGCTGCTGTAGCCGAACAGGCTACGCCAAAAAAGAAAAAATTATCCTTTCCCACGGCCTATACCGTTCTGTTAATTGTTGCTGCTTTTGTAGCTGTGCTGACCTGGATGGTTCCAGCCGGTACTTACAACAAGCTGAGCTATGACGATGGTGCTTTCACTGTTACTTTTGCTGACGGTGGTACACAGGAATATCCGGCAGCCCAGGCAACTCTTGATGAGCTGGGTATTAAAGCCGATCTGGAAAAATTTACTAACGGTGATATCTACAAGCCAGTAGGCATTCCAGGTTCTTACACCGAAGTAGAAGCTAATCCTCAGGGCATTAGTGAGTTCTTCCAGGCTCCAATTACCGGTATGTACGACTCCATCGACGTCGTATTCTTCGTTCTGATCATCGGTGGCTTTATCGGTGTTGTGAATCACACAGGTGCCTTCACTTCCGGTATTCAGAGCCTGTCTTCTACTTTTGAAGGGCGGGAAAAATGGCTGGTTGTCATTGTCACCATCCTGATCTCCATCGGTGGTACAACTTTCGGCATGGCGGAAGAGACAATCGCCTTCTACCCGATTCTGGTGCCGATCTTTATTGCAGCTGGCTATGATGCCATGGTGGCTTTGGCAGCTATCTATCTGGGCTCTTCCGTAGGAACCATGTGTTCCACAGTTAACCCGTTCAGCACAATTATTGCCTCCAACGCTGCCGGTATTAACTGGACCGCCGGTCTGAACTCCCGTTTGGTTCTGCTGGTTATGGGTACCCTGCTGTGTATCTGGTACCTGGTACGCTACGCCGAGAAGGTCAAGGCTGACCCTTCCAAATCTCTGATCTACAGCCAGAAGGCTGAAATTGAAGCTCGTTTCCTGGGCAAAATGTCTGATAAGCCTGTGGAGATGACTGGCCAGATCAAACTGATTCTGTGTGTCTTTGCCGCCACCTTCCTGTACATGGTGTACGGTGTTTCCCAGCTGGACTGGTGGTTCACTGAGATGACCACCCTGTTCTTTGTTTCTTCTCTGATAATTGGTCTGCTGTCCCGCACCAACGAGAAGGACTTTGTTCGCGAATTCCTGACTGGAGCCAGCGATCTTCTGGGTGTTGCCCTGATTATTGCCATTGCTCGTGGTGTAACCGTACTGATGGATCAGGGTATGATCAGTGACTCCATCCTGGCTGCATCAGCCGGTTTGGTTGAAGGTATGGACAAGGGTCTGTTCATCGTTGTGATGATGGTTCTGTTCGCTGGTATCTCCTTCTTCGTGCCTTCTTCTTCCGGCCTGGCAGTACTGTCCATGCCAATCATGGCACCTCTGGCGGATGTCGTTGGTCTGCCCCGTGAGAATATTGTTAACTCTTATCAATTCGGTATGGGCTTGATGGCCTTTATTACACCGACAGGTCTGGTTCTGGCCTCTCTGGCGATGGTGAATGTTACCTTCGACAAATGGCTGAAGTTTGTGATGCCGCTTCTGGGAATGCTGATCGGTCTGTCGGCACTATCCCTGCTGGCCACTGTTTACCTGTAATTATCGGTTTTTAAAGGAGATCTTTTCTGGGCAGCTTCGGCTGCCCTTTTTTATATACAAACTATCCTCATTCTGCGTCGTCTTGAGTCTGCCAGCGCTGTCTGGTTTCTGGGCTATTAATCGTCAGCTTTAATCAAAGAATGTAAACTTGGGAGCCTGTCGAATTTAACCAACCAGGCTTTTTCACAGTAGGTTAGCGTTAAGTCTGACAGGCTCCCAGGCTAAGATTTTTTTGAACAGCTGTTGAAAAGTTTAGATGGCTCCCTTATTCACGTTTGCGTCGTCAGCAATTAGAATACGACGGTTTCCTGCCTTATTTTCTCGCAAACACTTGGAGCCTGTGGTTCGATGACTACCCGCCGAGAACGCGCAAACGCTATCCGTGCCCTGAGCATGGACGCTGTCCAGAAAGCCAAATCCGGTCACCCCGGTGCCCCTATGGGGATGGCAGATATCGCTGAAGTGCTGTGGCGCGACACACTGAAGCACAACCCTCAGAATCCTGAATGGCATAACCGCGACCGTTTCGTAATGTCCAATGGTCATGGTTCCATGCTGCTGTACTCCCTGCTGCACCTGACCGGTTACGATCTGTCCATCGATGACATCAAGAACTTCCGTCAGCTGCATTCCAAGACTGCCGGCCATCCAGAATATGGCTACGCGCCGGGTATCGAGACCACCACTGGTCCTCTGGGTCAGGGTATCGCTAATGCTGTTGGTATGGCTGTCGCTGAGAAGGTTCTGGGTGCTCAGTTCAACAAGCCTGGTCACGAAATCGTAGATCACAACACCTTCGTATTCATGGGCGATGGCTGCATGATGGAAGGTATCTCCCACGAAGTATGCGCTCTGGCGGGTACTCTGGGGCTGGGCAAACTGGTTGCCTTCTACGATGACAATGGCATTTCCATCGACGGTGAAGTTGAAGGTTGGTTCACCGACGACACCCCCAAGCGTTTTGAATCTTACGGCTGGGAAGTTATTCCTGCTGTTGACGGTCACGACCCTGAAGCTCTGCTGGCGGCTATCAAGCAGGCCAAGAGCAACAACGACAAGCCAACCCTGATCTGCTGCAAGACCGTAATCGGCTTTGGTTCCCCTAACAAGCAGGGTAAGGAAGAGTGCCACGGTGCTCCTCTGGGAGACGACGAAATTGCTCTGACCCGTAAGGAACTGGGCTGGAACCACGGTCCCTTCGAAGTACCTGAAGAGATTTACAAGGAGTGGGACTGCCGTGAAAAAGGTGCTGCTGCCGAATCTGAGTGGAATGCGCTGCTCGCTTCCTACAAAGCCGAATACCCTGAGCTGGCTGCCGAGTTCGAACGCCGTATGGCAGGAGAACTTCCAGCAGACTTCTCTGATAAAGCTGCCCAATATATCCGTGAATGTCAGGAGCAGGGCGAGAAGGTCGCTAGCCGTAAAGCTTCCCAGAATACTCTGAACGCTTTTGGTCCTGTTCTGCCTGAATTCCTGGGTGGTTCCGCTGACCTGGCCGGTTCCAACCTGACTTTCTGGAAAGGCTGCAAGTCTGTCACTCCAGAAGATGCTTCCGGTAACTACATGCACTATGGTGTGCGTGAGTTCGGTATGACCGCCATGATGAACGGTATGGCTCTGCACGGCGGCTTCATTCCTTACGGCGCTACCTTCCTGGTATTCATGGAATACGCCTGCAACGCCCTGCGTATGGCTGCTCTGATGAAGATTCGTCAGATCCAGGTTTACACTCACGACTCCATTGGTCTGGGTGAAGATGGCCCGACTCACCAGCCAATCGAACAGCTGGCCAGCATGCGCGCCACTCCTAACCTGAACACATGGCGGCCATGTGACACTGTGGAATCTGCCGTGTCCTGGAAGCACTCCATTGAGCGTAAGGATGGTCCTTCTGCATTGGTATTCTCCCGTCAGGGCCTGCCATGCATGCCTCGCTCCGCTGAGCAGCTGGCTAACGTTGAGCGCGGTGGTTACATCCTGCGTGATAGCGAAGGTGAGCCTGAACTGATCCTGATCGCGACTGGTTCTGAAGTTGAACTGGCTGTAAACGCTTACGAAGCTCTGACCGAGAAAGGTCGCAAGGTCCGTGTTGTTTCCATGCCTTCCACTGAAGTGTTCGATGCTCAGGATGCGGAATACCGTCAGAGCGTTCTGCCGCTAGAAGTTGGCGCTCGCCTGGCTATCGAAGCGGCGGCAGCTGACTTCTGGTACAAGTACGTTGGCCTGGACGGACGTATCATCGGTATGACGACCTTCGGTGAGTCTGCGCCTGCTGCAGATCTGTTCCGTGAATTCGGCTTTACTCACGAAAACGTGATGACTATTGCTGAAGATATGCTGAACGATCTGGACTGATTGATCATTTAGCAGTTATAGAAAAACGGCACCATAAAAATGTGGTGCCGTTTTTTTATCTGATGAAATCAATGATTCTTTGGTAAAAATCAATATGTCACTTCTTTATGAACCGGCTCTAAGGTCTTGGGGGTTGTAAACCTAACGTTTTTGGCCGGCTGGGCGAAGGAAAGTTTAATACTCCGAGTTTAGAGATTATTCATGCGAATTGTCCAAGAAGCCAGAAAAATGGCTCAACACTGGATTGTTCACCCCTTATCAAAGGTGATTGCAAAGGTGTTCTGGTGGGGGAGAACAGTTGAGCCCGTACTGGATTCATCAAAGGGGGAGATAGCCAAGGTTTGCATCAATGGTTCAGAGTACTCATTTTTCAAACCTCTGGGACAGGGCTTTTATGGTAGCGTGCAACAAGTTGCCTGCCTCGATCAGGATAACTTGGGTGCTGGGAAGGCTATCCCCTCGACCAATATGTTTGCAATGAAAATGATTCCCAGAAGAGAGGTTGCTTCAGAGGAAAACCTGAAAGAAGTCGCCATCATGAGGGAACTGGGGGAGTGTCAGCATATTGTTGGCGCTTTGGGCGTAAGTAATGATGATGAGTATGATTACCTTCTGATGCCATCATCTGGTGGCAATTTGGCAAGCCTGACACAGGGCAGTGATTCATCCGGTGTCTATATCAACACCAGAAAAAGGCTAAAGGCGCTTAATTTCATGGATAAGATTCTTGAGAAAATCAAACCAAGAGATAGCGGGTTTCATGCGCTTGATGAAGAAATGGCCAGGACAATATATGCAGGTGTATTAAGTGGTATTGACTACATGCATAACAAAGGAATTGTCCACCGTGATATCAAGCCGTCGAATGTTTTGGTTGATCCACAGGGTAAGGGGCGTCTGGCCGATTTCGGGGCTGCAGCTTATCTGAGTGAAGAGCCCAAAGATGGCGGTGATGGCAGGTTTTCTGCACCAGAACGGTCGGGAGCTACTGGCAGTTATACAAAAGCCAGTGATATCTGGATGATAGGTGCCTGTATGCTCGCAACAGTTATGCCGACTGCAATGTTATATACTCGGGGAAATAAGCCCCATAGTACAGAAGAAATCAGGTCAAACATTATGCGGGCAAGCATTAGTGATGATTTGAAAGACCTTCTGTTATCTATGTTGCAAGAAGATCCCACTCTCAGGCCCAGTGCTGAAGTACTTCTGAAACACCCTTTTTTCCTTCAACAGCCTGATGCCGAAAGCCCCAAAGCCAACGGGGTATAAGTATAAATATTCGCTGTATTTTTTGAATCTCCAACACTCTTTTGGCTAACATGCCCTGCCAAACGAATTAGTAAATCCTCCAGAAAGAAGAAATATGGCTTACCGGGTTGCGATTAACGGCTATGGGCGAATTGGGCAGTGTGTATTACGCGCACTTTATGAAAATGGCTATCGGGATGATATTCAGGTCGTTGCGATTAATGAGCTGGCGGACATTCGCACTCTTGCTTACCTCTCCCGCTATGATACAACCCATGGACGCTTTCCTGTTGAAGTCAGCCATAGCGATAATGAGCTGATCGTTGGTGGGGATCCTGTAAGGGTTCTGTCACAGCGTGATCCGGCCCGCCTGCCCTGGGACAGACAGGAAATAGATCTCCTTCTTGAGTGTTCCGGCTCCTTCAAGGATCTACAGACTGCCCATCAACACTTAAAGGTTGGTGCTCCCCGCCTGCTGTTTTCCCAACCTGCGACACCTGAAGTGGATGCCACGGTTGTCTATGGCATCAATGAAGAACAGATTCAGGCAGGACACACAGTTGTTTCCAATGCGTCCTGTACAACAAACTGTATTGTCCCTGTGCTGAAGTTACTTGATGATGCATGGGGTATTAATGAAGGCACTATCACGACCATTCATTCAGCCATGAATGACCAGCCGGTTATCGATGCCTATCACCATAGCGATCTGCGTCTGACCCGCAGTGCCCTGCAATCCATTATTCCGGTGGATACCGGACTTTCAAAAGGCATTGATCGTTTACTGCCGGGGCTGGCCGGTCGTATGCAGGCGATCTCCATGCGGGTACCAACGATAAATGTTTCTGCAATGGATTTGACCGTAAACCTCAAATCATCAGTAACAGTGGATGCTGTCAACCTATTGATGAAGCAGGCGTCATCGGAAGGTCGACTGAATGGAATCCTGGGCTACTCAGAGGAACCCCATGCTTCCGTTGATTTCAACCATGACCGCCGGTCGGGGATTGTTGATGGAACCCAGACCAGAGTCAGTGGGGATCGAATGCTCAAGATGCTCTGCTGGTTTGATAATGAGTGGGGGTTTGCCAATCGAATGTTGGATGTTAGTCGCGTCTGGTTAAACAAAGCCTTACCGTAACAGCTATGCTTGGCCGCTGAAATGCGCCTTTATGATAGATGGCAGAGGAAATCTGCATTTCTTCGCTGATATCTGTTTGTTACAGTGCGCCCAATTTCACGCTTTATCAGAGATTGACATTGACTACCATTAACCAGTTTTCCGATCTGGAACTCCACGAACGCCTGCAGAAAGGCACAGACGAGCTGGGTTTTGAGAAGCCCACTGAAGTACAGGAACAGACGATTCCCCTGGCCTGTACCGGTACTGACCTGTTGGTGAGCGCAGAAACAGGAAGCGGCAAGACTGCAGCCTTTATGTTGCCAATTCTGGAACGAATGCTGGCTGTTAGTGCTCCCCGCTCTGCAACCCGGGCATTGGTTCTGGTTCCTACTCGAGAGCTTGCCCGTCAGGTTCATCAGCAATGTGAACAACTGGGTAAGTTCACATTTATCAACTCCGGCATGATTGTTGGCGGGGAAGATTATAAGTATCAGATCAAACTGCTGCGCAAGAACCCGGAAATCATTATTGCTACCCCTGGTCGTCTGCTTGAGCATATGGGCAAGGGCGAAGTTGATCTGTCTGATCTGGAAGTGCTGGTTCTTGATGAAGCTGATCGTATGCTGGATATGGGCTTCAGTGAAGATGTTCTGAAGATTGCAGAAGCCTGCAAGAAAGAGCGTCAGACCCTCCTGTTTTCTGCCACCCTGAAGCAGAAAGGTATGCGCCATGTGATCAAGCAGGTTTTGAATGAACCTAAGGAACTGCGTCTGAATACTGCTCAGGATCAGCATGGCAGTATCAAACAGCAGATGTTCCTGTCTGATGACCCTTCTCACAAGTACAAGCAGATTCTGTGGCT
The DNA here is from genome assembly GCA_965243775.1 of Sansalvadorimonas sp. Taxonomy (GTDB): domain Bacteria; phylum Pseudomonadota; class Gammaproteobacteria; order Pseudomonadales; family Endozoicomonadaceae; genus Sansalvadorimonas. Next base: position 74,632 of record CBDEWF010000162.1, read on the forward strand.
GCTGAAAAATGAAAAATTCCAGAAAGCCATTATCTTTACCAACACCCGTGAGCAGACCAATGAGCTAAACACCACTCTGCGCAAGGATCAGGAGCTGCGGGTCAGTGCCTTGCACGGTGAGATGATTCAGCCTGACCGTAACCGGGTCATGATGCTGCTGCGTGAAGGCAAGGTGAATGTACTGGTCGCAACAGATGTTGCTGCACGAGGCTTGGATATTCAGGGTGTTGACTTGGTGATCAATCTGGATATGGCTCGAAACGGTGATGACTATATCCACCGAATTGGCCGGACTGGCCGTGCCGGGCAGGAAGGTGTGGCTATCAGTCTGATTGGTCCCAATGAGTGGAACCTTGCTGCTGGCATACAGCGTTACCTTCAGGTTCAGTTTGAACGTCGGGTGATCAAGGGACTGGAAGGCGGTTATAAAGGGCCGAAGAATGTGAAGTCTTCCGGAAAGGCGGCCTCTAGCAAGAAGAAAAAGAAACCTGCTACGACCGGGCGTAACCGTCCAAAGAATAAGGCTGCGGCCAAGGCCGGCAAGAATGCCGGTAAGCGCAAGGCCCCAGCACGTAAGCAAGGCCAAGGTGTTGATACTGGCTTTGAACCGCTTCGCCGCAAGAAAGTATCAGTGACGGAAGACGGGTAGTATAAAACGCTGACCGGCTGAAGAGAGGGCTTTTTTAACGCGGCTTACTATGTTTGTTTGTGGTGAAAAGCGAGGCCTGTCATGAATGTCCGGTCAGAAAAGTTGTTTTGCTGCATTGTCTGTTTTGTGAGTTTGATAACAGGTCTGACTGCAAGGGCAGCTTGGAGTATCTGGGACCCACCTTTAGAAAATAAATATGGAGAGCACGAGTTCCTGGCGGCCTGCAAGGAAGGGCGGGAGGACATTGTAGCGCACTACTTGGAACAGGGTGATTTCGATGTCAATCAAGAATATACGAGTGGATTAACTGGAAAGAAAACCACGGGGATTTTTGTCGCAGCCATGAATGGCCGTGACGGGGTAGTTAAGCTGCTGCTTGAACAGGTTGGTATAGAGGCAGATAAAGTAGATACGTCGGGATATACTCCTCTTGCCGTCGCCTGCGGAAATGGTCATTGTAAAGTTGTTTCCATGCTGCTTGATGTTTCCAGAGAAGTTCTTAATACAGAGTGTCTGGAGAGAACTCCCCTCGGTTGGGCTATTGTAGGGAATCATGTTGACGTAGTCAGGATTCTAACTGAGCAAGTAGATCTGGAAATCAACAAAAAATGCGGGAAATGGCTCCCGCTCTTCATAGCGAGCATAAAGGGCTTCCTTGAGATAGTTAAACTGCTTATAAGCCAGACCGGAAGAATAGACGTTAATCAAGCTAGTGATTATGGAGTGTCCCCTTTTTTTATTGCTGTCCAGCAAGAACACAAAGAAATCGTTACAGCTTTGGCTGGTGCGGGCGCTGATCCCAACCTGACATGGAACGGTGCGACCCCTTTGTATCATGTTGCTAACAGAGGGCAGCATGACATGGTTGAGTTTCTTCTGATAAATATTCCGGGAGTGAGTCGTGACAAGGCTAGAAATGGCGAGACTCCACTGTATATTGCAGCCCAAAATGGTCACGAGAAGGTAGTGGAATATCTGATATCTCATAATGCTGATCCTGATCTGGCTAATAAAGATGGAGTCACTCCATTGTGGATTGCAGCCCAAAATGGTCACGAGAAGGTAGTGGAACATCTGATATCTCATAATGCTGATCCTGATCTGGCTAATAAAGATGGAGTCACTCCATTGTGGATTGCAGCTGAAAATGGCCATGAGAAGGTAGTTGAGATTCTGACAAGTATTTCGGATGTGGATTGTAACAAGGCGTGGCAAGAAGCAACTCCTTTATTTATAGCTGCCCAAAACGGTCATGCTGGTGTGGTTAGGTTTTTGGTCAGATCAGGAGGGGTGGATTTGAACAAACCGTGGAGAGGAAAAACCCCTCTCTATGAAGCCTCCAGAATGGGGCATGCCGATGTGGTTCAGGTCCTGCTTGAAACGCCGGGGGTTAATTGCACCCGATGTAATAATACAGGGGTGACGCCTTTAGCTGTAGCAAAGTATGAAAGGCCACTAAAGCTCTGGAAGATTTGTTTTAACAAGGAAAAGAGAGACGCTTACGACCAGATTGTAACTGGGCTACAACGCCAAATGGCAAGCATTAACGTGCAGTCTGGAGGGAGTCATACTCTTCGATTACGTCTATCAAGGCACTGGGGTGCTCCCGCAGTGCTTGATGAAGAGGAGACGGATCAACATGAGCCGCAGTCTCAGAGACAGAGATTGCTAATAAATAAAAAAAATTATGGGACGATTAATCGACAAAACTGGAAAACACAAGGTTATTTGTGGTGAAAAATGAGGCTTGTCATGAATGCCCGGTCAGTAAGGTTGTGTTGTTGCACGGTCTGTTTTTTGAGTTTGATAACAGGTCTGACTGCAAAGGTAGCTTGGAGTACCTGGGATCCACCTTTAGAAAATAAATCTGGAGAGCACGAGTTCCTGGCGGCCTGCAAGGAAGGGCGGGAGGACGTTGTAGCGCACTATTTGAAACAGACTGACTTCGATGTCAATCAAGAATATACGAGTGGATTAACTGGAAAGAAAACCACGGGGATTTTTGCCGCAGCCATGAATGGCTGTGACGGGGTAGTTAAGCTGCTGCTTGAACAGGATGGTATAGAGGCAGATAAAGTTGATCTGTCAGGGTATACCCCACTTGCCGTCGCCTGCCGTTATGGCCACAGTAAAGTTGTTTCCATGCTGCTTGGTGTTTCCAGGGAAGTTCTTAATACAGAGTGTCTGGAGAGAACTCCCCTCGGTTGGGCTATTTTAGGGAATCATGTTGACGCGGTCAGGATTCTAACTGAGCAAGTAGATCTGGAAATCAACAAAAAATGCGGGAAATGGACCCCGCTCTACATGGCGAGCATAAAGGGCTTCCTTGATATAGTTAAACTGCTTATAAGCCGGACCGAAAGAATAGACGTTAATCAAGCTAGTGATTATGGAGTGTCCCCTTTTTTTATTGCTGTCCAGCAAGAACACAAAGAAATCGTTACAGCTTTGGTTGGTGCGGGCGCTGATCCCAACCTGACATGGAACGGTGCGACCCCTTTGTATCATGTTGCTAACAGAGGGCAGCATGACATGGTTGAGTTTCTTCTGATAAATATTCCGGGAGTGAATCGTGACAAGGCTAGAAATGGCGAGACTCCACTGTATATTGCAGCCAAAAATGGTCACGAGAAGGTTGTTAGACACCTGATAGATTATGATGCTGACCCTGACCTGGCTAATAAAGATGAAATAACTCCATTGTGGATTGCAGCTGAAAGGGGCCACGAAAAGGTAGTTGAGATTCTGGCAAGTATTTCGGATGTGGATTGTAACAAGGCGTGGCAAGAAGCAACTCCTTTATTCATAGCTGCCCAAAACGGTCATGTTGGTGTCGTTAAGATTTTGGTAGAAAAAGGAGTGGATGTGAACAAGCCGTGGCAAGGCTACACCCCTCTGCATAAAGCTGCCCAGAAAGGTTATGTAGATATTGTTCAGATTCTGCTGGAAGCTTCGGGTATTGAGCCTGAGCGGAGCAATAGCGCGGGTGTAACGCCTTTGAGAGCAGCAAAGGCTAACAGGCCAAAAAAATATATAGTGTATTGTTCTGACAGGCAAAAGAGAGCGCGTTACGGCCAGATTATAACTGATCTGGATAGAAAAATAGCTGAAATGAGAGTGCAGTCTGGGGGGAGTCGTGTTCGGCGATCCCGTTTACCACTGTGCTGGGGAGTCCCTATAGTACATGATGAGATCCAGGCTGCTGGATATGAGACGCAGAATTCGGGTCAGAATCGACTGACAGTGGTAGATCCCAAAACATTATGACGCTCCACAGCTGAAAGCTAAATGTCCCACGGTTTTTTGCAGGGTTGTGTTCCCCATCTTCTTTTTTCCAGCCTGCAATACCTGAATTTGATGACACGTGATTCAGGCTCTTGGGAAATCCTTTTCATTTGTTACACCAGGGACGAAGAAAAGTCGTGAATGCCAGCCTCTCTGGCCGTAGCCATATGATCCATCCTGTCTTGCCCGGGAGACTGGCTGAATGGAAATTATGTTGTCGATGTTTCACTGTCAGAGTACCGATCCCAATAGATAAATCTGTACTGGAGACTTTAAACACCAAAAAAATCCGTTTCTTCTGTAAAGAAAAGTAAAAAGCACCCGGTAGAAGTGTTGAATTTCTGCGAGCTTGTGTTGGGCTCTGTTTATCTGGATGACTTAAGTTATGCGATGTAAACAATACCTAACAACCGGTTGTAAAACCTTAACTGATGCCTAACGCAGCGGTTTTTAGATGTGGTAATGTTGCGCTTTCGGTACACATCATCACATCGCTGCGCGCTGACAGGACTGATTAATGACAGGTCGTTTCTTCTGTAAAGAAACACAAATTCTGGGCCATACTGACCCCTGCCCTGCTGCAAATGTCCGGCGCTTACCGAAATTCCCGGTTTTCATCTGAATTCAAAACAGCTAGAAGGATTTTCATCATGTCCGTGTTGAAAATGACTGACCTTGACCTGTCCGGAAAGCGCGTGCTTATCCGCGAAGACTTGAACGTTCCCGTGAAAAACGGTCAGGTAACCAGCGATGCCCGTATCCAGGCTTCCCTGCCCACCATCAAAATGGCTCTGGAAGCTGGTGCCAAGGTGATGGCTACTTCCCACCTGGGCCGTCCTACCGAAGGTGAGTACAACGAAGAGTTCTCCCTGAAGCCTGTTGCTGGCTATATCGGCAAAGAGCTGGGCCGTGAAGTTCGTCTGATCAAAGACTGGCTGGAAGGCGACTTCGAAGTGGCTGAAGGCGAACTGGTTATCCTGGAAAACGTTCGCTTCAACGTTGGTGAGAAGAAGAACAACGAAGAGCTGTCCAAGAAAATGGCAGCTTTGTGCGACGTTTATGTGATGGACGCATTCGGTACTGCACACCGCGCCCAGGCTTCCACTCACGGTGTTGGTCAGTTTGCTCCTGTTGCTTGCGCTGGCCCTCTGTTGCAAGGTGAGCTGGATGCTCTGGCCAAGGCTCTGGATGCTCCTGAGAAGCCCATGACTGCTATTGTTGGCGGTTCCAAAGTTTCCACCAAGCTGACCGTTCTGGAATCCCTGTCTGAAGTCTGCGACCAGCTGATTGTTGGTGGTGGTATCGCCAACACTTTCCTGGCAGCTGCCGGCAAGCCAGTTGGTAAGTCTCTGTACGAAGAAGATCTGATTCCACAGGCCAAAGCTCTGATGGAGAAGTGCGACATTCCTCTGCCTATCGACGTGGTCGTTGGTAAGAAGTTCGACGAGAACGAGCCTGCTGTTGTAAAGATGGCTGAAGATGTTCAGGACGACGAAATGATCTTCGACGTCGGCCCTAAGACTTCCGAACTGTTCGCGAACATCCTGAAGGATGCCCGTACTATCGTATGGAACGGTCCGGTCGGCGTATTTGAATTTGACCAGTTCGGCGAAGGTACCAAGGCTATGTCTCTGGCAATTGCCGAATCTCCAGCATTCTCTATTGCTGGTGGTGGTGATACCCTTGCGGCCGTTGACAAGTACGGCATCAAAAAACAGGTGTCTTACATCTCCACCGGTGGCGGCGCCTTCCTCGAATATGTTGAAGGCAAGAAACTGCCAGCTGTCGCCATGCTGGAAGAGCGTGCGAAGTAATTTATTTTAAGGGGACGTCTTGTGCGTCCCTTTTTATTATGAAAATGCTGCTACCAGGCTTTTCGTAATAATAATGATTCGTCGTGAGCGGAATTTTACCCACAGGGTACAAAAGTCAGCTCATGGCTGTTTTATGGCTATAAGAAGTCAAGATAAATCAGGATAGAGCTCCCATGTCCAAGAAAATTTTTGATGTCGTAAAGCCTGGCGTTATCACTGGTGATGACGTACAGAAGGTTTTTGAAATTGCTAAAGAAAACAACTTTGCCCTGCCTGCGGTGAACGTTGTTGGCACCGATTCCATCAATGGTGTTCTGGAAGCTGCCGCCAAGGTTAAGTCTCCAGTTATCGTTCAGTTCTCCAACGGTGGTGCTACCTACTTCTCCGGTAAAGGCCTGAAGACTGAAGGCCCTGCTGGCGCTCTGGGTGCTATCGCGGGTGCCAAGTACGTTCACGCTGTTGCTGAAGCTTATGGCATTCCTGTCATCCTGCATACCGACCACGCAGCACGTAAGCTGCTGCCATGGATTGACGCGCTGCTGGATGCTGGTGAAGAGCACTTCGAGAAGACTGGCAAGCCACTGTTCTCTTCCCACATGATCGACTTGTCCGAAGAGTCTCTGGAAGACAACATCACGACCTGCACTGAATACCTGAAGCGTATGGCCAAGATGGATATGACTCTGGAATTTGAACTGGGCTGCACTGGAGGTGAAGAAGACGGTGTTGATAACACTGGTATGGACAGCTCCATGCTGTACACCCAGCCTGAAGATGTTGCTTACGCTTACGAGAAGCTGAGCGCTATCAGCCATCGTTTCACCATCGCAGCATCCTTCGGTAACGTTCACGGCGTTTACAAGCCAGGTAACGTTCAGCTGACTCCCAAGATTCTGGATAACTCCCAGAAGTACTGCTCCGAGAAATTTGGCATTCCTGCCAAGGCTCTGAGCTTTGTATTCCACGGTGGCTCCGGTTCCACTCTGGAAGAGATCCGCGAAGCTGTTTCTTACGGCGTAGTTAAGATGAACATCGACACTGACACTCAGTGGGCTAACTGGGAAGGTGTTCTGAACTACTACAAGAAGAACGAAGGCTACCTGCAGGGCCAGCTGGGTAACCCAGAAGGTGCCGACAAGCCGAACAAAAAGTTCTACGATCCTCGTTCCTGGCTGCGTGCTGCCCAGACCTCCATGGTTGAGCGTCTGGAACAGGCTCACCGTGACCTGAACAGCGTCGACGTATTGTAAGACAGCGTCACGTTAAAAATATTAAATCGCTCGCCTGGTGACAGGGTTCCCCACCCTGTCACCATTATCTCTTCTTATTTCTCAACTCTACTGATCGCGCCTGTAGGCTCCCTGTCATATAGGCGATATAATTTTTATAAATTTCCTCTTTTGATTGGATATCATTGACGTGACTCGTGCACTGCCTGATGGTGAACGCCTGCAGGAACTGAAAACTCGTTTGCTGCCACTGTCTCTTTCAAAGAATGGTGAAACCGATGATTTACGAAAATATTATCTGGCCGGGTATGGGCTGGATTTTGTCGGGCAGTTGAATATTACAGGGATGAGTTACAGTGCTGGCCACCTTGATTTAGGAGGGATTCAGCTTTCGTGTAACTACTGGAGCCAGGAAAAATCACGCGGAACAGTCTTTCTGTTGCACGGATATTTCGATCATGTGGGTCTGTTTGGACATTTGATTCAATTTTATCTTGAGCAGGGATTCTCTGTGTTTGCCTATGATCTCCCTGGGCATGGTTTGTCCGGTGGTCCTCCGGCGGATATTGATTGCTTCAGCACTTATACCTACTCACTGAAAAAGTGCCTGGACTGGGGAAAAATGAACAGTCTGCCGGAGCCGTGGCACCTTTCAGGACAAAGCACTGGTGGTGCCATTATCACTGACCTGCTGGCTCGGGAAGGCTGTACCCGGGATGATTACCCTTTTGGTAAAGTGATATTGCTTGCCCCTTTGGTTCGTCCAGTCAAATGGAAGATAGCCCGTTTGCAGTACAGGCTGCTGCACCGTTTTATTGATGGCGTTCCCCGCTCCCGTTCCCGTAACTCCCATGATGCAGAGTTTCTTGAATTTCTTAACAGCGAGCCACTTCAATCGAAGATATTGCCTATGGGCTGGGTAGGAGCACTTAACCGCTGGATAACCTGGATAGAAAACCTGGAAACAGGCTGTGACTTTGAACCCTTGATCATCCAGGGCCAAAACGACGGTACAGTAGACTGGCGTCATAACCTGAAAGTGCTGAAGAGGGCTTATAAGTCAGTTGATGTGTATTTTATTCCTGAGGGCAGACATCATCTGGCAAATGAAGGCATCAAATACCGGCAGTGTTACTACAACTGGTTGAGAGAACGGCTTGGATGCTGATCACTCGGAAGGGCGGTTTCTAAGAGCCTTGAACGCAAATTTCATGTCACCCTCTATTCCTCTGATTTTTTCTCGAGCTTCCTGCAGTGATTCATGAGGAGTCCTGGTTTTTAAATATCGGCTTAACCCCGTTGTTTGCAGTAATTGTGATAGTTCGTCTTCACTGACAGTTTTTTCCTCTGCTTTCAAATGGGTGAGCATGTTAGATACTTGTATTTTTAATTCTTTGATTTCTGCTGTAAGAGCTTGTTCGTGCGCTTCCAATTCTGCTGGCTGATAACTCTGTTTATCAGGGAGTCCAACAGACCCGGCGGGGTCAAGAAGAGCGTTCCTGGGGGGCTCGCTGAATAACTTAGTGAGGATAGGTGTTTCTTGAGTAGCTGTTGCAGGCTTGGGTGAAGCAGCAAGCGCAGGATTTGTTGTAGCTGTACTATGGGTGGCTGTTGGAGGTGTTGGAATAGATTTTGCCGGTTCTGGTGCGGGGGGGGATAGAGGGCTGTTGGCTTGTGTTGGCTGAGTGTCCGTAGAATCTAGTTCTGATATGACAATATCAGGGGTGATTGGCACAAGCTGGTTTTTCGTAGTAATGAGCATGTCCCGGGTTTTATCTATTAGCTGTTCTGGAGGAACATTATCTGGATAGGTGTCGTCTACGCTGTATTTGAGCCAAAGGGCGAACAGACCATTTGTATTGTAGCTCTCCAATGAGCTGATAGTCTCATCAATCAGTGAGGCTGTATCTCCTTTTAAATCTCTATATTCTTCAATAGTCCGTTCTCTGATTTCGCTCAGTTTTTCATAGGCAACATCTTTTAGCTCCTCTCCATGAAGTTTTGTGTTGGGAATCTCTAAAGCGTAAAGGAGATCGTCCAGGTCATCTTCATCAAGGGTACCTTTTTTGATGTCTGCAGTGAGCTGGTTCAACTCATCCATGGCTTCCTGGTATATCTGCTCCTGTTCAGTAATGCTGTGAACACCCGGTTCTTCTGCATTCAGGCGTAGACAGCAGGGAAAGAAATCTTTCATCATTTCGTCTGGCTCAGGAAGAGATGTGCTTTCAAGGGTTGGCTTTTCTGGTGTTTTTGATGCATACGTTGATTGGCCGGGCGTGACCGGAGCTTTAACTCCACCTGACTTTACGGTGTCATCATTCAAGGGAGGCTCATCTGATGGGATAGTCCCCAAAGATTGAGAATTGGAAAAGTTTGAGACTGAAGTTTCCCCAAACTGAGTAGTTGAGCTTGGAGGAAAGTTGTAAGCATTATGAGGTTGAGAGTGAATATTTTGTAGATGAGCTGGTGCAGCACTATCGGTTAGATAAGTTGCTGGAACATTACCGATATTCAGGGTGTAATTTGGAGAAACCTGATAAACAATTCGTTGATGAAGCTGAGTAGCTGGTGTCTGTCCAGGAAATCGGGCGGATGGCTGATGCCAGGACTGAACGTGGACAGCCTGAACGGGGATAGCTTTGTAATTACCAACAGGCCCGTGAAGCTTGGACTTGGAGGGGCGAGACAAGCCCAGTGTATGTGCTATATGAGAAAAGGTATTTCTGAGAGCTGAACCCACGCCCATAACCAGCCTCCATTTGAATCGAACAAGCTTTAGTTGAGTCTAGATGCGGTCACAGTGCGGTTTTCTGGAGAGATAATTATTGATAGGAATCAGCCAATTATCGGTGAGTATGTCTCAAAATTGCTCACTGCTGCCGGAATGCCGGCAAATGAACCAGTAAAAGCTCAATCACAGCCTGTCCCAGGAGGGCTCCAGTTCAGCACTGAATACCCTGAAAATAAAATCGCCGGTGGCGGCATCCGGGTTACGAAGGGTGGCAGAGGACTGGCTCTGGATCTTTTTCCAGCCATGGCGGGAGGCAGTAGCTATCAGTTCTTCCTCATTTTGGCTGTAACACAGTTCCTCTACGGTCTGGGGCGTCAGTCTGGACAGGCTGGCAAACAGACTTTCAAACTTATCATTAATGGGACAGCTTTCAGCAGGAAGCCCTGTACATGATGACCAATAGTCGCGATATTGGGGCAGGGCCTGATACATCAGGTCCATATATATCTGCATATGTCTGGTTAGCCCTTTTTCATGGTGCTGCTGAGCATGCCAGTGGCATGATTCGACAATATCCCTGCCCTGATCCCGGCAGGGGTCAGCCAGATGATCAGGAGCAGTAAAACTGCTGCTGATTTCACTCAAGAGCCCAAAGTCGAGTTTCTGTTCATGGTAGAGTCCCGACAGTGCTGCAGCTCCTGCCTCAGTTGTAGAACAGCTGATAAGCCGGCTCATAATAGGGGCAAGGTTTTTATGGTCTACCTGATGAGCCAGAAGCTGTGCAGCATGCTCAGAGGCTGGTGCCGAGAGTTCTGGTGCAGGTTGCTGGAACATCTGGAAAACCCACACGCGTTCCCTCTTTGAAAGAGAAGAAACAACCTGGTCAAGAATATGTGGATGATACTCCAGCAGGCTGGTCAGAACCTTGCTGTGATTTGTGGTGGCATCAATAAAAAACAGCTGAAGAGCTCTTCGTCCCGATATGGCTCTAATAAGTTTACTTTGTCTGGAGGGAGACATACTGCTTAGTTGCGAGAGGTCGAGTTTAGAGCGGCGAACTATGGTCGCAATCAGAGATTGTCCAGTCATCCTGGAAAGCAGGCGATCCATCATGGGAATGGGCACTACAGGGGAGCCTGAAGCATCCATCATTATGCGGGTAGCCTGGCGTGCGCTGACCCGGCGATCCTGAAAGCGCTTTCCACCAAAAGTGGACATCAGTCTTAAAATCTTACTGGGCAGCCATCCCTTCAGCATCCTTGCCATAACGTTGTTCCCGCAGCGACATATTTTTCTAGCTTAGCCTTAATTTGCCATACTGTTTGCACCGTCTGGATGAGGAGCTGGACGAAGAAAGAGTTGCCCGCGAAAGTGACTGGTAAGGTCTTTTTTGAATACTGCGCAGCTATGGGCAGGAACAGAAATTTGCAGATAAAGCTGGTCACTGTATTCCGCATTGACAACTGATCCGGCATGGCGGGAAAGAATATGCTGAACATCTGTCAGTTGTTCATACAGGCAGTACAAATAAAAAACAGCCTGAGGGATTTTCAGTACTGTCTGCAGCTGAGCGAGGGTGTTGCCTACACCTCCACTATAGGCTCTGACCAGACCTCCGGTACCGAGTTTAATACCACCGGAATAGCGCACAACGACAGCAGTGATTTCGCCCAGCCCAGAACCCTGTAGGCGTGCCAGAATTGGCTTGCCTGCGGTTCCTGAGGGTTCACCATCATCGCTGAAGCCCCACTGTTGTCCATCATTTGGCGGACCTGCAATAAAAGCCCAGCAGTGGTGTCGGGCTGCTGGGTGCTGCTGGCGAACTGAGTCAATAAAAGCCTTGGCAGAATCGACTCCCGAAGTGTGTGCCAGAAGAGAGATAAAACGGCTTTTCTTGATCATTTCTTCTGTTTCAGAGAGAGCTGCGGGGATAGAGAAGGATTCTGACATCTTTGTAGTGTGGGAGCCTGTCTGATTTTACGCTAAACCTGCTGCGGAAAAGCGTTTGGTTAAGTCCTGCAGACTCCAGAGCTTGGAAAAATTCGGTAAATATATCAGTTATTGAGAAGCTTTTTGCTTGTTAGCTGTGCGGGCCGCCCAGTTCAGGAAACGCTCACGGGTTGGAGCATCTGCCTGCTAAAACCAATAGTGCAGCATCTGCTCGGACAGCAGTACTTCGCTAACATTGCTGGAGCCATTCTTTAGCTCGGTTTGAGGGTTATTCATGGCCAGGGCAGCGAAAGGTGCACGTGACTCAATGGCAGCTGAATTGCCAGTGGCATTAAACTCTTGCAGCTCACGAACCATATCACGACCGAACTGTACGCCTTCTTTCTTCAGGTAGGCCATTTTGAAGGACACAGCCTTGCCACTATTATCTGTCAGGAAGAACCCGGGGTTCTTGTCAAAACCGCTGGCATCTCTCATACGCTTGATAGGTTTGGCTGCCAGCTTCAGCTGTGAATCGCCCTGAGTATTCATAGTAATAACGTAATAACCGGTTTTGTAGAGCAGGATCTCCTTGGAGTCCTTAATGCTGCCAGACAGCCTCAGAACAAGCTGGTGATCACCATCGGCCAGTTGAATGGGCTTCTTGGAGCTGTCAAACAAGCCACCTTCGGCGCGATACAGCTGACCATCCAGAACTTCGATTTCAAAGTTGTCGGAAACAGTCAAAGTTGCCGCCCATACCGGCACTGCGAAAAAGCTGCCGCAAGCGTGCAAATGCGCTCGAATTTTATGTGAACTCCTGAAACAAGCTGTGATTGAAATCTGACTCGAAACGATGCCTGTCTGCTGCGGTGAATGCAACAACAGCCATCAGCTTTTTACCATGAAAATACATTTGGCGTTCTACGAAGGACCATGGGCAGAGTCTGGGCTTTGTTTAGTTCAAGTATACGTAGATGTGGCATGTTTGGTGATTCAACTCGAAGTGAAAAACTCAAAAACTATTGACTTATAACAATCCCATTTTCGCCGCGTTCAACTATAGTTGAACTTCCCCGAGGATGGGTAGGCGACTCCGGCTATATAACTCATCAATCATAAGTGATGAAAACTTTTTCACTTTGAAAAGAGCGTAGCTTGAAGTCGGTTAACAGGAGTCGTAAGGCTGGATACTGATGATTGAAGAAGTAGCAACTCTCGTTCCGGATGATATCACCACATGGCGTCATGCCTTCAGCGATAATGATCGCAAGATCATTCGCTCCATGGAAACGGTTGTGGATGGTATCGCCAGTGTTTTTGGTTCATTTTGTGAAGTTGTACTTCATTCTCTGGAAGATCCCGCCCGCTCTGTTGTCAAAATCAAAAATGGCCTGACCACAACCGGCCGTGACATTGACAGCCCCATCACCGAAGAAGCTCTGAAGCAGCTTAATGAAATTGCCATGCAAGATGGCAGTGATATTCGTCATACCTGCAAGCGCACGCCCGATGGCCAGCTGTTTAAATCAACCAGTATGGTCATCCGCAATGAATATCAGAAGCCTGTAGGCATGCTGTGCATAAACATCAATATGAGTGTGCCGGCCAGTGATTTTCTACAGGCTTTTTTAGTGGGTGGTGTCAGCGAAGCTCCGGTGACCGGACACTTCCCGGCCAGTGTTGATGATCTGGTGGAAAACACCGTTGATCGCACGATCCTTGAGGTCAACAGCAACCAACAGTTGTCCAACAAGGTTAAGAACAAGCACATTATTATGTCCCTGTTCGATAAAGGCATCTTCGATATTAAAGAAAGTGTGCCTTTAGTTGCACGAAAACTGGGTGTCTCCCGGCACACAGTCTATCTATATATTCGTCAGCGAAAACTTGGAGAAAGCTAGGTTCTGTCAGCTGAACCTAAATCTTCTTGAAGTTCAGGTTGGCAAGGGCAGTTCTTAAACTGCCCTTGCCAGGTTTAGTGGGTTACATTGCGGATACCCTGTAAGATCATGCATACCTTCTACGTTGCGCCTACCCACTACGGAGTCGGCCTGACATCAGTTTCTCTCGGACTTGTACGCGCCCTCGATAAGCTGGGCTGTCGCGTACGTTTCTTCAAGCCTATTGCCCAGACAGAGATTGCCGGTCCCGAGCACTCCGTGGAGATGATTCGGGCAACCATGTCGCAGCAGCCGGCAGACCCCATTACCCTGGGCCGTGCCGAAGACCTTCTCGGTGCTGACAAGCGTGATGTGCTGATGGAAGAAATTGTTGCCAATTTCGACCGCGTCTGCACCGGGGCTGATGTTGTTATCGTTGAAGGCATGGTGCCAACCCGGGCGGCTCCTTATGTAACCCGACTGAACAGCGAGATTGCCAAGACCCTGAATGCCAAAGTCATTCTGGTTGGTCAGCGCAGTGGTGAGGAAACTCTGAATGATGTCACTGATCATCTGAATATCGCTGCAGATATTTACGGTGGTCTGAATGGCAAGAATATTCTGGGTTATGTTCTGAACAAGGTTGATTCCGAATCCCTTGATACCCTGGGCGGAGCCATGAGCTTCAACCCACTTCCGGGACTGGAAAAAGCCAAGGCTATGCCTCTGGGTTATGTGCCGTGGCGCAGTGAACTGGCTGCAGTCCGTACCAAGGATGTGGCGGAAGAGCTGGGTGCAGAGGTCATGTTTGCCGGTGAAATTGCTACCCGCCGTGTCACCTCCTGCGTTCTTTGTGCCCGCACAGCTGCGAACATGAGTCACCTGCTCAAGCCTGGTACTTTGGTTATTGTGTCCGGTGACCGTGATGATGTCATCCTGGCCACCTGCATGGCTGCGCAGAATGGTGTGCCTCTGGCCGGTTTGCTGATTACCGGCAACATGAAACCTGCTGAAGGTATTCTGAGTCTGGCCCAGAAGTCTCTGAATGAGTCTGGCCTGCCGGTTATCTCCGTGGGAGATGGTTCCTATGAAACCGCTGCCCGTATGGACCGCATGAGTACTGCCGTGCGTTCTGATGATCTGGAACGTGTTGAGCAGGTGATGGAGTCCATTGCCGAATACATCAATGTTGATGCTCTGCAGAGCCGTATTGCCACGACCAGCGAAAAACGACTGTCTCCTCCTGCCTTCCGTTATCAGCTGGTACGCAAGGCCCAGGCTGCCAACAAGCGAGTTGTTCTTCCTGAAGGTGATGAGCCCCGTACGATCAAAGCGGCTGCCATCTGTCAGGAACGTGGTATTGCCAACTGTGTTCTGCTGGGTAACCCAGACACTATTCGCGGCGTAGCCGAGACCCATGGCATTGACCTGCCGGAAGGTCTGGAAATTCTGGATATGGATGAAATCCGTGGCCAGTATGTTGAACCCATGGTTGAACTGCGCAAGAACAAAGGGTTGACGGCGCCGGTTGCCGAATCACAGCTGGAAGACACCGTTGTTCTGGGTACCATGATGCTGGTTCAAAATGATGTTGACGGTCTGGTATCCGGTGCTGTGCATACCACTGCCAACACTATTCGCCCTGCCTTCCAGCTGATCAAGACCAAGCCGGAAGCCAGCAACGTATCTTCCATCTTCTTTATGCTGATGCCTGAGCAGGTTCTGGTATACGGAGACTGTGCCGTTAACCCTGATCCCAGTGCGGAACAGCTGGCTGATATTGCTATCCAGAGTGCAGACTCTGCTGCTGCCTTTGGTGTTGAGCCCCGTGTCGCCATGATTAGTTATTCCACCGGTTCTTCTGGTATGGGTGCTGATGTAGAAAAGGTACGTGAAGCGACCCGTATCGCCAGAGAACGCCGCCCTGATCTGGAAATCGACGGTCCTCTGCAGTATGACGCAGCCTCTGTTGAGTCTGTTGCCAGCAGCAAGGCTCCAGATAGCTCCGTGGCAGGCCGGGCTACTGTATTTGTGTTCCCGGATCTGAACACTGGTAACACCACTTACAAAGCTGTGCAGCGCAGCGCCAACGTCGTCAGTGTTGGCCCTATGCTGCAGGGTCTGAACAAACCTGTAAATGATCTGTCCCGTGGCGCGCTGGTAGACGACATTGTCTACACCATTGCTCTGACTGCGATCCAGGCCAAAGCAGAAGAAACCAAATAAGGCTGAGCCTGCATCACAGACTCATAAAGCCGACGGAAGCGCAGTTATTGGATTCGAAGAGATCTAAAGCTGTGTTCCCTGCCTGAAAACAATTTTTGTAGGTATTGATACCGGTTCCAGGGGCGGGAGGATGCTCCCGGGATATGTGTCGTGCCTGCTGTAATCCTTGAATAGAGGCGCTGAATAACAGTGCTCGAGGGTATACTAATGACGACTGAAAACATCCAAGCCTGGGAAGGTTTCGTTAACGGGGAGTGGAATGATTCCGTTAACGTCCGTGACTTTATCCAGAAAAACTACACCCCATACGAAGGTGACCACAGCTTCCTCGCCGGTGCGACTGAAGCCACAGATAAACTGTGGAATGAAGTGCTGGAAGGCATCAAGATTGAAAACCGCACTCACGCGCCGGTTGATTTCGACACCAAGATGCCTTCCACCATTACCAGTCATGATGCCGGTTACATCGATCAGAACCTGGAAACTATCGTAGGTCTGCAGACTGACGTGCCTCTGAAGCGTGCCATCATGCCTAACGGTGGTGTTCGCATGGTTGAAGGTTCCTGTGCCGCTTACGGCCGTGAGCTGGACGCTGACACCAAGAAGATCTTCACCGAATACCGCAAGACCCACAACCAGGGCGTATTCGATGTTTACACTGCTGGTATTCGTGCCTGCCGTAAGTCCGGTGTCCTGACCGGTCTGCCTGACGCGTACGGTCGTGGTCGTATTATCGGTGACTACCGTCGTGTTGCTCTGTACGGTATTGATTTCCTGATGAAGGACAAGGCTGCCCAGCACCAGTCTCTGGAAGCCAAGCTGGCCTCCGGCGAAGACCTAGAAGCCACCATCCAGCTGCGTGAAGAGATCTTCGATCAATACCGCGCTCTGGCCGACATGAAGGTTATGGCTGAGAAGTACGGCTGCGATATTTCCCGTCCTGCTGCCAATGCCAAAGAAGCTGTTCAGTGGACTTACTTCGGCTACCTGGCCGCTGTTAAGAGCCAGAATGGTGCTGCCATGTCCATGGGCCGTGTTTCCACCTTCCTGGATATCTACATCCAGCGTGATATCGAAGCTGGCCTGATCACTGAATCCGAAGCTCAGGAATACATTGACCACTTCGTCATGAAGCTGCGCATGGTTCGCTTCCTGCGTACTCCTGAATACGATGAGTTGTTCTCCGGTGACCCAATCTGGGCAACTGAATCCGTTGCCGGTATGGGTATGGACGGACGTACTCTGGTTTCCAGGACCAGCTTCCGTTTCCTGAACACCCTGTACACCATGGGTCCTTCTCCTGAGCCAAACATCACTGTTCTGTGGTCTGAGCAACTGCCCCAGGGCTTCAAGGAGTTCTGTGCCAAGGTTTCCATCGACACCAGCTCCATCCAGTACGAAAACGATGACCTGATGCGCCCTGACATGCAGAGCGATGACTACGCTATCGCCTGCTGCGTATCTCCAATGATCGTTGGTAAGCAGATGCAGTTCTTTGGTGCCCGTGCCAACCTGGGTAAGGCTCTGCTGTACGCCATCAACGGTGGTGTGGATGAGAAGCTGAAAACTCAGATCGCGCCTAAAGCTGACGCTATCACTGCAGACGTTCTTTCTTACGACGATGTTATGGGTCGTCTAGACACCATCATGGATTGGCTGGCAACTCAGTACGTGACTGCACTGAACTGCATTCACTACATGCACGACAAGTACAGCTACGAAGCTGCCCTGATGGCTCTGCATGACCGTGACGTATTCCGTACCATGGCTTGTGGTATTGCGGGTCTGTCCATCGCTGCGGACTCTCTGGCTGCTATCAAGTACGCTGAAGTTAAGCCTGTTCGTGACGAAAACGGTATCGCTGTTGACTTCGAAATCAACGGTGACTATCCGAAGTACGGCAACAACGATGACCGCGTAGACAGCATAGCCTGTGACCTGGTAGAGCGCTTCATGAAGAAGGTTGCGTCTCACCAGACTTACCGCAATGCTCTGCCGACTCAGTCCATCCTGACTATCACTTCCAACGTGGTATACGGTAAGAAGACGGGTAACACTCCAGACGGCCGTCGTGCTGGTCAGCCTTTCGGTCCTGGTGCCAACCCAATGCATGGCCGTGACACCAGCGGTGCGGTTGCATCCCTGAGTTCCGTTGCCAAGCTGCCATTCGAATACGCGAAGGACGGTATCTCCTACACCTTCTCCATCGTGCCCAAGGCGCTGGGTAAGGACGACAACAGCCGTCAGAAGAACCTGGCTGGTCTGATGGATGGTTACTTCCATAACGAATCTGAGCGTGAAGGTGGTCAGCACCTGAATGTTAACGTTATGAACCGTGAGATGCTGGAAGATGCTATGGAAAACCCAACCAAGTATCCTTCCCTGACTATCCGTGTTTCCGGTTACGCTGTTCGTTTCAACTCCCTGACCCGTGAGCAGCAGATGGACGTTATAACCCGTACCTTTACTGAAACAATGTAAACTGAAGGTTCGGATATAGTCTGGTCAAAGGCCGTGCAGAACTCTGCACGGCCTTAATTAGATTATATTGGGGGCTTTCTCAGAATAAAGGTGGAGCTGTTCGGATATTTCAGTTCATCTTTCCACTTAAGGTACTCATTTTCATATCCCAGAGCCTGATGGAACTCTTCAAAAATAAAGCCGGCCTGATGAAAAACCCCTCGATAATCATCACTTGTCCAGTAGGGATCCTCGAAGACAAGGGGGCTGTTCCGGACTTTGACTTTGGCAATACTGCCGCTGTAGGGAGGATAAGGCTGGTAGTCTACTGGTTCGTATAGCAACCAGTCTCTTGAGTGGTCGTATATATTCTCTGCTGCAGTTATACCGACAAAAACACCTCCAGGTTTGAGAACCCGATAGGCCTCAGTCATAAACTGATACATCTCGGCTTTCGTCGAAATTGTTACAAGGACATAGCAGGAAAAAACCAGGTCAAAACAATTATCTTCCCTAGGAATTTCTCCTGACCGGATGTGGTTGACAGGAAAGTCGGGAAAGAGCTTCTGAGCCTGGCTCAGCATCTCTGGTTCAATATCGACTCCTTCAACATCGAAGCCCTGGTCTCTCAGGAATGGCATTCGCATACCTGTTCCGCAGCCGTAGTCGAGAGCCTTTTTTCCAGTGGAAACGTATTTACGAAGCAGAGCGGGTACATCTCTCATAAAGATGTAGCTGAGATCGTCATCAACGGCCTCTGTATAAAGCTCTGGAAGCTCACCTTTAAAATCCATTGCCGATTATTTCTATAGCCGCACACGAGCCATAGAGTATAGAAAGATATAAGCGTGTCGCAGGAAGTCAGGAGAGGTTAAATTCATACCTGACTTAGGTGGAGAATTATAGGTGGGGAATTATGTCAGCCGATTTGTTGTATTCCATAAAATGCGTAAGGTATTTCTGAGCTCACGCATCCTCACTCTGCGCTCTTTTCGCTTTTCCTGAGCGAGTTCTGCAGATTTCAGAGGTTCTTCTTCATTTTCTGTATCATTTATATCAACAACCCTGAGGTAGCTTGCTTTTTCACCAGTCCAGTCATTCATGGGGTAGGTTTTTCTTATAACTTTCAAGTTGCGGGCTTTTAATACTTCTCTTAATGCCGGGGAGCACTGTAAGTCGAGTTGGGACAGAGTTCCCAGCGGTCTGGTAATTTGAAAGTTGCCAGGGATCAGCAGTCTGGCTTGTTTAACAAGCTCGTTAAGTAAACCGGGTTGTGTGAATGTGACTTTTTGGAGAGGTGTTAATCCGGATATTACAGGCTGTATCAAATCCATAAACGTTTCGAGATCATCATCGTGCCAGATCATGGGCATATCGACAGATGTGTCTGTACCAAGCCTTATGTATGGGTGATAGCCCAACTCAGCCACAATTCTGCGACCAATTAAAAGCTCCTGTTCTCTCTGAATTCTCTGATAAACGTCTGGAGCGTGGCTTATTACTATTTGCCGTTTGCGGTGGTCGGCTGGAGAATCGCGCAAGCAAAAACGGGTTCCATAATTACCCTTCCTGCGAAGGTCTTCAGGGCATGGTCCTCCTGTCATAAAGCCAAGGTCCATCATGTTTTCCACACCTGCTATTAACTCCTGCTGAAACTTCGGGCTTTTATAAAAAGAGACTTTTGGCACGTCTGAATAGTGAATGTTAAATCTGTGTCTGCCTTTAGGAAGCTCTGCAAAGTCATCATCAACTGTGAAACAGCGGGTAGTCTCGAAAGAGTCCGCCATTCTGAGAATACGTCGGAACAGTCGTTCCCGTATCCCTTCCTGATCTGGTGAAAAAGGAGGAGCGATTTTATCTTTTGTCATATCATTTACATTCTTGTTTCTCAGGGCTGAGATAACATCCTGAAACAGCTCCTGATCCTCTTTTGTTATCTGTTCAGTGAGATCCCTCTCCATTGCTGCAGCGGCATTGAGTTCCTCAAGGTGCTTGGCATCAATCTCTGCAGTAATGTCATGGTAAAGGGCTGCGTATTGCAGCAGCGTGAGAGCCTTCGGGGTTAACCAGCCATTATCCAGTTGGTGTTTTTGAAATAATTCGGTCAACCATTCCACATTTTTAGCTGTACGGCAGATGTGATCAGCGCCGTGAATATTTCGGTAAAGAGGGGAGTATCCCCCCATTTTTAAACCTTCGTATATTTGTGTTTTTGAAGGTACCAGATAGTACTTTTCAATAATTTTCTGTGCATTTTCAGGAAAAGACCAAACACTATCTAGATTCAAAGGGATAAGTTTTTCATGCAGGTCTATCACGGAGGCCAGCATATCTTCTACCGGTGGCCTTATAACCTGTGCGTTTTTTCTGTTCCTGGGTTTCAGTGGCCGGAATAGTGATGCTGAAGCTTCAGGGTATCTGCTACAACCCTGTAGCAGAGAGATGCTGGCGCTACATAGAGATATTACGTCTCCTAGATGATTTTCAAATGTGTCCGTGGAGGTTGTTTCGTCCCTGTTACTCTCTTCCCAGGATTGCAATAACTTGAATGCTTGAATCGCTTTGCTGAATTCTTCTCCCCTTTGAGAGTCATGCAAAAAAGCTATTAGTTTTGTATGGATATCATGGATAACTGTATCCCTGTGAGTAATAATTAGCACGGTCATTAGTGGTAAAAGGTATTGTCCGGGTTCGGCAATCGTTGCTCCTGCCATATAGAGTTCTGTTGCGATCAAGGGGTTTCTTACGACCTGCTCCGGGAGGATGGTATAGGTTGTTGCATCCAGTTCTTGTCTGAGAAACTCCCAGCTTAGCTCCCATCCCTCCAGCAGGAGAGGGATATTTGCAGCGAGCATTGCAATATCTTCGTAGGTGAGAACCGGGTCTGTTTCACCTGCAATTGTGATTTCCCCGGTGTGCTCAAACATGTAGCCGTAATGCATTTGCATATTGGCTGAGCCAAAGCGCCAGAACAGCAGCTCTACAAAGCTTGATGCTCTTGAGCCAAAGAACTGGCAGTTGGGGTGATTCACTTTATGGACTAAAGCCTTGAGTTCCGTGAGTGGCTGTTTGATTCTTTCCAGGGCTTCAAAACATCGCCATTCGGGATTATCCAGATTTTTGTACATGACTCTGCAGGCTTCTGTGCAGGCCATAGCAGCCTTCATGGCATTAACGGGGCCGAGATAACAGAAATACCGGGAAAAAACATTTCTGGGAATACCTGCCAAACTGCAGAGCTTATTGAGCTCAATAACGGCGTCTTCATATTCACCGCTTTCGAGTCCGGGAAGTTCACGGCAATAGAAAACCTGAATATCTGCTTTTGCCCCATTGTAAAAAACGAGGGCAACAGGTGAGTCAGGTGTACTGCGCCTGGCAATAAGCTCTTTCCAGAGTGGTGGTTGCCAAGGGCGAAAAAGATCTTCCGGGGTGATAATGATGGAGACATAATCTTTCGTGCGATAGCCGGTTGTAACCAGCTCTCCACCACTCAAGAGCTGTATTCCCATATAGTCGGAAGTCTTGGTGGACCTCGAAATTTCTTTTTGGAAATCGGTGAGGAGGGTTGGGTTCTTTGCATGTAATCCTGTGTGCTGCCCATGTTCATCAAAGTGTCCCTCACTTCGCCATGGATACATGCTGCCCCTTCGACGTTCCATTTCCAGCCTCTTTTCCTGAAAGGCTTCATAGCTCTGCAGCATTTTTCGATTCAGAAATATGTACTCATATATGGCACTGTAATCATCGCCCTTGACAAAAGGTGTTGAGGCATCAGCTTTCCAGCACGCCATAATGTCCAACTCGAGAAGCCCGAAATAGACGTCGTAGTGCCAGGCATCGCCATTCGTTGTTTGTGTGTGGATACCTTTGCGCAGATGTCTGACAGGCCGAGGCTTTTGATCTGAATTCTGGTAGGCGACTTCGGAAATCCTGTGGGATATGGACCACAAAGCCTCTTTTGCATTTGGCCCCACTCCTTCCTGTTTGATGCGTTTGAGATACTTTGGAGCTATTGGGGTCAGGCTTCCGTTCGTCTCCCAATACCCCATATGAACGGCACGTATGTAGTAATGTCCATCTTCATAAGCCTGTACGATTCTGCCAGCATGCTTGATTTCTGCCTGGGTTCGGCCGGCATCTGGTTGGAGTGTTTGGAAATGACAGTTATTGGTCTGAACACCAGATAACATTCCTGTGGCCTCTGAATGTGCATTAAGGCCTTTTAGACAAAGAAGCGAGGTATTCGCTCAGGAGGGGCCTGAACGGAGTTAGTGTATCTGTCTGACTTGTCAGCGAAGGAGTTGCAGGTTTGCTGCGTTTATGGTCTCTGAAAAGTTTTGTTACTGCAGGTTTTCCGCTATACGGAAAATGTACTTCCATAGTTCTGCATGGCCACAACAATAACTTCTGTCTCTGTTTTTCCTGACACATATCAAGATAAGAAAAGGCCAACATCCGTTTAATGTACCAAACGGATGAAGTTTAACTCAGCTTGTGTTTTTAGCAGGGGGGAACGCGTGTCAGTAGGTTTGCTCAACAGAAATGAGAAAGTGGACTATGTGCTTTTTGACAAGCGTGCAGTGTCATCCTCGGAAATGCATTACCGTAGCGACTATGAGTTGATTTTCAATGTTCGCGGCACCAGAACCCTCCAGATAGGCGATAACAGCCACACCCTCAAAGATGGTGATATTGCTGCTATCGGCCCTTATGTTCCCAGCCTGCTGAAGATGGATGATGACCCAACCATCGATGAGTGCTTTTCCATTGTGTTCCGGACATCAGCTCTGGGACGGGAATTTATCAACAGCCGGCCGTTTAACCAGATCCGTGCTTTTCTGGCCCGAACGGGCTACGGGATTATCTTCGCAGGTGAAAAGAACCAGTCTGTGTTCGAGTCTGCCAGGTATCTGCGTAACACGTTTCACTTCAGTGAAGTGATCTACCTGTTTGATGTTCTTAACCAGCTGGCTCTGGCAGATCATTACAAGGCTCTCTCTTCTGACCGCTGTCACACCCCGACCATCAACAGAAACAGGCAGCTGGTTTCTGCTATCTGCTCTTATGTTGACGAACATTACAATGAGTCACTGTATGTAGAGAACGTTGCCCAGAACTTCTGTATGGCCCGCAGCACCTTTACCCGCTTCTTCAAAAGCAATGCCGGTATGCCCTTTATCAAATACCTGAATCAGGTACGGATCGGACATGCCTGTGAAATGCTGGATAAGACCCGGGAGCCTATTGCCAGTATTGCCATTAATGTTGGCTATTCCAGCCTGAGCAACTTCAACAATCAGTTCCGTCTGCTTATGTCGGTCAGCCCCAGCCGCTATAGAAAGCAAAGGGCCGTTGCTGCCTGAATCTAGAGATTGTTAAGCAAAAGGCCGGATAATTATCCGGCCTTTTGCATGTCAGTTGTTCTGATTAGAACACAGTCTGCTCATCAACTTCTGTTTCCAGGGCTGACAGCGCTTTTTCAACCAGTTCCCTGCGCAGTTGCTTTTCTGCTTTGGTATTCACTGTTGGGTCACCCAGTGGGTGAGGAATAGCGATTGCCGGAACGATCCTGTTTGCTCCCACAGTTTTGGAAATCGGAACAACCGTAGCCAGATGAACAACCGGCATGACTTTCTCAATCTCTTTCACCATCGTTGCACCGCAACGCGTACAGGTGCCTCAGGTGGAAGTCATAATGGCTGCGGTTACCCCGGCATTCTGGAGGTGCATGGCGATCTCCTTGCCAAAACCTTCAGCGTTGGAGACCGGTGTGCCAGTTCCTACAGTGGCAAAATACTTGTCATACAACTTGCCGATTCTGCCCTGTTGTTCCAGTTCACGCAGTGCATCAACCGGTGCCACACGGTTAGGGTCAGCATTACAGACAACCGGATCATAACCACCATGTACAGTTTCCCACTCGCCAGGCTCCAGACGCTCAAGGCCTGCAATATCGTAGATACCAAACTTGGAAGCACTGGATGACTCAATACGGTCAGGATTCCCGGCAGGGATAACACCACCAGAAGTGATCAGAGCGATAGTCGCCTTGCTGAGATCCTTCACGGCAGGCTGGGGAGCAACACGGTCATAGACCGGCATATCAAATTCCGGAGTGAAAGGCCGGCCTTCAAGGCGATCAAGCAACATATCCACGGCACGCTTGGCGCCGTTTTCGTCAGCGAAATAGTTCACTCTGACCCGGCGGGGCATGTACCCCCCCTCTTCAGGAAGGCCCATGGTCAAATCATTATTCAGAAAGTGCTCAACTGTTTTGACCATGTCAGGCAGGGCTTTACGCATGGTGGCGGCACTGTTGCCTGTTTCCACGGCATACAGATAAGGATTGAAAACCGCATGACCAGGGTTTTCAGGATACATGCCGGAAATTGTAACAATACCGAGGCATTCCGCAACCTGGGCAACATGTCCACAAGCCATGCCATAACGACCGGCGTTAAATGCGGGGCCGGCAATAACCAGATCAGGTTTCACCTCTGCAAGAACTTCACGAACACCGGCACAGGCCATTTCCTGGTTTTCATTAAACCAGGAGTCACCACAGATGATAGTGCCGACCAGTTCTATCTTTCCTTCCAGCATTTTGGTCAACTGCAGACCCGGGCCAACAGGAGCTTCTACATACTCAAGACCAAGGTGGGCAGCTTCTTCTCCCCCTTTCTGGCCAAAAAACTGGTTCAGGTAATGAACAACACGAATACTCATTTTGGCAACCTCCTTTTAACCCGCACGAGCGGCCAGATTGTGGAAACCGACGGCACTTGTCGCACCGATAATGCCCTGGATCTCGATAACCATCGAACCATCCTCTTTCAGGCTGCCTTCATAGCCGCCCACAATAATATCTGTGGTATCAAGATGACCGATAACCTTGTCCATGGCTGGCAGGTGGACAACAGGATTACCATTGCCACAGGTGACCATGGCTTTGGCGCGGTCAGTGCTGTCGGCAAGAGCCTGGCTCTCACCAAGACGGCCGGCAAACTCGTCGGTAATTAGAACAGTTTTGATACCGGCATCTTCGAGGCATTTGCAATGCATAACCAGATCGGTATCGGGGTTGCCATAGCCCTCTTCGGTGACGATAACAGCATCCAGACCAAGCTGGCTGGCCAGTTTGGTGGTAAAGGCCGATGAGCGTTCTTTGTCTTTCAGGGTGACATTTTCATTGGTGACAATAGCCCCGACGAAGTTGTAGCGACTGCCATGGTGTTTGAACAGCTCGTGGATAACGGGATTGTTCTGGTGCATGTAGGTGGTGACTTTATCGGAAGCCGCCACACAGTTACCGCTGGTCAGGGCTCCGTCCATGGCTTCGGTGGGTTCCAGCAGGGTTGGCAGAATCTGTTTGGCGTCGACACCATACAGGTAGGTGTCGTGCATCAAACCCTGGCTCTGAAGCATATAGACATAGCCGACCCGGGGAAGTTCAGGGTTTTCCAACACCTGCTCAGCCAGTGATTTGGTTTCGTATGTTGTTACCTGATGTGGCTCAACATCTTTAGCCAGACGACCCACCCATAGTGCTGCTTCCTGGCCAACCTTGCGCAGAATGGCTTCATGCTCATGGGGTGTGCAGCTCTCGTCAACTTCTGCAGTTATCACCAGATTGAGCTTGTCTGAGAAGGGGCAGTAATCCGCTCCCGGGCCGCTCATATCTATCACGCCTTCCTGGAATCCGACAATCTTTCCGGTAGTGACAATGGCCATTCCCTTGAGAACATGGGTACGGCCACAGCCAACCATCTCATTACCGTTTTTATCGATTCCGGGGAATATGGCTCCCTTGCCTGCAACTTTAACCCGGGGTTCCAGTACATCCTTGACCGGCATAATCCGAACACTTTCGCCGGGGCGGGCGATATCAAGCTCCAGGGATATCAGGCGGTTATCGAGTTGTTTCAGGTATGCAGTAAGTTCTTCGCGATGGACAGAAACAGTATGCCCTTCAACCGAACTGACAGGACTAAACTCCAGAGCATCGACATGAATGTCGCCGATTTCCAGTTTCATTACACCTTCTCCGTTGCCAGTAAAATTCTGCTGTGAGTGTTGTTATTCATTAACTGAAAACTGCTTGGCTGGTAATAAGCAGTAATTAAACAGAAAGAAAATTCATTCGAGAGGTGCCTCAAATAAATGCTATGAACGCACACTACTCGTTATTTTTATTCAGGTAGGTTGATTTGGATCAATAAGTGAACTTGTAGATTTAACAAGGCAAATTATTGTTGGATATAGCAAATTTAGAATGTTTAGTGATTTCTGTCGGAATAGACACAGAGCAGTTATCAAATTTGAATGAGCCTAATTGATTAGTTTATAGCCCAAAAATTGTGGTTATGGACTTTAAGACACTTACTATCTGCACATATGATATTGATAAGCGATAAATAAACAGCAGAAAGTAATATCAACAGGAGAGACAACGTGATTACAGGTTCCTGGACGATAGACTGGTTTATCATTCTTGGTGTTGTGCAATTAATACTGCCTGCCGTCATTTATATAAGGCGAGAAGCCGCCGGTGTTGGGGGAATAGGGGAAGAATAATCTGGTTAATAAAATTGAATTAAGAAACTAACAGGATGACCAGCTTATTAATAAGTTGCATCCGGGGGAATTAAGTGATGGAAGCCAACATTGGTAACTGGGTCATTCTTGGTATCTCAGTTATTGTTCTTATCTGGATGGGATTCAAAACCAATAATACCGTTGTAAAAACATCTTCTGACGAAGGTGGTTTTTTGCTGGCCGGCCGTACTTTGGGGCCATTTGTTGGAGCCGGTACAATTGTTGCCACGGGTTTCAGTGGCTGGGGATTCATGGGGTCTCCAGGCACAGCTTACGCCTACGGTACAACAGAACTTCTTGGAAACTTCTTTTTTGGTTTCTCAATGATTATTGCCGTTCTGTTTATTGCAAAGTTCCTCTATCGCCGTGCACTTAAAATGGGAAGTTTGACTATTCCTGAATTTCTGGCGCAGGTGCATGAGGGCAGTGATAAAGAGAAGCGTATGGTTCAGGCTCTGGCCTCAATTATTACTGTGATTCTACTCAGTGTTTATATGGTTGGGCAGGTGAAAGCTCTTGGACTTCTGGGGGGAACCTGGCTGGGTATCTCTTTTGAAGCTGCTGCGGTTCTGATGGTTGCCATAATAGTTCTTTACACCAGCCTGGGCGGGATGGCTGCTATTGCCTGGACAGATACCCTGATGGTTGCCGGTATGAGTATTTCAGCCATTGTTATCTGTTTCCAGATTTTCAGCGATATCCCGCTTATGGACATGATTGCCAGGCTGCGGGAAATTGCACCGGCGCATATCGATCCGCCAACCGCTGAGCCCTACGGTTCAACCAGGGCACATATGTCCATGCTGGTTCCGTACACTTTGATGTTCAGCGCAGTGCTTCCCTATATGTCGATTCGCCTGATGTCATTCAGGCCCGATGTGAAAGCCCATCATTGTGCCCTGGTTGCAGCCCCTGTTGCCCTTCTGCTTAGTCTGGTACCTATCGTTGGTCTGTATATGCGCATTCGTATGCCTGGTCTGGACGTTGCCGACAGTGCCATGCCTATGTATCTGCAGAACTTTATGCCGCCGTTGGTGGCTGGTGTGATCACACTGTTTATTCTTTTTGCCATGCAGTCCACTGCTAACTCAGTGCTGCATGTGGTGGCGTCTGCTATCTCCCATGACTTGCGAAAGGCTATTAATCCAGACAAGAAAATGCCCCATAAGAAAGCACTGTCTTTTAACCGGGTCATGGTTGTACTGTTTGGTGGCGTCAGCCTGCTGCTGATGGCGTTTGCTCCTCCCTATATGCTGAACCTTATTGCCATTATCGGAACCGGAACACTGAATGCTGCCCTGCTTGGCCCACTGCTTATCAGTGCTTTCTGGCGTGGAAATGCCAAAGGGGCGATTGCAGCCATGGCAACCGGGTTTGTGGTCAGTGGTGTGCTGATGGCACAGGGTGGCCTGGGCTGGATTGAGCCGCCTATCTACGCCAGTATTGTTTCTGTTATTGCCTATGTGATTGTCAGCAAAGTGACTGCCAAAACAGGTCAGGGCGTTGGTGAGGTCACCCACTCACCTGCCTGATAAATATGTTTAATAAAGGCTCAGATACTGAATCATAGTTCTGAGCCTTTTTTTATGCGCGGTTTGTTTTATGTCTGGATCGGAAGGGCTCAAAAGCTGCCATATTTCATGTGTGAAACTATTTAGCCGGGTAGAGGTCTATTAGAAATCATTCTTAAGGGGGGATAAATTATGGATAACCACAAGGAAACCTTCAGTATTCTTAGCCTGCTCGGTTCACAATGAAAATACAGTCAGGACAAATAATAGTAACGGAGTTGTTACCATTCCTGGGAAGACTATCCTGGGAGATCGAACAAACTTACAACTTACAAAAGGTGTCTAGGCGGGATCGGCATGTACATTTTGCCAGAGATTCTGACACACGAACCTGTGTAAAGGCTCAGCCGGTACTCAAAAGTAAGCCGAAGAAAGAAGCGACAGGTGAAAAATGCACGGCTCGTGAATTAAGAGCGATTGTCAGGGAAATTCATACTCAACAGCAGGGTCTGTTTGAAAATAATCCAGGCTTCAAGAGGAACGCGCAGCCAAAGTTCAAGTCATTAAGCAAAACTGAAGCCCGTAAAAAAATCAGGGAAGAGCTGAAGTTGGCCGCTAATGTTGATAATAAAACAATATTAGCCTTTGCTCGGGAGTGCCTTAAAATGCAGCAAGAACAGTTGAGTATCCAGCAGCAACCGGACGAGATGATAACGGTCTGATATTCCCAAAAATTTGTATATTTGCAACAATGCTGATCATGTTTGCAGGAGTTGATAGATAGAGGTATCTGGAAGTGGACAAGATTGAATTAATCAGTTTTAAAACCTGCCCGTTTGTTCAGCGTTCGGTAATAACACTTCTGGAAAAGAAGGTGCCTTTTGATATCACCTATATTGAGCTGGATAACAAGCCGGACTGGTTTCTTGAGCTATCACCAACCGGTAAGGTTCCTGTTCTGAAAACCCGGGGAACAGTGCTGTTTGAGTCGGCTGTTATCAACGAGTATCTTGATGAGGTCACTCCCCCTCCCCTCCATCCGGTTGACCCTCTGGAGAAAGCCAGACACAGGGCCTGGATTGAGTTCTCCTCTGCTCTGCTGATGAGCCAGTACAGGATGATTTATGCTCAAGATGAAGAGAACGGTAAAATGGAGCAACAGATTCTGCATGGCCTGTTGCTTCACTTCAGCTGCGCTCTGGGTGATGGGCCTCTGTTTGCCGGTGAAAGTTTCTCACTTGTTGATGCTGCTGTGGCACCTTTTATGATGCGTGCTGATCTGCACAGTCGCGTCTTTGGGCTGGATGTTTTGAGAGAATTTGCCGGCCTGAAGTGCTGGCAGGAAGCCCTGCTTGCCAGAGATGCGGTGAAATTCTCAGTTGTGGATAACTTCGAAGAGCTGTCCATGAACAGATTGAAGAACAGCTCCAGCTGGCTGCTGTCTTAACCTTAACCACACAGACCGCAGTTTCAGGCGGTCTGTGCTTTCTCCTTTTATGCTTTTTCTATTTGTACTCTCTTCGACAGTTGTACACACTTTAGTTTGTGTACAACTGTCAGGACGTACCCGCCATGCCTATTGTAAATCGCCAGGAACCAGAAAAAACAATTACCCTGGGAATCAGCGCCTGCCTTGTTGGCCAGAAGGTTCGGTATAACGGTGATCACAAACGGTCTAGCCTGGTTCTTGGTGTGCTGGATAAATTTTTCCACCTGCGCACTGTCTGCCCGGAAGTTGAGATTGGTATGGGGGTTCCCCGGGAACCCATAAGACTCGTGGGAGAGCCTGACCAGGATTACCGTGTTGTTGGCACAGACCACCCGGAAAATGATTTTACTGATCAGCTTCTGGCCTTTGGCCATAAGACTGGCAGGGAGCTGGATCAGGACATCAGTGGTTATGTATTAATGCAGCGCAGCCCGAGCTGTGGAATGGAGAGGGTCAAAATCTACCATAAGAACGGCCACCCTCTTGGAGAGAGTGGTCCGGGAATGTATGCCCGGGCCTTGATGGAAACCTGCCCTTTGCTTCCTATAGAAGAGGAGGGACGTCTCCACGACCCTATCCTGAGAGATAATTTCTTTACCCGTGTTTTTGCCTGGAATCGCTGGCAGACGGAGATGAGAGATAAACCCTCCTATTCAGGGCTGGTTGCTTTCCATTCCGCCTATAAATATGTGCTGATGGCCCACAGTCCCCAGAACTACCAGCGTCTTGGACAGATGGTGTCCGTCGGCAAGAAAAAAACGGTGGAAGAGTCAGCCGGAGAATATATTAAGCTTTTTATGGAGACTCTGAAGCAGAGAGCCAATCGTAAGAGTCATACAAATGTCATGCTGCACCTCCTGGGTTATATGAAGAAAACGCTGGGCGATGAGTCCAAACAGACCCTGCTGGAGCTGATCGAAGAGTATCGTACCGGGGTGATTCCTCTAATTGTTCCCATAACCATGCTGAGGCACTTCCTCAATATCCATGGCAGTCAGTATGTGAAGGATCAGGTCTATCTTCAGCCTCATCCAGAGGAACTGGGGTTGAGGAATATGATCTGATGGTAAGTTAACCAGCCTTGGGGTTGTTATCACTTACAGTCTTTTAACAATACTCTGGACACTTTCATGCTGCGATAGTTCCATAGTTGCTGAGTTCCTGATATACGCCCATGACTTTTCTATCATTCATGGGCAATCCTAACCTCTCGAAAACTCTGCACATCAGGTGCTGGTTGGACAGGCGACGCTTCCAGCTCGCAATTGAAATGACCGTTTTGCCTGTCGTACCTTTTTCTTCCCGGTCAGCCAGTTTGAGCAGATTAAGGGCTGAGAATGAAGCATTAATCTGAGTATGAATCGCTTGCTTATTACATGACTGGCAATCTATCAAGCCTGTATATTGCTTGGCATCCCGGAATACAAACTCAATTTGGAAGCGAGCTTTGTAATATTTGATCAGCCAACCTGTAAAAGCCCCGATAATTCCAGCCCTGAATCGTGGCTTTGGCTTAGTCGTAGAGTCGTTATCACCGATGGCTCGACGCTCTCCATGTCTGACACGGCTGAAACCCAGGAAGCCTACCCTCAACACGGTCCGCAAAAAAAAGGTTGGAAATCCGCTCCTGAGAATAGAAGTCCTCACGACATTAGGCAGTGGTGCTGTACTGGGCTATGTCGTCACTCCTTACAAAGGCAGGCAAACTGGCGAAACCACACTGTTCAGGCAACTTGTGGGGCAACTTAAAGCCGGTGATATCGTTCTGGGTGACGCCATCTTTGAAAATTATGACGGTACTTTGGAATCCATACGAAGTGATACATCAGTCTATAAACATGGTGAGAGTTTCTTTGTAACTCCATCGAATGGGATAGCCTACAATGGCATCTTCCATTGTAGGCTATCCAACTCGGGGGCAAGCCCCCGAGACTTTCGCTATGCGGTTAAATTAAACAAGCAAAACGCCGAACTATACAGAAGTCCCAACAAAAAAAGCGTTTAGTATGCAACCCACATCACCCGATCTATTCCACCGGTTACAACAAGTTGCACTTGCCGCCAACACTCAGATAAACAAAGGGCAGCCGGATTGCGAGCTGGGCATCGATGCTGAGGATAAAGTCGCCACTGAGGATAACTGTTCGCTCGAACCTAGCACCTATACCAACATGTTCCTGTTAGGCTACTGGGACACGAGAACCGTTAAGTCCTTTGATGATGCCGCTGCCAGAATTGAACCCCTTCTTAGCGACTGCGCTGAAGCGGCAAGCCATCACGCCAGAACTCCGGTAGCACTGCGGACTTCGCGCAAGATGACCGCCCGGGAAGTTCAGCAGGAAACCGGCAAACTGTTCAATAGCGACTGGGGTCGCCTGCAACAGGTAAAACAGGAAACAGAGGCTTTCCTGAAACACCTCAGCGAATACGACAAACTGGGACCTTTTGCACGTTTAAGCGGAAAAACCAGTGAACACGGACTGGCCGACAAAGCGCTCTACAGCAAAAAAATCGAGTTACTCGAGCAGGAGGTGGCACAGTGTCAGGACAAGCATTCTGAAGAATACAAAACATTGCAGGAATACCAGCAATACCTGGAAGCCCTGCATATGGAAGAACGGGTAAGACTGAGACTGGAACAGAGCATCGAGGCGCACATTCAGAAAGCAGAAGACCCCGATGCCATGAGAGCAGCCATCGAAGCATTTACCCGTGAACACGACATCAGCAAACTCGCCAGCAATACCCGTGCTGACGGTGTAGACAGAAACCCGGTAACCAGGGAAGTCACCAACCGTTTTCTGAACAACCGTTTAAGAAATGCACCGAATCCCAGCCTGAGACGTGACCCTCTTGCCCGCTCACTGATTCTGGACACCCAGATTCTGAAAGAAAGAGGTTTCCGGTCCGCTGAACACGACGATCCGCAGCTCAATGCCTTTATTGCAGAGCTGATTTTTCACGCCATGAACAACCAGGACCACCCTTTATACGCATCGGAATCCGAGCGTGGGGCTGATGCTGTCGTAAAGGATACGCAACGACTCCTTTATTATGACGACCGGGAAACAGAACGCTACGATGCTGTCGATCTGTTCCTTGAAATGCACACTGACCACGGCCTGTTCAGAACCGGCAGCCACCAGCCATTAGAAAAAATCAGGGACACTTATCTGGAGTTCGGTGTCATTCCACTGAAAGGTCTTAACCCGACCAATCATCCGACGCTGATGCTGGGCTGCGGACACATCAGCGACCACTCTTCTCACGACAACATGGACACCTTGGATATTCGGGCAAGAGGAAAACCGGATGCTCTGCTGCGCTGGGGAACACCCTTAACAACCCGCTACCTTGAAAACCTTAAACCCAAGTACAGAGAAATCATCGACGAAGGACCCGTCTGTGCGTTTATGAATTTTTCGGATGAATTTTTCGATTCTGCCAGAGCCTGCCTGAAACCAGGCGGACGACTGTTACTCCCTAAACATGTACTCAAAGAGAATAAAATCCCTACGGACTTTGTACCCGACATTGAGACAGGCTCACACGAGCGCGATATGCGCTATACATGCCAAAGCTTTATCTACAGGCCAGAGCTCAAACAATTTAAGCCCTGAAACAATACTCTGGACACTTTCCATGCAGCGATAGCACCATAGTTGCTGAGTTCCTGATATACGCCCATGACTTTTCTATCATTCATGGGCAATTCTAACCTCTCAAAAACGGGGCTTTCTCAGGTTGGCAGATCATATCTGAGCCTCCTGCCGGATTTTCAGATACAGATATTCAAGGTCGTTATAGCCACAAGCCTTGTAGACAATACGTTTGATCACACCGTTAAAGGCCTCAATTTTTGCACTGGTTATTCGGTGCTGACAGTATGACAGGAGTCCTTCTCTGGCCCGATCCAACCCTTTGGCAAACCGCCTGAGTTCGCCAATGCCTGTTTCTGTGGCCAGCTCGATCCACCTGTCGAGAAACTTACTGGCACAACCTTTGTAAGTGTACGTCCAGAGCTGCTTGAGCATATCCTTCAGGGTGTAGGCTTGGTACAGGTCTTCGTTCATAGCCAACAGTTCTTTCAGACAGCTTTCTCCCTTGGGGGTGAGGTTCTCAGGGTTCCTGAACAAATTGAAGCGCTGCCCCTTGATGAAAGGCTTATCATCAACTTCAGCCTGCCTCCATTCCCGACGACGGATTTTATCTATGACATCGTTGTAATTGGCAATAATGTGAAACTTGTCGTAAACGATATCGGCGTCAGGAAGGTGCTCCCTGACCGACGCTTTGTAGCTACCACCACGGTCTATACCCACACATTCAATGCGAGACTTTTGTTCCGGAGTTAAGCGGCTGAGGAATTGGTCCAGGGTGGCTTTTCGCTTGCCTTCACCAAGGAACAGGGTTTCGCCCGTATCAGCATTCAGAACAACAGTCAGGTAATGGTGTCCTTTACCAATGGATTTCTCATCAATCAACAGGGCTCGTATGTTATCCAGGTCAGGGGCTGGCAGAGTTTTCATCAATATCTCTTTATCCCAGCGCCTGGCCGTATGATGCGAGATAGAGATGAATTCAGGAATCTTGTTGCAGGGCATATAGCGGCAGAGATGACTGACATGTTGCTTCAGCCGTTCAGTAGCCTGCGCTTTGGGAGCCAACCCGGGAGGCGTGACTGTTTCAATGTGCCCACAGTGGGAACACCGTCCCTGGTAAACAGTGAAGCATAATTGCACATCCAGAGTACCCAGCGGCAAGTCCAGCACGGTACGCTCATTCTCACGGATTTTACCCATTGGGTTCTGACACTGACTGCATCTGAACTGCTGTATGCGACCATCCCTGCGCAGGGAAACTGTAGCCACAGATTCATCCCAATTAATATCAATGTGGTCGATTACCCAGCCGGGAAATGAGAACATAGGACGCAGTGAGGGCGTTGTAGACATGCCTGATCCTTCAGAAATGTTGATCCGTTCAAATCAACCTTTGCCTGAAGGCTATTTCTGTTTCAACCCCTCACTTTCATCTGCCAACCTGAGAAAGCCCCTCTTCTTGCCACTCTTGGTCATAAAGCTGGCATCGAGCGCTGCGATTTTCTCTTGGGTCGTTGACAGTACGTCCGATAGCATCAGACAGTTGAGTTTAAAGAAATCAAATGTTCGGCGATACCAGCGTCTGAATCGCTTTTCGCTCATGGAAGAGTAACGGCTCATGTTGCGGAAAGTTGCTTTTCCCTGAACGATAATGAGCGTGAGAAGCAGTTGGCAGATGAATGTCTTTTGGGGCTTTTTGACCTTGGACATTTTATCCAGGGCGGTCTTTACTATGTTGTCCATGAGAGGAAGCTGGCAGCGAGCATAGAGGGTTTGGCTTCTCTATTATCGCTGTTTTCTCTCATGGCCACTCTATCTGTGAAAACTGTCCGAAGTATTGTTTTAAAGAAGCTTTTAACAGGAGAGTTAACAGCCCTGACTCAGGCATAATATTGGGTGAAAAGTAAGACTGAACATACAGGAACAGATCATTTGACCCATAAGAAGTATATCGGGGCCCATGTCAGTGCTGCGGGTGGAGTCGAGAATGCTCCGCTGAATGCCCATAAACTGGGAGCGAGTGCCTTCGCCCTGTTCACTAAAAATCAGCGGCAATGGAAGGCCAAACCTCTTACGGATAAAAGCATAAGGTTGTTTAAGGAGCGCTGTGAGCAATATGGCTTCGCTCCTGAACAGATTCTTCCCCATGACAGTTATCTGATAAACCTTGGCCATCCAGAAACTGAGGCTCTTGAAAAGTCCCGTGCCGCTTTTATTGATGAGATAGAGCGATGCATGCAGTTGGGGGCTGGATCGTCTTAACTTTCATCCGGGCAGTCACCTGCGCTCTATCTCTGAAGAGGAGTGTTGCGACAGGGTGCCGGAATCAATCAATCTGGCCCTTGCCCAGACAGATGATGTTATTGCTGTTATCGAGTAAACCGCAATTAATACACAACCTAAAAGGGTGTTTATATTTATGAATATGACTTCACTTTATACTATCTGCTTTTCTTTCATTATAAAAATGCCAGCTGACAGCAGTTTAATAATCAAAGCATTCAAGGCAATGAGTGGCATTCTTCCCGAACCGGAACCTAGTTGACATTCGTCTTCTTTATCTCTTTCTGTATCATGAAAGCCGCAATCTTTTAAAAAATCCATCTGCCCTTTGCGCAAAACTGGTCCTTGCAATTTTCCCGGCAAACCCGGGTAAGCATCCCGATTTATCCTTTTTGCCCGAATATCCTGTACATAGGGAGCATTTTTCGCCAGCCAGTAATTAACTTCTCTGCTACACTGGGTTAGCAAGCCATCTTCAGCCATTAATTTATGGCAATGCGCCTTGTCAATCCCCATCCCGTAATGAAATAGTTCTGCGATTATCTCACCGAGTTCTGTTTCCACTTTATGAATCTGCTGTTCGTTTGATACATCAAATTCATTATTCAGACACCGTCCATAAAGAAGGACAAGACCCTGGGCTGCCCGAGCCATTTCGTTCAGTCGAATTTTTCGGCTATCTTCATTGACAGGCTGAGATACCTCAATATTCCCTGTGTGGTCAAAATAGTTTGCCGGTGGCATCTCAGGCAGAAAACAATCTCCCTGATCCCTCATGCCAATAGAACCGACATTGGTAAAATCTGTAGCAGCACCATTCCACCGTTCAAGAGCACCTTCACAAGTCTGGCCGATAAAAGGCGAAATAACGATATGCTTTCGTTCTTCAGCACTATCATGGTAAGCATTAATGGATGGAGTACCCATGATTCCTTTGGACCACAAGCGGCCAAAGTCCCTTGCATACAGGTGCAGTCCGTTAATGCAGGCTCTTCTGTCTTTTGTATCGTAAAGGTACTGTTCATAAAGAGCCTTGGCAGGTGATGTAAAATCTATAGCGGTTCTACATTCAGGGCCTGTTAAGCCAAAAAGTGATTGTTGCTCTGCATCGGAAAGGGAAGTTCCCTGAATGTAAGTGAGCGGATTATTCAGCCTGACCAGCTTTCCCGGTATTACAACCTCACTTTCAAGTTCAAGAACCTTTTTTTGCTCATGGAAAAATTTGAGTTTACTGAAATTACAGTGAACATCCTGGACACTTTCATTGGCAAACTGAATTTTCAAGTAATGATTGCATCCGTCATCAGATCTTTTTCGCTTAACTGTTCGGCCAAACCGTTCACTAAAGTTTTGAGCAGCCGGAGGTTCCGCTGCTTCTGGCTCAGGTCTGATTTGGCACGGGTCTGAACATGCCCTGAACTGCTTTATCTGTTCAGTTTCAGAAACTGGTGGTAACTCTTTCCACAATCGCTCAATGAAAAGATTCCATGCATTCACTTCATCATAAAAAGTGCTTAAAGGATAAAACTGCTGGCCAAAAAGATAGCGCTGTGCCTTTTTTTTGTCCGGATCAAAAAGCCACTCTTGTTGAATTTTATAACTCCAGTTTTCAGGTGTTTCAGACAACATTGTCTGAATCAGGCAGTATTTGAATGTTGGAAACCGGTCATTGTAATAAAAATAGAATGGATAGTTTCTGTTCTGATACTGGTCGTTATTGACTGGGTCGAATGGCTCTCTGTCATCGATGATCATTTCAGGTTCCAAGTGACACAGTTCGGGGCGTATGCGCTTATCACCCGCTTTCATGGAGTCAAGAATCCACTGACATGGATAATCGTTGATCATATCTATATTGATCAGCCAATCCATAAACAGGCTGTACTTTTCATAGCTCCTTAAGCCGTCAAGCTCACGTAATTTGTCAAACAGTGCGCAGAAAACTTTATTCTGATCAAACTCACCATCGCTCTCTGTCAATCCCAGCTGTTCATTGCTGTAATGTTCAGTTGGTCTGCCAGCGAAATGCAGCGCCATTATGCATGAAAACCATGTTTTATATTTGTTGGTCCATTCAGACATCAGGCTTTCTTTTGGAAAAATATTTTGCCTACACTGGTTTTTTATTTTTGACAGAACTGCAGGTAGATTTTCCTCGTATTGGACAGGGTCCAAAACTGCCTCAATGTTGTTATGGACACGGGGATTAGCAAAGGGAATAATGCCCATAGTGTCCAGTTGCCGTTCAGCCTCTGCAATCTCCACTGGCACATCAGCAGGAAGCGTACAGACACAACTGGCACTAACGGTAGCACTTATTGCTTGCATAATTAATAATACTTCCTTACTGAATTTATAATCATTCTATAGATAGTCAGGCTTATAGATTTAGTGAGCCCAACAGTGCATAGGTTCCTGCTACCTCTAACCAGAAAGTTAGCCTGTCTGACACCGGTGCGTCTGTAATGCTGTAATGGCAAGAACATAACCAGACCATCTGGCCGGAGTTGCAACACAGCTGAACGCCTGAGCACTGCGTCAGAAGATATGACTTAGTTTGGTTGGGTACTTAACTACCAGAGATTAGCACTAACAAAGGAACTTATTTCTTGAAATATATTGGAGCCCATGTCAGTGCCGCAGGAGGTGTTGAGAATGCCCCTTTAAATGCCCATAAACTAGGCGCTACAGCCTTTGCCCTGTTCACAAAAAACCAGCGTCAATGGAAAGCAAAACCATTAACTGATCAGAGTATTGAGCTGTTCAAAGCCCGGTGTGAGGAATACGGTTACAAGCCTGAGCAGATCCTTCCGCACGATAGCTATCTTATAAATCTCGGCCACCCGGAACATGAAGGTTTGCAAAAATCGAGAGAAGCTTTCGTTGACGAAATGCAGCGATGCATGCAGTTGGGACTGGATAGACTGAATTTTCATCCCGGCAGTCATTTGCGGAAGATGGATATCGATCTTTGTCTGAAGCGTATTTCCGAGTCTATCAATATGGCGCTTGACCAGAGCGAAGGCGTTATTGCCGTGATTGAAAATACAGCTGGACAGGGCAGCAATCTGGGATGGCAGTTTGAACATCTGGCCCGGATTATTGATGGAATCAAAGATAAAAGCCGGGTGGGAGTCTGTCTTGATACCTGCCACACTTTTGCCGCTGGCTATGATTTGAGAACCCATGAAGCCTGCGAAAAAACCTTTGCGGAGTTTGATCAGGTTGTCGGTTTTGGTTATCTCCGGGGTATGCATATCAATGATTCCAAGGGGGAGCTGGGTTCCCGCAAGGACCGCCATCACAGCCTGGGAGAAGGGGAAATCGGCTGGGAGTGCTTCCAGTATATTATGGGAGATCAGCGCTTTGACAAAGTACCCATGGTGCTGGAAACCATTGATGAAACTATCTGGCCCGATGAAATTCAGGTCCTGAACCGTTTGGCTCTGGAAGGCTGTTCCCGGGAAACTGTCTGAAATAAATCAGGCCGGATTACCGGCCTGACTGTTTTTCTGACCAACCATCTTGAAAAACTCTGGACTGAGTACCCCTGAGGTATTGTGATGCAATAACATTGCTGAGGTGTTTAGTGGGGTGTTCTGTCCTTTTTGTCTCAATTGTAATGTATGCATGCTTAAATGCCGTATATGTGGTATGATTCATGCCAAAATTGACATAAAAGTGGTCTAAGGTTAAGTCATGGCAGGCTCTTGGAGACCACAGCGTGCAAAACAGGGTTTCAGAAGGCATGATCAGGAAATTTGGTGTCCGTAATTTCTGCTGCTTCAAAGAAGGTGTGGAGATTGATTTTACCCTTGGCAATGGTGTCCCGGATAATATTCGCCAGGGGCGTGACTATGCCACGGTGATGGGCGTTAAAGGAGCGAATGGGGCTGGTAAAACCAATTTGCTAAAGGCATTGAGCTGGCTGAGAATGTTTTGTTATTCATCAGCCGATAAGGATGTATCCGATACCATACAAATTGACTCTTTTGCCAAAAGCCCTGAACCAATCGATTTTCTTCTGGAGTTTGAGGCTGGGGGGAATGCATATTTATATGAACTCAGCCTTAATAAAAATCATGTACTCAGTGAAAAAATTGAAAAGAAAAAAAATGGTGTCGGTCGTAAGTCCCTTGTACTTTCTCGAAGAAAAAATGTTGTAGAGAAAGCAAATAGCTCTATTGCAGAAATAAAAAACATTGAACTAAGAGATGATGCGTCAATTCTCAGCCTTTTAAAAAAATATAAATTCAAGTCAGATATGCATGACCTGATGACTATCAATGATTTTATTCTGAAAATGATTATTAATGTGAATAAAATTGGCTATGTGGATTTGCAACTTGATCTTGATGCAACATCTAAAACATATTCAAAATATCCTGAATTGTTTGGTTTTGTTAAAAGTATTATCAAGTCGGCTGATGATAGTATTCATGATATTGAGATAAAAGAGGGGCTGGACAAAGACGGCAATACAATCTATTTTCCAGAATTTTTACATAAGAATAGCGATATTGATTTACTTTTGAATTTTCATAATGAATCAAGTGGAACAAAAGCTCTTTATAAAAAAATGCATTGGTACTGGGCAGCACTTGGGTCTGGAGGACTATTGGCCATGGATGAATTCGATATCCATCTCCATGCCATGGTTCTGCCAATGATAATCGATCTTTTCCAGAATCCGGAAACCAACCCCAAAGGGGCACAGTTCCTTTTTACCGCTCATAACACGGAAATCATTGATAAACTGGGCAAATACCGCACGATTCTGGTCAATAAAGAAGATGGCGAAAGTTACTGCTACCGTTTGGACGAGATCCCCGGCAGTATGATCCGTAATGATCGTCCCATTTCCCCGCTCTATCTGGGCGGCAAAATTGGCGGTATTCCAACAGGCTTGCCTTTTGGCGGTGGAGAGTAGTATTTCCATGGGATTTGGTAATAGTAAAAAGGATCGTTTTCTTAAAAACCGTCCGCAGTCTGGTATCGAAACTTCAGATATTGCAGAGCGATGCAAGTTTAATTTCTCTTACTTTGATGCCACGCAAGACTGTGACCAGTCTTTTGAAGACTGGGGCGGTTCAGGTCATAACAGTACCTCTCTGCCCACATTAATGGAAAAGATAAAAGAATTTACCAAGCTTCCACTGTCATACTGGAAAGGACAAAAGTTAAATGGATTGCCAATTCTGGCTTATTATGGAGATTTCCCGAAGAAGTCAGATTTCAAGCACCCATCCCATGTGCCACATGATGCTTACTGGGTTCGGTTTCGGCTGGCAAGCAAGGTGCGCCTGATTGGTTTTGTTATCCCCGGAGAGCTTAACGGAAAGGAAGTTGGGGCTCTGTTAACAATAGATGTTGGTTTATTTCTCAAAGTTAGTGATTACGCTGAATAGAGGAAGTAACCAAATTTTCTATGAAGCCCGAATGCCAAGCTATACAGGGTGCACGGAAGTACTACCAACATGTAGTGTTAACAG
This sequence comes from Sansalvadorimonas sp., assembly GCA_965243775.1. Classification (GTDB taxonomy): domain Bacteria; phylum Pseudomonadota; class Gammaproteobacteria; order Pseudomonadales; family Endozoicomonadaceae; genus Sansalvadorimonas. Next base: position 115,813 of record CBDEWF010000162.1, read on the forward strand.
AGCCGAAGTTGGCAAAGGAAAGAAAAAACATCTTCTCGATGCCAATACCTTCTATGTTGTGTTTCTGGATAAAGACCACCGTTTTTACAAGGTCGGTGACGAAAAAAAATAGCTTCAGCCGGGAGCCGGAATCTAATCCGGCTCCCTACAGTGAAGATACAATTCAATACAGCACTCTGCAGCGGATAGTGCCCTCAATCTTTCTGAGTTTGGTAATCACATCTCTGCTGTGCCTGGCTTCGATATCCGTGACAACATATCCGATCTTGTCATTGGTCTGCAGGTACTGACCGCTGATATTGATATTGTCATCGGAGTAGATCTGGTTGATGTGGCTGAGTACCCCCGGAATATTGTGGTGTACATGCAAAATCCTGTGGTTGCCGTCGTGGGTAGGAAGTGATGCTTCCGGAAAGTTCACAGACGACAGAGACGTGCCGTTATCGCTGTAACGTATCAGCTTGCTGGCAACCTCCTTGCCGATATTGGCCTGAGCCTCAAGGGTGCTGCCACCGATATGGGGAGTAAGAATCACATTATCAAATTCTCTCAGGGGAGAGATAAATTCATCACTGTTTGAGTGTGGTTCTTCCGGAAAGACATCAATAGCGGCTCCCAGCAGGTGCTCTCCCCGGAGAGACTGGGTCAGAGCTGTGATATCCACAACTGTTCCCCTGGCAGCATTGATCAGAATACTGCCTTTCTTCATAACTGACAGCTCATGGGCACCGATCATCCATTGGGTGGCAGGTGTTTCGGGAACATGGAGGGTGACAATATCTGCAGTGGAGAGAAGATCGTCCAGTGTCTCCATCTGTACCGCGTTACCCAAGGGAAGTTTGGTTTCAATATCGTAAAAGATCACTTCCATCCCCAGGGATTCAGCCATCACGCTCAGCTGGCTGCCAATATTGCCATAGCCGACAATACCCAGTTTTTTCCCCCGGACCTCATAGGAGTTGGCTGCACTTTTCAGCCACCCTCCCCTGTGGGCCATGGCATTTTTTTCCGGAATGCCCCGGGCCAGAAGAATAGCTTCCGCCAGTACCAGCTCGGCAACAGAGCGGGTATTGGAATAAGGGGCGTTGAAAACCGGAATACCGAACTCTGTTGCAGCTCCCAGATCAACCTGGTTGGTACCTATACAGAAACACCCTACACCGATCAGACGCTCAGCGGATTCGAAAATATCCCGGGTTAACTGGGTTCGGGAGCGGATTCCCACAAAGTGTGCGTGGGAGATCTTTTCCTTAAGCTCATTATCCGGCAGAGCTGTTTTCAGGTATTCAATATTATTGTAACCGGCAGCCTGCAGTGCATCGACTGCAGATTGATGCACGCCCTCGAGAAGCAAAAAGCGGATCTTGCTTTTTTCGAGTGAATTTGTGGTCATTCTTTAGTCCTGACTGCGTTTTGGTTTGTGTTTTGGTTTTTGCGTTTTGGTTTTATATCTGGCCGACTCTTCACCGGGAAAATCATATTAACATAGGGATACTAATAAGGAGGGAAAAAACTTCGGTTAATGCGTACAATCGGCTTCAGGATGTCCGGACAGTGAAAGAATAATGAATCATAAGCCGTTAATAGATAGCCTCGTAGCTGCTGTTGCTCCTGCGCGAGTGCTCACCGATTCAGATTCCCTTCAGCAGTATGGCCGTGACTGGACCCGCTTTCATGAGCCTGCTCCCCTGGCGATTGTTCTGCCCTCTTCCAATGACGAGGTGCAGGCTGTCGTTCGTTTTGCCAGAGAGAAAAAGCTGGGGCTGGTTCCATCGGGAGGACGAACAGGCCTGAGTGCCTCGGCTGTAGCTACTGATGGGGAGATAGTGGTTGCCTTTGACCGGATGAATACAATCCTGGACTTTAATCCTGTCGACAGAACAGTTGTTTGTGAGCCTGGTGTAGTGACCGAGCAGCTGCAACAGTTTGCTGAAGATAAAGAGCTGTTTTACCCCGTTGATTTTGCCTCCAGTGGCTCCAGTCAGATTGGGGGAAATATTGCTACGAATGCTGGTGGTATCAAGGTGATTCGTTACGGCATGACCAGGGACTGGGTAGCCGGCCTGAAGGTTGTGACGGGAGCCGGTGAGCTTCTGGAGTTAAACGGTGGCCTGGTGAAAAACAATACTGGCTATGATCTGCGGCAGCTGTTTATTGGAGGAGAGGGAACCCTTGGTTTTATTGTTGAAGCGACAATGAAGTTGATCCGCCCTCCGGAAAACCTCACGGCACTTATGCTGGGTGCGGAGGATATGAGTGGAGTGATGTCCATTCTGGAAAGCTTCCAGCAGAAGATTGATCTGACCGCCTTTGAGTTTTTCTCTGAACAGGCATTGTCCCGTGTGGTTGAACATAATTATGTTCAGCGGCCATTCGAAACACCAACCCCGTTTTATGCCTTGATTGAGTTTGAAAATACCAGCGAAGCTGTTTCCGATACAGTTATGGAACTGTTTGAACACTGCATGGAACAGGGCTGGGTTCTGGATGGAGTGATGAGCCAGAGTCTTTCCCAATTACAGAACCTGTGGGCATGTCGGGAGTTTATCAGCGAAACCATTACCCGCTGGACACCCTACAAAAATGATATCTCTGTTGTGGTATCCAAAGTGCCAGAGTTTCTGAAAGAGATTGATGCTGTGGTAAGCCGGGAGTATCCAGAGTTTGAGATTATCTGGTTTGGCCATATAGGTGATGGCAACCTGCACCTGAATATACTCAAGCCCGATTCACTCTCAACGGAAGAGTTTCTACAAAAGTGCAATCATGTAAGCCAGTGGGTTTTTGAAATTGTGCAGAAGTATGGTGGCTCTATTTCTGCGGAGCATGGTGTTGGATTGTTGAAAAAGGATTACCTGACCTATACCCGCAGCGAAGCTGAGATTGATTTGATGCGCGGGATCAGGAAGGTGTTTGATCCGGATGGGGTGATGAACCCCGGGAAAATATTCGATTGATCTGAATATTGCATGGTTAACCAGAGTCGGTAAGGACAATTCCCCCGATAGAAATTGTGCCGGCTATAATCCAAGGATTATTAAGTAAAAAAGCTGACAAGGATTGTCATATGGCTTATGGAATGCCGCCTAGGGCGAACTGGCCAAGTTTGACAGAGTTCAAGCAGGCTGTGGATAGACTTTCTCAAGATGGTGCCAAGAGTTCTGATCAACTCGCATTGGCTGAGAATGGGCGGCTGGTTACTGCAGTAGAGTACATGCAGCAATATAGCAATCAGGAAGGTGCTACAGGGTTTGCCGGTTGCAATGCGAACTTGAAGAGCTATGTTCAACATCACTTAACCGGTAAACCCCTGACGGAAAGAAAGGTTGAGCATGTATCACAGAATATATCCAAGGGAACATACCGCATAACATTTGGAGATCTGAAAGGTGCGCTCTCAACTATGGAGATCCAAAATGCGCCTACCCCCCAAGCTGCTTCCTCTGCAGCACCGGGTGCAGTACTGAATAAACAGCAGCATAAGCAACTATCCCAGTTTGTTCTGGATAAACTGCGTGAGAATAAGCCGAATATCCATGATTTGAAAACTGCGGGTCAGTATCTGGATCTCCTTGTCGAAAGATACCCCGAGGATGTGCAGAAATTACGTGATGTGTACTGTTTTCAAGGGCCGGATAAATTTATAAGATCTGCAGAGTTGCTGGATGAATTATGGTTTAAGTACGATTACCCCCCAGAGCCAGAACCTCAACCCTCAGAACGTGCGGTACAGAGGCAGCAACCTTCACCTCCGCCTCAGGCGCAGGTATACAAACGTCCCAAACTTGAGAAGGAAACTGACTCGCCTGAAAAAATAGCAAGTGATGCCTCTTATTATACAGGCCTGCAAGGGGAGGCTGAGGGTCTTTTAAGGAGGCTAGATGACTGGAGGCTGCAAGGCGGTCCAGTTAAATCTATAGAGCAAGTCCTGGCATATCTCGCTAAGCAACCGAAGTTCCCTATCAAGGCAAATGAGATTCCTGCAGCAATGGCTGCGAAGGGTGGTCTGCTGGAGTTCGCTAATCTACCTGCTGACTTAAGGCCAAAGTCGCAAAACAAGGCATCTGTACAGGTGCGTGAGCTTGCAGTGCCGGCAGGAACCTATCGCTCAGCAAATTTTTCAGAAAACAGATATGTAGATTGTCATCCAGCCCCTTTACCAGCAGAAGGACAGAGTACTCTTCAGCGAAATAACTCAAAAGTCTCTTCGCAGGAGCTGGAAGAGCTGGAGTTTCGTGTTGTTCCTGAATACTGGAAAGTGCATCAAAAGATTATTGATGCTAAAGCCAAAGCCAGGGATGAAGGGGCTAGATTACCTCCAAGAGAGGGCTTTCCTCCTAGGGGCAGGCCAACATCTTTTCATCACATTCTCGGGGCTGAGTCTGAAAGCAGCCAGGAAGTTAACGGTGTAGGCCTGGCCACAGCCCAAGGAAAACGCACTGATGGCAATAATGAAGATGCCCATGTAGCTCAACGATTTCAGATTCAATCTGGAGGTGCTTCCATCACCGTTACTATGACCGGTGTGCTGGATGGTCATAGTGATCATAATTTCGGTGACCGGGTATCCCGGCGTGTTGCTGGTCAGTTGCAAAACTGTCTTAGAAAGCGGCTTGAGCAATATAACCCTGATGGCTTGACAGAAGTTGGTGTTTGGAATGCCCTCAAGCTGGCTCTGGCTGATGTTGACAGAGATGAGTACTTGTTTCAGGCGGTAATCGACTGTTCGGGTACTACAGTGAATCTTGCTCTGGTTATTGGTGACCGGCTATGGATTGTTAATGTCGGCGATAGCCGGGCTATGCTTGCCTATCCGGATGGACATTTTCTGCAATTATCCCAGGATGCCAAACCAGGATATAAACCTTGGGTGAGGGGCTCTGAGCTTGAAGTCAATGAGCACTCTAAGCGGGTAGAAAAACGGGGAGGGCATATTGAGCAGGATCAGCATTCCCAATATAGAGCTGCGCCTCCACCTGCTGCTATTGGAGGACGATCAGCAACAACAGGTGCAGTAGGAGATCACGCTATGGGAGGGGTGCTTTCTCCCCGGCCTAGAATTACGTCTTATCCTCTCGATGAAATCCAGGGCGCAATGCTGGTGCAGTGTTGTGATGGGGTTTTTGATGTTGCTAACTGTGGGCAGGTTTCCGAGTATCTTTGTAATAAGACTGCTGTGTGGCAAAGTCTGGATACCAGGCATGCAGCTGAGAGCCTTTTGGGAGCGAGCTACGATGCAGGCTCGAGAGATAATTTGACAGTTGTAATGGCACCGGTGACAGCACTGCAGGCGTAGCTTCTTGTTATATGGTGTTTACCCACAATTACAGTCACATGAGCTCTGCTGAGTAGATCTCATGAAAAAGAGTGAGCATGTCCCAGAGTCATGCTGAAAGCTCTTTGCTCTCTTTTTGGGTGCTTTCTTTTGTGGGTAGTTGCTGTGTTGTCACACTGGAGCGAACCCCTTCAGTTATATAGCGAAGATCAATCAGTGCAACAGAAATATCATCATGTGAATGTGCTTTTCTCGCAGCTAAAGTCAGAACCTGTGTGATTTGTGCTGTTGAGCAGCCTTTATCCCGCAGTTTTTTAATGATTGCACAGATGGTTTTGCCAGACGTGACTTTCCATAGCCCATCGGTTCCCATGACCAGGAAATGGTTATCCCAGCCCTCTTCCGGTTTTAGGGTTTTGATAATTTTCGGCCGCGGGTTGGCAACCCCATGAAAATTCCTGTCTCCCAGAGATCTGGCCATTGACAAAGAGCGTTTTCCATCGCTTTGTATACGTTTGCCGTTTTTTACCACTGTACCTCCCCTTCTGTCGATCTGTTTACTGCGTTCAGGGCTGCCGGGAAGGAAGGCTTCGGTCAGGGCTTCACAGGAGTAGTCAGGTTTCAGCAAGACCTGCATTGAGTCTCCCGTGTTGGCAGTCCACAAGTTGCCTTGAATAATGCTGGATACAGATGCTGTTGTACCACCCTGGACATAGCGTTTGTTGAGAGTGCGGTCACATGTAACAAACCCTACTTTGTGAGCATTCCATATCACTGTATCGTTCCAGCTCTCTGAATCGGTGCTGTCTGGAACGACATACTTGTCAACACGTTGTAGGACATCCTCTATTACAATGGCCGAAGCTATTCTGGCCAGGTTTTCACTATTTCTACCATGTCCATCAAAAATTCCAGCGTATGGAATTTTCTTTTCCTGGCCTTTCTGTGGTTGAAATATTTGCTCCCCACGAATAAATACATCCTGCAGATCATGGCTGTGCTTTCCAACACTAGAGGTTTGTATTTGATAGCAGCTTCCCCAGAAGCTTTTATTAAGGGCCTGTGTATATGCACCAGTGTCTTCAAACAGTGATTCACGTTCCATTTCGCACATCTGGGCAAACAGCTCGCTGTTTTCAGGAGAGTGGCTATCCAAGTATTTGGCAGCCTGCCGGCTGGCTTTCTGTAGCTTCTCTCTTACCCGCTCTGGTTGGGGAACAATACGGTAATCCAGGTTGTTCATATCGTCTGCCAAGACTGATTTGCAGGGTGTGAATGAAAGCGGCAGTTGATCGATATCGATATAGCGGGAATTTGTTTCATCAGGTGAAATCTTGCGAATGGTACGGTAGTTAAATACAGGTTTCTCTGTTGCCTCTCCGGGGAAGGAAGTCGTTTCTTCAGTTTTTATTTTTTTCGCCTGGCCTTCTTCAGGAGAAGGGGACCCTTTCCTCTTGTTACTGTTTCCATCTGCTGGTGGTTGAGGTGACAAAGTAATATCAGAAGATCCCGAACCAGATAATGTTTGCGGTGATAGCCTTGGCTCCATTTCTAAGTCTTTTGAATTTCTCTTCAAAAGAATTTTAGAGTGCTGGTTTAAAGGATTGGTGCGAGCGTAATAACAGATTTGTTAGTTATTCTTTACAGGGAAAAAACTTTGGGTAAACCATGGATAAAATCAAGATAATTAGACTTACCAGAGGTGCAGATTCATCGATGTTCGAAAACTGAGATTTAAATGAATGCTTCGAAAACCTCTCCGTCCAAAAAACCTTAGTTTTTCACGAGTTTTTTACTGATTTTTTGGGTGGTGCCAGGCTTATTTTCTTTTCTGTTTCTTTTTATGCCTTTGATTGATCCTTGTCTTGGGTGTTTTCACAGATTCCGTCACGCTGGAGCAAACACCTTCATACATATAGCGAAGATCAACCAGAGCAACAGATATATCATCTTTTGAACCTGCCTTCCGTGCAGCTAAAGCCAGAATTTGTGTGATCTTCGATGTTGAATAATTTTTTTTCCGCATTTTTTTAATAGCGTTACAGATAGTCTCATCAGAGGTGGCATTCCATAGTCCATCGGTGCCCATTAACAGGAAATGGTTATTCCAGCCTTGTTTAGGTTTTCTGGTTTTGGTGATTTTCGGTCGGGGATTAGAAACCCCATGATATTTTTTATCTCCTAAAGATCGGGCCATTCCCAAAGAGCCATCTCCTTTGCTTTGCAGGCGCTTGCCGTTTCCTGTGACAGTGCCTCCCCTTCTTTTAATCTCTCTCTTACGCTGTCGGCTGCCAGGAATCGCAGCTTCTGTCAGAGCTTTCCAAGAGTAGTCTGGATACAGCAGAATCTGTTTTGAGTCCCCTGTATTCGCAGTCCATAAATGGCGATGAAAAAAACTGGATACAGATGCTGTTGTACCACCCTGGTCATAAGGTTGATGGAGAGTGCGGTCACAAGTCACAAATCCTACTTTGTGAGCGTTCCATAACACAGTATCGTTCCAGGTCTTTGAATCGTCTTTTTCTGCAAATGCATATCTGTCAGCACGTTGCGAGATATGCTCCATTACACTCATCGAGGCAGTCAGGGCTACTTTCTCACCATCTGGGCCATGGCCATCAAAAATACCGGCGTATGGAATAGTCTTTGTCGAGCCTTTTTTAGGCCTATGCTGATGCTTGCCGCAGGTAAAAACATCCTGCAGTACGTGATTCCTATTTCCAGTTTTCGAGGTTTGCAATTGGTAGCAGCTTCCCCAGGGGCCCCTGGTATGGTTCCGTGTCAGTGTGTCAGACTTCTTTTTCAGTGACTTAAAGCTATCTCCACACTTTCTGGCAAACCGGCCATTACGCTCAGGACATTGGCCATCTGAATACTCATCAGCAAGTCGGCTGGCTTTTCGCAACTTTTTTTTCACTTTTTCTGGCTCAGGAACAACACGGTAATCAAGGTCGTTCATATCCTTTTTTGAAAGTGACTTGCAGGGGGTAAAAGAAATTGGCAGTTGTTTGGTGTCGATATAGCGGGAATCAGGATCCTCAGGTGAAAGTCGGCGAATGGCACGAAAGTTAAATACAGGCCTTTTGGGGGGGGAGGAAACTTCACTCTCAGATTCGCTCACTTTAAGATGCGAAGAGTCTCTCTTTTTTCCGTGGTGGCTTTTTATTTTCTGAGATGGCCCAGCAGAAGACCACAAATTTGTATAGCTACGTAACAGCTCCCACATACCTATTTTGGAATCCCTGCAACTTCCAATTAGAAACTATTTTGATCTCTGGCTTACGGGATCGTTCGGAGTGGGTAACAGTTTTGTCAGTTTTACTTTACAGTGGAATATCGAGTAGGAGGCGGGATTGCTCCCGCCGTCCTCTCACACCACCGGACAAACGGTTCCGTATCACGGCGGTTCATGTCAAACACTTGAGCCGCTGATTGTAATCAACCAGCGATATCAAACCAATTCCATCAAACAGTTTCTTGGGCAACATCTGATTCATATGCGGCGCTCCGGCATTCCACCAAGCTCCACGACCGTTATAAGCACTTATCCGCGCCCGTTCTTTCGACAGCCCAAGTCTTAACAACTTCCTGTACCGAGCTTTTGGACTTTTCCAATGTCTCCAGAGCAGTTTTCGCAGATGCCGCCTTAACCAGCCGTCCAGTTCTTGGAGAACGCCTTTTACACCAATTTCCCGGAAATAGCTCATCCAGCCACGCAGCTTCGGATTCAGCACCTCGACCGTTTTACGGAGTGAGCATCCCCGGCCACACCGGAAGACGGCTTTCAGGTCACCCTTAAAGCGCCTGACCGCCTTGGCTGACACTTTCAGCCGAACATTATATTTCCGGCTACATACGGTGTAGCCCAAAAACGTCCTTTCCCACGGTCGCCCGACACCACTCTTTTCACGGTTTACCTTCAGCTTTAATGTGCTTTCGAGGTATTCCGTTATGGAGCCCAGAACACGCTGCCCTGCCTCTTCGCTTCTGACATAGATATTGCAGTCATCGGCGTAACGACAGAATTTGTGTCCCCGCTTTTCCAGCTCTTTATCCAGGTCGGTTAGCAGGATGTTCGATAACAACGGGGAGAGTGGGCCACCCTGCGGGGTGCCTGCTTTCCTTGCCGTTACCAGACCACCGGCAAATATTCCGGCCTCAAGATAAGCGCGGATCAGTCCCAGCACCCGCTTGTCTTTAACCTGTCGTGTTACCCTTGCCATTAATATGTCATGGTTCACACGGTCAAAGAATTTCTCAAGGTCGAGGTCTACCACCCAGCGGTAACCTGCCTCCGCATAGCTCCGGGCTTGCAGTACGGCCTGCCCTGCCTTGCGTCCCGGCCTGAAGCCATAACTGTGGTTCGAGAACGTGCTCTCAAAGATCGGACTTAACTGTTGGTGCAGCGCTTGCTGTATCAGCCTGTCCAGAACTGTTGGAATGCCCAGCTGGCGCATACCTCCACCGGATTTGGGTATTTCTACCTTCCGTACCGGCTGGGGTTGATAGCGACCATTCTGCAGGGCTTCCCGGTGTTCCGGCCACTGTGATTTCAGGTAGGCTTTCAAGTCACCCACCGTCATGCTGTCCACGCCCGGTGCGCCTTTGTTGCGCATCACCCGGTCGTAGGCACGCTGCATATTTGATCGGTCTAATGTCGCCGCCAATAGATCTGGCGTCTCCTCATGGAAGTTGCCCGTTCCCGCCGTGACGTTTGCCGCCTCTATTGCAGACCCACACGGATACTGTCCGCGCCCCTCTGCACAGAGTGCCTGTATCTCAACAGACCTGACTGCTGCTCCTGTCGTCATCGAGAGTCCGGCTCCCAATCCATTTCACATGTTCAGCCCTTCAGTCTGCGGTGACAGACCTACTACGGGGTTTGTGCCCATTCCCTCAGAAAGTTCACACCCCTGAAAATACAGGGAGAATCAGAACTCCTAAGTTTTGATACCTTACAGGAAACAGAAAAAATAGGTATCTAAAATCTTGTTTTTTATATTCTGAGACTGGATAGTATCAATTTCGATTTTTGATACTGAGAACATGGAAAATGGCACTTCTGGGTTACGCTAGAGTTTCAACCACCCAGCAAAAGCTGGATGTTCAAATTTCAGCCCTGAAAAAAGCTGGGGTTCGTGATGATCGAATCTTCACTGATAAAATGACGGGCAAAACAGCGGATAGGGATGGTCTGAACCAATTGCTGACCAGAGCAGAAAGAGACGACACTATCATCTGTACCAAAATGGATCGCTTAGGCCGCAATACCTCGGATATGATCAAGATTGTTGATAGCTGTTACAAGAAAGGGATTGCTATACGTTTTCTGGATAACAGCCTGAGTACAGAAGGGACAATGGGGAAAATGGTTGTCCAGATTCTGGCGGCGGTTGCCGAGGCAGAGCGTGAACGCATCCTTGAACGGACTAATGAAGGCCGGGTAGCAGCCAAAGAGTCAGGAGTGAAGTTTGGCAGGAAACCGCATAAGTGCTCGGATCAGGTAAAGGGAATGATTCGAGAGGGGACACCAATGAAAGAAGTGATGGAGAGGACGGGCGTTTCCAGAGCAACTTACTTCAGGCTAAAAAAAGCAGTTTGATTTTTGTACAGTGAACTTTTCGAGGGAATGTGCGCATACCCCCTGTTCGCAACTGAATAATGCTGATGACCAAGATGGAAATAAGCTCAAGCCGCGGCTTGCTTAGAGCGAGATATGGCTTAATCTGCTGGGAGAGTGAGCTGGTAATGTCCATGGCTGCTTCCGATGGCTTTTTTTGCACAGCCTTTCATAGCAGCTTTGCTACGTTGCCAGCTCACTTTTTTGTCGTGTACAGAGCCAAATTATACAAATTCTGCTGTACTACCTATCTTGCCAGTTCTAAAACACCGTTAAAAATATTTAGTAAAACTAATCCGGTAAGTGTGACATTAAATACTCTCTCAATGTGGGTGGCCTGCAACCGCCTGCTCACCTGTACACCAAGTAAACCACCCAGAATCGCTCCGGGTATCATCACATTCAGCATGCTCAAATCATAATCGACGAAACCACTGCTGATCATGCACCAGGTAATTTTTGAAGATTGAGAAAGAAGAATGATAAACAACGAGTTAACAGCCGCTTCTTTGGCATTCATTCCCAATAACGTCATTAACACTAAAACATTAATTGGCCCTCCTCCAATCCCCAGAAATGAAGAGGTCAGCCCCAGCAAGCATCCTGCTCCAGATACTGCAGCATTGTTTTCCAGACTGATATGGGGCAGTTTTCCACGAAGAATCACAAGCAACAACAAACCGGCAAGAAGGAAGCTCTGGATAGCACCGGCAATCATATCGCTAGGCGTCAAGTTCATAAACAAGGTAAGAGCTTCTTTGCCGAGAACACCACCACCAACACCACCAGCAGCCAGAAGAACTGACTCTTTCTGAAACTGAAATCCGCAGGCCGCCTGTCTGGTAACCGAAACAACCGCCATGGAGAGCACTGTGAAAGATGACAACATACCAACATTGGATACTGCGTAAATGCCCAATGCATCTAATACAGGTTTAATAATGACACCACCGCCCAAGCCCGCCATGGCGCCGAGTGTGGTGGCGAAAAAGGCGACAGTAAAGTGCAGAATCACAATAGCAACCTTAAGGTCTAATAGCGTGAGTCCGATGAAAATCCCTGGCTATTTTGCGCATAACAGGGTCAATATGCTGGAAGAAAGCAAAATACCCCGGGCAGAGGTGATTTTGATCTGTACCGTTCAGGTTGCATTTGAGCCTGTGCTTAGGGCAGCCCCCGTTACATGCAAAAAGGAACTCACACTTTTTACATGAATGACTTATCTTACTCTTCTCTCTTGCAAATTTCTGTTGTTGTCGACTGCTGACCAGTTTGCGGATTTTACTATCTTGCAGGTTACCTAGCCTGTGTTGCGGATACACATAATGGTCACAGCTGAATAGGTCGCCATTTCTTTCCAGCACCATCGCTTGCCCACATGATTTCTGGAACAAGCATATCCCTCCTTCAACTCTCGCCCATTTTCTAACCATCTCTTCAATATGCTGGATATAGACTCGTCCCAAGTCTTTTTTTAGCCACTCATCAAAAAGAGTGATCAAAAAACGTCCGTAGTCTTTCCCATTCTGGATAGAAAATGGGGTTAATTGTGCATTTTCATCTCCTCTAGGATAAATAAGAGAATTTTTGTCTGAAGAATGGGTAGTCGTTTGCTCTACAACAGGAATATATTGGTGATAAAAAGAGCCCAGTTCTTTTAAATGATTGTAGATTTCCAATGGGTAGTGAACATTGATGTTGTTCACTGTTGTCAAAGTATTAAACGGAACCTCTTGCTGCTTCAGTTGTTCAATACCTTTAATAACCCTCTCGTATGTCGGCTTCCCACCCCGGGAAACGCGGTAAACATCATGCAATTCTTTAGGACCATCAATCGAGATGCCAACCAGAAAATCATTCTCCCTCAGAAACTGAGACCACTCTTTATCAATTAATACTCCGTTGGTCTGCAGGGTATTGCGAACAGTTTTGCCATTGGCAAATTTCTTTTGATAACGAACCGCCCTGCGGTAAAAGTCCAAACCGGCCAGCGTAGATTCACCCCCTTGCCAGGCAAAGGTCACTTCGTCGTCATTATTGAGAGTCATGTTCTGTTTCACATAAGATCGAAGAACATCGTCACTCATTACCGAAACCGTTTGCCTGCCTTTCTTGTGGAAGTACTGCTCTTTCTCAAGATAAAAGCAGTACTCACATTCCAGGTTACACTGATAACTGGTCGGTTTAGCCATCACATTTAGAAACGTTGTCATCAGAATTTCAACGTTTTTTCTTCAACTTTCACACCCTGACTGGGCATACCGGTATCATAATCACGTGTACGTGGCGCATAGCCATCAGAAGGGCGAGGCCGAAAAGCACCCATCCATTGCGGGGACTTATCTTTTCGCCAGGGACGAGTCGCCCATTGATAACTGCGGAATGGATCACGAATCTTGTCCATATACCCCAAAAGATGATCGTGCAGCCTGTTCCGGATTTCAGCGTATTGATCATCATGAATCAGGTTGACCATCTCATCGGGATCATCTTTGCGGTGATAGAGTTCATCGGTGCCCAGAAGGTTGATCACCAGCTTGTAATCATCTTCAACCCAGCCACGTACTGGAATAAAACCGCCAAAACTGTCGTGTTCTATTTCATAGCGGTTAAATTCAACCATTACTCCACGATGACAGTCGGCTTCATTAACAACACTCAGCAGATCTTCTCCCGGTAAAATATCAGGCTTTTCAATGCCAGCGATCTGCATCACGGTTGGAAGAATGTCTATATGACTAACGGGAGTAGAGATCGCTTTATGAGTACTTTGATTATGCTCTGGCGGCCTGATAATCAGAGGGATTCGAGTAATATCATCATACATGGCTGCCCCCTTACTGATCAGCCTGTGCGCTCCCATCATTTCGCCGTGATCTGAGGTATAAATAACCCAGGTATTCTCGATTTGGGATTGATCCAGATGCTGAATCACTCGGCCAATTTCGTCATCAACAAAATCATTGCAGGCAAAATAGAGCGGATGACGGTAACAACCATCTTCTCCAACAGGCGCAGGCATAGCTTCCGACCATAAGCGATGATGCTCGGGTTTATTTTCCAGAGTATCTTGCCCTTTCGGTCCCAAATCATAAGCAAAGTCCCGGTATTTATCGACATACTCGGGAGGACAGGTAAAGGGGTGGTGAGGCTCATCATAGGAGACAACCATCAGAAAGGACTCAGCGTTATCGGTCTGCTTTTCACGCTCATCAAGATAACGGATAGCCCGGTTACTGATGCGGTTAGCCCAGGTAAACCTTGCATCAATTTGATGTTCCCTCAGATCTTCCGCTGAGTTCAAGCCATTACGCCAGAGCGCAATTTTTTCATCGGTGAGGTCTTCAAGATAATTAGCGCCATCATACCAGTAATCGCTGTCCCACTCTTCCGGGCAGATGCCAGTGCCAAAATAATCATGCCCGTCCAGGTGCCATTTACCGATATAGCAGGTGCGATAGCCCTGCTCTTTAAAGTAGGCTCCCATTGTGCGGATGTTGCTGCCTGTGGCAATATTGTTGGTCCATGGCCCCGACTGATTGGCATAAATTCCGGTAAACAACCCCGCTCTTGCTGGTGTGCAAACTGGCGCTGTTGTATAGGCGGAATCAAACCGGATTCCCTGGACTGCCAGAGCATCAATATGGTTGGTATTCAGTGGCTGACCAGAATAACAGCCCACCATATTGGTCGCCTGTGTATCCGTCATGACGAGTATGATATTGGGTCTGCTTTGGGCTTCGTTCATTTAGGAACCACTCCCTTTCCCGTACAGTGTGAGAAGAAGCCCGCTGACATTCAGCGGGCTCGTCTATCTATGAATTAATGAGCCGATGGTTCAGCAGGAAGAAGGGTTGGCTCACTGTGGTGCCTGGAAGAGAACTGCTTTAAGCCAAAATAGGAAACAGCAGCAAGTGCAAAGAAGATCCCAAGAACCTTGACCATAGAACCGCTTTCACTCAATAAACCCAGACTAGAGAAGGTCAGATAGAGAAGTACCAGTGCAGCCAGAACGATAGCGCTGGCCACTTTGGCATACTTCCATGCCTGAATATCAACCTGTTTGGTAAAGGTCATCTCAAAAGGCGTTTCCATCGGCTTCAAATAACGAACCACCATCATGATTGAAACCATCAGCAGGAAGTTGATGCCAACCAGATGCAGCCAATGCACAGAGAACAAGCCGAAATCACCTTTCAAAACAAACTTGGTGATATAAAAGAAAGCCATTCCAGTCGGTAGGGCAATAAAAGCGGCCAGCGCAGGGGTACGTTTAGAAATAATACCCACCAGAATAACCGTCAGGATGGGAACATTAATTACGGCCATAATGATCCGCATCAAGGTGTAAAGGCCGTCAGCCTTGCTGATATTCGGTGCAATCAGAATACAGACGGCGATAGTCAGAATGGAGAATATTTTCCCCACCTTCACAGTGGCCTGTTCAGTGGCATTGGGATTGATCACATTTTTGTAGATATCCAGACTCAGTAAAGTCGAGAGACTATTTACACCACTGTTGAAGGAGCTCATAACAGCACCAAACAGAACTGCCCCGAAGAAGCCAGTTAACCAGGCAGGAAGAACTGCACGAACCAGAACGGGATAGGCCATATCCTGCATTAACTGAGTACCACCTTCTCGGGCTGGTACTGTAATCAAACCGCGTTGGTGCATATGCCAAGCAATAATGCCGGGCAGAACCAGCATGGCAACACCAAGGATTTTCATCATAGCCGCTGCCAGTACACCTTTCTGCCCTTCAGCAAGGTTCCTTGCACCGAGAGAGCGTTGCACGATGGCCTGGTTGGTACACCAGTAAAACAGGTTGATCAGCAAAATACCGGAGAACAATGTGTGCCAGGGAATGGCAGCATCACTGGTTACACCGGCGGCACTCATCCGTTCGGGGGCATGGGTAACCAAGATATTGAAACCTTCAGCCATACTGCCATCACCAAGAGTAATCAGAGCCAGTAACGGCACCAGAAAACCACCAATCAACAAACCAACGCCATTAACGGTGTCAGAAACAGCAACCGCCTTCAGACCGCCAAAGACTGCATAGATGCCTCCAACAACGCCCAGACCAACAATCATGATCCAGGTGGCGCTGTTATCAGAAACACCCAGTAGCGTGCTGACATCGAACAGCTTTCCTAATGTTATGGCTCCTGCATAGAGCACAAAGGGCAGAAAACCGATCACAATCGCATAAATAAAAATGAATGATGCAACGCTGCGCATCTTCTTGCCGTAACGCATTTCCAGAAACTGGGGCACAGTCGTTACACCACCGCTCAGATAGCGAGGCAGAAAGACCAAAGCCAAGACGATCATAGAAACGGCTGCAATGGTCTCCCAAGCCATTACGCTGGCGCCTTTCATAAAGGCATTACCATTCAAACCAGTCAGCTGCTCAGCAGAAATATTGGTAAGAAACAGAGAGCCGGCAATCACATACCAAGGTAGCGACCTGCCAGCGAGAAAGTACCCTGTGGTTTCATTAAGCTTTTCATCACGGGTGGCGTAATAGGAGATAACACCAACCAGCAGGGTAAATAGTAGAAACGAAGCTATAACAAACATAAGCTGCTCCAGCTGCTTGAATCGTCCGACCAGTCATAAAAAGTTATTTGAAGCACCGTGATTTGCTCTTTAATGAACAACTCTTTCTATCATGTAATGGCTGCTTTGATATCAAAGAATCACACAACCTTTACACATTCCTAATCAACGGCTTTCCAGTTTTACAGTCAGGGTTATTATTCAGCGTTCCACTTCGTGCGAGAATGTAATTAGAGAATTGAAAGATGTAAAAAACGAACCTATGAAGAATGCCTCGCTGTTAGGTAAACAAAGTGTGTGTTGTGAAGCACTTGTTCTAAGATCGTTTTGGGACGTTAATGGTGATCATAACTACAGAAGCACCTGGCCAAGGGACAGACCCCTGGATTTTATCGAAGGTGCGGTTGTTATCGTTTATACGATACAGGGCAAGGGAACCGTTGTCCTGAAAAATGGCACTGAGCTACACCTGCGGGGAGCCAGTCTGGTTTTTCTGGATCCTCTGACCATATCCCACTACTGGTGTGACAGTGGATACTGGAAACTTTACTGGATAGAAATCATACCTGAAAAAACACTGCCTATCCCTCGTGAGGAAATTATCAATATTGATAATCATGCTCACTACCATATTGATTTCACAAACCTGATTTCAACTCTGCAGCAGCCAGATAACCTTCACAAAGCCTGTGCAGTTTCCATACTTAATAAAATGATTTACGAGTGGCTTCTGCTTAATTCAATTAAAAGAGCCGAAAGTCATGAAAAGGTTATACATCTGATTATCGATGAAATGCATCACCGGCTGACCGATAACTGGCAGGTAAAAGAAATGGCAGAATCTGCGGGATTTTCAGAACAATATTTCCGAAAAATTTTTAAAGCCCGGTTACAGGTAGCTCCAAAACAGTTTTTCAATGAGTTAAAACTGGAAGTTATTCTGGGGCAATTAAAAACAGGGACAAGCACTATTAGCCAACTCGCTGAGAAATATGGTTATACCGATGCTTATCACCTCAGTAGCGCTTTCAAGAAAAAATTTGGCTATCCCCCCTCTAAAGTCAAAACCAACAACAGGATTGGAAGTGTGAAAGTTTTTTAAAGGTCGTCAGAAGAACTGCACTGCAAAAAACTGTATATTACCCCACTACTGTCCGGTTAAAAAAGTCGGAAAAGATCTGAGATGCCTGCCCCTGTTGATTTGCGGTAAAATAGCAGTTGTCGAAACAGCTATTCCACAAGGGTGCTCTCTCAAACTAATTAAAACGGTGATACAGCCTCATTCGTACGATCCTCTGCCAAAACTTTAGGGGTCTAGCGCCCATACCCCCTAATAACAGAACATTTTCTTCAGTAGTTCCCTCCAATAAGCCCTGATATCCAAAAGAAACAGAGAAAACACTTGTTCGTCTAAAGCGGCTGAGCATTGATTCATATCGAGTAGGAGGCGGGATTGCTCCCGCCGTCCTCTCACACCACCGGACAAACGGTTCCGTATCACGGCGGTTCATGTCAAACACTTGAGCCGCTGATTGTAATCAACCAGCGATATCAAACCAATTCCATCAAACAGTTTCTTGGGCAACATCTGATTCATATGCGGCGCTCCGGCATTCCACCAAGCTCCACGACCGTTATAAGCACTTATCCGCGCCCGTTCTTTCGACAGCCCAAGTCTTAACAACTTCCTGTACCGAGCTTTTGGACTTTTCCAATGTCTCCAGAGCAGTTTTCGCAGATGCCGCCTTAACCAGCCGTCCAGTTCTTGGAGAACGCCTTTTACACCAATTTCCCGGAAATAGCTCATCCAGCCACGCAGCTTCGGATTCAGCACCTCGACCGTTTTACGGAGTGAGCATCCCCGGCCACGCCGGAAGACGGCTTTCAGGTCACCCTTAAAGCGCCTGACCGCCTTGGCTGACACTTTCAGCCGAACATTATATTTCCGGCTACATACGGTGTAGCCCAAAAACGTCCTTTCCCACGGTCGCCCGACACCACTCTTTTCACGGTTTACCTTCAGCTTTAATGTGCTTTCGAGGTATTCCGTTATGGAGCCCAGAACACGCTGCCCTGCCTCTTCGCTTCTGACATAGATATTGCAGTCATCGGCGTAACGACAGAATTTGTGTCCCCGCTTTTCCAGCTCTTTATCCAGGTCGGTTAGCAGGATGTTCGATAACAACGGGGAGAGTGGGCCACCCTGCGGGGTGCCTGCTTTCCTTGCCGTTACCAGACCACCGGCAAATATTCCGGCCTCAAGATAAGCGCGGATCAGTCCCAGCACCCGCTTGTCTTTAACCTGTCGTGTTACCCTTGCCATTAATATGTCATGGTTCACACGGTCAAAGAATTTCTCAAGGTCGAGGTCTACCACCCAGCGGTAACCTGCCTCCGCATAGCTCCGGGCTTGCAGTACGGCCTGCCCTGCCTTGCGTCCCGGCCTGAAGCCATAACTGTGGTTCGAGAACGTGCTCTCAAAGATCGGACTTAACTGTTGGTGCAGCGCTTGCTGTATCAGCCTGTCCAGAACTGTTGGAATGCCCAGCTGGCGCATACCTCCACCGGATTTGGGTATTTCTACCTTCCGTACCGGCTGGGGTTGATAGCGACCATTCTGCAGGGCTTCCCGGTGTTCCGGCCACTGTGATTTCAGGTAGGCTTTCAAGTCACCCACCGTCATGCTGTCCACGCCCGGTGCGCCTTTGTTGCGCATCACCCGGTCGTAGGCACGCTGCATATTTGATCGGTCTAATATCGCCGCCAATAGATCTGGCGTCTCCTCATGGAAGTTGCCCGTTCCCGCCGTGACGTTTGCCGCCTCTATTGCAGACCCACACGGATACTGTCCGCGCCCCTCTGCACAGAGTGCCTGTATCTCAACAGACCTGACTGCTGCTCCTGTCGTCATCGAGAGTCCGGCTCCCAATCCATTTCACATGTTCAGCCCTTCAGTCTGCGGTGACAGACCTACTATGGCCTCGGCTGACTTCTGCCGCCCCATCCCAATGCCTCACGACACTGGTAGCCTGTGGCAGGATGGCAGACCTCCCGGAGTAATGCGCGTGACCTTCCCACTTATACCCGCCGCATATACGTCCGCAGTTTCCGTGCAAGTATTGGGCTTTGAAGAACTTTGCCTCCTTACCCACTGCGACCGCCTCCTATGCGATTCCTGTTCGTCGGGCCAGTGTTTTGCCTTCGGCTTTCTTCAGATTCCACCTCACGATGGACACCCTTGCCGTTCAGCTAATCGTTCCTCTTGCCGGGTCGATAGTGGACTTTCACCACCAAGTCATCCAGTCGCCACCATGCGTACTGGAACAGCGCCGTCATGGCGCTACGCGCCATATCCGGCGCACAAAGAAAAGCCCCGGATAAACCAGGGCTGCAAATGGGGTTAACGGGATTGTTAGCCTGCTGCCAGAGTAGCTGACTCCAGGTTACCGTCTTCTTCTTTCTCAGCTTTCGCTTGAGGAAGCTGTACACCAGTGGCTTCTGCTTTCAGCATCTTGAGAATAGATGCCATGGCAAGAATCAGCACAAACATCAGAGGCAGAGCGAAGATCAGGCTGACACTCTTCAGGATATCCAGGCCACCGTTGGAGTTCATCAGAACCAGAGCAACAGCTGAAGGCAGAGTACCCCACAGGAACATCATCTTTTTGCTTGGGTTGAGATCGCCGTTATTGGAGATAACACTCAAGGTATAAGTTGAGGAGTTGAGGGAAGTAATCAGACCCAGGAACAAGGACAGGATAATTCCGTAGGAGAACAGTGAACCCAGTGGGAAGTGTTCGAAGATCAGGAAGTTGGCCAGAGGAACATTGGCAGCCGCTTCACGAATGACTTCGACACTGGACAGCAGAGCTGTGGTACCGAAACCTGCACTCCAGAGGTAAATGGCAACTGGAGGAGTCAGAATACCGCCAAGGATAAACTCACGTACGGTACGACCACGGGAAACCCGCGCAATGAATGGACCAACAAATGGTGACCAGGCGATAGCCCATGCATAGTAGAACAGTGTCCAGGAACCATACCACTTAGTATCGTTGCCAAACGTTGACAACTGCAGGCCATCCTTGAAGAAGTTATCCAGGTAGTTACCGGTCGATGTCAGGAAGACATTGAACATGGTAGAGGTTTCGCCCAGCACGTAAACCGCTATAAGCATGACAATAACCAGCACGGCGAAGATATCAGAAACGCTCTTGATACCTTTCTTAACCCCGGTCACAGCACAGGACAGTACGATTGCAGTGATACCAATAACCAGAACTGTCTGAACGGTCATGGTGTTTTCAATGCCCAGAAGGTGACTCAGACCACTGTTGATAGTCAGAGCAGCCAGTCCGGTAGAGGTAGCAACGCCGGATGCCGCAGCCAGAACACAGATAATGTTGATCAGCTTGGCCAGTTTACCTCTGGTCTTGTCTTCACCCCAGGGCAGAAGAATATTACTGACCATGCCACTTCTGTTCTTACGGAACATCAGGTAGGCAATAGCGAGGCCAAGAACCACAAACATGGACCAGGCCTGTACGCCCATGTGCAGGAAGAGCTTCTGGAATGCAAAAGCAGCCGCTGCAGGCGTTTCAGGAGCTATGCCTGTCGCTGGGTTTGGGTTGATGTAGTGATAGGTTGGCTCGGCAACAGCCCAGACAATCATGACCGTACCCATACCGGCAGAGAACAGCATGCCCAGCCAGGAGAACGTGCTGAATTCCGGTTTGGAATCATCAGGCCCAAGGCGTATATCGCCATATTTGCTGAATGCGAGCCAGAACAGGATCAGAACAAAGGCGAAAGTACCGCCGGTGTAAACCCAGCCAAACTTCTCGATAACATAGTTCATGGTTCCCAGGCCAACCTCGGCCAGAGATTCAGGGGACGTCAGGCCGAGACCGATTATGCAGCCCAGAAAAACCAGGCAGATAATCAATATCGACTTATCGTCCTTTACTTCAGTCGTGTTTCCCATGGTTTGAAACCTTCTGAATAATTTTTGTACGGCAAAGCCGCGCTGTTTGCCCAGATTCTACAAGCAGCCCTGAGCGAAGAAACACTTTTTCATCACCTTGTGTGATGAAAAAATATTCGTAATAAAAAGAAGGCCCGTGTCTTGTGACACAGGGCCGATCATTTTTTAAGCGTTACGCTCGTGGAAGATGAAACCGATGCTGTTCATCAGAACCTGAGCGGCCAGGATGGCGGTTGAATCAGTACGGTCATAGGCGGGAGCAACTTCTACCAGGTCCATACCGATAATGTTGCCTTTGCTGCGCTTGGCCAGTGCCTGAATGATTTCAATCACTTCGTAGTACAGGAAGCCACCATGGCTGGGAGTGCCGGTTCCTGCAGCAATGGATGGGTCGAATCCGTCGATATCAATAGTGATGTAGTAAGCCTTGCCTTGAGGAATACGGTCCAGCACACCTTCAACACCCAGACGTCTTACATCACGAACAGACATGATGTCGGAGCCAGCTGCACGGGCAGCATTGAAGTCGTCACGGTTCGAAGACGACACGTTACGAATACCCATCTGGGTCATGCCGGTGATGTGATCCATCTCGGATGCACGACGGATAGGGTTACCGTGACCTTCGCGAACACCGTGGCGCTCATCAACAAAGTCCAGGTGAGCGTCAAAGTGAATAACGTGTACAGGGCCCTGATCGCGGAAGGCGCGCAGAACAGGAGTTGTGATGGAGTGGTCACCACCGATAACAACCGGCATGGCACCTGCTTCCAGAATCTTGCTTACGGCCAGCTGAGTGTTGGCGTGGCTCTGGTCCATATCGGTGTGAACGATATCCGCGTCACCGACATCAACCATCTTCACTTCTTCTTCAGTCAGGTACATAGCGTCAGACTCGTGGTCGTATGCACCGGAGTGACCAAAGGAGAACAGAGTGGAGGCTTCACGAACCGCACGAGGTCCGAAGCGAGCGCCGGAACGCCATTGAGTACCCATATCATTGGGAACACCCAGGATAGCAACGTCAGCGTTAATGTTATCCCAGTCTGTGCAGATATCTGCTTTGGCAAAAGTACAATGACCAACGAAAGGAAGATTCAGACGACCAGCTTCGTAACCGTTCTTTTCCATCACCAACAACCTTTAATTAATTAGCTTGAAAGCCATGGAAATACCGCCGTTGAATTCCTTGCTATTGATATAGCTCAAAGGACAGTATTTCCATTCTTGGCTAATCCTTAATCACGACATTTGTTAAGGCTGGATCAATGTATCGAGAGATATGCATCGGTAAAATATCGCTGTGATGATGCTTACTTCGCAGTTAACCGATATAAGACATTATTTAACTGCATTCAAAATTTGATGACTTTGAACAGTGGTGATGAATGAAACAGGTACAGGATGCCGATATAAAATTACTTCGTGTTTTCGTCACCATTGTTAACTGTGGCGGGTTTTCAGCTGCGCAATCTGTTTTAAATCTTGGTCAGTCAACAATAAGCGAATATATGAACAGGCTGGAAACCCGCCTGGGCGTTAAGCTCTGTCTGAGAGGAAGAGCAGGCTTCAGCCTTACAGAACCGGGGGAAAGAGCTTACAAATCTGCACTGCAGTTATTGCGTTCTATTGAAGAGTTTCGCCTTGAAGCTGCAGGTTTAACGGAAACTTTGCAGGGGGAGTTAAGAATCGGGTTAATCGATAACACGATTACCAATGCAGAGTTTCGTTTTGTTGATGCCATCCGGCGCTTTAATCATCTGGCTGAAGATGTACGAATTGATATTGAGGTTCATTCGCCACACGAACTGGAACAACATGTTCTGGATGGGTGGTTACATACAGCGATCAGTCCTTTTCCAGTAAAAATTCCGGGCATAACCTATGAAGAAATTTTTACTGAGCATCACAATGTTTATTGTGGAATTGGCCATCCACTGTTTGATGGTGATGTAACTAAAGAAAAGATCAGTAAAAGCCAGATTATTGTTCACAGTTACGAGCATGAAGTAGATTTAAGACTGTTACAGGCAGAAGCCGCATCAGCTGTTGTTGATAATATGGAGGCTGAAGCTCTTTTGGTTATGACCGGACGATATATTGGCTTTCTTCCTACTCATTATGCTGAACGCTGGGTCAAACGTGGTGAGCTGAAACCACTGATGCCGGAACAGCTTCATTATGAATCACCGTTCTATCTTATTACCAGGTCAGGTGTTTATCAGTCTCAAGTTATGCGGGCTTTTCTGGATCACTTTAGAGAGTGCACTGCCACCATGCAGCTAAAGAAAAGCGCATAAAGACATTTTCCCCACAGGACTGGGTGCTTATAGCCCCTCGATGGACGGGCACTTACGTGCCCTCCCCTCTTTCGATCAAATACCGATATTGTCCAGAGTATTTATTATCTGTCGTATTACCTGAGAGATGGCCGGATGTTCCTCGGCGAAGCGCATGGCCTCCTGTTCCAAAGCTTCGTTGTAGGCATTTTCAGGAATTGTGCCGTCGGCCTGGGCCATGGCTATTTCAATCTCAGTGGTTATCTGTTTCAGGGAGGCAGCGGTACATTCGTCAACCGGCTGGCCGCCGAGCATATCGTGCAGGTTCTGGATGTGGGCCTGAAGTTCTTCACTCATAGTTGTTCTCCACCAGATCGCCCCTCCATCATAGACCAGCATATTCCTGTAGTGGAATAGCTTTAAGTCAGTAAAAGTCTACAGTGGTAAAGCCAGCTCATACTTTTTCAAACTTGGATTGCCAGTCAATTGCAAGCAAATACTTGGCAGAATGTGGTCCCTGCTTCCCAGACTCTTCACCATCGCGTGTAAAGGCATTCAATAATCCATGCATACTGAGGTTTTCCCTTGCATTTTCGAACGTAAATTTGGCCGAGGCAATCTTTTTGTATTCGCCTTCTGGCTTGTCAGTATCAGGTGGTACGGACCTGTATAAGCTTATTAATTATTGATAAACCCCCGGCTATGCCGGGGGGACTCGCACAGGTTCTACCTTTACAGCGGTACCTACCTTGATGTTTCCGCCAAGAAACATTGAGGTGTACCCATGCCAGACTACAAGAGTCTGAGTCATACTCGTTGGGATTGTAAGTATCATATTGTCTTTATCCCGAAGAAAAGGAAGAAGGTGATTTATGGAAACTTGAGGAAATTTCTTGGAGAGATATTTCACGAGTTAGCCAAAAGGAAGGACTGTAAAATCCTGGAAGGACACTTGATGCGAGATCATGTCCATATTTGTATCAGTATCCCACCAAAGTATTCGGTATCTAATGTTGTGGGTTACATCAAAGGAAAAGCTGCGATTCACATTGCCAAGAATTTCAAAGGAAGACAAAGGAATTTTACAGGGGAGCACTTCTGGGCAAGAGGATATTTTGTTTCTACGGTCGGGCTTGATGAAGATGTAGTGAGAGCATACATCCGAGATCAAGAGAAAGTAGAAGAGCATCGTGAGCAGATGAAGCTGGACTGGTAATCGCGCCCATGGGCGCAACAATAGCCCTTTGAGGGCGTCCCCTAAATAAGCCTCCGGCTCTGCCGGAGGTCATTTAACTATGAAATGTTCTTTCTCGATGATGTCGTAGCAATCAGGTGGGGGACAATCACCTCGAAAACCAAAGGTATATGAACTGGCCTTGATGCGGTAGTCGTTGGTGTTGAGTGCGACCCTTACTTCTGACCGAAAGCTTTTCTTGTGATGACATAACCTCACTGTTTCAAATTCACAGATAGTTATCTCTTCTTTTTCACTCTCAGTAAAAGAAGCAGGAAGTTGAAATTGCTTTACATCGTCATGCCTTACTTCTATTACACTCAATATTTCTGGCGATGCCGGAAGTGAGGATGAATTCTTGTCAAGCAGTAAATCACGAATAATAATTTGATAGGCAGATCTTTCGCTTTGACATAAATTGCCAGAACCAGTCTCCTCGGAATCCAGTAACTTCAGTGCCTTGCTAACCGGATCATGTGAATGATAGTATGATTTTTTTCTTTTCATCTTCAAGATTTGCTTTTCTGAACATATTTTTGAATGCTCCAGAAGCGTGTCCTTGTCCATAAAATTATTTTCACAAAAGCCGCATGTGACAGTGGAGCAACCATGGGTTAAGTGTTCATTTACTCTAGAAAACGACGTCATGTAGTCGCAGAGTGGGCATATGGCCTGCTCTTCATCAATTCTTTTTTTCAGCTGGGTACATACAGGATGCGGGTTGTTGACACTCTTCTGCTCAGCCCTGCATATGGAGCAGCTTGTGACATTAGCCTTAACAGAGTACTGATAGCACTTACTACATATGATATGGGGCTTGTCTTGACAAGAGTAAGGGGCCACTGGGTCAATACACAGCTCTTGGCAGATGGGACACATAAAGTCTCTGTTAGTTGAAATTTGACAAAAAGTCTGAACCGTATAATCCCTGAAGTTGGCTGCTTTTCGCTGACTGCTTCCTTTGCAGCTGTGGCTTTCACTTGTAGCTCAGGGATTCTTATTTTCGGCGCAAAGAAAGTCTTCTTCAGATACCCAATGTCATGTTTGAATGTTGTTGTTTGCATAGGTAAATCTCATTTGTGATTATTATATGGCATGTCAGCTTTCGACAGCTTTGAGTAAGGAATGATTTCCGCTTGTGGATCATTCTGACTATGTTGTCAGGTTTATCAGGGGAGAAGTCATCTACTTTTCCCCTGTCATATAGCATTTTTGGTTAGAAGGCATCTACCTATATGCTTTATAGACATAAATGGCTTCAGGGAAACACTACAGATTTGCCCGTAGGAAAGGTTGTCTGTGTGGGTCGAAATTATGCAGAGCATGCCCAGGAGTTAAATAACCCCGTTCCTGCACAGCCTCTGCTGTTTATGAAACCTGCCACTTCCCTTGTGTCTCTGGCTGATCCTGTCCGGCTCCATCCAGGATCAGACTCCACGCACTATGAAGCAGAAATTGCCGTTTTGATAGGTGAACCCCTGACCAAGGCAGAGGAACAAGATGCGGTAACAGCGATTGCTGGTTTGGGGGTCGCCCTTGACCTGACACTGCGTGATCTCCAAAGCCGACTAAAGGAGAAAGGCCATCCCTGGGATATTGCCAAAGGGTTTGATGGTGCCTGTCCTGTATCAGGGTTTATTCCAATGAGTGCCACAATAGATCTGAATAACATTCCTGTTCGACTCAGTATTGATGGAAAAATACGACAGGATGGTAGTAGCTCCCAGATGTTAACAGGGATATTGGCACTTCTTTCCTATATTAGTCAGCACTTTACTTTACAGCCCGGTGATATTGTTTTGACTGGAACCCCGGCGGGAGTGGGGCAGCTTAAGGCTGGAATGAAACTGCAGGCCGAGCTGCCCGGCCTGGTTTCGGTAGCAACAGAAGTTGTCTGACAGCGCTTGCTTTATTATCCGCTCAGGGCTGTTCATACGCTCAAGGCTGTTTAATTCGTCGGGTTCTGCGGTTGCTATCAATCGCCACAAAGACAAAGGTTCCTTCAGTCACTTTGTGAAACTGGGGATCAGCGGCTGGCTTAACCCAGACTTCAACATCAATATGGATTGAACTGCCACCAAGACTGGTGACATTGGTATAGCAACAGACAATATCACCGACTTCAATGGGGCGAATAAATGTCAGCTGGTGTATGGCAACTGTAGCAACTCTGCCATCGGCAATTTTTCGGGCCGTGATTTCAGCCGCAAGATCCATCTGGGATACCACCCAGCCTCCAAGAATATCATTGTCCTGGTTGGTATCTTTCGGGAGGGCTGCAACCTGCAGGGTCAGTTCCCCCTGGGGAGCCGGGTTTAGATCGACTTCCTGATCGAGCTCAAGTTCCAGAATATCCATGTTAGTTCCATTGTTATTATTGTTATGACTAAAACCTCAATAGGCGCCAGCAGCCTGCTATCCATATACTTTGTCTGGCAACCAGGTTGCCAGTTCCGGCCACAGGGCAAGAACCGCAAGCAGTGCCAGCTGGATAACAACAAACGGGGTAACCCCGCGGTAAATATCTGCTGTTCTGATAGACGGTGGAGCCGCACCTCGCAGATAGAATAAAGCAAACCCGAATGGGGGAGTAAGAAAAGATGTTTGCAGGTTCACAGCAATCATTATTCCCAGCCAGACCGGGTCAAGGCCCATAGCCAGCAGGGCCGGGCCAACAATTGGCACAACCACAAAGGTAATCTCGATAAAGTCGAGAATAAAGCCTAGGGCAAAAATGACCAGCATAACGACAAGAGTTGCACCAACCACGCCTCCAGGCAGGTTTTTAAACAGCTCTTGGATTAACTCGTCGCCACCATAGCCTCTGAAAACAAGAGAGAAGATGGAAGCACCAATCAGGATCATAAATACCATGCAGGTAATTCGTGTTGTACTGGTGACGATGTCTGAAAGTTTTTTCAAAGACAGTTGACGTTTGATGATGGCAAGCAGGGTTGCGCCTAATGCACCCACCCCGGCAGCCTCTGTGGGCGTGGCAATACCAGTGAGAATGGAACCCAGTACTGCACCAATCAACACCAGAGGAGGAGCAAGGCTTTTTACCAGCTGCAGTATAGAGAGCCTGGTTTCGTCCGAGGCAAGGGCGGGGGAACTTTCTGGTTTCAGCCAGGCCATAGCTGAGAGATAGATAATATAGAGGGTAACAAGCATCAGGCCGGGTATCAGGGCTCCTACAAACAGATCACCAACGGAGACTGTTTCCGGAGAAAAAATCCCCTGTTGCAACTGTGCCTGCTGGTAGGAGCTGGACAGCACATCTCCCAGAAGAACCAGGGCAATGGAAGGAGGAATGATCTGCCCCAGAGTTCCAGTTGCACAGATGGAACCGGTTGCCAGCTTCGGGTCATAGCCTCGGCGCAACATAGTAGGCAGGGACATCAACCCCATAGTAACAACTGTGGCACCAACAATGCCTGTGCTGGCCGCCAGCAGCATGCCTACCAGGGTGACAGAAATTCCCAGACCTCCCCGAATACGACCAAACAAGCGTGCCATACTGTCGAGAAGGTCCTCTGCTATCCGGGATTTTTCCAGCATCACTCCCATCAAAACAAACAGGGGAACTGCGAGTAGTGTCTGGTTGGTCATAATGCCGTAAAGGCGACTGGGCAGAGCGGTAAGGAAAGAGGCTTCAAAGAAGCCGTTCAGCAGGCCAATACCGGCAAATGCCAGGGCGGTTCCTGCCAGTGAGAAGGCTACGGGGTAACCAGCCAGTAATACAAGGCAGACGACAGCGAACATATACAGGGGCATAAATTCCATTACGCAGCCTCCTGCATTGGGTCATTCTGGTTATCAGCCGGTTCTGCTCCGGCAATAGCCAGGGCCGCACGCAGAAACTCGGCCACTCCCTGGATCAGTAATGTGGCTACTAGAACAAGTATCAGGCTCTTCATCAGATAGACAGCAGGCAGACCTCCAGGGTCGTGGGATGTTTCCCGGATAGCCCAGGATCTCTCAATATAATCCCAACTGATAAATCCGATAAACAGGCAGACTGGCATTAGAAACAGAACTGTTCCACTGGCATCGATTATTCCCCTGGTTCTGCCACTGAAACGTCGGTAGAAAATATCCACCCGAACATGACCGTTATGGCGCAATGTATAGGCGCAGGCTGAAAGAAAGACTGTAGCGTGGAGATAAACTGAGAGTTCCTGCAGGGCAATGGAACCAAGATTCAGAATATAGCGCAGCATAACCACTGCAAAGACAGACAACATCAGAGCAATATTCAGCCAGGAAATCAGGCGGCCAAAAGTGTCGGTGAATTCGTCAATTATTTTTATGATCCGGTGCGTGATGCTTAATAACGCAGACATAGGGTGTTCCGGTACAGCATTTTAATTATTGTTGGCCGCAGTATACCTAATTAGCGCTTTCATGAAGAGCAGGATTGTCATGTTTCTGTCACAAACTATTCATATATTCGTCATCATGGAGTCGGATACTGGCTTCGCTCAAGAAATTCCACTGGGCAGACTGAACGCAAGCAGTAACGCGCATTGCCTGAAAATATGATGGTGACCCGGAGAATATAATGAAACTGAAAGGCCTTGCAACAGCACTGACCCTGGCGGCCGCCAGTATTTCGTTTACGGCCCAGGCCAGTAAGATAGACGCTGATATCCCCACTTATACTAAAGCCAGTGGTGTATCAGGAAACCTGTCCAGCGTCGGTTCCGATACTCTGGCCAACCTGATGACTCTGTGGGCAGAAGATTTCAAACGTACCTATCCCAACGTAAATATCCAGATTCAGGCTGCGGGTTCCTCCACTGCGCCACCTGCTCTGACTGAAGGTACCTCCAACCTTGGTCCCATGAGCCGTAAGATGAAAGATAAGGAGCTGGCTGCTTTTGAGAAGAAGTTTGGCTACAAGCCGACAGCTGTTCCTGTAGCTATTGATGCACTGGCTGTGTTTGTGAACAAGGATAACCCGGTGAAAGGTCTGACCATGGCTCAGGTTGATGCCATCTTCTCATCAACCCTGAAATGTGGAGGTGACAGGCAGATCTCGTCCTGGGGTAATGCCGGCCTGTCAGGCCACTGGGCTAACCGTGATATCCAGCTTTATGGACGCAATTCTGTATCCGGGACTTACGGCTACTTTAAGAAGAAAGCTCTCTGTAAGGGCGACTACCGCAATAACGTAAATGAGCAGCCTGGTTCAGCATCTGTGGTCCAGTCAGTGTCTGCCTCCCTGAACGGTATCGGTTACTCCGGCATCGGTTACAAGACTTCCAGTGTGCGCACAGTGCCTCTGGCCAAGAAAGAAGGTCAGGCCTTTGTTGAAGCAACCCCGGATAATGCTGTTAACGGCTCATATCCACTGTCACGTTTCCTTTATGTCTATGTGAACAAGCAGCCTAACAAGCCTCTCGCTCCTATCGAGCGTGAGTTTCTGAAACTGGTTCTCTCCCAGCAGGGTCAGGAAGTGGTTGTGAAGGACGGATATATTCCACTGCCAGCTAAGGTTGTTGAGAAACAACTGAGTGCACTGGGTATGTAAGCTCAAACAGCCCTGAATAAAAGCACTGTGATCCTTTGGATTCAGTGCTTTTGTCATTTATGGCTCTTACACCCAGCTAGGAGAGTATCTGCGCTTGCGGTAAGACCTTCTGGATGAGCATTTGTTATAAAGATAAGAACACCCGCGCTGTACCAAAGGTAGAACTTTTGGAGTCAGGTAATATGCGGCATAAAGGGAAATAGTACTCACCAGATAGGGAGTGAGTTCAGGGGTAAAGTTGGTTACATTTCCCGTTACAGATAGAGACTGCTGGGTTTGATTGGCAAATATATCGGTATTATTTTGTTCTATAGTCGCGTCAGCGACCAGGGTGATAACTGCTGTTTCCAGATGATTTCCAAAAATAATATATACGCCAGCCAGGGAGCAGTAAATGGCATAAGAGAAGGTGTGAACTAAATACCTCCAGTCTCTGTGAACAATAAGGTTTTCAGCTATCTCTCCGGGAGTGGCTGTGAGCGGAAGTTTTTTAATGGGGGAGGAGACATCATTAGGCACTTTAGATAGAACACAAAGGACTATTATCTGTTGATCTTTGCCGAGCTGGTTGACCGTTTTTATAAAGTTATATGTTGCCATGTCTCTCAACAGGCATGTTTTGTGGCCGTTTATATCTTGAGTGAATATGCAGTCTCCTCCACTGCAGATATGCCGGTCAGATAGTTTGTTGCATTGATCTCTAACTACTTCTGAAAGCTTGAGGGCAAATGAATCAATAATCGGTGGCATGGTAATGAGTAAAAATCTCATAAAGGTTGCCAGGTAGTTACGCCTGCAAAGGGAATAATCAACCACTCTTCCTGTGTAGGGTGATGTCTGGCTTGGGTCTGCAATCAGGATAGTTGCCTGCACGGTTTGGGTGGGGTAGTAAAAAATGAGAATAGACCCACCTATAAATACAATCCCTCTGGTTAATAGTCCGGTCAGTTCTTCAAATGTAATTAGCGCAGTTGAACAGGCCTGTTTGCAGTTCGCTTTTACTGCAGTACTGCCTGAAGTATCCAGAATCGTAACGGTATTCGTTACCGCTTTTTTCTGACTTACACTCAGTATGCTAAATAAGTCTGCCAATTTTTCCATTCGCTCGTTGTCACTCAGCGAGTGGAGAGAATGAAAAATTGGTGAAGGATTTACATTGACCTTTTGTGGAAGGAGGACAGCAGGAAGTTTCTCATTGATATCACTTCTAGGTTTAAAGGGAGAAATGGAGGATAAAGTAGAGAATCCAGGCTCTGAGTGAAGCCCTAATCGCTGAATTCCTTCGATAAGGTGCCCAATCTTCTTCTTATAGTCTTCAAACCGTTCCTGAACCCGCTTCAGGTTTTGCGGTCTGTTAACCTGCTTCTCATGGTCAGGTTTAAAGCCGCCTGAGAGAGATATATCACTGTCTGATCCTGAAAAGTAGCCTTCTGATCCTGAACCATCTGTGGATGAGTTAGAGAACTGTCTTTCAGCGGCAAGTCGGATAAGAGGTTTATGTCCTGTTTTTTTTCTATGGGGCCTGACAGAGAATGCTTCGTGAAGTGTAGGGGACAAAAGAGCTGGACCTTTATGGCCGGTAATTTCGTCACCCGGGTGGTTAGTGGGAAAAGTCAGTGATGGCAATGAGTTTGCGCGTAATAACATGGGAGGCTTGGCGTGAGCGCAGGAAGGCATATAAATAACAGGTGCGAAAAATAGTGCCATCAAAAAAGATAAGAGGAGTTTTCTGAGCAGGAGTGGAGGCAAACATAATCCGAAGCTACACCAGAAAAACATAAACGACACACCCATCATATGTAATGCTTTACGGATAGCTACGAAAATAAATATGTCAAAAAAAGACAGGCATTTTTTTAGCTAACTCGTTGTTCTCGGTCAGCCCCTGGCAGCAATGTCATATTACTGTCATATTCTAGGGTTACTGTTCGCTCATGACAGACCGATCCGGTATGAAAGCACTCAAATGAGCCAACAAGTTTCTTCTTCAACAGCTCCGGATATCTCTTTTGATACCCCGGCACTTTTAAGATACCGCAATGTGCGCAAGCTCAAGGATCGGGTTGCTCGTTATGGTATTGCCACTGGTGGTCTTGGGGTTATTGTTGCAATTACCCTGATCTTCTTTTATTTGTTGTTTGAGGTAATTCCTCTGTTCCGCTCAGCAGAGGTCCACAAACAGGCCAGTTACTCCCTGCCTGTAGCTGCTGGTGAGAGCCTTTTTCTGGCAATGGAAGAACAGGCAGAGATAGGTCTGCAGGTTTCTACCTCTGGTCAGATTACCTTTTTCGATACTCAGGATGGATCCCTGCGGAGGGAAGGCCAGCTGCCGGTTCCTGCTGGTGTTTCAGTTATCTCCTTCGCTGAGAGCGCACCAGGAAATAATCTGCTGATTGCTGGCCTCTCTGACGGTTCTGCCTTGCTCTTCAAACACCGATACAAAACCACTTGGCCAGGTGACAAACGGCTGATTACCCCTTTCATTACCTATCCCTATGGTGAAGAGTCGATCAAAGTAGCTGATGGTTTTCCTCTGGAGGAGGTTGCAGTCAGAGATTCGGAAGAAGTTCTTACTATTGCCGGTGCCAGTGGTGGGCAACTGTTTATGACCCGGCTGGAAAAGGATATAGATTTCCTGACTGAAGAGGTTACCCTGACCCGGGAGCAGGTTACCATGCCGATGATTGGAGGCAAGGTGCGTCGTCTTCTTCTCGACCCTGATATGAAATGGCTTTTTGCCCTGTCTGGTAACGATGATCTCTCTGTTCTTGATATCAAAAGTCTGGTGCCTTTTGTCAAACGGGTTGTGCCTCTGGCAGAAGATGCCCGGACAGTCACTTCCCTGGAGTTCCTGCTTGGTGGGATATCTCTGCTGGCTGGTGACAGTGAGGGACATATAAGCCAGTGGTTTATGGTTCGCGACGGTGCAGGAAAGGATGAACTGACCCGCATCCGTGGCTTTAAACAGGGTGATGCGGTTATCACCCGGATTATTCCGGAGCACCGTCGTAAAGGCTTCCTCGCTCTGGATAGTGCCGGTGTACTCGGCCTGTACAGTACAACAGCTGACCGGCTGGTGTTGACGACAAAGATTGCTGACCAGAATGCCACCATGGCTGGGATTGCTCCCCGGGCTGACGGTTTGTTGGTTCGTACTGGTGACGAAGTTGCGTTCTGGGCTGTTGAGAATGAACACCCAGAAGTATCCTGGACCGCCCTTTGGGATGAAGTCTGGTACGAGTCTTACAATCAACCGGAATATATCTGGCAGTCTTCGGCTTCCAATAATGACTTTGAACCAAAACTGAGCTTGATGCCCCTGGCATTCGGTACTTTGAAGGCAGCTTTCTATGCCATGCTGCTGGCAACACCCTTGGCGATCTGTGGGGCGATTTACACAGCCTATTTTATGGTTCCAGCCATGCGCCGCAAGGTTAAGCCGGTTATTGAGCTGATGGAGGCGCTGCCAACAGTTATCCTTGGCTTTCTGGCTGGTCTCTGGCTGGCTCCTTACGTTGAAAATAATCTTCCTGGCATATTCAGTCTGCTGATCCTACTTCCCTTCGGTGTGCTTCTGTTTGCCTGGTTCTGGGATCGGCTGCCCCTGAATATCCGTAGCCGTGTTGGAGAGGGCTGGCAGGCAGCGATGCTGGTGCCTGTGATACTGGTTTTTGGCTGGTTGGCCATGAGTTTGAGCGGCACCATGGAATCACTGTTTTTCGGCGGTGATATGCGCAGCTGGATTACCCATGATCTTGGCATTCCTTATGACCAGCGTAACGCCCTGGTTGTTGGTCTGGCCATGGGGTTTGCGGTGATTCCAACCATTTTCTCCATTGCTGAAGATGCGATCTTCAGTGTGCCCAAGCATCTTTCCTATGGTTCCCTGGCTCTGGGCGCTACGCCCTGGCAGACCCTGACCAAGGTTGTACTGCTGACGGCCAGTCCTGGCATTTTCTCTGCGGTGATGATCGGTATGGGCCGGGCTGTGGGTGAAACCATGATCGTGTTGATGGCGACCGGTAACACGCCAATCATGGATGCCAACATCTTTGAGGGTATGCGGACTCTGGCGGCAAATATCGCGGTGGAAATGCCTGAGTCGGAAGTGGGCAGCTCTCACTACCGGATTCTGTTTCTGGCTGCACTGGTGCTGTTTCTCTTTACCTTTGCGGTTAACACATTGGCTGAGATGGTTCGCCACCGTCTGCGCCAGAAGTACAGCTCCCTTTAATTCAGTTTGTAGCCTGAGAAGAATTTAGCGACGGTAAATGACGATGAAACTAACTGTCAGCAACTGGTTCAAAAGTGGTTCTCCCTGGGTATGGCTGAATGCTGGAGCCGTTGCCGTAAGTGTTGTGATGGTTCTCGGGCTGCTGATCCTGATTGCCGTGCGGGGGCTAGGGCACTTCTGGCCTTCGGCCATAGTAACTGCTGAATATTCCATTCCAGGTGATGGTCAAGTCAAGGTGATGGGCCAAGTTGCTGATGTGGAAGAAATACCTGTCCAGCGTCTTGTTGATGCTGGCCTGCCCAAGCCTGGTAATCAAGCTCTTGTTGACCGTCAGCTAATTAAAGTAGGTAACCGTGATGTGTCCGGCAGTGACTTTGTCTGGGTGGTGAAGCCCTGGCTGCAGGATGTCCAGTATCCTGAGAACGCTATCGCTCTTGAACGACGTGAGTGGGGAAACTTCTACGGCTTTCTGAAGGATGTGCGCCAGAATAGCTCTGTCATGGCGTCAGGCAGTGAAGCCTGGGCTGCGCTGCAGGCCAGTATTAAGCGGGCCGAAGATATCTATTCCAGGATTTACAGGATAGAAAGGAAAGACATTGGTCATATAAATAGTGGGTTGGAGCGGTTGAGACTGAAAGAGCGTGGTCTGGAGTTGAAAGGGATCAACACTCCTGCGGCGTTGGTTGAAATCGCTGCCAGCCGTGCGGAGCTGAATGCAGAATATAAAGTGCTGGAAAGAGAGCTGGGTGATCTTTATATCGCTTTTACCCGTGACAGTATTCAGGCTGAAACTGTTGATAACCAGATTATTGAAATCAATGTCTCCAAGATCGTTCGCGCTTATCAGCCCAATGCCATGAATATCTTTGGCAAGATCGGATTCTATGGTGACAAGATCTGGGAGTTTGTCAGTGATGATCCCCGTGAAGCGAATACCGAGGGTGGCATCTTTCCCGCTATCTTTGGAACAGTGATGATGGTTATCATCATGTCCATTATCGTTACCCCGTTTGGTGTTATTGCAGCCGTTTATCTGCGTGAATATGCCAGGCAGGGTTTCCTGACCCGGATTATCCGGGTAGCGGTAAACAACCTGGCAGGTGTGCCTTCTATTGTTTATGGTGTTTTTGGCTTGGGTTTCTTTGTCTACTTTCTTGGAAGCCATATGGATGCGCTGTTCTTCCCGGAAGCTCTGCCCTCTCCCACGTTTGGTACTCCCGGTCTGCTGTGGGCTTCCATCACCCTGGCCTTGCTGACTCTGCCGGTAGTTATTGTTGCCACTGAAGAAGGTTTGTCCCGTATTCCCTCCAGTGTCCGTGAAGGTAGCCTGGCCCTTGGGGCTACCAAGGCAGAGACCTTGTGGCGGGTGGTTCTGCCTATGTCCAGCCCTGCCATGATGACCGGTTTGATTCTGGCGGTAGCCCGTGCAGCTGGTGAAGTGGCGCCACTGATGCTGGTGGGGGTAGTGAAGCTGGCACCGAGCCTGCCACTGGATGGAAACTATCCGTTCCTGCATCTCGATCAGAAATTTATGCATCTTGGTTTCCATATTTACGATGTAGGATTCCAGAGCCCGAATGTTGAGGCTGCACGACCTCTGGTTTATGCAACGGCACTGCTGCTGGTCATTGTTATTGCCGCCCTAAACCTCTCAGCGGTTGCGATCCGTAACCATCTGCGTGAAAAGTACAAGGCTCTTGAGATTTAAGAGCATCAGAAACGTTTCTCGTCACCTTTTATGTGGAGAGTTATGAAGAGTTGTGATGAGGGATGTTTGCAAAACAACAAGAGGGTGGCCGGATAGTAATTCCGGCCTGTAACAGACACTGCTCTGAATATGAATAATTGATGAATTGTTTTGGCATCACAGTTGATTCGGGGTAAAAATGAGAGTGGAAGGCTATGACTGAATCAGTAGCAGTGGCCCAGGATGAGAGAGTCGAGGCTATGCAAACGATCGGGGAATCGACCAGGCAGGAACATAAAACCCACGGCATAAACCTGGATACCCTTGGCCGTGGGCGCCGGAAATTATCTCTGGAAGAGGAAGAGACCTGTCTTGATATTCGTGACCTTAATCTCTTCTATGGGGAAAAACAGGCGCTGTTTGGCATAAATATGCCGATTCCGAAAAAGCGGGTGACAGCATTTATCGGCCCTTCCGGCTGTGGTAAGTCTACCCTGCTGCGCAGTTTGAACCGAATGAATGATCTGGTAGAAAGCTGCTGCATCAATGGTGAAGTGATTCTGGAGGGGGAGGAGGATATTTATCACAAGGGCGTAGATGTATCTGATCTTCGCCGTCGTATAGGAATGGTGTTCCAGAAGCCAAACCCATTTCCGAAAAGCATTTATGAAAACGTAGCTTATGGGCTGCGTATCCAGGGCATTAACAAAAAGCGTGTTCTTGATGATACGGTTGAGTGGGCCTTGAAAGGTGCCGCCCTCTGGGAAGAGGTTAAAGACCGGCTGCACGACAGTGCACTTGGGCTTTCCGGTGGTCAGCAGCAGCGTCTGGTTATTGCCAGAACCATCGCGGTAAAGCCGGAAGTTTTACTTCTTGATGAACCGGCCTCTGCCCTTGACCCGATTTCTACATTGAAAATTGAAGAACTGATCAACGAACTGAAAGAAAGATTCACCATAGTAATTGTCACCCATAACATGCAGCAGGCAGCCCGTGTATCTGATTACACCGCCTTTATGTATATGGGGCAGCTGATTGAGTTCGGTGATACAGATACCATTTTCACCAATCCCCGGGAGAAAAAAACCGAGGATTACATAACCGGTCGATACGGTTAGGTTATCAACAGACCTAAGGATAAAAATTTATGTCAGTGGATATGAACACGGATCTGAACCAGCACATTTCTCAGCAGTTCAATACTGAGCTGGAAGAGTTGCGTAGTCAGCTACTGGCTATGGGAGGCGCTGTAGAAAAGCAGGTTACAGATGCTATTGAATCCCTTATTGCTGCTGATAGTGAATTGGCACTCAGCGTAAGGGCCAAAGATGACGATGTGAACTTCATGGAAGTTTCCATTGATGAAGAAGCATCCAGAATTCTGGCCCGGCGCCAGCCTGCAGCTTCAGATCTAAGGCTGGTTATTGCCTGCACCAAGGCTTCAACTGATCTGGAGCGCATTGGTGATGAAGCCGCCAAGATTGCCCGTTTCTCTATGGAGCTGGCAGAGCATGGTGAATCGCCCCGTGGTTATATTGAAGCTCGTCATATTGGTACCCATGTCCGCCGTATGGTTCAGGATGCCCTGAATGCTTTCGCCCGCTTTGATGCAGACATGGCTCTGGCTGTAGCTCAGGAGGACAAGTCTGTTGACCGGGAATACCGCTCCGCCATGCGTGAGCTGGTGACCTATATGATGGAAGACCCCCGCTCTATTACCCGGGTTCTGAATATTATGTGGGTTTTGCGCTCATTGGAGCGTATTGGTGATCATGCCCGGAATATTGCCGAGTATGTCATCTACCTGGTCAAAGGCACTGATGTTCGCCATATCGGGCTCAAGAAGATGAAGGCTGAAGTGTTCGAGCAGAATACCACAGATGCTTGAGCCAAGCGGCGGACAGGGCTCCAAAGACTGAAGTCGCGTCAATCCAGCCTGTGGACAAATTTTTCTGAATAATCTGAATCAGGGTTTTGTCTGGTTTATGGCAAAAATACCTGAATATTCAGACTGTTGATCTGTCCGCTCCTAGGCTTTCGGGGAGAGTAGTGTAAAGGATGTTCTCCCAGCCATGTCAGAGCCCAATGAGCCGCAGAAGAACTGGTCTATTCCCAGGGATGGAAGTACCCATCTAGACCCGCTTCTGGACTGCCTGGTTACTATCACCCGTATCCATGGTCGGCCCTGCAGCGCCGACGCGCTGAAGCATGGCCTCCCTCTTAAAAATGGCTGTCTGACAGCAGAACTGTTTATCAGGGCTGCTGCCAGAGGTGGATTCTCGGCAAGGCTTGTAAAAACTCCCCTGAAGAAAATATCAAGCCTGGTGACTCCCGTTGTTCTGCTGCTAAAGGGCCGTAAGGCCTGCATTATGACTGATCTGGACCTCAAAAGAGACAGTGCCAAGGTGGTTATGCCTGAGTCTGGCAGTGGCACCCGAGAGATCAGTATCGCCAAGCTGAACAAAGAGTATTCTGGACATGCATTATTTATAAGAGAAAATTTCCAGTATGATGACCGGACTCCCGAGACCCTGAAAGTACGTTCACAGCACTGGTTTTGGGGAACAATCACTCAGTCCTGGCGTATCTACCGGGATGTCCTGTTAGCCTCTTTCCTGATCAATATCTTTGCCCTTGCCAGCCCTCTGTTCGTGATGAATGTCTATGACCGGGTTGTCCCCAATAATGCCATTGAAACCCTATGGGTGCTGGCTTCCGGTGCTATCGTTCTATTTACCTTTGATGCTGTGCTGAAAATTATGCGCAGTTATTTTATTGATCTTGCAGGTAAGAAGTCAGATATTCTTCTATCTTCGCGGATATTTGAAAAAGTTCTCGGTATGTCCATGGCGTCAAGGCCGCAGTCAGTTGGCTCCTTCGCCAGAAATATCCAGGAATTTGAAAGTATCCGGGATTTTATCACTTCATCAACCATCACAGTCCTTGTTGATCTCCCCTTTACCCTGATTATTTTGATGGTGGTTGGATTTATTGGAGGGCCTCTGGCAGTTATTCCCGCAATAGGTGCGAGCATAATTGCTTTCTATGGCATGGCCCTGCAGGCTCCCTTGCGCAAAACAGTTGATATGACGATTCGTTCTTCAGCCCAGAAAAATGCCGCTTTGATTGAAGTTCTGGGAGGCGCTGAAAGTATCAAGGTGGCTCGGGCGGAAAGTGAGATGCAGGCCAAGTGGGAGAAAAATGTCGGACATATAGCCACCTGGGGAATTCGCAGTA
Organism: Sansalvadorimonas sp.; assembly: GCA_965243775.1. Lineage (GTDB taxonomy): Bacteria > Pseudomonadota > Gammaproteobacteria > Pseudomonadales > Endozoicomonadaceae > Sansalvadorimonas. The sequence goes on from CBDEWF010000162.1 coordinate 155,464, forward strand.
AGCTGCTCTCGTCATCTGCAGGTGTTGTTGCTTCCTATGTTCAGCAACTTATGACCGTTGCTCTGGTCATTGGTGGGGTCTATCTGATCATGGAAGGTGAACTGAGTATGGGAGGATTGATAGCCACGGTTATGTTGTCCGGGCGCTGTCTTGCTCCCATGGGCCAGGTTGCCGGGTTGTCTACCCGCTATAACCAGAGCAAAGTGGCACTCAATACTTTGAACGACATAATGAAAACCCCCACCGACAAGCCTGAGGGGAAGTCATTTGCGCATCGCCCTGTTCTTAAAGGAGATATTGAATTCGACCAGGTTAATTTCACCTATCCGGGGCAAGGCTACAAAGCGCTAAATGATGTCAGTTTAAAGATCCGGGCCGGGGAAAAAGTTGGCATCATCGGACGGATTGGCTCCGGTAAAACTACCATAGAAAAAATGTTGCTAGGGCTCTACCTGCCTGAGAGTGGTGCTGTGCGAATTGATGGTGTCGACCTGCGCCAGATTAATCCTTCCGACCTTCGCCACAATATTAGTTGTGCGCTGCAAGACACCTGTCTGATGTACGGAACCTTAAAAGCAAATATCTCTCTTGGTGCCAGCTATATGGATGACGGAGCTATTCTCAAGGCTGCTGAGATTTCCGGAGTTAAAGAGTTTGCAGACAGGCACCCGGAAGGTCTGGATATGCAGGTGGGGGAACGTGGGACTAACCTCTCAGGAGGCCAAAGAGAGAGCGTTGCTTTGGCAAGAGCTATGCTGGTAGACGCTCCAGTGATGGTTCTTGATGAGCCTTGCAGTTCTATGGATAACACGACTGAAACCCGTTTGAGACAAAACCTGCATGCCTATTGCCAGAATAAGACCATGATTCTGGTGACCCATAAGGCTTCAATGCTGGAACTGGTTGACCGCCTGATTGTAATGGATCAAGGGCAGGTTGTAGCTGATGGCCCTAAAGAAAAAGTCTTTGCTGCCATACGCAATGGTAAATTGAGGATTCACTGATGAGCGACAAGAAAACCGTGCCGCTCGATCCGAAGAGGGGCAAGAAAAAGCAGAGACCTCCCATTCCCAAGGGGCAAAAGGCTCCTGTCGCACAATTTCCTAAAGGGGGAAAGAAGAGCAGGCCAAAGACTGTTTCAAAAATTGATTTGGAGTATATGTCTGATGCTTCTGCGGCAATGCTCCTCAAGTCACCCAGTGGAGGTCGTCTGTTAGTTCTTCTGAGCATTATGGCCATTGTTATCGCCATTCTTTGGGCTAGCTGGGCAGAAGTTGATGAGATTACCCGAGGTTCGGGAACAGTGGTTCCTTCATCGCGCCTGCAAGTAGTGCAGAACCTTGAAGGCGGGATTTTGGAAGCTCTTCTGGTCAAAGAGGGGCAGCTGGTGGAGAAAGGTCAGCCACTAATGCGGCTGGATGATATCAGTTTTAACTCTACCTTCCAGGAGTCGGAAGTTGAGTACTTCAGCGTTTTGGCAACCATTTCACGATTAAAAGCTGAGACTGAGGAGAAGAGGTTAACGTTCCCGGATAGTGTCAGGCAGTACACAGATCTGATAAGCCGTGAAAGGGATGTTTATAACAGCCGCATAGAAGGTCTTGAAGCTGAACTGGATATTCTCAAGGAACGTATTCGTCAGAGTGAGCAGGAGCTCAGAGCCATGGAGACCCGTCGGGATCACCTGCAGCGCAGTTATGATCTTGGTATGAAGGAGTTGGATATAACCAGACCTCTGGCTCTTAAAGGGGTTGTTTCAGAAGTTGAATTAATTCAGCTGGAGCAGCGAGTCAATGATCTACTGTCCGAACTTAATGAGGCAGAACTTTCCCTTCCACGTCTTCAGTCAACCCTGCAGGAGCAGCGTGGGCGTGTGCGTGAAACCCAGTTGAACTTCAGGGAAGAAGCACTGGAAGAACTCAGGGATCAGGAAGTGAAACTGGCTCAGTTGAGTCAGAGTAGAAAATCGCTGGAAGATCAGGTTTCCCGACGGGAAGTCCGTTCTCCCTTGCCGGGCATTGTGAAGAAGATTCATGTCACAACAATTGGTGGGGTAGTACAGCCCGGAATGGATCTCATTGAAATTGTTCCAGTAGAAGAGGCTTTGCTGGTTGAGGCAAAAATCAACCCCAAAGATGTTGCCTTCCTCAATATTGGTGACAGGGCCGTTGTTAAACTGAGTGCCTATGATTTCTCTATTTATGGTGGTCTTGAAGGCAAGGTTGACCATATTAGTGCAGATACTATTACAGATGACCAGGGCGAAAGTTCCTATATTGTTCGGATCAAGACAGATAGAAATCACCTTGGTACAGAGGACAAACCTTTGGAGATTATTCCAGGGATGCATGCCCAGGTTGATATCGTGACCGGCAAGAAAACAATCATGTCATATCTACTTAAGCCCGTGTTGAAAGCCCGGCATAATGCTTTAACAGAGCGATAACAATAGTTGTTAATAAACGGAACAAAAATCTATCTGTGCCAGCCGGTCGTAGTTTGCATATATCTGATCAGAAGGAAATCTGGTCAGCAGTTGTTAGGTAAGGAGGCAAACATTGCAGCCAGGAAATGAAAGCAATATTACAGTTCAGGAAATTACAGGCACTGTAGTCGCTGTTTCTCCTGATGGCACTGTTCGAGAGCTGTCAGCAGGAAGCGAGTTGCTGCCAGGCGATACACTACAGACTTCAGAAGGCAGTACAGCCATTCTTGTTCTTCCCAATGGTGATCTGTTTACAGTTCCGGCGGCCAGTGCTTTGACTTTGCCTCCAGCCGGAACCCCCTTTGTTCCAGACGTCTCTCTATTAAACAGTCTCCTGTCATCAGCAGGTGCAGGGGCTATTCAGCAAGACAGCAAAAAGAAAACTGAAAAAGCATTAGAAGAAATGAATGATGGCGAGGAAGGAACAAAGGATAGAATTGATGAAGAATTTGTATCTGATGATAGAGCTTCAAATTTTACTGATACAAATAGTGAAAAAGAACATCAGTTTGAAAGTGAAAAACCAGATGATTCAGGGCTCTTAATACTGGATAAACAACAGGGCATACAACTCGTTGAACAAAAACAGAGTAATGATTCTGAGGAAAATAAAGAAGCAGAAGACACCTTTGGGCGGGAAAAGTTGCTCGATCTTAATGACTATAACCTGAATCAAGATGAGCACTCGCTATTCAGTAAACCTGAGCAGAGGCAGAGTAGTCTTCATGACTCCACTTTTGAAAAAACATCAGAACAGTTAGTCAACAGCCCAATAAACCTGCATCAAAAAGACTTTATCAATTCCAGTCAAAGTGCATCTGTTTTCGGCACACAGATACAGCCCGTTATGGTATTGAAGCCAGAAACTGTTGTAGGTATTGAGCCTGTAACCGTATCAGGTATTGAGCCTATAGCCGTATCAGATACAGGATCTATATTAACGGGGCAGATGCTTGACCAACAAAACGGCATGCTGGGAAATGATTATGGATCAAATATCCGACTGATATCGATGAATGGTGAATCAGTCTCTTCTACAGGGGCAACAACAATTGAAGGTGATCTTGGTTCACTGACAATAAGACCTGATGGCTCCTACACATACAGTGCTGCGGATATAGATACACATAGTGACCTGGTCGCTTACTGGGGTTTCAACCAGTCTACATCCGATACAATCGTGCGGGACCAGTCATTGGTTGACAGGCACGCTGACCAGGGAACTTTACAGGGGCAAGCCGCAATTGTTTCTGGAGGGGTATCAGGCAATGCATTAAGTCTGGATGGTACCGGTGATCATGTATCATTTGGAGATATTCACAGTGCGACAGTGGATGATTATATTGATCCTTGGGAAAATACAGAAGTCCTAAATAATGATTTTAGTGTTTTATATTCAGCTCAGGGATGGCAAATTGAAGGATTGGGCGCATACATAAATCCAAATAATTTCTGGTACTTAAGCGTTTCGTTGGCACAGGAGGCCGTTCGTAATGTAGATACCAGTGATAGTTTAGTAGAGATGTATGAGCTCACTTTTGCTCTTGGCTGTATCTTGCGTCCTGACTATACGGGGGAGATCGAAGTATTATGGGGAGGGGAAGTAGCTGCAACCTATACTATAGAGCCAGGAACAGGAACTATAAATACTACGAAAACATTAACCCTCCCGGCTACAGGAGACCCTACAACAGAGCTTCGGTTTAGAACTGACGGCATTAGCTTTAATCTCGATGATATTGTTATTAATAAAGTCATTCCTGGCGATCCCTTTAATATCGAAGTTGAAGCTTCCCATGGTTACAGCGACAACATCGAATCCCATGGCGGTGATATTGAAGCCCGTACCATCAGTTTTTCCTTTAAGCCAGGTGTTGATAATGATCTGTCAGGCCGTCAGGTACTCTATACCGAAGGTGGTGGTAATGGTGGCTTTATTATCTATATCCAGAACAACACCCTCTACGCCGGTGCCCACAATGGCGCTGACTGGAGTGGAGAGTACCTCAGCACGGATATTTCCGGCCTGGATAGTAGTCAGTGGCACAATGTTGCGCTGACACTAGATGGTACAGCAGGCACCCTGGAAGCTTTTCTTGATGGAAACAGTTTTGGTGTATCAAACAGTGCCCAGGCCCTGAATGATGTTGTTGGTGGTGTTGGGCTTGGCTCTGCGGGACCTGTCAATAAATACCATGATGGCGTACAGCAGGGGGCTTTCACATTTGATGGCCAGATAGATGAAGTCCGGGTTTATGAACGGGTATTAACAGGCCAGGAGATTAATGCTCTTATTGGTGGAGCAGAGTCACAAACCGACCACTTTACCTACACCATCCAGGATGAAAACGGCGATGTATCAACCTCCACACTGGATATCACAGTTAATGCTCCTGGCAACATCGCCCCGATTTTAGCTGATGACACTCTGACCGTTACTGAGGGGCAACTTATAGCGGCAAACAGTGTAGCCAGCCAAGGGCTTCTGGCCAATGACAGCGATGCTGATGGTGACGCTTTGACTCTGGTTGAAGTGGCGGGAGTAGCTATTCCGACATCCGGGATAACCAATATCATTGGACAACACGGTACCCTGATTATCGCTCCAGATGGAACCTACGCCTATACCCCCCTAAGTTCCGTCACTTCAGGGACTGAAGTATTTTCCTATACCGTCACCGATGGTACGACGACCTCAATAGCGCATCTGGCCGTTTCCATTATTCCAGACCTCTTTGCCAATGCTGACAGTGTCACAATCAATGAGTCTTCACTTTCTGCTGAGGCAATATATGTGCTCGAAGAGAGCGGCAGTACAGAGTATTTAAGTGTTGTGAATACTGAAACGGGAGTCACCCATCGCCTGGGCCCAATAACCGGTGCCACAAACCTGCAGGCGATAGCCCAGTCACCCACAGGCACACTCTATGGTGCTGACAACACCAATATTTACTCTGTTGATCCTGCTACACAGACGACAACAGTCATAGGAGCACACGGACTTACGGGGTCAACCAATATTACCGGGTTAACGGTGGCTCCAGACGGAACCATTTATGCGAATACTGAGGTTGGGGAAATATACACTGTCAATGGTAGTACGGGGGGAGTAACCAGCCTGGGTAACGTATCCTCCGCTGGCTTTACTCATATTTATGGAGATATTGTCTGGCATGATGGCGCACTCTATGTGCAGGCCTATGACTCCAACTCTCCCGATACCTTCCATTTCGTACGCATTAATCCAGAGATGGGAAATACGACTTTTAAGGCTCTGCCCAATGCTTATGACAGCACGCACCTTAATGCCCTGGCTTCGGTTGAGGGAGAACTGGTAGGTATCGCGTGGAGCCGTGACACGCCAATGCTGGCAACGATTGATACGGATACCGGGCTGGTTGGTGAATGGAACAGCTCAACAGGTATTAGCTGGGTCGAAAATGCAACAGCTATCGAACAAGGTGTACAGGGTAACGTACTGGCCAACGATACTGACGGACAAACCGTGACGACTGTTGAGCTGCAAGATGGCACTTCCCAGGCAGTCACGAATGAAGGCGTCACTCTCCAGGGGCTCTACGGCACCCTGACAATCAGGGGTGACGGTACATACATATACAATATTGATAACAGCCTTGATTCCACCAACAGTCTTAATGCCGGTGAAACGGGGAATGAACGATTTATTTACACAGCAATGGACTCTGGCGGGGCAATCAGCCAGAGTATTTTGACCGTGTATGTTAATGGAGCCAATGATATTCAAGTGGCAGATGAGGCTCTGATTACCGACTACACTATGGTGGACAGTGTTGATACATCCAGCAATGCTATTCCAATCGACTTTGTAGCTACTACCCAGAATCCGACCGACAAGATCACTGAAATTCGTATTACTAAACCACAGGGTACAACTTTCAATATTCCCTCTGAGTGGTTTGATGTCGGCACGGTGACCGGAGATGATATTACCAGTACAGAGCTGGTATGGACAGCAATCCCTGGGGCAAATGCAGGTCTGGATAGTATCGATGCACTTGCTGATGGACTGAGTCTGTCCTCCTGGTCAGGATTGTTCATGAATATATCGGTGACTGTCAGTGAATATGATATAGGCGGCACACTGACGGACAGCTGGTCGTCAACATCAGCCATTTCCATCAGCCTGGTCGGGATCGACAATACTTATACCGGTGGTGCTGGTTCAAATACTTTGACTGGCGAATCGAATGAAAATAATGAACTGATAGGTGGGGCTGGTAACGATACCCTGACCGGCGGAGATCTGCAGGACTTCTTTGTCTGGGAGGCTGGGCATGAAGGGACAGAATCGGCCCCTGCTACTGATACCATTACGAACTTTAACGCCACGACCTTCGGTGACGTACTGGACCTTCGGGAGCTGTTGCCAGAGAATGCTTCCACTCATCTGGATGAGTTCCTCAGCTTCAGTTTTAACGGGGGAGATACAACGATAGGGGTCAGCACAACAGAAGGTGGTCCAGTGGTACAGAAGATAGTGCTGGATGGGGTAGACCTTTCAGCCAATTATGGCACTACGGATGTGACCCAGATAACGAACCAGTTGACCGATAATGGTAACTTGCTCTCCTGAACCTGCATATAATTACCCCTCCAAAAATTCATAGGGGTAACAAGATAATGACTCTAAACTGATTAGCAGAAGCCGCCGATAACAGCCTCGTATGGGGATGGGATTCAGTATTTGATCCCGCTCTGGCAGGAATATCAGTCACAGTGTGGCTTTTCAATCAAGAGGGTCCATGGATGGGACGCTGCTTTACCCTTGCAAGAGGGCTCTTAGGGAGCTATCTGCTGCTTTTGGTCAGCACCTCCGTGGCTGATACCCTGCAGGAAACAGTTACATATACCATTGAAACCAATCCAGAAATTCTAATCAGCATGAACCGTTTCCGGATCAGTGAGGAAACAGTGGATGTTGAGAGGGCAAACTTTTTACCCAAACTCGGGATTACTGGTCGTCTTGGCTGGCAGCGCAAGCATAATCGCCTGGAAGCAAGATATGACAAAAGCTCAGACCGGGTCAGCGATGCCACTATCCTGATGCAGCAGATGCTGTTTGATGGGTTCCGAACCGAGAATCGTCTGGAAGGTGCCCAGATGAATGCCCAGTCCCGCAACCTGATGATGTACTCCAGAGCTGGAGATGTGGCTCTCAACGTGACTGAGGTCTATCTGAAGGTTATCCGCTCAGAACAGCTGGTTGAGCTGGCCAGGGAGAATCTGGCTGTGCACGATGAGATCTATGATCAGATTCACCAGCGGACAAGCAGTGGACTGGCTCGTACCTCTGATCTGGAACAGGTTCGCAGTCGGAGAGCCCGTGCCAGCGCAAATCTGGTAACAGCAATCAATGATCTCTCCAACGCCCGCAGTGAGTTTTTCAATATCGTCAGTCAGAAACCCAAAGCACTGGTGATGCCTGTGGTGGAAAAGACTCTGCTGCCGGTAACGCTGGATGAAGCCATGGCTTTGGTCAGCAATAATAATCCCTCTATTCTGGCTTCCAGTTACGATATCAAGGCCTATGAAGCTCAGGCCCAGTCTTTAAGAAGCAGCTTCCTGCCTCAACTGGATCTGGAGGTTGGCAAGTCCTGGAGTGATATCCGCTCTGATATACCAACCACGGATGGCCGAATCGATCAGTTATCCGCCATGCTGAATTTCTCCTATAACCTCTACAATGGCGGGGCTGATCAGGCCCGCAGACGGGAGGCTGCCTGGAGAGTGGAAGAGGCCAGGGCGAACAGAGAGCTGAATTACCGCAGTGCTACCAAAGATCTCAGGCTGTCATGGGATGCCTTTATCTATCTCGATGGGCAAATAAGTTACCTGCGCGAACATATCGAGGCGAGTAGAGAAGTTGCCAAGGTTTACCAGCAGCAGTATCAGCTGGGGAAAAGGTCACTACTGGATCTTCTGGATACTGAAAATGAGCTGTTCCAGTCCCAGAGAGATTTTATCCAGGTTGTTCATGCAGAGATCTTTTCCCGATACCGGATTCTTCACAGCACCGGTCAGCTGCTCAACAGTATGAATGTGGATGTCTCCAAGATTCTGCGAGCTGAGAAGAACTTCAGAGCAAGCCTTCTTGGGGGTCGATAAAGTGGTTGGTATCTTCGTCCCCCCTTATCTGCTGGCGGTACCAGCGTCTCTTTAGTAGCTTCTGTTGGGCAGGGTCCGGTAGCTCGGTGAACTGAATCAGGTTCTTTTCGATCATAAGCTCAATAAGATCATCCAGTACTCGAATAAACTGACTGTCTGCCTCTTCCAAAGCCTGGGCTTCCGGGGTTTGTTTTCGCAGGAACTGACGGACTTCATCAGACTGCTTGTCGATGGGTTCCCATTCCTGAGTCAGCTGTAGTTTTCCAACAGCTATCAAGGTTCCGGCTTCGTCCCTGAGGCCATAAAGCATGATAAGTTTCCTGATCTGATGGCTATCTATTCAGATTAGACATCTGGTAGCCAGTCAAACCAGTTTCTCCATCCTGAAGCTGAGGGATTCTCTGTTAAGGGAAGGCCGGATAGCAGGGTTCTGGTGAGGTTGCGGGTCACATCCAGAGGTTTTTCGCCGGGGCGTCCTTCTCCCTGACCTGTCGTAGTCCATAAAACCTCTCCGGTATCCACATCCGTCAGTTTCAAGGTTAAACCAACGGAGAAACGACCATCAGGTTCCTGATGCCACTGATCGATAGAGCCATTCAGTCCCAGTTTAATGGCGTGCTGTCTGGCCCACTGGCTGGCATTTTTAAGCCTGTGGGCATTGTTAACCAGAGTTGACTGGCCGCTGGTTTCCGTACTGGGCGGCAGTTCAACATTCTGAACGCCGTTTGCAGCCAGCAGAACAGTCAACATCCGTTCGACCTGAATGCTGTTATCTGTTGAATCCAGAGGAATTACAGGCAGAATTGCCCACCCTTCCTGACTGGGAAAGCCATTTCTATATGGAGTTAAGCTGCATCCGGCAGCGACAGCAAAAGCGATAACCAGCAAACAGCTCCGAGCGGGAAGAGTCTTTTTTGCCAGTTCGAGCAGATGGAAAATGCACTTCCGTGATAAACAGCCCTGGGTGGGATGTGTCTTTTTTGCCAGTTTGTTCATATGACTTCAGCCCTTGTTTTTTATTTTCCGCTCATGGCTGCTTCTATATGTTCTCAGCCATTGCAGGGCAATAATTGTTGTTGCGTTATTAATTTTTCCAGAGTCCAGCATTATCAGCGCATCATCACAGGAGAGCACATGGACTTTGATATCTTCGTTCTCATGATCCAGACCATGGATTCCGCCAGCTCCCCGGCTGTCCGTGAGACCACAGTAAAGGTGGATAACTTCATTACAGGCCCCTGGAGACGGGTAGTAACTGCTGACGGGTATTAATTGGGTGATTTTACAGTCTGCTTCTTCTTCAGCTTCCCGGATAGCAACTTCTTCCGGGTTTTCTCCTGGTTCTGCAATGCCGGCAACGACTTCCAGCATCCAGGGATAATCGTTGGCAACCATGGGACCGACGCGAAATTGCTCAACTAGGACAACCTTATCTTCCAGGTCGTCATAAAGCAGTACTGCAGCGGCCGGTGTTCTCAAAAACACTTCACGGCTAAACAGAGAACTGAGTCCTCCCTGAAATAGAGTATGGCGAAGGTGATATCGCACAGCAGTGAAGAATCCTTTATAAAGAGGCTCTTCTTTCTCGACTTCATAGGTAAAAGAGTTGTCATCGCTCATGGCTTTGCCTGGTATAAGTTTTTTTCAACTATAAGCGCCTGTACAGATGGGGTCACCAACTTTGCCAGCTCATCCTGAAAAGATTGATTCTGGTTATTGATAATCAGCTCCCTGAGCAGGGAGCTCCGGATCGGAAGTTTCTCCCTGACGGTAACAATTGGCCAGCCCTGCTCTATTTCCTGGAAACGGTAAAAACGCTGCCAGGTTTCTTTTTTGGCATTATCCGGTCCTCGGATAAAGCAGATCTCGTGGTCTGGGTATTTCTGATTCAATGCTTTGAGAAGATCGTATGTATACACCGGTTTATGGGGGGCCTGGAGCAACAAGTCAGCTTCCAAAAGGCAGATCTCTACTGTGCAGGGGAGTTTAGATATATCCCTGCAGAAAGCTTCCAGCAACTCTGTACGTACTTCCAGCGGCAGTGATTTCTTGGAAAAAGCGTGGGCTGCACTGGGAACCAGAAGAATGGTATCAAACTCATGGGCGACCTGATGCAGAACGTCAAGGTGTCCTCGAGTCGGTGGATCAAATGCTGAGCCAAAAACGCCTGTGCGATGCATGGAAATAGGTACTGTTAATCTAATTGGTCAGCTATTTTAGCGGAAATTACTTCAATAGTTTATTTAACTGTTTTCAGAAGTGTTATTGCTCAACTTTTGTTTAAGTAGTCTTGGCAGTTTGTAGCGTGCATGTACGGATTTCGTGAATTTTAATTAAGACTATTATTGCCCACGCTTTTTCATTACTCCCTGACTTCTGGTTGTAATAGTGAGCCTGACACCACCTCCCTCCTCCCCCCTCTGCTTTGGTGTCAGGCTTTTTTTAATTTTTCCTGCTGCTTTCCTTATTTCCCGTTATTAACGATACTTGCGGTATTTATTTTGAAAGCAATTTGTCTTATTTCCGTGAAAGATTGATCGTAAAAGCAATTGTGAGTTAAAGCGGTTTTAAATCAGGCAATTAAGTAAAACCGTCATAAGCAGACTATGGTATCCATAGAGAAATGCCCGCTCCTGAAAATAAAAATATGGAGGGTTTTTATAGGGTATTTATATAGTAAAAAAACCCGGCTATTCACCGGGCATTTGAAGAACTTTATTCTTTTTCGAACAATAGATCCCAGACTCCGTGTCCAAGTCTGTGGCCGCGTCGCTCAAATTTGGTTTCAGGGCGATAGTCCGGTCTGGGAGCATACTGGCTTTCACCCATCTGATTATTCCAGCCTTCAGCCGCTGACATAACTTCCATCATCTGTTCGGCGTAGTTTTCCCAGTCTGTGGCCATATGTAGTACACCGCCTGTTTTCATCTTGGGAAAGATAGTGCTGATAAATGCTGGCTGAACCAGGCGACGCTTGTTGTGACGCTTTTTATGCCATGGGTCGGGAAAATAAATCTGCATCCGGCTGATACTGTTATCCGGAATGCACTTCTTCAGCACTTCAACAGCATCGTCGCAGTATGCCCGCAGGTTAGAGAGTCCAGCTTTATCAGCTTCGTTCATCAGGCTGCCAACTCCAGGACGATGAACCTCTATACCAATAAAATTCTTGTCAGGCTCGTTCCCGGCCATTTCAATCAGAGACAGGCCCATACCAAAGCCAATTTCGACCACCAGGGGAGCCTTGCGGCCAAAAGTAGCTTCCAGATCAAGAAGGTTGTTTTCCAGCTTCAGGCCCTGTTTGGGAAAAACAACATCCCATCCCCGTTGCTGACCTGTGGTCATGCGACCTGCGCGCAGGACAAAGCTTTTGATCTTGCGATGATGTTGAGTATCTGTGTCGGTCATGAAGGCGGCAATTGAGAAAATACTGGGGCGCGCATTATACGAAGTTATTCAGGATATCAAACAGTCTTTTGGGAAAATGCTTACCTGTCCTTAAAAAAGCGTGAAGAGTGAATGGCAAGCATAATCCATCCCAGCAAAAGTGCAGTTCCTCCAAAGGGAGTCACCATTCCCAACTTGTTAACACCGGTGATCGCCATAAGATACAAACTGCCGGAAAACAGCAGAGTACCAGTACTGAAAAGTCGTAAGGAATATAGTAGCCACCGACTGGATGACTGTAGCGCCAGAACGACTGTAAAGCCAAGGGCTGCGGTCTGAAACATCTGGTAATTTACGGCTTTCTCCCAGATATCCATCATCCGTGGAGAAAATTGTGGGGCGAGAATATGGGCGCCAAAGGCTCCCAGTGCAACCACCAGAAAACCGGAAACAGCGGTAATGGTGGGATAAAAACGAGTCATCTGGCTTTCCGGGTTTTGTTGCTAGATTGCCGCTTTCCCATTCAGATAAAGCGGCATTACCGATTTGAATTTTATGGCTCTCAAAACTCCTTTTGAGTAGCCATGGCCAGGCCTTTCTGGAAATAACCTGAACTGAGTTCATGCTCTTCCAGCTGTGCCATCAACTGTCCGAGCTCATTGTAAGTATCCAGACAGTGGCGTAGTTGCAGACTGGCTTCCAGGTATTCCCGTGCTTTGCCCCAGAGTTTGTCTCTTGAGCAGATTCTGCCAAGGGCCAGCAACAGGTCAGGATCATTTGGTCGTTCTGCCAATAGTTTTTCGCCAGCGAGCAGCTGTCGGCCATGGTCTTCGCTGGTCAGGCGGCCAAACAGGTGAATAAGCGGAGCACTGTACAGGGCCGGCAAGTGGCGGCGTATAAAACTCTCGGCTTCATGGTCTGCGCCAAGCCTGTGCAGACAACGGGCATAGCTGTACGCAAGCTCATGGTTTCTGCGCTGGGGTTTGCTCAATGACTGCCAGACCTGATTAGCCGGGGTGATCCGGGTGGTCAATTCTCTCTGGCTGCGGCCCTTGCTCCAGGCCTGCTCAAACAGCTCGTTATAAATGTTTTTTTCCAGGGACTCTAAAGCCTCGCTGTTCAGGACTTTCAGCTTGCGCAGGCTGGGCAAGAGCTTTGCCAGAGACTGCCAGTCACTCAGTTGTTCATAAGTCTGTTTGAGTAGCTTGAGAACATAGGGATGTTTGGGGGATTTTTTTCGCAATGACTGCAGTGTTGCCAGGGCCTGCTCCAGTTGTCTCTGGGACAATTGTGCTTCTGCCTGAGTAATACCGATAGCCATGTACGCAGCAGGAGCAACTTCATCAGCCTTGCGCAGGTTTTCCTTGCAGGCATCCATGTCATTGTTGGCACAGGCAGCACGGGCTGCAACCAAATAACTGGTCAGAGGTGAGGCGCCAGTATCGCCGGCCTGACTCAGAACTTTCTGAGCCTGCTTCCAGTGGCCGTTAGCAAACAGGATTAATCCTTTATTCGCCAGTTTCTGTGAGCGGCGTCGCCTGGCCTTTGATGACAGGGGATAGACAAGACCAGCTCCACCAATAAACAGGCGGATAATGCCGGATAGTGCCTTAATGGAAATAATGACAACCATCAGGGCCAACAGAAGTGCCCAGAGAGTACTTTCCAGTGTGTAGCCGTTATAGGCGATCAATACATAGCCAGCATCTTGGAAAATATAACGGGCAGTATAAAAACTACCGGCGATTACAAGCAGTAGAAGAATGGCTGCCAGACCAGTTTTTCTCATCACTGATCCTCATCGTTGTTATCAGAGTTATTTTCAGACTCTTGTTCGACAGCTTCTACAGGCAGGCGCTGGCTGGCTTTGTCGTTGATATACGCTTTTAGAGTTGTCAGCGAACGACTGATGTCGGGAATCTGCTGTTCAACTTCTGAACCGGCAAGAGCTGCCAGAGACTCTTGCAGTGCTTGCATCTCCTGGCCGTTATTCAGGAACCATTTATCCAGCCACTTCCGGGCATTCAGCAGGCAGGTTCGGTAGATGTCTGCTCGCCCCTGGAGAAGGGCTGTCTGGGCCTGTTCAAGCATCAGCTTCAGGTTTTGGCGCAGGTACATCTCCTGTTCTGGGGCCAAAAGTTCAGGAACTACTGTTTTTCCGGTTTCCCGTATACGGAATTGGCCAGCAAAAGCATTCCAGATGTACTCCGCAGCCTCTGTAATTTGATCCTGCCAGGTTTGCGGCTGATTCTGTGCTGATTCAGGAGCTTTCACCTCTGTAGTACTTTCAGGCTTCTGGTAGGAGAGTGTTGCCAGCTGCTCGATACGACTGGAGATGGCATTAAGCTCCAGCCAGGCTTTATCAATATCAACTTCAGAGGTTGCTCTTATGGCGGCAATATCTTCGGCCAGAGCTGCCCGGACACCGAACAGGCCATATTCATCTACGGCCACCAGAAGCTCATCGGCCTGGGCCAGTAGAGTATGGGCACTTTTCAGGTCATGCATGGTCAGCAGACGCTGGTTGGCCAGGCGCATCAGGTATTCCGCTTCTGCCAGTTTCCAGTCATTGCGATCAGCAGCCTGCAGCCTGTTAAAACGGACATCCAGATTATCCAGGCGGGTAACCAGCCGCTGAGACTGTCCGTCGATTTCGGTTGTTCTTGAATTAACCGACCGGGACATCTGAGCCAGCTCAGAGGCTACAAAAGCCTGGGTGCTGCTGAGCTTCTGATTAACCCAGATCTGGCTGGCAACTTCTGGCCATATCGTTTGGTAGCCGTACCAGCCTGCCCCCCCTATTCCTGCCAATGTAATAAGGGAGAGCAGCAGTGCCAGTGAGCCTGACTTACTGCCAGCCTTCTGTTTCCGAGGGCGAAGTTTGGCTTCCTGTTTCCGCTGATCTGTCCCGGATGGCTTTTCCGGTGTAGTGATTTCGGTTGAAGGAGATGTCTGATTTGACGTCTTATCGTTCACCCTGGTCCACTCATTTTCGTTTGTTGATTATGAAAGGTTGGAGTACAGGAAACCTTTCAATCGAATTCTGTCTTATATTGCAGGCTCTTGCTCAACCAGTTCCTGCAGTGCATCGACAATATGCTGGTTACTGGCCCCTGCACAGGTTATGACCCGGTTAAAACCGCTTTCTGTTGCATGTACCGCAACCCTTGGGCTGGGAACCAGCAGGGGAATATCATCAAGCTGACTTTCATATCTTTCCAGATCAATTGTACTTCTCAGGGAAGTCACTATCTGGGAGCTGGTAGCGACGATAGCATTAATACCCTTGCTTGCCACTATCTGTACCAGTGTTCCCGCAGGATATTTAGGGCAAACCCGCTGGTACAGAAACTCTGGAACAACTTTAGCGCCTCGTTTTGTCAGCTCCCGTTCCAGCAGGTCACGTCCCCCTTCACCTTTAAGTAACAGAATCCTCTGTCCGTGGACATTTTGCAATGGTGGCAGGGTCAGTAAAGCTTCACTGGTAAAGTCATTATTCGGACAGGTCGCCGAAATGCCGGCGCTGGCAAGGGTTCTGGCTGTGGATCTTCCAGGAGTGAACCAGTCCATGGAGTTGAGGTGGTTGAGATCCAGACTCAGGGTGATATCAGCAGCAGGAATACTGATTACAATGGCTTTATCAAACTGGCTAAGATCAGAAAGGGCGTTGAGGGGAGCGCCTGGAGTCAATAAAGGTTTAATCTCAACCATAGGCAGAACTGTTGAATCAGCACCGTAGCTGGCCAGGTGCCGTGCCAGTTTTTCAGCCTGGGGTTGAGGTCTTGTGACCAGAACACTCAACCCTTTCAGGGAGCCTGACATTTCCCGATTCCGGCTCTGGTTCATTTGTTGTCTACGGTGGCAGCTGTTGAGTGGGGCAAGGACGCCAGGATATCGCCGGCACCTTTGGACAGCAGATCTTCCGCCGCCTGAACACCAGCCTGTTCGCACTGATCCGCAGGAACAGTTTGTTCTGTACGCAGAATCTCGCTGGCATCAGGCTGGCCGACAAGGCCTCGCAGCCAGAGGTTCTCACCCTGAAGTTCGGCAAAGCAGGCAATAGGAACCTGGCAGCCGCCGTTCAGTGTGCGGTTCATGGCTCTTTCTGCCAGTACACATTTGGCTGTGGTTTCGTGGTGCAGAGGTTTAATCAGATCAATGATTGCCTGATCTCCAGTACGGCACTCAATACCTACTGCGCCCTGGCCACCGGCAGGAAGGCTGATACCGGTATCCAGATGCTGGCGAATCCGATCCTGAAACTCCAGACGGATTAAACCGGCAGCGGCAAGAATAATAGCGTCATACTGGCCGTCATCCAGCTTGGCCAGACGGGTGTTTACATTACCGCGCAGAAAGTTAATGGTGAGATCAGGGCGCTGCTCCAGAAGCTGGCATTGGCGGCGCAGGCTGGATGTTCCAACAACTGCTCCCTGTGGCAGATCATCAAGAGATTGATAGGTGTTGGAAACAAAAGCGTCCCGGGGATCTTCACGCTCACAGATCACTTCCAGCCCCAGTCCTTCCGGGAAACTCATGGGCACATCTTTCATGGAGTGAACGGCAATATCGGCACGGTCTTCCAGAAGGGCGTGTTCAAGTTCTTTAACGAACAGACCCTTACCGCCAATTTTGGCCAGAGGGGCATCCAGCAGTTTGTCTCCACGGCTGACCATGGTCACCAGCTCAACAGTCAGACCCAGATGCAGTTCTTCAAGCTTTCCCTTGACATATTCCGCCTGCCACAGTGCCAGAGCACTTTTTCGGGTTGCAATGCGCAGAGTGCGTGGTGCCTGTTGCCGGGCGTTGGAGTCAGCCTTTCCGGTCATCATACGTCGAACTTCGATAGGTGGTCGGGCTGCCTATAATACGGCAGTTTCGCCTGAAGTTAACTGTTATCCAGCTCTACCGCATCATAAAGTCGTTCCAGAAAGTCAGGCACTGCAGAAACAATTCTGTTCCAGCTGGGAATAAATGGTTTCTCCATGGGTCGTTCCAGAAACTGGCTGCCGGCTTCAATGATATTTTTGGCAAACATTTCCACAGCCTGTTCTTCACTGTGCCGATCAACCCGCAGGCCGTTCATTATGCCGTCGTTGTAATAGGTTTCGATAAAATCGAGAGCTATACGATAGTAAGTTGCTTTGATTGTCCGGAAGGTCTCCTGATTGAACTCAACTCCAGTTGTCGCCAGTTTACGGAACATAGCCTTGATAATGTCAGTGCTCATTCTTGATAGCCCGGCCTCCGGATTATCTTCCGAGAGGGGCTGGTGTTTGTGGTCGTAGGTGTCGGCAATATCTACCTGGCAGATACGGCGGGTGGAGTAATTTCTTTTTACCTCGGTCAGAACTCCAATCTCCAGCCCCCAGTCGCTGGGAATGCGTATATCATTGAAAACATGTGCACGCATAGAAAACTCTCCCGCCAGTGGGTAACGGAAACTATCGAGATAATCCAGATAGTCATGGGTGCCAATAGTTTTTTTCAGTGCCCTCAGCAGTGGTGTAACCAGCAGCCGGCTAACCCGGCCATTCAGATTCTGTCCGGCAACCCGGGCGTAGTAACCTTTGCAGAAGGTATAGTTAAAGGCTGGGTTAGCAACAGGGTAAAACAGCCGGGCCAGCATTTCCCGACTGTAGGTGACAATGTCGCAGTCATGCAGTGCCACAGCCTCGGCCTTTGCTGAAGCCAGAATATAGCCATAGCAGTACCAGACATTTCTGCCTTTACCCGGTTGCGAGGGGGACAAGCCCTCCTTCTGTAGCAGACCGTCAAGCTCCCTCAAGCGAGGGCCATCGTTCCATAAAATCCGATGGTGCTGGGGCAGTTTGCTGAAAAAATGCCGGGCACTTTCAAACTGGCTTTTATCTGCCCGGTCAAGCCCGATAACGATCTCGGTGAGATAGGGGACTTCGTAGAGCTCATCAACTATCTGCCCCAATGCAGGGCCTTCCAGTTCAGAGTAGAGGGAGGGTAGAACCAGAGACATTGGCCGCAATCGGGAAAAAGAGGAAAGTTCCTGTTCCAGCTCCTGAAGAGTACGTGTACGCAGGTTATGCAGGTTGGTAATAACACCATTCTGATAGAAATCGCCCATCGTTTTTTCCCCTGTTATTCTTCAGCCTGTTACTGCCAACTGAAGACATTCTTCTCTACGCTTGTGTCAAAGATATGACAGAAGCACTGGCAGCATAGGCAGGGTTCAAGCAAAAGGCAGGCCGGTTTAATGAAAAATTGTTTTATTCTTCATCTGCATAAAGAAGAATGCCGGGATTTAAAATATCTGCTTTGTCACTTTCCGAAAGAGAGCTTTCCTCTATACGATTTCTGTAGAATACAATCGGCACGATATCTCCCAGCTTATTTAGCATAGTTATTATGGGGTTATCATTGAAGCTCAATGTTCCTCTGAGAATTTTTACTTTCGCCAGAGAAGAAAGATTACTGTTAATCACTATATCAATAAAGGTTTTAACAGCGGTTAACTGATTATTTTCCAAACCATAAAGCAGGGCCGGTTTTTTGTTATCATCAACCCCTGAGAGAATTAGATTTATATCATATTCTTTAAGGTTACTCGATAGTATTGGTAGTATGTAAGCTTCCAGTAAATCATGTTTCTCAATGTTCAATAAATGATGTAATATGGGTTTCCCGTGATGATCGCAGGAATGTAATAAATGTACTTTTACATATATATTAAAGGAACTACGAATAGTAACTGTTACATAGTCAGTAATGGCTTCTTTTCTGAAGTATTTAATAGCCATTCCTAGCCCTGTCCAGTATTCTTTGTTTACTCCATAAGATTCAAGTTTACCTGACAGTTGCTGCCAAGTCATATTAGAAACCTCATTCGATAAGCTGGGGTGCCCAAAGTGTCCGAGAATCATAAGATCGTTAATAAGTGCAGCACTGGGGGGAGCCAAGCAGTGTATTTGACAGTTATCCCTTTTGGGTAATGTTTCAGTGCTGTGTATAACACAGGTCTGAGTGTTAGTATAAAAATAGTTTCCTGAATATTTTTCAAATAATGGATTAAAAGACAATAAGCCAAGATCATTAATTGAACGTGCCAGTATCTTTCTATGACAGAGAGTTTTATTCGGATCATAATAATGGAGAAGAATGCCACCATTTCCCAATCTGGTCAGTGTGAGCGCCATCGCATGATTGGTTGTTACAAAAAGGAGATCCCTTTTTGGATGATCATCTGTTAATTCCGAAGCAGTTTTATAAAGGGCTTTGGGGAGCTGCTTTTTATCAAAGTAAATCGCATGGGCAGGGCATCCATTTCGCGCATCCTGCTCAATATCAGTCTCAGTTTTAATGCCTGAATATTTCTGTAGCTCAGCCTCTGTACTTATCTCATGAAATAGTGGTTTTCTGCGCCCAATCTTTCCTTCAGCGTAGGCATAGGCAAGATGTTCACAAGAAATAACTTTGTTATCGATGGGATTTTTTACCTGACAATTGAGGTTTATATCGGGATCTCCTGAAATCCAAGTAAGCAGTGGGGAGCTGTTGTTAGAGGCGATGACCTGAATCGTTCTTTCTTTTTTGAATTGTTTCAGTGCTTTCTGCATTGCATAAGCGCAAAAACTATCAGGCTCTTTGTCTTTGTCTTTGTCTGGATGAGAAAATAATTCTTCGAATACAGCCCTTTGGGAATCTTGGAAATAAAAGTTTGGGTGTATGCGCTTCACTGCTCTGCCAAAAGAAGCAGGTTTGAGATACTTCATCGAATATAGGGTTAACTCTAATTCTGAACCAATAGGCTCTGATAATTCCCCACTTTTATACCCAGATCTGGATATTCCCCCAAACACTATAGTTCCCTGCCAAATAACTCATTCTATCAGAATCAGAAATTTAAGGGTTCTTTACTATTAATTGTCTAACTCTGTTGCCAGTAAAGCTGACAATTCAACAAATATGATTTGTGGTTAAACTTTATAGCAACTCATGCACCAGCTTGATGACAGTTTCATTCCACCCTGACGGGCCGGATTTCTCAGTTGTTATCAGATTTTTGATATCGCTCGCATCTGGTGCACTTTTATGTTCGGCGTGCACCAGAACGGGGTAATCAACTTTGCGCAGCATTGGCAGATCATTTAAACCATCACCCAGGCCAATGGTAATGAAGTTGTCGCCGGGATACTCGGCATGAAAGTAGTCAGCCAGCCAGTGAACAGCCAGTCCCTTGTCTCCCACGCTGAAGATATGGTGAAAACGTCCCCCTCTGGTGATCTGCAGGTTTCTTGCGATCAGCAGGCGGGTGAAGGTTTGCATGTTTTCTTCACTGTCTTCCCAGATAATCGGTTCACTGCAGTCACGGTCCTGGGCTCTCTGGCTCTCTTCAATACTCAGACCGGTCACCCTGGATACTTCCCTGGTTTCCATATCGCCAAAGCCTGTAAAAGAGAAACCAAATTCTTCCCGGATATTCATCAGGGTGTGACGAATCCGGCTGTAAAGGAAGCCAAACATGGTGGTGTGTACGGTTTCCCTGATTTCACCCTGAAAATAGCCGTCCGGTACGGAAAGGCAGCTGCCGTTTTCAGTCGCAAAAGGATGAAGGTTGTGAAGTTGTTGCCTGAGGTGAAGAGCTTCCGAGCGGGTTTTGCTGGTGTTGAAAATCAGTGGAATTTGTTTCTGCTCCAGCAGTTGCAGAGCTTCTGCTGCAGGGGCTGAGCTATAGCTGTGATGATCCAGCAGTGTTCCATCAAGATCGGTAAAAATCAGTAGTCTGTTCTTGTTCATGGCGGTCGGGTTCCATGAGAACTTTCTTACTGTGTACCATGAAAACGATAGTGCTGGCACGCTCTGTCTGAAATAAACTCAAACTAAAGAGTGAGAAAAAAACAAAAACAGGTAATTGTGTTAAAAACTGATAACTTACCAGGCAGTTTTGCCGGTTTTATTTGCCAACCAGTTTAATATCTCATGATATAACCAACTAAAACAGTCTTTTAAATTTTACGTAATCACCGTAGTATATCTGGTGTGAGTTCTGTACGGCTCTCGCCAAAGCGAAAAAAAATCAGATGCTTGCCATGTTCTGTGAAAAAAGGGGAGCGCAGAATTTGATGGCACAAGAGTAAATCTGCCGGGCCCGAGGGGCAGATACGCAGATGGCCCGGTATGAGTCTGCCGCTAATAACGACTAAAAACGGGTGGTGTGTATGTCCTTGTTTCATCATTATCAGAGCCGTTACGACTCCACACAGCAGGAAGAGATGAGCCTGCAGGAATATCTGGATCTGTGTAAGGAAGATTCCAGTGCCTATGCCAATGCCGCAGAGCGTATGTTGATGGCGATTGGCGAGGCGGAAATGGTCGATACCTCAAGAGACCCGCGCCTGAGCCGGATCTTTTCCAACAAAGTGATTAAACGTTATTCCGCATTTCCTGAATTTTATGGCATGGAAGAAGCGATTGAGCAGATTGTTTCCTATTTCCGTCATGCCGCGCAGGGTCTGGAAGAGAAGAAACAGATTCTCTACCTGCTGGGGCCGGTTGGTGGTGGTAAGTCCTCCCTGGCCGAACGTCTCAAGCAGTTAATGGAAAAAGTTCCTTTCTATGCCATCAAAGGTTCTCCGGTGTTTGAATCACCACTGGGTCTTTTTGATGACACAGAAGATGGAGCCATCCTTTCTGAGGAGTATGGGATTCCGCGTCGCTATCTGCGACACATTATGTCCCCGTGGGCGGTGAAACGCCTGCACGAGTATGGAGGTGACATCTCCAAGTTCCGCGTTGTGAAACTCTACCCGAGTATTCTCAATCAAACTGCTATAGCCAAAACGGAGCCCGGTGATGAAAACAACCAGGATATTTCCAGCCTCGTTGGTAAGGTCGATATCCGACAGCTGGAAGAATTTTCTCAAGACGATCCAGATGCCTACAGCTTCTCAGGAGCTTTGTGTCGTGCCAATCAGGGCCTCATGGAATTCGTCGAAATGTTCAAGGCGCCCATCAAAGTACTACACCCACTACTGACAGCGACTCAGGAAGGTAATTACAACAGTACCGAAGGTCTTGGCGCGATTCCTTATGAAGGTATTCTGCTGGCGCACTCCAACGAGTCCGAGTGGCAGGCCTTCCGCAACAACAAGACCAACGAAGCCTTTATTGACCGTGTGAATATCGTCAAGGTGCCTTACTGCACACGTGTCAGTGAAGAAGTTCATATCTACGAGAAGCTGCTTGAGCACAGCTCTCTGAAACATGCGCCCTGCGCTCCTGACACTCTGACCATGCTGGCGCAGTTTACTACTTTGTCTCGTATTAAGGAGCCTGAGAACTCCAATTCCTTCTCCAAGATGCGGATATACGACGGTGAAAACCTGAAGGATACCGATCCTCACGCTAAGTCTCTGCAGGAGTACAAGGATGCAGCGGGTGTGGATGAGGGTATGGAAGGTCTCTCTACCCGTTTCGCCTTCAAGACCCTGTCCAAGGTGTTTAACTTTGACCCTGCCGAAGTGGCAGCCAACCCGGTTCACCTGCTCTATGTGCTGGAACGTGAAATCGAACAGCAGCAGTTCCCGCAGGAAACCCACGACCGCTACATGCGTTATATCAAGGAGTATCTGGCGCCGAAGTATGTGGAGTTCCTGGGTAAAGAGATTCAGACCGCTTATCTGGAGTCCTACTCCGAGTATGGTCAGAACATCTTTGACCGTTATATCACCTATGCCGATTTCTGGATTCAGGATCAGGAGTTCCGTGATCCGGATACCGGCCATATTCTCGACCGCCCAACTCTGAACGAAGAGCTGGAGAAAATTGAGAAGCCTGCCGGCATTGCTAACCCGAAAGATTTCCGTAACGAAGTGGTGAACTTCGTTCTGCGGGCGCGGGCCAACCATGAAGGCAAGAATCCTCAATGGCTCAGCTACGAGAAGATGCGTTCAGTGATTGAGAAGAAGATGTTCTCCAACACAGAAGATCTGCTACCGGTTATCAGCTTCAACACCAAGTCCAGCAAAGAAGAGAAGAAGAAGCATCACGACTTTGTTGAGCGGATGATGAAGCACGGTTACACAGAGAAGCAGGTACGGCTGTTATGTGAGTGGTACATCCGGGTTCGCAAGTCTCAATAAACGAGACAGTGATGTGTGACGAAGCTGATCTGGACTGATGATAGGGCAGCCCAGATCTATTCAACAGCTAAGGGATACGGCATTGCGAATGTGTTGTTGTCGTCATTCCCGCGAAAGCGGGAATCTACCACGATAAGTGGATCCCCGCTTTCGCGGGGATGACGACCGTTATGCGAGGATAACGGTCGTTACGAGAGGATGACAATGGTGTGTTCTGCTTTGCTCCTCCCTCAACACAAAGCTGGAGGCGTTTATGAGCAGCATAATCATAGACCGCCGTCGTAACAGTAAGGGCAAGAGTACGGTGAACCGCGAGCGCTTTATGCGCCGCTATCGTAATCATATCCGCAAAGCTGTGAACGATGCGGTCAACAGCAGAAGCATCACCGATACGGACAGCGGTGAAGAGATCAGCATAAATAAAAAGAATCTGTCCGAGCCCTTTTTTCATCATGGCAAGGGTGGCAAGCGTGAGCAGACTCACCCTGGAAACAAAGAGTTTATAACCGGAGATCGCTTTAAACGCCCGAAAGGTGGCGGAGGCGGTGGTGGAGCTGGTGATGGCGACGCTTCCGACAGCGGCGAAGGTATGGATGATTTTGTTTTCCAGATCGACCGTGATGAATTCCTGGAATATCTGTTCGATGATCTTGAACTGCCCAATATGGTGCGCAAGGAGCTGAAGGACAGCACCGAGTTTTCCTGGCGTCGCGGTGGCTTTACCAATGTGGGATCACCGGACCGGATCAATGTTATCCGCTCCCTGCGTGGTGCCCATGCCCGCCGTATTGCTCTTTCCGGTAAGGATCGAAAAGAGATCCGCGCTCTGAAAAGAGAACTGCGGGAGATGGAAGTCAGTCCTGATGAGACCGACAAAGATAGGGCGGCTGAGATTCAGCTGCGCATCAAAGAGTTGAATGAAAAGATCAAACGCCTGCCGTTTATTGACGACTTTGATCTTAAGTTTAACAACATGATCAAGGTTCCCATTCCTTCCAGCAAAGCTGTGATGTTCTGTGTGATGGACGTGTCCGGTTCCATGACCCGGGATATCAAGGATATGGCCAAACGCTTCTTCTTCCTGCTCTATATGTTCCTGCAGAGGAACTACAAGAAGGTGGATGTGGTGTTTATTCGCCACCATGCCGAAGCGAAAGAGTGCGATGAGCATGACTTCTTCTACGCCCGGGAGACTGGCGGTACGGTGGTTTCTTCTGCTCTGACCCTGACCCGGGACATTATGCAGGATCGCTACAACCCCAAGGATTACAACATCTATGTAGCTCAGGCTTCGGATGGTGATAACTGGGAAGCGGATTCACCGAAGTGTTCCAAGATTATTAGTGAAGATTTGATGCCCCTGCTCTCTTACTACTCCTACGTTGAGATTACAGACAGGCATCACCAAAACCTGTGGCATGAATACAAGAGGCTGGAGAAAGATCATCCCGACTACTTTGCCATGGCGCATATACGCTCCCCGGCAGATATATACCCGGTATTCCGGGAGTTGTTCGAAAAGCGGGAGGTGACCGCATGAGCAAGAAAAAGAACACCAAACAGGATGCTCAGCCGCTGTTCACCGGTTCGGAGTGGAACTTTGAGCTGATTGAAACCGTGGATCAGGAGATTGCCAGGATCGCTGAAGAGTTTGGTCTGGATACTTATCCCAACCAGATTGAAGTGATCTGCTCTGAGCAGATGCTGGATGCCTATGCATCTGTGGGCATGCCATTGATGTATAACCACTGGTCTTACGGTAAGCACTTCCTCTCCAACCAGGCGAATTACCAGCGTGGCCGGATGGGCTTGGCTTACGAGATCGTAATCAACTCCAATCCCTGTATCTCTTACCTTATGGAAGAGAACTCCATGACTATGCAGACATTGGTTATCGCCCATGCCTGCTACGGCCATAACTCTTTCTTCAAAGGGAATTACCTGTTCAGGGAGTGGACGGATGCGGATTCCATTATCGACTACCTGCTCTTTGCCAAGAACTACATTGCCAAATGTGAAGAGATGCACGGTGTTGATGCGGTGGAAGAGGTGCTGGATGCCTGCCATGCCCTGCAGAGCCAGGGTGTGAACCGGTATAAACGTCCGAAGCCGCTTTCTGCCAATGAGGAAAAACATCGTCAGAAGGATCGCGAGGAGTATATCCAGCGAACCCTGAACGATATCTGGACCACAATTCCCCATAAGTTCCGCAAGAAAGAGGAGCATGAGGAGCACTTCCCGAAAGACCCGGAAGAGAACCTGCTCTACTTTATCGAGAAGCATGCGCCTCTGCTGGAAACCTGGCAGCGAGAGCTGATTCGCATTGTTCGCAAGATGGGGCAGTATTTTTATCCCCAGAAGCAGACCAAAGTGATGAACGAAGGCTGGGCCACTTTCTGGCACTACACTCTGATGACTGAGCTGCATGATCGCGGCAAGATCACAGATGGTTCCATGCTTGAATTCCTGCAGTCCCACACTAATGTGGTTTATCAACCGGAATTTGACGATCCACGGTACAGCGGTATTAATCCATACACGCTGGGCTTCAATATCTTTATGGATATCAAGCGCATCTGCCTTGAGCCAACGGATGAAGATCGGGAGTGGTTCCCGGATATTGCTGGCTGTAAAGACTGGGTACCGGTTCTGGATTACGCCATGCGTAACTTCAAAGATGAGAGTTTTATCTTGCAGTACCTGTCACCGAAGGTGATGCGGGATATGCGCTTCTTCACTATTCGTGATGATGATGCCAACCCTTATCTGGAAGTGTCAGCTATTCACAATGATGAAGGTTACCGGCAACTGCGTCAGAATTTGGCGGCTCAGTACAACCTTGGCAATCAGGAACCCAATATTCAGGTGTATGACGTGGATGTGCGTGGTGACCGTTCAATTACCTTGCGGCATTACATGCACGACCGTTGTCCTCTGGATGAGCAAAGCGCTGTTGAGATCCTGGATCATATCAAGAACCTGTGGGGGTTTGATGTGAAACTGGAGTCGTTCGATGGTGAAAAAACCATCGCAACCTACCCGCCATCCGCTGAGGATGGAGATAATAAGGCTGCTTAACAGCCATCTTTCTCTCTTGTGTTTGACCGGACTTTTTGTTCGGTCTTTTTTTCTTGCCGTGTCCATTCTGCTGACGTTGTCATTTCGAGCTGGCTTTTGATGGCTGTAATTGAGTTGTGTATCTCATTTACGTGTTTATTTAGTATCTCCCAGATAGCCCCTCTGCCTCAGAAGTAGCTTTACCTCATTGGGATAAACATGTTCATTAATTTCTGTTTTTATCCAATCGGAGAAAGGCTTATCGTCGATATATACATCGCTGAACCTGTAGTCACTCGGTAGCATAGCGGCCATAGTGGGCGCTATGCTTAAGCCATTTTTGTTCCTAAGGTCAAAGAGTTTGAAGTTGTAAAGGCTCTTCAGGATATAGGTGCTATTCCAATAATTGCTTGCAATGGTTTTTAATGGTGAAAGAGTAGTTATTATGGGTATCCTGCCTATCTTGAATTGCGTAGCAATGTCGCCGGGGTTTCTTTTTTTTACCATATGGGCCAAATGCAATTTATACAGGCAGGGAACCGGCCATTTTTTCAGTAATTTATACCAAGGCTTCTTGTCGCTGGCAACGCTCTTGGTGGTGTTAAGTTCGGTTTGTAAAATCGTAAGCTCATTCTCTAAGAAGAGTGCGTTTAAGCTATCCAGGCTTGTGTTAGCTGGCTGAAGTTCAAGCCTGGCGTAGGCCACCTCGATTGCACTACCAATCATAACTATTTGTTTGGTAAAATCGCAGTCTTCAGGCATATGCCGATAAATATCAGAGCGAACCTTGTCGGTCGTGTATTCCTTAAACTTGAGACCTCTCAGTTTTCGTAGTTTCTTGATGATTTGCTTTATACTCAGCCCATAGTGCCGCATCTGGTAAACCAGTTTAGAGTGAGTCAGGTTTCCATTTGCCAGATATATCTTTAGCACTGCCAATGCTTCTTGCTGCTGTTTGCGGCTTGATGAGGTAGCAAGCCATGTATTTAAATGTGCTTTATAAGGATCAGATCTGACCGCACCATGAAGTAATCTTGTTGAATCAAAATTATTGAGATCACTCTCTTTCCATTTTGTACAGGCTGGAAAGTCAGGGGCGAACGGGTTAGGAACGGAGTTTCTGCCCAAAACAGAAGCAATGGCACAAGGACTTTTTTTATTTGCATACATCAAGCAACAGAACTCATTAAGTGCTTTTAGCCCCACTGCTTTATCTTTTTCATTGTTCGAAGAAAAACACATTGTCAGATAGCGGATCGGCATGAACTGAATACGAACCACGTCGTTGAAAAATACGCCCTCATCAATAGCAAACTTATAATAATGTTCTTGATGCCAACTATTCCCAGGTTTTCCAAGTAAAGATCTAACTGGTCGCAGTCGCTCGACTATTTTGTCAAGAATGTTTTGCTTCGATGCAGCGTTCGTATTAGAGCGGTTAAAGCGACAGAATAAAAACTCTTTCAGTGCATCTTTGGCATTATTGCCTCCAGTTTTTATTTGTCTAACCAGTTCTGTTAGCTCCGTATTTGAAGCAGGTCTCTCCAGTGTTGAACGTTGCATTTTTTCTGGCTCTTCTGCCAGTTTCAGCATTTTTGCTCCATCTGCTGGGGAAAAGTGAGTACTTATATGCTCCCTTATTCTATTCACGTTTGGAAAAATCCAACTCATAGGAGAGCGTCCGCGCTTCCTGGATTTGAAATTTATGGACACTTTGAGATGACAAAGGCAGAAGAAAAGATAGATATTCAGATAGTGATCATTTCCCTGTAATACTGCATCAGTCAATGTTTTGAGGGCTTTCGCCTGATTTGCTTTGCACTCAGCTAATAGCTGCTTGTCATCCTCAGTGAGAGTCTTTTCAAAGTCGAATGTAGCAGTTTCTTTGCTGGCAAATGCCTTCTTGTGAGGGAAAGTCTTTTTCAGGGTTACCTTGTCCTGGCTGATTTCGTAGTAAAGTTCAGGCAACTGAAATATATCGCTGCCTATTTTGGAAAAATCGACATCTGCAGCCTCAGGGAAATAGTTAAATGTCAGTTCTTCGTTAGCTTCTATGCGCCGAGAAGCGACGATAGCTGCCATAACCGTTTCGTTGTTGTGTTGCCCGGGAGCGACAGTGAGCCTCTTGATGTTGTGCACTTCTGCCTGCCTTGAGCAAAGAGAAATTGGAATGACATTGCCATCCATACTGTGGTTTAGGTAAGCCAGCGCATTGCCACCCTGCAAACCGTCAATTCCCAGCTCTATGTTTGTGCCGCTGATATAAATATATGTCCACAAAATATGAGAATCGGGTAACTTAATAATTTCTACCTGTCCATCATTGTCTTGCCAGGTTATATACATAGTAGGAGCTAGTTTTTCCGCAGGTATACCAGCTTTACGCCGGTAATCAGCAAGAACTTTTTTACTGACCTTGCAGTGTTTAACAAGTCGTCCCTTATAAAAACCTATAAATTCTCCTTTGATATAATCTCTTGTTGCGAAAACCCCCGTTCCTGCAATATCACTCTTATCGGTATAAACCATTTCAGAAAAGTGGTGCTTGTCTACCAAATCTCTCAGGCTATCCCCATTGACCCGGATCGTAAGATCGTCAGTGAGGCAATGCTCAGGAATCATAATTCGTCCAAGCTCTGTGCGGGTCGGTAAATACCATTTGATCTCAGCAGAGTCTGCAGCTTGAGTTTTTTGGGGAGGTATTTGTTGCGGTATGACTTTAGTCTGGTGTTTTTTTGCGGGCGTTGGTTGAGAAATGGAGGGACGCTTTCTCAAAGCCCGGGTCGTTGTGCCTGCATACTGATTTATGAGGGAATTTGTATTTGTTGTAGCAGGTTTCAACTTTTTTACATTACGAACGCCGGATGTTCTCCTGCGTTTCCTCTGTAAATGATCGGGATTGGTAGCCCCTGATGTAAAGCTGCTTTGGGCAGGAGACGTTCCTATTGTATCCATAGTAGAACAAGGAGTATTGATAGATGGATCTATGTTTGCATGGTTATGAATACTTTTGCAGAACAAACCAGTAAGCGCTGCTAACGTATTGGCTCATTTAAGCATGACTGTCAGGAAAAAAATCATGACTTACGAATAGCTCTTTTTACGGATGAAATATGCCTGCGGCTAACCGTTAAAGATTGATCGACTCCTTTGATGGTTAATTGGTAGATTCCATCAATATTACGGGTCATATTTTCTATGGACTTTTTGGCAACCAGGGCATTTCTGTGAATACGGACAAAGCTGTCTCCCAGTCTTTCCTGCAGGCTTTTCAGTGGTTCATCAATCAGAACTTCACCCTTGGGATAACGAACAGTCACATATTTCTGGTCAGCCTGAAAAAACGAGATTTGGTTGATGGGGATCAGCTCAACACCATGACGGGTTCGGGCAAGAATATGGTCATGCTCTTCTTCAAGGTTGTCCAGCTCTGAGTTTTGCAGGGCATTAAGCTGGGAGCGGGTCAGACGCTTTGCCCGTTGCAGGGATTTTTTAAGTTGTGCCTTACGGACAGGCTTAAGCAGATAGTCGATAGCCTGAGCCTTAAAAGCACTTAACGCGTGCTGATCGTAGGCCGTACAAAAGATAACTGCTGGCGGCGTTTCCATTTCGGCAATTTTAACGGCGCATGCCAGTCCGTCCATTCCAGGCATTTGGATATCCAGAAGAACAGCATCTGGTTCAGTTTTCTGAATCAGTTCTAAAGCCTGTATACCATTGGCCGCTGTATCTTCAATGGGGGTTATGCCTTTGATATCAGAGAGCATGGCCTTGAGCCGTTCCCTGGCCAGGGGTTCGTCATCACAAATCAGCACTTTCATCTTGTTGTGGCATCTTTTGTTTTCGTCAGCTCAAATTTTGTTTTCGGTAGCTCAATTTTTATTTTCACTAGCTCAAGGCTGCTGGCTGTTTGCATAGTTACTGCCTGGTTACTGCATAATAGTTACTACATAGTTACGCTAAATCTGGTTTCAGGGGTTCAGTGGAATTATTAGGCGAGTTTCATACCAGTGTCGCCCTTCTTGCTCTGTAACGCCTGAGTGCAGCCTGGCTTGTTCTTTGAATATGGCACTGAGTCTGTCGGCAATATTGATCAAGGCAATCTGGTTGCCGTTTTCCGCCTGCTGCCCTTCTGCAGGTATTGTATTTTGGACTGTGAGCAGCAACTCCGAGCTGCTATGGGTGACCGAGATGTTAATCACACCGTCACTGGTGCAAGGCTGAATGCCATGGATAATTGCGTTTTCCAGCAAAGGTTGAAGACAGAGGCGTGGGATCTGGAAATCGGGTAAAGGCTGGTCAATATTCCAGTTGATGGAAAGTCTGTCACCAAAACGCAAGGCCTCTATTCTCAGGTATTGCTGAGCCAGGGCTATCTCCTCTTCCAGTGAAATAAGGACGGCTGCATCTTCAAGGCTAGCCCGGAACAGTTCGGACAGATCTTCGACAACCTGTTCTGCCAGCTTCGGCCTGGAAGGAATCAGCCCTGCAATAGTGTTCATACTGTTAAACAGAAAATGTGGCTGTATCCGTGACTGCAGGGATTGAATGCGGGCTGTCAGTTCAGATCTCTTCTGTCTTATCAGCTCTTTCTGGAGAAAGAAGTAACGCAGAGCCACAGTGCCAAGGATAAGAGCTATAAGGTTGTTTCGCAGAAGCGGCCCGCTGAGCCCCTGCCAGGAAAAGGGGACTGAGTCAGGCTTAATAATGGAAAAGGCATCCGGAACCTGTCCTGTTAATGCCGTGAATAGTGATGTCATGGTCAGGAATATTGCGAGGCAGGCAGAAGTAATGATTGCAGTAGAAAATCTGTTAAGCAAAGGTTTCAGGATACAGATAGAACCTGCTGACAGCAGAACAATCCACTGGATAAAAAGTGACAGGGAGCCCAGGAAAGACCAGTCAAAACTGTTTCTTGCGCTATTTGCCAGTACCAGAACCAGAGCCAGCATCTCCGCTGCAATCACCAGAAGCAGCACAGCTTTCGATGAGCAGAAATTCGGAAGATAGAAATTTTCTTCTGTGCCGGAAGAGGATCTCATCAGTGCAATGATTATATATTTTTATTTATATCTGATAGTTATACCCCTAATCCGCAGGAGAAGGAAAGATGTTGGTATGTATAATACTGCCTGGCTGAAGATGCAGTTGATGAAAATAGAGGGCAGACTGCGCTTCCATTTATAGAACGAAACAGCAGAGCCAATGAAATGTGAGCGAGAACAACAAAGCTAATCAGCAGTGGGATGGATGGTTCTGAGCTGGAGCGACTCCAGGATGGTCCAAGACCGAAAATATGCGATTCCATATGCTCAGGTACTTAACGGTAATGGATTTCCTGGATTAAGTCCCAGTAGCTGGCTCACATCTGAAACTTCAGCCGATTTTACTTATTGTATTAACCCTTTATCCAGATCGGAATCAAAAAAATCGGCGTTTCTGGTAGTTCGGTCTCGACTGTAAGATGCCTGGAATTAGCTAACGCCCTAACGCCAAGAATTGTTATAGACTTTAGGTTGCTTGTATCAACCTTAATAACTTTTATATCAGGTGTCTCTTCAGTAATATTCTTAGGCAAAATTAAACTGTGTTGTAAAGTGATTATAACTTTTCCTGATACAGGCTTTGATGAATGAATCATATGATAACCAGAAATGTTAGTGTCGGCTTTTATGTTATGCTCATTCAAAATGGATTCGAGGGGTGGGGGGGGTAAGGGAGGGAAGAAAGGCAACATAGATAGTACTTCAGAAGTTTCTCCTTTTTTAATACTTTTACTATTAAATTTAATGATTACACCATGGTCACCATAATTAGCTTCTAGTGGTTTACCACCTTCAACCCTTAAAATATAACCGCTTCGAAATCTGAAATTCTCTCGACCTAATCCTATTAATCCATGTTCAAGTAGCAATTTTGATATAAATCCACTTTTATTCAGAACTGACAACTCTGGTTTGATTTCAGTGTCGCGTAATGGTTGGCGAAGCAGAAGAGATTGATTTTTAACCCCACGAAAATTTGAAGATAGAGTTGATAGAGGAACGGGTATACTTTGCTGTATTTTTTTTCTTTCTATAAGCGGTAGATAATATTTGTTAAATGCAGCTAAGCACGCTTCTTTATTATTTAATGCAGAGATATCTGGTGATCGATCAGTGGCAGTGGATATAAGCCTTCCCTTGTGAAGAAGTAAATAAGAATTTCTTTTTTCCCCTTCCCCTTCCCCTTCCCCTTCCCCTTTCTCGTTGCAAACTTTCTTAGTACGCTCCTGTGCTTCTCCTTCCCAGATAGAACTACGTTTAAGACCATAAAATGAACTTGGTACATTCATGCTGCTCTCCTTAAAATAGATATATATTGATTATTCCATTAGTTGGAAATTCATTTAGATAGTTCCATAAGTTGTTTAAATAGTCTGAAAATGTGTTTATTTGTTAAAAAAGCTAACAAAGCTAACAAAACGCTTTTTTACTTGGTGCCCAGTCTGATTAATGTGATTTGTGAGTTAACTATGTGACAACCCTTGTAAGCACAGTGTTCTGAAGGCTGGTCTACCAAGCTTACATTGAGCAGTATGAAGCTAATCTACGGGAAAAGGAAAGATGCAGGCATGTATAATACGGCTTGGTTGAAGATGCAGTTGATGAAAATAGAGGACAGACTGCGCTTCCATTTATAGAACGAAACAGCAGAGCCAATGAAATATGAATGAGAAGAACAAGGCTAATCAGCAGTGGGGTGGACGGTTCAGCGAAGCTGTGGATGAATTTGTTGCCCGGTTTACAGCATCCATCGATTTCGACAAACGCCTTTATCACCACGATATCCTGGGCTCCCAGGCCCATGCCCGAATGCTGCGACAGGCTGATATTCTCACGGAGCAGGAGCTGGACAGTATTCTTACTGGCCTGCAGGAAATAAAGGAAGAGATAGAACAGGGGGAGTTTGACTGGTCCGTAGCCCTGGAGGATATTCATATGAATATTGAGGCCAGGTTGACAGAGAAGATCGGTATTGCCGGAAAAAAACTCCATACCGGACGCTCAAGAAATGACCAGGTTGCGACTGATATCCGTCTGTGGCTGAGGGATGAGATCGACACTCTTCTTTCGGAGCTGGAGCGACTTCAGGATGGTTTGACCGGGCTGGCGGAGCAAGAGAATAAAACCATCATGCCGGGCTTTACTCATTTGCAGGTAGCCCAGCCGATTACCTTCGGACACCATTTAAGGGCATGGCGGGAAATGCTGGTGCGCGACCACAGTCGCTTGAAGGATTGTAGAAAGCGCATGAATCAGTGCCCTCTGGGGGCTGCAGCACTGGCAGGAACAACATACCCCATTGACCGCAGTTTAACTTCAGAACTGCTTGGCTTTGATGCTCCTACGGCCAACTCACTGGACTCTGTCAGTGACCGGGATTTTGCCATTGAGTTCTGTTCTGCGAGTGCACTGATTCTTACCCATCTTTCCAGAATGTCTGAGGAACTGATTCTGTGGACTTCCCAGCAGTTTGATTTTATTGAACTTCCAGACCGGTTCTGTACCGGCTCTTCCATTATGCCCCAGAAGAAAAACCCGGATGTTCCTGAACTGGTGCGGGGTAAAACAGGGCGGGTTAATGGGCACCTGATCGGGCTGCTGACCCTGATGAAAAGCCAGCCACTGGCTTACAACAAGGATAATCAGGAAGATAAGGAACCTCTGTTCGATACGGTGGATACGGTTAAGGACTGCCTGCGAGCATTTGCCGATATGGTGCCCCATATCCGGTCCAAACCTGAGAATATGCGGGCAGCAGCCAAAACAGGTTTTGCTACGGCAACAGATCTGGCAGATTATCTGGTGAAGAAAGGCTTGCCGTTTCGTGAAGCCCACGAGGTAGTTGGCAAGGCAGTAGCTTACGGCCTTGACTGTGGAAAGGATCTTTCCGAGATGACTGTGGAAGAGTTACAGCAGTTTGGGGATGTCGAGGATGATGTGCTTGAAGCCCTTTCTCTGGAAAGCTGTGTTCAGGCCCGTAACCATATTGGTGGAGCAGGTGAAAGATAATTACCTGAACGAGTAAAATCAGGGCAGGTCGTCAAATACCTCTTCTCCTTCCGGGATATCAGGGTTGTCTTCATCCTGTACATGGTCGGACTCCTGGTAGGACCTGTCTCCTCTTTCTCGTATAGTCATAAGAGGAAAACTGGGTTGAGAAGGATAACTCTCGTTTATAATCATAACCGGGTCTGATGCACTTCCATCGTCCATATCATCAAAGACAATAGGTTTTGATTCAGGTTTTTTAAAGAGTAAGGCATATTGAAGCCCTAGACCTTCTATACCTTTCTTTAACTTTTCATAGCTAAGTTTTTTTTGGGATGGATTCCAGAAGGAGGACAGCTGTAGTTCGTAGTTATCATCTCCAAGGTGAACCAGGTACAATCTATCAAAATAGATATCATAATGCTTGATATAGAAAGAGCTCTGTTTGTCGAAAAGGTTGGGTCGGTCATTGCGAAGACTGCAAAAAAGCAAATCTGTACGATAATCATTGACAAAAGTTAAAAAACAACTCCACTCATTTTCTCTATTGTTGATATCATTAGCAGCAAAGTACAGATAGTGTCGCTTATACGGTGGTTTTCTACTTGTTACTGTCAGGGCAATACCTGCATTATCCAAAGCCTCCCTTGACAATTCTAAGATACCAAAGTAATCTCTCAGTTGATTATGGAAAGATAAATGTTCAATTTCATATCCCTTCTGTGAAAAGCGAGTTTCTAACCACTGCATAAGAAAATTCTTTTGGTTTTCTAGAAAACTTGTGGTCGGTGTATCTTTTATTTGGCTAAAGGGGTATGGACAGGTGGGATCTTTTCCACCTTGTGCAAGAGCCTTCATCTGTTTCAGAGACTCATCCCACATACATTTTTGGTTTGAACAGCTTATAGGGCTGCTTTCCTGTGCTTCATAAATATCTTTAAAATCCGCCGTAATACTTTTGTTGAAAGATGTACGACATTCCGGACAACCCTCATTATCCGAAATATTACCAAGACAGTTTTTGCAATAGTAATGATGACATGGTAATCGACTAATGGGAGACAGATCCTTAAGATCGGAATGGCAAATTGC
The DNA here is from genome assembly GCA_965243775.1 of Sansalvadorimonas sp. GTDB lineage: Bacteria > Pseudomonadota > Gammaproteobacteria > Pseudomonadales > Endozoicomonadaceae > Sansalvadorimonas. The sequence continues at coordinate 190,779 of CBDEWF010000162.1, forward strand.
GCATATAGCAGTATCAAGATTTTGATCGATTTGATGGGATAGGCCGAGATCATGTCCTAGATATGACATCGGCCAGGTGATTTTTTTAACCTGTACGGAATGATCTTCGTTAAGAACTTCCCCACACTCAGCAGTTTCGTCAACTTCCTCATGGGACAAAGTGTTAAGCATCTCTTGCGCTGCTTTTTTTTTCGGTTTGCTTCCAAAACTGGAAGTAGTGGCTGTAGAGAGAGCCAGAACAACAAAATAAATCAGCCATACAAGCGTGCTACGGCCTGAGTTGCTCATGGGAGCCCCCTTTTGCCAAAAAAGAGAATGATTATAGAAGTATTGTTATCAAATCGCCTTGCCAATGAAGCCGAGATCAGTGTTCCTTGCCATCAGCGCAAAAAGGCCGGACGTAAACCACTGCCTGCACACCTGCCCCTCATCCGTGAAGAGCATGATCTTCCGGAAGACGAGAAGGTCTGTTCCTGTTGTGGCAGCCAGAACCTGCACTGGATAGGCGAGGAGGTGAGTGAACAGCTGGATTTTACCCAGCTACCTTTAGCGGAAACCGCTGAAGATATTGAACGGCTGTTGCCATGGAATCTGCAGCCCATGGAATCAGGGTGAAAACAAGGCAGTCTCAGATCTTAAGCCCTGCTCCTTCTTCAACCGGGATAATAGTTCCCTCTCCTTTTGCCGCCAGGGCTGACCTTTCTCTAATGCCTGTCGGTTAGGCTCAAGTTCATAGGCCCTATTAAAAAGATAATCAGCAATAACCTGGAATTCTTGCCGCTCTTGTTGTTCGATACACAAATTTTCCAGCACGATTTTCGGGCAGAGTGACAATAGACGGAAGCAGTGAGCCAGTTGGCTGATACAAGATGCGCTTGTGTACCCGCTGTTCTCGACTGCAAGAGATGCATAATCCATGATTTTCCTGAAAAGGGCTGAAGGAATGGAAGATATATTTTCAGTCTCCAACACTTCCCGGAAGTGGCGAATACTCAAACAAAGCTGTGGTTCGCCCCCCCCAAACTGCTGTTTTTCGAGCTGCAATTCATCAAATTCCCTCCACATTCCCATATCCAGATAAATACTGGCTAAGGTCAGTTCGATCTCCTTGTCATCACAGGGTGTGTTGTTCCGGCCAGCCGCCCGGTGCGCAGCCGGGTAAAGATGGCCAGGGCCTGTGACAGGTTGTCCGCACTCCCCGATAGTCTGGAGTAGCATGCCCAGAGCCAGTTCGATCTCCTTGTCATCACAGGGTGTGTTGTCCCGGCCCGCCTGGGTGCGCAGCCCGGTAAAGATGGCCCGGGCCTGTGTCAGGTTGTCCATGCCCCCGATGGCCTGGAGTAGCCTGCCCAGAGCCAATCCGTTTGTCCTTTTGTCCCTTGGGGATGGTGAATAATTTCGATACAGATTCTGGAAGATTGATAAAGCTTCAGCTGAGCGACTTTCACACTGTAAAGCCCTGCCTTTTGCCATCATTATCCCTTTATTATTTTGCAAATTTTTTGGAAGGGAGTCGATGTACCTAATGCACCCTTTTGTGTCCTTGAGAAGGAATAAAGCCCTGGCCTTTAATTGCGCAACCCGGGCATGCTGGGATGGGTTGCCATGGTATTTTGATATTAGATTTTCAGCTTCGCGTAATGCCCTTTCAGGGGCGGTTTTCAAATAACCAAAAGCAGTATCTATATCTCCATGGATATGGGAGTGAGCTGGGTAATGCCTGGTCTGAAATTGACCAAGTTGAATATGCCTTGGTCTGCTGCCCCCCTTGCATAGGGCGAATAAGGTGTATATCTCCGTGAGTTTCCTTGCCTCCTGGGATGGTCTGACGAGCTTTGGTATCGACCTGCTCTTTCATAGCTGCCATCACTGCGCGGTAAGTCCATACGGTGAATAAACCCCCAACGAATTATTATGTGTAATGCCTCTTATGGATTATGAGGGAGGGATTTCATTCAGTATTTGTTCGGATGACTGTCAGAGTTGTCTGAATTTCAAGATGAGTATTAGCGCTTTCCGGTACTAGATAATTGTCAGATAATCTCAGGAAAGTCTCCTTTCACAACCAGAATATCTTCCATAATCAGGTACTGAAGATCAGATCCAAAGAACATATTCAGAGCATCAGCAGGTGTGCAGACAATGGGTTCTCCACGCCTGTTGAGGGATGTATTCAGCACCACTCCGTTGCCGGTCAGCTTTTCCATCTCTTCCAACAGGGCGTAGTAACGGTCGTTTAATCCAGGCTTTAAAGCCTGGGCCCTGGAAGTTCCATCTTCATGAACCACTTCGGGGACTCGCTCTTTCCACTCCTCGTTCACCTCAAAAGTGAAAGTCATAAAGGGAGCAGGGTGGTCGATTTTGAACATCTCTCTGGATGTTCGCTCCAGCATGCTGGGACAGAAAGGACGCCAGCGTTCACGGAATTTAATCTGCTCATTAATGCGGTCAGCTATACCCTGAAAACCAGGACAGCCCACGATACTGCGTCCACCCAGCGCCCTGGGGCCAAACTCCATTCGCCCCTGGAACCAGGCAACCGGATTACCATTATGCACAATCCTGGCAATACTCTGGGGAACATTTGAGATCTGCTTGAATCTGGGTTTGTCGGAATGCTTCTTACAGGCTTCTATGACCTGTTCGTTGGTGAAGGATGGACCAAGGTAGACATGTTCCATCTTTTCAACTTTTTGGCCACGCATCTCGGAAACATAAGATGCAGCACCGATAGCAGTACCGGCATCACTGGCAGCCGGTTGAACAAACAGCTCTTTGACTTCCGGGCGGGCAATAATCTTCTGGTTCAGCTTGACGTTTAAGGCACCGCCGCCGGCGAAAGCAATAAGCCCAGTCTCTTTGATAATATCCCCAAGATAGTGATCCATCAGGCTCAGTACCACTTTCTCATACAGAGCCTGCATGGATGCCGCATAGTGTATATAGGGGTCGTCAGCCACATCTCCTTTTCGACGGGGGCCAAGCCATTTGATCAACTCCGGGGAGAAGTAGTAGCCCTTACCATCCTCCTTATATCGGCGCAGCCCGATAACGTTGGCAAGTTTCGTGTTAATGCGGAAACCTTTGCCGTCAAAATCTACAAGACGGCTTAAGTCGTATTTGTCAGGATCACCATAGGGAGCCATGCCCATAACCTTGTACTCACCGTCCAGCATATCGAAGCCGAGGTATTCTGTAATGGCTCCGTACAGGCCGCCCAGTGAATCAGGATCGTAAAACTCTTTGATCTTGTGAATTTGTCCATTTTCACCATAACCAAAGAATGTGGTGGCATATTCCCCTTTGCCATCTACGCCCATAATGGCAGTTTTCTCTTTGAAGCCACTCAGATGATAGGCGCTTGAAGCATGGGCCAGGTGATGCTCGACCGGTTCAAACTCATACTGACTTTCATTAAAGCCAAGCTCTTCAAGCATGGCTTTTATACGGCCAGCATAGCGACGATAACGACGGTTGCCGTTTAGCAGGGCATCAAGAGATCGATCAGGGGCATACCAGTAACGTCTGGCATAGTGCCAGCGAGCTGGCGACGAGAGGCTGATCGGGGCCATGGGAATGGCAACAATATTAACATCGGAAGGTTTGATTCCTGCCCGCTCAAGTACAAATCTGGTAGCTTCCCGGGGCATTTTTCCCTTGGCGTGTTTATCGCGGATTAACCGTTCTTCCTCAACGGCAGCAACCAGTTTGCCATCAATATAGAGCGCAGCTGAAGGATCGTGGCTTATGGCTCCAGACAGACCAAGTATTATCATGGCACAACATTCTCGCTTGATTCACGCTTGTTATTAACCATGTAAATCCTGCTTCAGATCAGCGCAGGGCTACCTCGTTCATGGCTGTTTGTATGGTTAGCTCAAGGCTTTATTTTATTATTAGCTCAGGGCTGTATATACGGCTCTAAGAGCTTTTGTACTTCCAGGTGTCCTTCCCAGTTTCGACTGAAACGCCTCCTGTCGACTTCACCCGCCTACCGAAACCTGGCAGAGTTTTTGTAAGACTTCATTGCGTCAATGTCAATCAGCATGGGCTGGTTGTCAACCAAAAGTATATTAGTGGTATTCATTGGTACTTGGCTACATAAAATCGTATATTTCTGAATCAATCTCAAGGTTCCTTAGAGCCTGTTCATGATCTTTCGTGGATAGCGAAAATGTCGAGAAAGGCTTCTGTTTCTTTGATTTTTCGAGGCGCATAGTGGTTCTATGTAACGAGGAAAAGCGAAGAAACAGGAGTTTTTATTCGGCATTTGCAGCCCTTGAGAAGATTATGAACAGGCTCTAAGTCGTGCTGGAGCGTTGGTTACATTTCTTTCCTGTTGCCGCTAGCTTCAACTCTGGCTCTGATTGAAGACAGTAACTGATTAATAGCGTCAATGGTAGCCACACAGGGATCTTTATCTTTGAACCACTTTTGCCGCATCCATTCTGCATGGTAGTGGTAGATTGCCGCTAGCATATAAGCTTTCAGTTCGCTTTCCTGTTCACTAGTAACATAGTTTATTAACTGTTCAAATTGTGGATGATCAGGGCCAGGTACTGGCTCATTGCATTTATTGACAAGATAATAATTGAAAAACTCAATAACACTCTTCATGCTGCTGTTTATGTCCGCAGGGCAGTGGTCAGATACGGCTAACGCCTTATTATATAATGTATTTCTGTCAACATCAGTTTTGCTGAGATGAATACTGCAATAACATTCAAGGTGATCTATAAGGATCATCCGAAGTTTTTCTTTTTCCTCTGTGGGCATTGTTTTTAAGTCAGCCGATAGCAATTCTAGCTTTGCCTGAATTCGCGCATATGATTCTCTGAGGTGTTTCTCCAACTGGTCTCGACTGCATTGTGGATTTATATTATGGGGTTTCAGAGTCAGTTTTTCTTCTCTATGGCACTCTTCTTTATAATGTCCTTTTGAATAGTACTTTGAAGGTGGCTGTTCTTCAGGGGTAAAAAGGCTATAACGCATATTGGAGTACAAATTCAGTTCGTGAATATCCGCATGTTGCAGTGATGGTTTTTCCGGTAACTTAAGCCAACCTTGGGAGTTTAATTCTCCAATGTTGCCTATTGAAAACTGTCGTTGATGCTCTTCCTGCCCCTCAGTTGTGGTTATTAAATTGGGGTAGTGGGCTTTGATAAAGCAGAAATCCCACAGGCATTCAGGGTACCAGCGTAATAGGTCTCGTATGCTCTGAAGCCCTCCTGAATACCGCCTGAAGTCATGAGTGAGACTTTGCGTTGAAAAAATGTCAATACTTTCAGGGGGCTGATTACGGAACAGCATGACAAGACGGTTTGCCGGGTGGTCATGTTCTGTGTTACCCGTTGCCCATAGGCATAGACCACGATTGTCTTTGTTGATCCTAATAGCCATAAGGCGAGAGTTACGAATAAAACGCTTAATTCCCAGCTTAAACATCCGCGCCTGAAATAAACGTTGCTCGCCAGGTTCCTGCATGTGAGTAATAAGGTAAGATACCACCGAATCTGATGGTATGCGTGGATCTGACTTAAGGCAATCCAATGGTCCGTAAAAGCCGTAGAGTCGTTTTATATTCTTTTTATGCCCATCCCAACTGGGAGACACCTGACTCTGGCAATACTCAGGCAATTTACGAGCAGTTTGCCAATCCTGCTTCGCTTTCTTCCAGAGAGCATAGACTTCAGCCTTCGAGGCCTCATCGTAACTTTTCCAGTGGTCTTTTTCTGCCAGTGTTTTTACTTTATCAATTGTCGCAAGGGCTTCCTCAAAGTCGTTTCCTAAAATGAGCATCTGATATCTGGTTTCCAGAAGGGCAATAGAATTAATATTCAGAGAAATTTCTCTGGCATATTGGCCTAACAGATCGTAACGCTCGATCTTCTTTACTGCGATAAGCCGTATATAACAGATCCTTATCAAGTCTGATGAGCTCAGCCACGAAGAGTATTGCACCAGATTTGCACAAATATCCAAAGCTGTACTGGGGGGGGCGATTTGGGCACGATCCATCTCTACCACAAAAGGATGCTTTATATTGTACAGCTCGCCAGCAATTAGGCCTGTTAATAGGCGAACTCTGAACCCTTGATTATCAGGAACAATATAAAAAGAGTCGAACAACATATGCAGCTCTCGCTCAATTTCTTGAAAGCATTCATCCTTACTTCTCTTTTTTTGCTTGGACACTGTAAAAAGGAAAGAAATAAAATTTGAAAATAAGCCATAATCATTCTTTATAGTTTTTATGTAATTAACAGCGAGATCCTTTTTGACGTCCTCCCTGAAATGCAATTGCCAGCCACTCAATATTTTCATTTTTTCAGTGAACTGTTCTTTAGTGATTTCGCCACCTTTTTGATACACCATAGATAGAGTTATATTGACCTCCTTCCGAAGCTCTTTTCCCGGATTTAGCTCTGAAAAGCACTGTTCCTCAATTGTGTATACAGCTTCTTGCTGTTCTTTATTGAAAACATGGTAACCAACTTCCAGCATCAGTTGATCAATCTTTTGCTTGGTCTCATAAGGATTTTTTTTTGCATGAGTTTTTAATGTATCCAGTTGACGACCATAGTCCATTATCTCCACCGTTTTAGAAGGTTCTTTCCTTTCTCTGGAAGCCAGATAACTAAACCAGCTTTTGGTAAACGCCTCTTGCCCTTGATCCATAACCACATTATGGAGGGGAATCATTTTTTTTGCGGTAGATGGCGATGGGCTGGTTAAAGAACTCGTTAAAGAGCGACCAGAGTTATCATATGTACTTTTCTTTTTTGGCGGGGGGCTACTTGGTTGTTCTGAAGATGGAGGGGGCCTCTTGGTTGCCCTTTTCATAGATAAACCTGATAAAGTCACACTCAATGATGGGGCAACATCGACTGAAGCTACAGCATATTCCTGATTACTCCTGCTACGTTGTTGTACAGACCTACTGTCATGGGATGCTTGGTGAGAGCGAAAAGTTTCTTTTTCAGTATGTCCAGACACTTCTCTGTAGGGATGTCGGTTTTTATCATCCCGCTTGCGCGATCTCTGAGCACTGTCATAACGGGGATTAGTTTGATGTCTCTGGCTGGGTTTTCTTCCAGGGCTGCGGTTGCCATGCATGATTGCATCTCGTCGAATTACCTTTAGTAATACGATAGACAGTCTTTCACCCAAAACAGTGCAGTCAGAACTGCAAGAATATCTAACGAAATGATTAGAGAAACTCTCAGTAAACACCGAGAGTTCTTGTATCATAGTGCTATTTTTATTGTTTTTATTAGCTCAGGGCTGTATATACGGCTCAAAGAGCTTTTGTACTTCGGGGTGTCCTTCCCAGTTTCGATTGAAACGCTTCCTGTCAACTTTACCCGCCTGCCGGAACTTGGCAGGGTCTTTGTAAGACTTCATTGCATCAAGGTCAATCAACATAGGCTGGTTGTCAACCAAAAGTATATTAGTGGCTTTCATGTCGCCATGAAAAACCAGGGAACGCTTTAAAACTTCCAGAATTTCGGCAACCTTTTCTGCGAGCTTTGGAGCATCTGGATTGGAAGCATTCTCCGTAAACCAGCTGAGAGCCTGCTGGCCCGGTTCAAAACGGTTGACGACGTAACTGCAGAACACAACCGGACCCCAGCGTTCTTCAATCATGACCATGGGGCGCGGAGTAACGATTCCCAGCATCTCCAGCAGAAGGCTGTTCAGCCAGCTGATTCGGGCCCGGGATCTGGTCAGACAGCGCAGATATCTATGTAAAATGTTTTTCCTGCTTTTATAACGTTTAACCAGAACCTTGCTGCCATCATCAAGGGTAACGATGGCTACTGTATTGGTTCTGCCCCGCTTGATAACGTTGTTTTGCTCAATGATCTGCTCCGGGTTCTGGATAAGAGGCTGCAGAATTTGTGTATCGAACTCTCGATCAATCGCTACAAACCGTTTCCAGCTTTTTTCCACCCGAAAGCGAGTACAGTTACGCAGACCTTTCTGGATAAATTTTTCCCGCCATTTGCGCTTCTGCTGCACTCGTTCAGCAAAATCTTTAACAGACAGCTGTTGAATGTTTTCAGGGGCATGCCCGGCATAACTCTGCCATACATGCTCAAGATAGCGGTCAAATTTCGGATAAAGAACCGCCTGGAACAGGGCCAGGTTATCCAGCGCCTCCTTTGCGTGAAGGGAGTTCCTGCTGGTCCGGGCACCACCACCATCAATAAAGAACAGCTGGCTGTTATGCACCAGCATGTTATCGAGGTGAATATCTTCCTGCTGCACACCCGCCTTATGCATGGCAGCCAGGGCAGTGGTGACCTGGGTCAGCCAGTGCTGGCGCTGACTCTCTTCAAGCTCGCCCTTCCAGATATCTTCAAAACTAATGACAGGATCAAGGCAGGCAGTGATAACGACTGGATATTCACCATCACAGCTGCAGTTAATAAGTTCAGGGGTTTTGATACCCGATTTCAGGAACCCATGAATACCATCAACTTCCCGCTGCCAGACTCTCTGGCCGTGGGGTCCAAAGAAACACTTGGCAATGACGTTTTTGTCATCAAGCCGAGCTTTAACAACCAGTCTTTTTCCGGGAAGAAAACGCAGGGTTTGCAGGCAGGTCAGTTCACCCCGTGGGCTGGTAAGGGTAAAGGGAGGCTCTGGTGGTGAGGTCAAAGACGACAGTTCGGTATTACTAAGGGGCTTCAAAGAACCTGACATTCCTATTCCTCTAACATTCATGGCAAAAAGGTTATGATTTTTCCGGCCACGGCTTCATCCTGATACTGATCAGTATTTCGGACCTGCCAGATCACATGCCAGCCTTTCGTTTCTGCCTTTCATAGAGGCTCTGCGCCTTTCTCTGCAGGCCAGCCCAGAGCCACTGGTATTGAGACAGGGCTTGCCTGAGAGGCAGACCGGTATAGACCTTGATAAAACGAAAGATATCTTTTTGGGTAAGTCCAATATCCAGTGCAGAAAAGTATATGCCGGCAATATCCTTGCGAATCCAGCGCTTTGGCGTTGTTTCCCGGATCTGGGAGCGATGCAGATCAATAAGATGTACCCGGAAATTATCTGGATTTACATTTCCGGTCCCGTCAGGAATATGCAGCAGAAAATGGCAGATATAGTAATCCCGGTGATTGACACCATTGCTATGAAGAAGACGGCTGACGTCCGCAAGCTTTTCAACCAGATTTTTTTTCAACCGAAACGGTGGTGGGTTTTGCACCCAGTCAGCGCAATAGTCTTCAAGGCTGATTGTGTCAACCAGGTCTTCAGTCACGATAAATGACTTTTGCCGCGCTGGGTTGCAACCCTTCTTGCCATAAGCGACAGCTGTCATGGTATCCACACCAAGAGATTCCAGCTTCCTGATCGCCTGGTATTCGTTCTCTGCACCAAGAACAGGTTTACGCAGCCGGATCAGGTTATCAATAATCTCTTTCCAGCCAACGCCCCTGTGAATCTTCACAAAGAAGCTTTTGCCATCCTGCTTGAAGCACAGAGTTTTGCGGGCTTCCAGCTGGCGGAAGATTTCCCCTTCCAGCTGTTCCACCTTTTCAAAAGGGTCCAGCCCCTTCCATGCAGTCTGGAAGTCCTGTCTGAGATACAGCACGCTTATGCAGTCTCCCTGTTCTGCTGTTTTATGCCCAGTCGTTCCAGGCCAGTCTGTTGAATGATTTCGGCTGCCTGCTCCGGCAGGCTGTAGATATCTGCCGTATCGGCAAATGCTAGGGCATTATTCTGCCACTGTTGTTTCTGTTCAGAAGCCATCGAAGCCAGCATGGTGCTGAGGCGGATATTAAGACCATCCTGCTGGAACGGTGAAGGTACAACATCTCCAGCCCGGGCGTCAGTGATGTAGTGGGCGTAACCACAGATATCGGTGCACAGAACGGGAAGGCCTGCAACCAGTGCCTCCAGAAGCACTGTGCCGGTATTCTCGTTATAAGCGGGATGGATAAGAAGATCCGCACCCACCAGAAAGCGGGGAATATCATCCCGCCCGGAGAAGAAGGTCACCTGCTCAGTAATCCCCAAGGTTTTTGCCTGCAGTTTGAACTGGCGTGGATCATCCTGGCCGATAATAAACAGCCGGGTGCTTTTTCTCTGTTTCGATGGCAGTCCTTTGATAGCCAGAAGCGCCCGATCCACCCCTTTGGTTTTGAAGCCGGAGCCAACCATCAGAACCAGATTCTGATCACTCTTCAGCTTGAACTCTTTACGGAATTCTCGACGAACTTGCTCCGCATTTGCAGGACGCCTGCGGTCACGGGATATGCCGGGAGGAAGCAGGTGCAGACGTTGGTCAGGGGTATGGTAATGGTGCTGGAAATTGATCTTTTCATTGGCTGAGATTAGCAGGGATACTGTTTTGGAATCCTGGCCAAACACCGCCCGTTCATTGCAGCTGAAATGGCGGTAACGGCGGGTCCAGGTGTACCAGGGGCTGCGCAGGTTGCGGGCTTTATGTTCAAAGCAGGTATCAGCGGCGTAATACACATCCAGTCCGGACATTTTATTAAAGCCGATCACCAGATCTACAGAGTTAGCCCGTAACTGCTCCTTTACCCAGCTATGGAAAATATTGTTACGGGTTGGAGCTGTAATGGTTTTGGGATAGTTGGTTTTGATCTCAAAACCTTCCGGTATGTCCCCTTTCCACTCCATGGTGTAAACAGTAATGGCATGACCAAGTTGTTGGCAGCACTTGGCAATACGCAGAAAGTCACGCTGCAGGCCACCAAAGGGAAAGTATTTATAGAGAATAAAGGCCAGGTTTAGTGAAGGTTTATGATCATTCATGCCGTGCAGCCAGCCTGTACCTGTTGTCTTACTTCTGCCCAGACGCGTTCCGGTGTCATGGGGGCGAATATTTCCGGGCTGACATCTGGAATATCCCGGGTATTATCACAGTCTTCCAGAGTCAGGTGCTTCTGCTGTGTACCGTAAGCCCCCACGAGAAGCGGACTGGTAGGACCGTAGAGTGAGACAGCCGGAACCTCAAGGGCTGCGGTTAGATGGCCCAGGCCGGTATCAACAGCAACCACCTGTTCCGCCCCGGCAATAATGGAAGCCACACCCTTCAAAGACATACGAGGCAGAACCTGCACACCCGGATTGCCATTGGCTACCAGCTTTGCCCGCTCGTGCTCTTTGTCGTTCCCCCAGGGTAGACAGACGATATAACCGGCATCAGTCGCTTTCTTTGCAAGCTGACACCAATAAGTATCAGGCCAGTGTTTATCAACCCAGGTTGTACCATGAACAAACACAAGATAAGGCTCTGTTGGGCGCAGCCCTTCGCTGTCAGAAAAGTTATCTGCAGCAAGCTGGAAGTGGCCTTTCTCTTCAGGGCAGGGGTAACCGAGGGCTTTGGCAAACAGCTGCCGGACACGTTCAACGGCGTGCTGTCCTTTGGCAACAGCAACAGGGTTTGAGTAGAGCTTTGCAGCCAGTGGCTCCCGGGCTGAGTTTTTATCCAGACCAAAAACAGGCGTGTTCAGGCCCCGGGTAAGGAGTGCACTTTTCAGCAGCCCCTGGGCATCAATGACCAGATCATATTTGCCGGCTTTCAGGCTGTTACGAAATTCAGCCCATTCACCGCTGCGCCAGGTTTTGATGATACTCTTGCGCCAGCGACGAATGGCAACCGGGATAATTCTGTCTACAGACGGGTGCCAGGATGGAATCTCGGAAAAGCTTTCCTCCACAACCCAGTCAAATTGAATACCAGGAATCGCCTTGGCGGCATCAGTGATTGCCGGCAGGGTGTGAATTACATCACCGAGGGAGCTGGTTTTTACTATCAGAACGTGCATGGACTTACTGTTCATTGAAAGTCCCCTCTTTGCTGCCTGTTCCTTTTTGGCTGAAGGCTTCTTTTTGGCTGATGGCTCCCTCTTTTTTGATGGCAACAGTATTACCGGTCAGTTCATTCAGCGCATTAATGACCAGCTTTGGCTCCAGCTTATTCAAACAGTCCAAATGCTCAAGGGGACATTCCCGTTTAAAACAAGGGCTGCAGTCGAGTCCCAGGCGAAGAATCTTGTGGTTGTCGTTTAATGGTGGAGTGAAGCCGGGAGAGGTCGAACCATAAATCACAGCCAGGTTACGCCCAAGGGCTGCAGCAATATGCATCAGGCCAGAATCGTTGCTGACCACCGCATCAGCACAGGAAAGCAGATCAATGGCCTCAGCGAGGCTGGTCTGTCCCGCCAAATTATGTACACGACCATGATGCTGTTCCGGAAGCATTGAGCAGATGGTTTCATTACCCGGACGGTCCTTTTCCGAACCAAACAGCCAGACCTGCCAGCCCTCTTCCAGCTTCTGCCTGGCAACTGCTGTGTAGTGTCTTTCCGGCCACTTCTTGGCCGGCCCAAATTCTGCTCCCGGGCAGAGAGCGAGAACAGGCTTATACCTAGTCAGCTGAAAACGGGCAAGTGCTGTATCACGGTTCTGTCTGCAGGCCTTCATATGAGGGCGTGGCAGTTCTGCAGGGAGACCCTGTCCTTTTGGAAGAGCCAAGGCAATAAAGCGCTCCACCATCAGCGGATAACGGTCTTTATTGAGAGGGCGCAGATCGTTGAGTAGTCCAAAGCGCATTTCCCCGCGCCAGCCTGTGCGTTTTGGAATCCTGGCCCATAACGGAACCAGGGCAGACTTCAGGGAGTTGGGCAGAACGATGGCCTGATCGTACTGTTCTGAAATCAGGCTTTTTCCCAGCTCTTTTCGTACCCCAAGGTTCAGCTTGCCGTGGCCAAGGGGCATATCCAGCCCCTTGCGAATTTCCGGCATGCGCTCCAGCAGTGGAGCACTCCAAGCCGGTGCCAGAACATCAATAATGGCATCAGGGTCCTGTTGCTTCAGGGTGATGAACAGGGTTTGTGCCATCACCATATCGCCAACCCAGGAGGGTCCAATAATCAGGTACTTCACTATTCTGGTTAAGCCTTGTCTCGTTCTGCTTTCCGGGCCGCTAACGTCAAAATGCAACGGTAAAAATAAAAGGTGAAAAATAAAAAAGTGGCGCAAATTATACGCCACTTTGTATAAACAGGATTGCTCTGGATGGCAGAATTTTGTGGTTATCTGCCGAACAAAGGTTGCGTTTTGTACTGTAATCCTGTTGCTTCTTAGTTGGCCGGGGTCAGCCACTCAGGCCACTGCTCCCGGCGGCCAGTTACCTGCTCAAAGTACATGGTCTGTAGTTTTTCTGTCACAGGGCCACGCTTGCCACTGCCGATGATTCTTCCATCATGTTCACGGATAGGCAGAACTTCAGCGGCTGTACCGGTAAAGAAAGCCTCTTCTGCGACATAAGCCTCGTCACGGGTGATTCTCTTTTCCCGTAGCTCAAGGCCCAGCTCATTGGCAAAGCGAATAATGGTATCCCGGGTGATACCCTCAAGGCAGGATGTCAGCTCGGGGGTATAAATCACACCATCATCCTTGATGATAAAGATATTCTCACCACTGCCCTCTGCAACATAACCTTCGTTATCGAGCAGAAGTGCCTCTTCACAGCCGCTGTCGAGCGCTTCTTTCAGAGCCAGCATGGAGTTGATGTAGTTACCATTCGCCTTGGCCTTGCACATGGTGATATTGACATGGTGGCGCGTATACGACGATGTGCGAATTTTGATGCCAAGCTCTTTGGCTTCAGGGGTCATATAGGAAGGCCATTCCCAGGCCGCAACAATACAGTGTGTTCTCAGGTTCTCGGCACGGAGGCCCATTCCCTCTGAACCGTAAAAACACATGGGGCGCAGATACGCTTCGGAAAGATTGTTTTCCCGGACAACTGTCTTTTGTGCTTCGGCAATCACATCTTTGGACCAGGGCATTTTCATGCCAAGGATATGGGCACTGCGGAACAGTCGATCAGTATGTTCCTGCAGACGAAAAATACTTGGCCCTCTATCCGTTGCATAGGCACGGACACCTTCAAATACACCCAGCCCGTAATGGAGAGTGTGAGTTAAAACGTGGGTTTTGGCTTCACGCCAGGGAACCAGTTCACCATCAAACCAGATGACGCCATCACGATCGGCGAAAGACATAAGGTGCTCCTGTCAATTCATCATTGTTCTCTTCTCTAAACGGGGTTTCTTTGTCATTTGTTCTGAGGTCTATCCCGTTTCAGGGCGCTTTGGGTGTTGCGCGACCTAAAGCCCTTCCCTTGCTTGTGGCAAACAGTTCAGGCCTGTGCCGGTACAGATCATTTACATCTAGCAGCATTAGAAGAGCTATTGCATCATATTCTGCCCCTCGTTAACAGGGGACATTATCTTCCATAACGCTGTTCCAGAGCCGGATAACATGCCGTCGATGATCATGGAACCTGTCACCTGAGACATGACTGCTCTGCTTCTGTAAAGCGGCCTTGTGCAGCTTTCTTCTGTAGGCCTGGTAGGCTTCATTGAGATTCCTAGAATCTTCAGAAGATAGCAGGGACGTTTTTTCCAGCTCTTCCAAAATACGGATATTGTCACTCCAGCGAGTCAGTACAGGCTTTTCAGAGGACCAGGAGAGAACGGCGTACTGCACCAGGAATTCAATATCTACAATGCCACCACGGTCATGTTTTAGGTGGAACTGACTATCCGGGCTCCAGGCTGCCGTTTAGTTCCGGCCCTGGTTTCTCTGGTTCCTAGATTGGCTGCCATCTTTTTGCGCATATCTTTAACATCTTGCTGAAGCTTCTGCTTTTTTCTGGAGGCACAGAGAATCCTGGCCCTGACTTCTTCGAACTGTTTGGCCAGCGCCGGGTCGCCGGCTATAACCCGGGCTCTGACCAAAGCTTGATGTTCCCAGGTCCAGGCATCTTTGTTCTGGTACTTTTCAAAGGCTGGCAGGGTGGAAACCAGCAGGCCGGAGTTACCCGATGGTCTCAGGCGCATATCCACTTCATAAAGCTGTCCAGAAATAGTGCTGGTACTGAGCATATGGACAATTCGCTGCCCCAGACGGGTAAAGAACATACTGTTCTCCAGTGGTTTTTCTCCACTGGTCATCCGCCTGGAATTGCCGTTATGAATGAATACCAGATCAAGATCTGAACCTGGACCCATTTCAATCCCCCCCAGCTTGCCATAACCGACTATCAGGAAGCCGGGGGGATTATCATCTTCGTCCCAGGATGGGTCACCGTGGCGTGCGGCAAGCTGCTTCCAGGCCACATCCAGAACTGCCCGCAGGATAGATTCTGCTGTCCAGGTCAGGTAATCGCTCTCTTTCATCAAAGGCATTTTTCCCGCGACCTGGGCTGCAGCCACCCGTAGCATATGGGACATCCTGAAATAGCGAAGAGATTCCATCTGGGTTTCCAAGTCATCTTCCGGGATGTGGGCCAGCTGCTGTCTCAGCTCATCTTCAAGCTGGGCCCGGTCTGGGGGCGTGTAAAGGCTGCCAAGGTTGAGGAACTCATCAAGCAGCACAGGTTGTCTGGCGATCTGCTCGGTAATGAACGGGCTGGCACCACAGAGGGAAATCAGATGCTCTAATGCACCCGGGTTCTCAATCAACAGGACCAGATAGGCCGTTCTGCGCAGTACCGCTTCAACGATGGTCAGAACCCTTAACAGTGCCCGATCCGGATTTTCTTCCTTGATCGCTGCTTTTAACAGCAGAGGCATAAACTGATCGATACGCTCGGTACTTTGCCGGCGGGTTGTCTTCAGAATACGGCCATCACGCAGGCTCAGTAACTGCCGGTGAACTTCTGCGGGAGAGAGGAAACCTTTTCGCTCCAGCAGATCCAGCTCTTCCCCGGACCCCAGCTGGCCAGACCAGAAGGCACGCCACTCTTCGCTGACTTCATCCTTATCGCCGGAATCGTCACCTTCCGAGATGATGGCGTCAAAGTGTTGGCTGACCTTGTCTCTATATTTTTCCAAGTCTGTCAGGAAACTCTGCTGACTGCTGTATCCCATAACCCAGACCAGCTTGTTTAACTCCTCTTCACCGGAAGGCAGGGTCTGAGTCTGGCGATCTGCTGCAGCCTGCAGGGCATGTTCAAGGTTCCTCAGAAATGTGTTGGCTTCCCGTAAATCCAGGCACACGGTATCCGGCAGATAATCAGACGACTCAAGACTTTCGAGAACAGAGAGCAGTGCCCTTTGCTGAAGGCTGCGGTCACGGCCCCCGTGAATCAGCTGGAAACTCTGCACAATAAATTCAATTTCCCGAATACCCCCGGGACCCAGCTTGATATTATTGTGCAGGCTTCTTCGGGCGACCTCCCGCTGGATCATTCTCTTCATGTCCCGCAGCGCCGATATGGCACCGAAATCAATATATCTGCGGAACACAAATGGTCGGAGCATCTCCAGAAGCCGCTCACCATCCTGTGGGTCGCCGGTTATTATCCGGGCCTTGATCATAGCGTAGCGTTCCCAGTCCCGACCCTGATCCTGGTAGTACTGTTCCATGGCAGAAAAACTTAGAGCCAGGGCTCCACTCTGACCATACGGACGCAGTCGCATATCGACCCGAAATACAAAGCCTTCTGCTGTCTGGCAGTCCAGAACTTTTATCAGCCGTTGCCCCAGCTTGATAAAGAACTCCTGGTTGGTTATTGATCTGGCGACTCCTTCAGTCTCTCCCTTGCTGGGATAACAGAAAATCAGGTCAATATCAGATGAAAGGTTCAGCTCCCGGGCCCCCAGCTTGCCCATGCCAAGGACCGTCATATACTGCTGCCTGGGTGGAGTGCCATCCTCTGAACCCCAGGGTATGCCGTGTTTTTTGCAGCAGTCTTTATAGAGCCAGTTGCAGGCCTGGTTAATACAGCTGTCAGCCATGGCTGTGACATCAGCCGTTGTTTCTGTCATCTGAGCCAGCCGGTTAAGATCCCGTAATATAATGCGCAGCTGGTGCTTTTTTCTAAACTGACGCAAGAGGCTAATCAGCTGTTCTTCAGATTCACACCCATCAAGGAGCTGCGCTAACTCCAGATCAAGCTCCTTTTCCTCAAGGCTTCTGTGCAGCAAGCCGCTATGAATAAGAGTGAGCAACAGATCCGGTGTTGTATGACACAGGTCCCAGGCGTAATCACTACCAATCCAGCAACGTTGAATCTGTTCCAGAATTTCAGGAGCCACATCATAAAAAAGAGGCTGCTGTTGCTCTGCCAGCTGCTCTTGGAAAGTCGTAAGACGCTGGTTGGCTAACTGCTGAATAAATTCTGGTGTGGCGACAGTCATGGGGCCCTCTGGATTCATTATTACTTATGGACTTATGGCTGGGTTACTTATGATTGAATTGTACCCTCTCCCGGGAGAGGTCAGTGTACCGGAAAGTGGGGTATTTAGTGATTCCGTTAGAGGTATTAAAAATCACATATGTAGAAAAATTACAAAAATAGTTGAATTTTTTATTGCGGAACGAGCAAATTGTGTAGGAAAATTACATACAAATATGCATGGCTGCCGGTCTAAGTGATTGATTGGGGCGGCTTTTGCGTACAATCTTTCCATGTATACTGATTTGATTCAGTGCCGGGGACCCAAGATGCAGCGCGATATAGATCCTGCCGAAACTCAAGAGTGGCTAGATGCTCTGGAAGCAGTGCTGGAAGCAGAAGGTGAGGAGCGGGTACATTATCTGCTGACCCGTCTCGCCCGCCGGGCCAGTAAGCGTGGTACTCAGTTGCCTTACGCGATTACTACACCTTATCGAAACACCATTCCTTCCTCTAAGGAAACCAGAATGCCTGGTGACCTGTTTATGGAGCGGAAGATTCGTTCCCTGGTGCGCTGGAATGCACTGGCAATGGTTATGAAAGCGAACCTGAAGGAAGGTGACCTGGGTGGCCACATCTCCTCGTTTGCCTCCAGTGCCACTCTGTACGATATCGGTTACAACTATTTCTTCCACGGTCCAGACAGTGATCGTGATGGTGATCTGGTGTACTACCAGGGTCATACCGCTCCGGGTATCTATGCCCGTGCTTATCTGGAAGGTCGTCTGACTGAAGATCAGCTGGACGGTTTCCGTACTGAGGTTGATGGCAAAGGTCTGCCTTCCTACCCTCACCCATGGCTGATGCCTGACTTCTGGCAGTTCCCAACAGTATCTATGGGGCTCGGCCCGCTGCAGGCGATCTATCAGGCTCACTTTATGAAGTACCTGATCAACCGCGGCATGATGCCTGAGCAGAAGCGTAAGGTTTGGGCTTTCCTCGGTGATGGAGAGATGGATGAACCAGAATCTCTGGGCGCTATCTCCCTGGCTGGCCGTGAGCATCTGGATAACCTGGTCTTCGTGGTGAACTGTAATCTGCAGCGTCTGGATGGTCCGGTTCGTGGTAACGGCAAGATTATTCAGGAACTGGAAGGCGTATTCCGTGGTGCTGGCTGGAACGTTATCAAGGTTGTCTGGGGACGCCACTGGGATCGTCTGTTTGCTGAAGACAAAGACGGCATGATGCAGCAGCTGATGGATGAAGCGGTTGATGGTGACTACCAGAACTGTAAGAACAAGGGCGGTGCCTGGACTCGCGAGAACTTCTTCGGTCGTTACCCTGAAACCAAAAAGATGGTTGAAGGTTTGTCTGATGATGATATCTGGCACCTGAATCGTGGTGGTCACGATCCTTACAAGGTCTTTGCTGCTTATCATGAAGCGGTGAACCATACTGGTCAGCCAACGGTTATTCTGGCGAAAACTGTTAAAGGTTACGGAACCGGTGCGACGGCAGAAGCCGCCAACGTCAGCCACAGTGTGAAGAAGCTGCCTCTGGACGACCTGAAGCAATTCCGTGACCGTTTCGACCTGCCAATCAAAGATGAAGATCTGAAAGATCTGCCTTACTACAAGCCCGATGATGACAGCCCGGAAATGGTTTACATGCGTCGTCGTCGTGAAAAACTGGGCGGGTTTATTCCTCAGCGTCGTATGAACACCGATGTTCATCTGCCAATTCCAGAGCTGTCTGCATTTGATGCGGTTCTGAAAGGTAGCGGCGAGCGTAAGATCTCTACCACCATGGCCTTTAACCGTATCCTCGGTGCCTTGGTGAAGGACAAGCAGCTGGCCAAGCATATCGTGCCGATTATTCCTGACGAAGCCCGTACCTTTGGTATGGAAGGCATGTTCCGTCAGCTGGGTATTTACTCTGCTTCTGGTCAGAAGTATGAGCCTCAAGATGCTGATCAGGTGATGTTCTACAAGGAATCTGAGAACGGTCAGATTCTGGAAGAAGGTATCAACGAAGCGGGGGCCCATGCCGCGTGGATTGCGGCTGCTACCTCTTACAGTAACAACAATATCCCGATGATTCCGTTCTATGCCTTCTACTCCATGTTCGGCTTCCAGCGGACAGGTGATCTGGCATGGGCTGCCGGTGATATTCAGGCCCGCGGCTTTATGATTGGTGCAACCTCCGGTCGTACCACTCTGAACGGTGAAGGTCTGCAGCATCAGGATGGCCACAGCCATATCCTGGCGAGCACTGTTCCTAACTGCATCAGCTATGACCCAACTTACGGTTACGAGCTGGCGGTGATTATTCAGGACGGTCTGCGTCGCATGTACGGTGAACAGGAAAATGTTTACTACTACATCACCACCATGAACGAGAACTACCAGCAGCCTGCCATGCCAGAGCGTGAAGGGGTGCAGGAAGGTATCCTGAAAGGCTTGTACCTGTTTGAGCAGGGTGAAGAAAAGTCTGCTCCTCGCGTGCAGCTGATGGGTAGTGGCACCATACTTGAAGAAGTGCGTGCTGCCGCAGACATCTTGCGTGAAAAGTTTGGTGTTGAATCCGATATCTGGAGTGCAACCAGCTTTAACGAACTGCGTCGTGATGGTCTGGAAACTGGTCGCTGGAATATGCTGCACCCTGACCAGGAGCCTCGCAAGACCTGGGTTGAACAGCAGCTTGAAGGCGCGAAAGGTCCGGTTGTTGTGGCGACTGACTACATGAAGCTCTACGCCGACCAGATTCGTGACTTTGTACCAAGCACGTACATTACTCTGGGTACTGATGGTTTTGGCCGCTCCGATACCCGCGAAAACCTGCGTCGTTTCTTCGAAGTCGATCGTAATTACATTGCTCTGGCTGCACTTCAGGGGCTGGTCAGGGATGGTGAGCTGGAAGCATCTGTGCTTCCTGAAGCAATCAAGACACTGGGAATTGACCCCGAAAAGGTCACCCCCCTGAACAGCTGATAGCTGACTGAAGCAAACGAAACAGAACAAGATCTGAAGCCGGATTGTTGAAGAGAGTTCAATAATCCGGTCAGAGCGAAGGCTAGAAATATGGCAGAAACATTAATCAAGGTTCCGGATATCGGTGGCGAAGGCGCAGAAGTCATCGAGATCAATGTCGCTCCCGGTGATGTTGTCGATACCGAAGATACCGTTATTACCCTTGAGTCCGATAAAGCAACCATGGAAATTCCGGCAACCCGTGCCGGTACTGTTGTTGCTGTGCTGGCAAAAGTGGGGGATACCCTCAAAGATGGCGACGATATGCTACGCATGGATATCGCAGCCGAAGCGGTTGCTCAGGAAGAGCCAGTAAGTGAACCCGCTCCTGCAGAAGCTGTTGTAGAAGAAGCTACGCCTGCGGTTCCTGTTGCAGCAGCGCCTGCACAATCGGCAGAGATTGAAATTCATGTACCGGATATCGGTGCAGAAAATGTTGAAGTTATTGAGATCTCTGTCAGCATTGGCGATACAGTGGAAGTAGACGACACTCTGCTGGCGCTGGAATCTGACAAAGCCACCATGGATATTCCTGCCGCCAGTGCAGGTAAAATCACAGGTGTCAAAGTCAATGTCGGCGATAAGGTAAATAAGGGTGATCTGATCTTTACCATGGCTATTGCTGGTACCAGTGCTGGTGCTGAAGCTCCTGCTGCCCCTGTTGTGGAAGCAGCACAGGAAGAGCCTTCCCGCGATATTCCTCCTCCTGCAGCGCTAGTTGACCGCTCTGGTCATGCCCAAAAAGCTGTCAGCATTGAAGATATGAAACCTGCCCTGCCCGGTCTGGTTCATGCTGGCCCGGCAGTGCGCAAGATTTCCCGTGAGTTTGGTGTTGACCTGACTCAGGTGAAGGGAACCGGGCCGAAAGGTCGTATTCTGAAGGAAGATGTTCAGGCGTTTGTGAAAGAACGTCTTACCAGGCCTGCGGCCGCTGAAGGTGGTGTAACTGCTGCTAACGGTATTCCAGAGATTCCGGAAATCGACTTCGGTCAGTGGGGCGATGTTGTTGTTGAAGAGCTGAACCGCCTGCGACAGGTAGCGGCGAAGAACTTTCAGCGCAGCTGGCTCAATATTCCTCATGTGACTCAGCATGATGATGCGGATATCACCGAGCTGGAAGCTTTCCGTAAAGCCCAAAAGGCTGTTGCTGAAGCTCGTGGCACTCGATTGACTCCTCTGCCTTTCCTGCTGAAAGCAGCGGCTTATGCATTGCAGGAAATGCCTCAGTTCTGTGCGTCACTGTCTCCAGACGGTAAGTCCCGCATTCTGAAAAATTATGTCCACATCGGCATTGCTGTCGATACGCCTGATGGCCTGATGGTTCCGGTTATCAAGGATGTTGATCGCAAAGGTTTGTGGGAGCTGGCGGTTGAGTGTGCAGAGATGGCTGAAAAGGCTCGCACCAAGAAGTTGAAGCCAGAAGAGATGAAAGGCGGTTGTTTCACAATTTCCAGTCTGGGTTCCATTGGTGGAACTTACTTCACCCCGATAGTGAACTCTCCGGAAGTTGCGATTCTTGGTGTATCCAAAGCAGATATGAAGCCTCGCTGGAATGGCAGCGAGTTTGAACCTCGCCTGATGCTTCCACTTTCGCTGTCCTATGATCACCGTGCCATTAACGGTGCTGAAGCTGCCAAGTTTACCGTGCTGCTTGCTACCCTTCTGGGGGATATCAGAAAGCTTCTGCTGTAATTTCTATATAAAAAGAGAGGAGAATACCGCTCCTCTCTTTTGTATTTCTTTTGTGTTCTACGCTCACTCCTGCAACTCTTTCCTTGATGCAATAACGATTGAAGTTAGATATCTTTAAAAATGGTAACTTTAATCTATGTTCCTGAATAAAAAATGAAAAATACAGCTTCTCTATGGCTGTGCGTAACGGCTGTAGCTGCGTCATTTTCGCCATCGGTTGTATTTGCAGAATCCATGGATGACTGCCTGTTAAGGCAGATAAAACTCTCCTCGCCAAAAACTACCGTGGATGAGCTGCGCGCAGCTTGTGTCGCAAAAATAGAGAGCGAGAATCTCATCGCAGATGCTGATGACGAGCCGACGCCCTTTGATACCCGTGTGGAAATTGAAAGTGAGACCATGAACGAACCGTTTGTGATTTCACCACATAAGCCGAACTATATTTTGCCTCTTTCCTATAACGAAAGTTTTAATGCAGAACCTTTCGAGCAAAGGTATGGCTCTAATGTCGCTTATAACAATATGGAAGTGAAGTTCCAGATCAGCCTGAAAGCTCCGATTATGACTCGGGTATTTAATGAGCAGGATGGCATTTTTGTTGCTTATACCGGACGATCATGGTGGCAGGCCTATAACAAGGATATTTCCAGCCCATTCCGCGAAACCAACCATGAACCGGAAATCTTCTATAGCATGGCTATGGATAAGGATTTCTATGGATTTAAAATTCGCAACGTTCAGCTCGGTATTAATCACCAGTCCAACGGGCGCAGTCAGGAACTATCCCGCAGCTGGAACAGGATTTTTGCATCGGTCACCCTTGAGAAAGATAATTTCTATATTAGCTTGAAACCATGGTATCGCATACCGGAAAAAGATAAGGATAATTTAACGGATCCTGATGGGGATGATAACCCGGATATCAGCAAGTACCTTGGCTATGGCGAAATCAATCTATTCTATAAGCTGAATCAGCATAATTTGGGAATGATGCTTCGCAATAACCTTCGTAGAGATAATAAGGGGGCTGTTCGCCTCGACTGGTCCTTCCCACTCAGTGAACGATTGCGTGGTTATATACAGTATTACAATGGTTATGGTGAGAGTTTGATCGACTATAACGCCAGTGTAAATCGTTTAAGTGCTGGTCTCATGCTGACTGATTGGTTGTGATTGTTTTGAAAAAGGAAGGAGCCTGATGGCTCCTTTTTAGTGGGTTACGAACAGATTGTTTTGGACAATGTGTGGCTAATAGTTTGCAGGCTTCCATGCCTCCTGATATGTGTAGTACCACTCAAGTGGTCTTCTTATTCAAATATCAGGCTCGTTCCTCCCTGGTTTTCCACAAAAAAGCATTCTGCAAAACAATCCACTCAGCGCCTTTATTATTATTTTTTCCATGGAAATCTGTTTGGGTCATGTCATACCTGAAACAGATTTCTGCGCTCATGGCTGTTTGTAGGCTGGAGCAAGATTTATCAATTAAATATTGCTCTTTTGTCGCGCACAAAAATAATGGCAGCATCTATGCCTGTTTTCATAAATTCTTAAAAAAACAAGAGGATAAGAGATTCTTCCAAGAGTGCATGGTGAAATAATGGCGTGGTGTTACTGATATTACCAATAACTTAGGTAACACATTCTGGAAACAGGTAACGCTTGGCAGAGTCAGTAACAATTAAGTTTTTCCAGCTTTATTAAGAACTTTGGCGGTGCCATTATTACGCCCCTGACAGAATTGATTGAGTGATTGCTAAGATTATGGACCTCAGCACCCTGAGAGAAGAGTACACCCGCGATGGTCTCAGGCGGGAAGATCTGAAACCTGAACCTGTTATTCAGTTCAGTCACTGGTTTGATCAGGCTCAGAAAATGGAGATCCCCGAGCCTAATGCCATGAGTCTGGCAACTGTATCCCAGGATGGGCAGCCAAATCTTCGTACAGTCTTGTTAAAGTATTTTGATGAGTCGGGCTTCTCTTTCTTTACCAACTACACAAGTGCCAAGTCACAGGATATTGAGGACAATCCCAAGGTAGCCCTGATGTTCTTCTGGTTGCCTCTGGAACGACAGGTGATTGTTCGCGGGGAAGCTGAGAAGCTGAGCAAGGCAGAAACCATGAAATATTTCCTCAGCCGGCCCCATGGCAGCCAGCTGGGAGCCTGGTGTTCGCATCAGAGCAGTGTGATTACCAATCGCAAGATGCTGGAACTGAAGTTTGATGAAATGAAGCGCAAATTCAAAAAAGGTGAAGTACCTGTTCCAACATTCTGGGGAGGTTATCGTGTTCGCCCAACCAGTATTGAATTCTGGCAGGGGCGCCCAAGCCGGTTGCATGATCGATTCCGTTATAACCTGCAGGATGATTCCTCCTGGGCTATTGAGCGCCTGGCTCCCTGATTTGCATTCATAAGTACCAGGGCATATGGCTTCTGATTCTCGTCAGGAGCCTTCTTTTTCTTTCCATGCATCCTATTGACCAGGAACAATTTATCCCGATTGTGGCCTCTTTATACTGAGATCAGTACAAACCGAATATCGACTTTTCCTGTCTAATAACAACACAGCCACAAGCGTATTAAAAGGAGGCGCAAGAGGCTGATAACAATGATCGTTTAATAATTAAACAATCCCAACAGGAGGGAAGTGATGGCCGGCTATCAAAGCGACCTGATTCGCAATATTGCCTTACTTGGCCATGCAGGCAGTGGCAAAACAACACTCTGTGAAATGCTTCTACATAAAGTTGGCGTTTCGGGAGCGCCCGGTAGTATAGAAGGGCGCAACACAGTATCTGATTACTCCGATTTAGAAAAAGACGCTGGCCACTCTCTCGAATCCTCTCTTCTTCATATTCCCCACAAATCCAGTTTTATTAATCTGCTTGATACTCCAGGAACTCCTGACCTGTTTGGACGGGCTATGTCCGTTTTACCTGCTGTTGAAACGGTTGCCCTGGTGATTAGTGCCAGGCAGGGTGTTGAGCCGGTTACCCGTGCAGCCTGGGATAAATTAAAAGAACGTCATAAGTGTGCACTGATTATTGTTAACCAGGTTGACGAAATTGCAGATTGTGAATCTGTCTTGAATGAAATACAGGACGTTCTTGGGCAGGAGTGTTTGCCGATAAACCTGCCTACCCCGGATGGGCAGGTTGTGGACTGCTATTTCACTGCCGATGACAGTGCAGCTACTGCTTTTAACTCTATAGACCAGGCACACAGCAACCTTGTTGATCAGGTTGTTGAGGTCGATGACGCACTGATGGAGCTATATCTGGAGCAGGGCGAAAGTATTACCGTTGAACAGCTTCATGAGCCTTTTGAGAAAGCTCTGCGGGATAATCATTTAGTTCCTGTCTGCTTCACTTCCGCACTGACTGGTGCTGGTATTGATCATCTATTGAAAGTGATGACAGAGCTGATGCCTACCCCTGCTGAAGGCAATCCTCCTCTGTTCCTGAAAGGTGAAGGAGAAGAAGCAGAAGAAGTGTCAGTAACACCTGACCCTGAAGCCCATGTGATCGCCCATGTATTCAAGCTCTCTCTTGATCCGTTCATGGGCAAGCTGGGGCTGTTCCGAATTCACCAGGGAACCATCCGTAATGGCAGCCAACTCTATGTTGGTGATGGTAGAAAACCGCTGCGGGTCACTCACCTTTCCCGAATGCAGGGCAGTGAGCATGTTGAAGTGGACGTCGCCAGCCCGGGGGATATTTGTGCTATGGCCAAGGCTGACAGCCTCTACTTTGATGCTGTTCTCCATGACTCCCATGAAGAGGATCTTTTCCATCTGAAGGCCCTACAGTTCCCTGCGCCTATGGCCAGTGTTGCCGTCAGTCCGGCGCACCAGGGTGATGAGCAGAAGATGTCGGATGTTATGCAGAAAATGGCAGCGGAAGATCCAAGTCTCAAGATCGAGTTCCGTGAGCGTCAAAATGAAACAGTCTTGCTTGGACTCGGTGACCAGCATCTGAAAACCGTGCAGGACAAGATGAAGAGAGTCTTCAATATTGAGGTGACAACGTCTGAGCCCAGCATCCCCTACCGTGAAACCATTACCAAACCCGCAGAAGGTCATCACCGTCATAAGAAGCAGAATGGTGGGGCTGGGCAGTTCGGTGAAGTGTTCCTGAGAATTGAACCACTGGAACGTGGTGCCGGATTTGAGTTTGTTGATGCCGTTGTTGGTGGCGTTATTCCCGGAACATTTATTCCTGCTGTGGAAAAAGGTGTCCGTGAGGCCTACGAGCAGGGTGCCATCGCTGGTTATCAGATGCAGGATATTCGTGTCACCGTGTATGACGGAAAGCATCACCCTGTGGATTCAAAGGAAATTGCTTTTGTAACGGCTGGTCGTAAAGCTTTTATTGAAGCTGTTCAGGCTGCTGGCCCAATTGTTCTTGAACCCCACGTGGCTCTGGATATCCAGGTACCTGCCCAATGTATGGGAGATATTACCGGAGATCTGGCAAGTACCCGTGGGCTGGTAACAGGAACCGATGCCTGTAGGGATGGCTCTCTTGATATCCATGCTACGGCACCGCTGTCCAGTGTGGGCAATTACAGTAACCGCCTCAAGGCTTTGACGGGTGGTGAGGGGCTGTACTCTATGGCTTACAGTCACTATGAGGCTGTACCTTTAACTGTTCAAAAGGATCTGATTCACCAGTGGAAGCACCGTGATGAAGAATAGCCCCTGTAAGGTTTGATTTATTCACAGAGGAAAGACCCTGGCTTGATCAGGGTCTTTTATCCACAAACCGTTCTTTAACAGCTTATCTTCTGTTTATAAACCATTTAATCACCGGAAACACACAGTTTTATGTGGATAACTTTCTGGGTGAAAATTATCCACTAAAAGAGGTGAATAACCTGATGACAGCCTTTGATTTAGCTGTCAAAACCTGTGAATGATAATTTTTGGTTTTTTTCTTAAGGCTGTGGATAAAAGCAGATTGCTTTTTAACCATGTTGCAAATATTCACAGGAATCTGGGAAAAAATTATTGAAGTTTACTTATCCACAGATGCAGACGAAAACTACCAATTTAGTTACTTTCCTTAGTGCACAAGGGAAACAGAAAACTATCAACATCAAGAGTTAATAATTTCCAGCGAATTTTCAGCACCGACAAGCTTTTATTCACATAGTTTCTGTGGATAAAATAGAGATGGTACCAGAGTAGATAACCCTCTGGAAAAACTGTTCATGAGAGGTGGATAGAGTGGTATAAAAAAATGCAACCGGAAACCGGTTGCACCTCAGGTTAAAAACAAATTGATTACTTTACTGGCTGTGCGATCAGGCTTGATACCCTCCATGCTCAGCACTACCGTCCCTGTTATTCTCGCTGGGTCCGGAGACCATACAGCGTGCAAAATAATCAACTTGTCGCCCGATATTATTTTTATTATTTGGGCTTTAGGGGAACTGACAATTTATTATTTTTATTGTGACTCAGTTATAGCTCAGACTGTGCCAATAATTAAAAATATAAATAAAAATAGTTAGTTAAAATAAAACAACTAACTGAAGAAAAAGCAGAGGAATGGCTGAGGGGAGGGAATTGTTACTAGCTGCTACAGCTACGTAACACCCCAAAGACCGGAAGTAACAGCCTTGCATTCTGCTGCCAAAAGAAAAAAACCGGAACTCTCTTCAGAACCTAGTACTCGAAAACAATTTGTTTGTCTGGTCGCAATCATACAGCTTGCTTATATTTCATAGGTTACAAGCCAAAGCCTCAGGACAAACAATTGGAACGTTGCACTAGGAGCCTGTCGGACTTTTTCGCAGTAGGTTAGCGTTAAGTCCGACAGGCTCCTAGGATGAATAGAAATCGTTCTGAAGCTGCCGTAAGTCAAACCATCATATGAGCATGTGAAAAAGTGCGAAAGGAGTCCGTTATGCTACTTAAGCAAATTCAATCAGCAGTCGCTGGGGCTGCTCTTCTTGCCCTGACCGGAACATCGCTGGCTGCACCTGTTGGTCCAGATGCCCAGGGGATGCAGAAAGTTATCCACAATGATGGTACGGTTGTCTCAGGGAAATATGTTGCGCCGGTGAATGAGAAGGTTGAAGGCCCGGTGTCTGTCTACAACCTGTTTTCACTGGATACCCAAACCTGCGGGATCCTGGATTTTCAGGCTGGTATGACTGGTGTCGTCTGCACCAACTGCCAGCAGAATACTGCTGTTTTAAAAGGGTGTAATATTCCCCGCAGCCAATCAGGCTGGCACCTCTAACCCGTTCAATTTAATTGCTCGACGAGCAGCTGAATCACGCCGGAATCCTTGCTGGCGTCGGAGCTGCGAACCACCAGTCCACTCTGGTTGGTGGTTGTACTTCCATCAGTATTACCAATTGTTATCCATTCACCGATCTGACCGCGAACCTGGGTGGCAAGCCGATTAGTGGTGATGCTGTTCTGCTGGTGTCGGTCATTAACCCGGGTAATATCCAGCACAACTGTGCTGCCGGTTACTCGTGCTGTCACATAAAATCCTTGGTCGGCCTGCTTATATTCTGTTGCCAGTTCTCTGGTACCAGTTCCGCTGCGCATGTATGTGGTAACGGGTACAGACTCTCCGGTCGTTATATAAGCAGGTTTACCTTCCGTTGCACGAACACTCTGCTGAACCTGTTTGTGACTCTGGGAGCTGTTGTTTCGAATAATAACCTGAGCCGGTTGGTTACTGCTGCCGGTCTGTATGCGCCCATTGGCTGATGTTCCAGAGACGGAAATCTCACTCAGGCTGACACCCAGGGAGTGTGGCTGACGGACACTGATCAGTAACTGCCGAGCAGGTTTGTCAATTTGCTTCAGCAGCTCCTCAATACTCTCTTTCTCGGAAGGGGTTACCTTGAGAATCAGCTGGTTATTGTATGGAGTAACGGTTGCTTCCTCAGGAAGAAAGGCCTGTATCGCTGGCAGAACCTGCTCGGGGAGTGCATGATTGAGAGGCAGAATTACAATGTCCCGCTCTGCGCCATAGACGACAGAGATAGAGAGACTGAGGGCTATCAAACAGCCTCGAGCAGGGAAAGCCTTTTTCATTATCCCGAAAAAATGGAAGAGGCATTTCCATGATACACAAAGCCGCCAAATATCCATTGCTACCTTTTACTCCTTCCTGAAACAGGCTCTTAGACAGTAAGTGTGATCCTAAATGAACAGAATGTTAAGCACCCGGACTGTTGCTTTTATTGAGTCCGGGCTTTTCAATAGAGCTGAATACAAACAGCCATGGCAAGGTAGGGGGAACAAATGCTACTGGCTTTTCCCATCATATTGATTCTACTGCTGGTTTTCGGACCCCAACTCTGGGTTCGCTTAACTCTGAAGCGCTATAGTGGTGATCGTTCTGACCTGCAGGGCACGGGGGGAGAGCTGGCAGAACATTTGATTGAACGCTTTAGACTGGAAGGGGTCACAGTGTGCCAGGGACAACCGGGAGAAGATTACTACAATCCGGATGAAAAAATTGTTTCCCTCTCTCCTGGCAATTATACCGGACGTTCAGTCACAGCCGTTGCCGTGGCAACCCACGAAGTGGGTCATGCCATCCAGCACAAGGAACAGCATCCGGGCTTTATGCTGCGTCAGAAAAGAATCAGAACCGCCATAAGAATTGAGCGATTCAGTGCTATTGCACTGATGATTACTCCTGTCATATTTCTGTTAACCCGTATCCCCCAAAGCACTTTGCTGACGGTGGTTATAGGCGCAACAGGCATGCTGGCAGTCGTGTGGGTTCAGTTTATTAATCTGCCAGTTGAGATGGACGCAAGCTTTAACAAAGCTCTACCCATCCTTGAGGAAGGTTATCTTGCTCCCGAAGACCTGTATGGTGCCAGAAAAGTATTGAAGGCTGCGGCTATGACTTACGTAGCAGCCGCTCTTGCCAGTCTGCTGAACCTGGGGCGGTGGATTGCCGTGTTGAGACGATAGTTTTTATTTACAAATAAGAAACAGACCGGAATAGTAGGCATTTTTTATACTCGCCAGCTTGGTAAAAACAGCTAGCCTGGTAAAAATAGATTGGAGTCGTATGTCTGAAGAGCTGGTTATTCGGAATGTGCGAGAAGAAGAGCATGAACTTCTAACCGAATGGTTCACCAGGGAAAACTGGAACCCCGGCTTAAGTGATATTCAGGTCGCATCTGCTTCGAAAAAAGGTCACTTCTATTTGGGCCTGCTGGGTAGTAAACCTGTCTGCTGTCTTTCTGCCCACGTTTATGAAGCCCACTTTGCCTTTCTTGGTTACCACCTTGTCGAACCGCTGCCTCTCCGTGGCCAGGGCTATGGGTTGAAAATCTGGCAGAGGGTTATGGAAGATATGCATCGCATTGGCGTATCACGCCTGGGTCTGGATGCAGTTCCTGACATGGCTGATGTTTATCGAATGAATGGCTTTCGGGATGCCCATCAGGTTCAGCGATACAGCTACCGGGTACGGAATATGGATGATGACTATGAGCGCTTCCAGACTATTCCTCCTTCATGGCCCGAGCTGACCAGGTTTGATTCCAGCTATACCGCGGAGCCCCGCAGCCAGTTTATGCATAAATGGCTGGATCTGGATATCAGTCGACGCCACCTTTACCTGCGTAACCCCCATGGTTTTCTCAAAGGTTATGGCTCTATACGGGAGGCTGCAGAAGGTTATCGGATCGGGCCTCTCTATGCACGAACCCCAAGGGATGCCGCAGACCTGATCCTCGGACTGACCGGACACCTGTATGAGGGAACACAAGTCTTTATTGATATTCCTGAAGCAAACAGTCAAAGCAAAAGGTTAATAAACCTGATTAACCTGAAACCGACAGGTTTCAGCCGGCTGCGAATGTATAAAGGAAGACCGGCCAAGGTTGAGAACGATGAGATTTTTGGAATTGGCAGTGTGGAAATGGGGTGATCTTTTCGTAAAAAGCCGATGGCTGCGCCAGCCTTTTGGTTTTATAGTCTCCCGCTTTTCTGGATAAGTTCCCGGGAGTAGAACGAACCATGTCCCTGCCCTCTTCAAGCGATGTTGTCATTATCGGTGCCGGTGCCGCTGGACTTATGTGTGCACTGACTGCCGGACAGCGAGGCCGGAGAGTTCTGGTTCTGGACTATGGTAAACGCTCAGGTCGCAAGATTCTGCTGTCCGGTGGTGGCCGGTGTAACTACACCAATATTTATACAGAGTCGGCCAACTATCTCTCCAGCAATGAACACTATTGCAAATCTGCCCTCAGTCGGTTTTCCCAGTGGGATTTCCAGTCAATGGTGGATAAACATGGCATTGCCTGGCACGAGAAAACCCTTGGCCAGCTGTTCTGTGATAACAGTGCCCGGGATATAGTCGACATGCTCCTGACAGAGTGTGATCAGGCCGGAGTGACCATTGTTAATGATGTGAAGGTTAATGAGGTTACAATTAACCGGGTTGAAGTCGATGAGGTGGATACTCAGAAAGAGAGCTTTTTGGTTAGCACCACTGCTGGCAGTGTCACTGCAGAATCTCTGGTGGTGGCAACAGGTGGTCTCTCGTTTCCAACTATGGGTTCCACAGATTTTGGCCACCGTCTGGCTAAGCAGTTTGGACACAGTATTGTTCCGACTCGCCCAGCCCTGGTTCCTTTTACCCTGTCACAGGAAGATCTCAAACGATTTACCGGACTCTCTGGTATCAGTACAGAAGTCATTGTTAGCTGTAATGGTGTCAGCTTCCGGGAGGCTCTGCTATTTACCCATAAAGGGTTGAGTGGTCCGGCGATATTACAGATTTCAAGTTACTGGAACAGGGGCGATGAGATCACCATTAACTGGCTGCCTGATATTGATGTAGCAGAGTGGCTGCAGAACCAGAGGCTGGCTCGACCAAAAGCCTCTTTGGCGACAATCCTGTCGGAACACCTGCCCAAACGTTTGGCTGTGATGCTGGCTGAATGGATTGGTGAAACCGCAGAAGCCAGCCAGTGGCGGCGGGAGAGCATGGATCGGATGGTGCAGATGCTTTCAGACAGCCGTCTGGTTCCAAGTGGCACGGAAGGTTATAAAAAAGCAGAAGTCACCATCGGTGGTGTCAGTACTGATAAACTGTCGTCCAAGACTATGGCCAGTCGGTTGCAGGCCAACCTTTACTTTATTGGTGAAGTCGTTGATGTAACCGGCCATCTGGGGGGATTTAACTTCCAGTGGGCCTGGGCATCGGGTCATTGTGCCGGGCTGTATGCCTGAATAAACAGCCATAAATGGTAAAACAGCCATAAGCGGGAAATAGCTTTTGGTCACCCCGAGGTGATGTAAAAGGTATTTCCATGGTAATAATAAAAAATCAGGGGGGAGAGTGTGAGTCCAATCGCACCCAGAGACGAATTGAATTCGCGGGTGGAAGTCACCCATCAGGTTATTCGGGAAGCAGGCATTGTCGCCAAACAGTTTTTCCTTGATCGTGACAAACTGCAGGTTGAAACCAAGTCAGAGCCTCAGGATGTGGTCAGCATGGCTGACCGTGATGTCGAGGAGATGATTCGTGGGGGAATCAGGCAGCATTTTCCCGATGACGGATTTCTTGGAGAGGAGTTTGGCCTTGAGTCTGGAACCAGTGACTGGTTATGGGTGATTGACCCGATTGATGGTACTTCCTGTTTTCTAAATGGTATGCACGCCTGGTGTATATCTATTGCCATCACTTATAGAGGCATACCTGTAGCCGGGGTTGTTCTTGACCCCAATGCTGATGAACTGTTTTCTGCAAGCCAGGGACAGGGTACTTTTGTCAATGGTGTTCCTGTCTCCTGCCACAAAGCGAGCAGCCTTGAACTGGGTGTTATGGGTGTCGGAACATCCCATCGTGCAAGCCCGAAGGCCTGTGTCGGCTTTCTGGAGAAGTTACTTGATAAGGGCGGCATGTTCGTTCGTAATGGCTCTGGTGCCCTGATGATTAGCTATGTGGCTGCCGGACGTCTGATCGGGTACTACGAGCCCCATATCAATGCCTGGGACTGCCTGGCCGGCATTGTTCTGGTTCAGGAAGCCGGTGGCTGGGCCAATAACTTCCTGGAGGGAGATGGTCTGCTCAGTGGCAATCCGATACTGGTTTCTGCGCCGGGAGTGGAAGATGCTATACGCCAGCTGGCTGATATATAATCAGATACAGGCAACTTTAGCACGTGCAATGGCCTCAAATGTTGCGCCATTTAATAGAGCCAGATCTTCAGGGGAGAGTTCAATTTCCAGTCCTCTTCGTCCGGCACTGACATTGATGGTTTTATAGTTCTTTGCGGTCTGGTCAATAACAGCCGGTAGTCGTTTTTTCTGTCCAAGGGGGCTGACACCGCCAACCACGTAACCGGTTGCCTTTTCCGCCTGTGCCGGATCAGCCATCTCGGCCTTCTTGGCTTTAAAGGCTTTGGCGCAGGCTTTCAGGTCCAGCATTCCTGATACAGGAACAATGGCAACAGCCAGCTTGCGGGTATCACCATTCAGGCAGACAAGCAGAGTCTTAAAAACCTTTTCAGGATCGAGATCCAGAGCTTCAGCGGCCTCTTCTCCAAAGTTTGTGCAGGACGCCTTATGTTCATATTCATGAACTTTATGGGTAATTCCAGCCTTTTTGGCTGCGAGAATGGCAGGTGTCATGGAGTGAAAATACCGGCGGAAAAGCCGGTATTTTACTGTTCTCTATGCTTCTAGAGAACCTTCCCAAATGGAAAGGCTCTTTTCTGCAGGGTTAGAACTTGTAGGTCGTTGACAAATGCAGGGCAAATGCCTGAGATTTATACTCACCAGACGGTGCGGTAGAACCAGTTGCAGTAGAACCAGTATTGGTTACTGTGCCACCGCCTTTGGCATCCTTATTGTGCACCAAGTTGTAGTCGGCGCCGAAGTCCAGCTCAACTTTGCCGTCCATAATGGTGGTACCGGCACCCAAGGTTATGGTGTGGGCAGCAGCCGGAGTAGAGAAGGTTGGGGAAGCGTATTCATCAGGCACAACAGCGGTTGTATAGATATAACCACCACGGAGCGCCCAGCCCGCAATGCCAGTGTATTCAGCAGCTATACGGTAGTTAAACTGGTCGTCCCAGTTCTGGTAAACTTCTTGAACAACAAGGCCGGTTTCATCAGATTCAAAGGGAATGCTCTTGTTGGTGCTGTACTTGCTGAAGGTGATTTCACCAAACAGGGTGAGATCATCGGTCAGATGGTAATCAACGCCGGTAGCAATTTGCATTGGCAGAGCTGTTTGAGCTTTTGAATCCTTGTTGCTAAATGGAGCTGGAAGTGGACCTACAGCCGCACCGGTACCATTATTATATGATGCCTCACCTTCTGCCTTAACCAGGACTTCGGAGCGGTAGTTAATCCCCCATCCCCAGCGATTATCATCAGAACGATACATGGCACCCAGGCGAACTGCGGAAGTATCCCAGCCCGTCATGTCGTTATAGCTAACCTGCACGCCTAAGCCGCTTTTTGAAGACATCATATTCATGTCGGCATAAGCATAAGTTATACGGTAAGTGGCACCCACAGACCAGTTGTTGTTGATTCGATAACCGAGAGCCAGACCACCCTCAATCACTCTAACATCGGTGGAGTATGTTCCGTTTAAGGGCGCAGCACTACCTACAGTGACATCATATTCAGAAACAGAGCCACCGGCAGCATAAACACCATAGCCGAGAGTCAGCTGGTCATTCAGTTTATACAGACCGGTAAAGCCGGAACTGGGGGTAAACTTGTTATTGCCTTTGACGAAAGAATCATCACCTTCAGCCGGGCCATCTACCCGGGACACTGTTGGAGACAAGTGCAGAGCAAGATCATTGCTTTCAGCAAAGGCCAGGCCGGCGGGGTTGTAAAAAATAGCGCTGGAGTCATCTACGGAAGAAGCCGCTGCTCCAGCCAGGGCACTGTACTGGGCATCCCAGAGAGTGGCCTTCTCATAACCGCCGGCAACCGCATTACCGGCAGAAATAGCCAGGGCTAAAGACGAAACAATAAAAAAACCATGACGGTGAGGGACGCCCATTATTACAGCTCCGGGACTATCAATGTATGTTGGAGGACTGGCTGGGATGATGGTTAGATCAGTCCCTATGTGTCGGCCGGAGAATATATGTAACTGAATGATGGTTATGTAACATTTTTGTTATCAAATGTAGTGATTGGATAACGGATGATGCTGTCTCGGGGATGAACAGGCTCTTAAAGGCGCTGAATAGAATCTATTTAACACGGAAAGGCCTTTACAAGGAAAATAATACCCCAGCCTCGATCACCACATATTGCCATTATTGGAGCTGGTTCTATCGGTCTTGGCAATAATCAGAAATCTGCAGAGAGAAAAAGTGGCCGTCACCTGTTTCGAACCTTTCTGGAACTTCCCTGTGGAATACCATCAAAGTACACATTTCGCAGAGTTTTCAGTTTACTGGAACCCGTCGCTTTTGAGGCTTGCTTTACCGATTGGATTAAACAGACACTGATAGAGTTCTCAGGTTGTCATCACTTGGCGATTGACGGCAAAGCGATACGTGGTTCTAAAGGTCAGGGAAAGCAAGCTGTTCACTTGGTCAGTGCCTGGAGCAACCAGCTGGGCCTGGTTATGGGTCAGGAGCGTGTTGATCAGAAATCGAATGAAATTACAGCTCTCCCGAAACTGCTGAAAGCTTTGGAAATCAAAGGATGCCTGATTACTCTAGAGACAATGGGCTGCCAAAAAAAAGTTGCTGAAGAATACGTCAGGCAAGAGGCAGATTACGTACTAGCTGTGAAAGGCAACCAGAAAACCCTGTATAAAGACATTGCGGCACTCTTAGAAAAAGAAGAGAAACGGCTCATTCGCAGAGAGTCATACGACAGGCCATGGACGTAAAGAGCATCGCTGCTGCTGGGTTATGGATAACCTTGATGCATTGAGTACCGCCAATAAATGGCCAGGGCTTAAGC
Organism: Sansalvadorimonas sp.; assembly: GCA_965243775.1. Lineage (GTDB taxonomy): Bacteria > Pseudomonadota > Gammaproteobacteria > Pseudomonadales > Endozoicomonadaceae > Sansalvadorimonas. Next base: position 226,626 of record CBDEWF010000162.1, read on the forward strand.
AGGTGGCTGTTGTCCAGAGTGGCCGGCAGATCAATGGCAAGGTCACAACGGCTCTCCGTTTTTACATTATGAGCAAGACCCTGCCAGCAGAAGAAGTCCTTCATATAAGTCGTCAGCACTGGGCTGTGGAGAATAATTTACACTGGGTGCTGGATGTCTCGTTTTCCGAAGATGCTTGCAGGCTAAAGCAGGGAATAGTGCTGAAAACCTGTCGATTCTCAGGCGTATAGCATTGAATACGATCAAAAAGAACAAGGAAGATAGAAGCATTAAGAGGCATCGTAAGATAGCTGGCTGGCACCATAACCATTTAAAAATGCTACTTTGCTCTATCGTACCAGGTTGATGCAATCGCCCTGGGTTGTGAAGTGATTGAGGTTATCCACAGGCAGGGTAAGTGGCAGGTGTCCTGGAAAGATGGAAATAACGCTTGGTTCAGATGCGCCGCAGGCGTCACCTGGAACCACTTATTATGTGGCGGTTTATTAACGCCATGTGCCATCACGACCGCCTAAAAAAGTTCGCCAAAGTTGAATACCTGTTAACGAATGTGCTGTTGTATGATAAGCATCACTATTGGCTGTATTACATTCCTCTGGCGGTTGAAAGAAGTTAAGCACTAAACTAAAACGCAATGTTTTTTCTCTAAATAGATCCATTGCATCGAATTTTACTGAGATTAGACCATTATCACCCGACCATATATCTATATCTGGTGGAATAAATGAAATATCCTTAACTTTGCTTATGATATGCAAAAGTTCTATGAATTCCGAACGTGCCTTACCACTAAAGATATACATAAAAGAATTTAAAATTTTTTCATCATTCCATATTGTTTCGTGGTTATTACCATCTAAGTGTGTATGCCCACTAAAATACTCTTGATGCCTTTTAACTCTTTGAGCCTCACTTGCTGGTAGTTTTTCTAATAATTCGTCTTCTATGAATAGAAGTGAAAAAATTCTAGAAAACCTTGGGAATGAATAAAGTCCATGGCGTGAAATGATATAGTCAGGTGTTTGTTCTAAAAAAGTATTATCAATATCGGTGTAGTTTATAGATCCAAATGTCTTCATCAATCCTATTTTGGCTATTTTTTTATTTTCTTTTTCTGCCAAAACCAGCGCAGCATTCAAGACCTTGTGTGCATCTCGTATGACCGCCATTCTTAGTTCATCTAGAAAACACCTAGCATCTTTACGTTCAAAAAGTTTTTAGATTGTTCAAAATGTTTTTTCAAATCTCTTTCAGCAGAGAGTACTACAACATTTTGATTATCAGTAAATGATTCTTTCATTCTTGAGACTTGATCAAGTGGCATCTCGCACTCGGAAAAGACCACAATTACAGGTATTGTTTTTTGTGCTAATCGATCTGCATTTTCTTTTATCTTTGCAACATAATTTAAACTTTGAAACTGTTTCGGGTTATTTTTAGTATCGAAAATACTTGTTTTATGAATTGCTGCCCAAGTGTAAAAAACTGGCCCAGGAGGGATGATTCTTAAATCCAAACGTAAAGCTTCTTCTAAAGTATCTACATTACAATATTCTAAAGCTAAAGCCATGTTGTCAGAAGAATAATCATCAATAGCATTTAATGATTGAAGCTGTGATAATTCACCCACAATTTTTTTATACTTCTCTTTTGGTTTTATTTCATTTGCTACAACCGAACATGTTCTGGAGAAGATGTTTTTTGGGGAGGGCGGCTCAAAATCAAACTCTGAAGAAGATATAGAGTGTGTTGCCATTTTATCCTGAGCAAAATTGTGTTCATTCCCTTCGATATTGTACAGCTTTCCATAAGCTAATTGACCAATAGCAGCATTCATAGTTCATCCTTAAACTTTATTTCTTAATGCTTGGACATTGTAACTTTAAATAAGTTCAATGGAAAAATCGTTTAGCCACATAACAGAACGGGTAGCGGAACTTTTGATGGGTCGTGGTCTGTAACGGTCATAACCATAAGCCGACTATTCCAGCCAAGGCTGACCTGAGCCGGTCTAAAGGCATAGTTACCCACAGCCTTTATTATCGGTGCTTGGAGCTTTTCAAAGACAAGAATGTTGTACTGCTTGTTTCCGTTGATCCGCTGTGCTGATAAACGCGAACAGGCTTCTGGTTACGGTATTTACGGATGATTAAGATTAAGCCAGTGGTTGACACAAAAAAGCGATCTCTCTAATATTCGCTTCGCTCGCTGGGGATGACAAGTCACGGCGATGTGCTAAGGGCGATGCCCAGATGGCGGAATTGGTAGACGCGCTAGCTTCAGGTGCTAGTGTCCGAAAGGGCGTGGAAGTTCGAGTCTTCTTCTGGGCACCAATCATCTCTCTTAGCTGACTTGGCCGACAAGTTAAAAACCGGCAAGGCCCAGGTGGCGGAATTGGTAGACGCGCTAGCTTCAGGTGCTAGTGTCCGAAAGGGCGTGGAAGTTCGAGTCTTCTCCTGGGCACCAAATTCCGAAAAAAAGCCAGACTTAACTAGCAAGGGGGTAAAGCAAAGTGTGGCTAGCCCTCTTGGACTAAAGTCTGAAACCCTTTATACTACTGGACAGTTGTCCAGTAGTATAAGATTATGGCTTCTCCGGCGTACCGGCCACAATCCGATGACGATCCCAGAATACCACCTGTAGTAGGCGGGATTGAGGCAAATTGGTGTAATAACCCCGTTTGCGAGAACTTCCGTATACCTGCATCCTTGGATCGCAAAGATCCCTGTTACACAATTTCAGGTATAAGGAATGGTGATACAGCCCTCAAATGCAAAGCCTGTGGAAAATTCTCGATTATAAAGAGCAATTTGGCTATTGCTGAAGAGTTACACCGTATATCAGAGTCTGTATACAACAGGGTCAAAGAAAATAAAAGAAGAAAATACGCAAAACGTCAACACTGCACGAATGCCAAGTGTCCTAGCTATGGTCTCAGTGTTGCCGAGTACCCTAACCTCTACAAGAAAAACGGCAAGACTAAAGCTGGTAGCCAGAGGTATCTTTGTAAGGCTTGCCGTAAAAGTATCACTCCATCACCTGTCGAGAAACGTCACAACTCAGATCATAGTAAATACCTGAACCAAGAGGTCTTCAGGCTCTACATGAACAAAGTGCCATTAAACAGAATGGCTGAGATCACAAGCCTGTCGAAGACAGCCCTGCTGAATAAGCTCGATATGTTCTATGAAAGATTGGCGGAGTTTACCTATGAGAGAGAACAAAAACTTCCAGACATGGCAATTGACCGTCTCTATCTCTCAACAGATAGGCAGGACTACAACATAAACTGGACTCAAAGGCAGGACAGAAGACACACAACTATCACGGCTATTGGTACAGCAGACAATGTAAGCCGCTACGTGTTTGGCATGAACATTAATTATGATCATGAGCCGTCCCTTGAGGAAATCTCCAAAGAAACATCCGAGCTTTCTGACATGAATAAGCGCCGCTACAATCGTCGGTATGCGAGACTGTGGACTGCTCAGGACTATAATGAAGAAGTTACAAAGAAACAGAGAAAGAAGAAGATTAAGCAGATGGATTTTTCTTCTTTCGGGTTACAGAAGCATTTGATTGAACAACTAACAGAAGATATTCAACAATCAATCCAACCTGATAGACATATTAATGAAGTTAATGCCTCTCAAAAGCTGCCTGCAATGGGATGCTTAGTGCATAGTGAATACACTCAATATGCACATTTCTTAATGCTTTCCAGACTGCTTAGGAATGTCGGAAAAGTTCGCTTCTATTTGGATTTCGAAACAGGTATTCAGAGGGCTTTTAACCTTGGTTTTGGTGAGCGAATCAAAGAGCATAATGCTGATGCATTTATCGTGATGGCAGATAAAGATTTAACTATTGATCAGAAGAAACAGTTAACCGCACAAAGCAAAAAACTAATTGCATTAACCATGGAAAGTATGGGGTTAACTGAGACTCAAGCGATTAATTGGCTAATTTGTCGTTCTATGGAAAACCCCATACGCATAAATAATAACCCATACAACTGGTTTGCTCATCCTGTAAACACAAGGCAGGAGAATAATAAGTTGGTTGCTTACTTGTCGGATATTGGTCAGTATGAGAAAGAACATAAAGCAAATCTGATGAATCTCGCAACACTAACAGGTATAGATGTTTTCTTTATGCTTGTTAGAAGACGTATTTCTTTTCTAGAAAGACCGATTCATACTGCTTCGAATGCCGGTGCGGTATGGCATGGATATAGCCCATATAATCCTCAGCGAGTAGAGAAGATATTGCAAGTTTTTCGAACCTATTATAATTATATGTTAAAAGGTAAAGATGGAAAGACTCCTGCTGAACGGCTTGGCTTATCAAAAGGTGTTATTGAAGCAAGGAAGATTTTCTATTAATTTATTCTTGATGCTGATTATAAATCTAGCAGTAAATAATGATGAGTTTGACATAAACTATTAAACTAGAAAAACAACCCAGTAATAAATAATACATATCTATGCTGAGCGTGCTAGACGATCTTGTTTGTATAATCAATCTTGTTGCCAAAAGCATAATTTTTAATACAATTTTTTACTGGTAATTATGTACTAGAGAGAAATAATGAAGAAATTACAAGATTATATAAAAGATGAGTTTAATGGTGACTTGGCCTTATTTGCAAAAAGGCAAAATACGACAGTAGCAAGAGCTAAAGAGTGGCTTAGCAAAGATGCGTTGGTTGAAAATGACAAGCTTTATTTCTCAAAGAGATATTTGAATAAAGTAGAAGGTTCAGAAAAAACACAAGAAATAGATATCTATATAGAAGGCGACTTCAATCATATAGAAGTTGATGGAGATCGAATAGATTTTTACGATAAAGTTGAGAGGTATTCGATTTTTATTCGAAGTGACTGGTACGTCAGTGCGCTCAGTAATCGTGGTGAGCATGACGGTGCATTCCATATATGGGATGAAGATGATTGCAGAGTAGACTTGCATGCCAATACCAATAAACATGGAAAAATCACATCAATAACAGCTAAATCAGAATCAGGAAGAAGTGTTAATATTCCAGAACTATACAAAAGAGATATGAGTGAAGCTACCATAACAAAATATATGAAAAGCTCAAAAAAACCTTTACTCATTTGATTGATGACAGCTAACACGAACAGTCTCCTTGGTAAGATTATTAGAATAATATATCAGGGAGCTGATTCAATGAAAATCGAAAAAATAAAATTATCAAATTTTAGATCATATAAGAACGAAACAATAATTGATCTTAACGATCTGAATGTATTCGTTGGAAAAAATGATATTGGAAAATCCACAATCCTTGAAGCATTAGATATCTTTTTTAATGAAAACAAAGGCATTATTAAAATTGACAAGGAAGACATCAACGCTGAAGAAAGCCTTGATGGTAATAATGAATTAAAAATAGGGGTTGTCTTTGGCGATGTGCCTGAATCATTAACTATCGATACTACCCATCCTACAGATTTGAAGAGTGAATACCTCTTAAATAAAGATGGTAAGCTTGAGGTAATCAAAAAATACCCAAATGCAGGAAGAGAAAAGGTATTCGTCAAAGCGTACCATCCAACAAATTCAGCATGCTCAGGATTACTACTTAAGAAGCAAGGTGAGCTAAAAAAAATTCTTACGGATGAAATGGATTGTAGCGATAAAACAAAAAATTCAGAAATAAGAAAGGCAATTTGGAATCACTATAAAGACAGCCTTGAACTTAAGGAAGTTGAAGTTGAACTGGCAAAGATTGACGCTAAAAACTCATGGGATCAGTTAAAGCAATATTTGCCTATATATGCACTCTTTCAGTCTGATAGAAAAAATAGTGATGGGGATAGCGAAGTTCAAAATCCCATGAAACTGGCAGTACAAGAAATACTGAAAGATGATAAGCTATTAAGCACTCTTAATGGCGTTGCAAACGAGGTAGAAAAGAAGCTTGCCGAGGTTGCTAGTAATACCTTAGATAAGCTCAAAGAAATGAATCCAGATATTGCTGATAGCTTAACCCCTGTTATACCTACAGCCGAAAGTCTTAAATGGGCAGATGTTTTTAAAAATGTTTCCATTTCAAGTGATCAAAACATACCAATAAACAAAAGGGGTAGTGGTGTTAAAAGACTAGTCCTCCTTAATTTTTTCAGAGCGGAAGCTGAAAGAAGAAAAATAGAACATGAAGTTAAGGATATTATATATGCCATTGAGGAACCAGAAACGTCCCAACATCCTAGCCATCAAACCCAATTAATTAGAGCATTTATTGAATTATCTAATACTAAAAATACTCAAGTAATTCTCACAACTCATAGCCCTTCAATTGTCAAATTGATGGATTTTGAACATCTAAAACTTATTGTCGATAGTCCTAGCAAAGATGTTGTCGATATTCAGCCAAATGAGCTGCCATACCCTTCATTGAATGAAGTGAACTTTTTAGCTTTTGATGAAGCAAGTGAGGAGTATCACAATGAGCTTTATGGGTTCATAGAGAGTGAAAGCAAATTAGCCCAATATAAAAGCGAACAGGATGGAACAAAGCTTGAGTACAATCGAGTTTTGCGTGATGGAAATGTCCGGCGTGAAGAAAAAATATTAAGTGAGTACATTCGACATCAAATTCATCATCCAGAGAATACGAACAATGTTCGTTTCACTGAACAACAACTGCAAGAATCTATAGCCAGCATGCGAAGATTTATAAGAGATAACGAGCTTGAGCCTGCATAGAGCTATACCTTACACATGATGAAAAATGGCTGCATGTGCAGCCATTTTTTTTGGGTTCAAATTAGCAAGTTTCTACAATATGTGGCTATATAGCAGCCACACTTTGCTTTACCCCCTTGCTCCAAAGGCCGGGGCTTTTTAGTGTCGAAGAATATTACTCGCCGGTATTGGACGTTGTACTTTCTTCTTTCCTTACGGTCTCTTTCTCTGCTTCAGCCAACAGAGTGACTTCAGGCTTTGGAACCTCGGTTTCAACAGCCGAAGTGGGGTTGGCTGCTGCAGGCTTGGCCTGGATGGTGACTTCTACCGGTGGCAGACTGTTCGGCTGTTCGGCATGATACAGCTGGTTATCTGCTTTCTGCTCAGTCTTCTGCTCAAATGCAGCGGGTTTCTCTTCTGCAGCTGCTGCAGTTGCTTTGGCAGCCTGTTCCTGCTGGCGGCGGCGGATCTCCCGCGGGTCGTTAGCTGCACGGGAGCGACGGCGACGGCGAGGAGCGGAGCTTGTTTCCTGCTCTTCTGTAGCTTTGGTCTCTTCGCTTCTGGCCGGATCAACAGCTTTCTCTGCTACTGCAGGCGCAACGACTTCTTGCTTGGGCTCCTGGCGTGTTTCAGCCTTGGGAGTGGCCTGCTTCTCCTGGGAAGGAGCAGGTTGAAGTTCAACCTCTACCTTGACCTGAGGCTGCTTGGGTTGAAGCTTCTCAGACAGGTCGAGTGCTGAAGCGGTTCCAGTAGCCGCAGCATGGGGGGCAACAGCATCCACCAGAGAGGATTTCTGATCTTCCAGAGCCTTGGGGGCTGCAGAGGTGTCAACCACGACAGGCTGCTCGAAAGTGCTATGTTCGACTTTCTCAAGCTTCTCTGTTTTCACAGGCTGAACAAGCTTTTGCTGGGGTTTCTCCATCTTTTCTGGAGCCGGTTTTGCTGCTACCGGTTTATCAGTAGCTGGCTTTTCTGCCATTGGCTGAGCCGGGGCCTGTTGAGGACTCTGCTGTTGTACTGCTTCCTGGGTAACCCGGTCACGCTGTGATGGGCGGTTGTTGCGGCGTCGACCCTGCAGGTTGCGTGGGCGGCGGCGTCTCTCTTCCTGTTGTTCCTCTGTACCTTGGGCCTGCTGTGGACGTGGCTGGACTTCGTTGCTGACCAGATCCTGCTGAGGGCGCTCTTCGCTGCGACGGCGGTTATCCTTGCGGCGGTTGTCGCTGCGTTCACGGCGGCTCTCGGTCTGTGGCAGCTGACGCTCAGTATGCTGTTCCTGACGCTGTTCCTGGCGATTGTGCTCCTGGCGCTCAATCCGTTGCTCCTGACGGTCATTGCGGCGCTGGCGACGATCACGGCTCTGGCGTTCTTCACGCGGTTCGGAACGCTCACGGCGCTTGTCGCCGCGACGATCATCCCTGTTGCGGTCATCTCTGGAGCGGCGCTCATTGCGTGTACGGTCTTTCCGGCCATTAGCCTGGCGTTCACGGCTCTGCCTGGAAGCTTTGTGTTGAGCGGCAGGCTTCTCTTCCTCGGGGGCAGAAAACAGGCTGCCAAAGGTGCGGGCAATAGCTTTCAGCAATCCGCCAGATTCTGACTCGGCAGCCGCTTTTGCTTTTTCCTGAGAAGGCTTTCTGGCAGGAGCTGGTTTGCTGGGAGTGATGTTACGAACAGCCGCTTCGGAAGCTTTCTGCGGAGCTTTATCCTGCAGATACTCCTGGGGAGCTGCCTCGCTAGACTCAGTGGAGATCTCAATGCTGCTGGCTGGTGTTTCGCCAACATGATCATCACGCAGGCGCTGAACCTCGAAATGTGGAGTATCCAGGTTGGGATTGGGAATAACCAGGACCCGGACATTGCTGCGTTTCTCAATACGGCTGATAACAGGACGCTTTTCGTTCAGCAGGAAGGTGCCTACAGCTACCGGTACCTGGGCGCGGATCTCAGATGTGCGCTCCTTCAGGGCCTCTTCTTCTACCAGACGCAGGATCGACAGAGACAGGGAGTGAATATCACGGATGGTGCCCTGGCCGTTACAGCGTGGGCAGACGATACCGCTGGTCTCTTCCAGGGAAGGACGCAGGCGCTGGCGGGACATCTCCAGCAGACCGAAACGGGAAATACGGCCCAGCTGAACCCGTGCGCGATCCATCTGCAGGGCTTCCCGCATCCGGTTCTCGACATCGCGCTGGTTCTTGTTGGAGTTCATATCGATGAAGTCGATAACGATCAGTCCACCGATATCCCGCAGGCGCAGCTGGCGGGCAATCTCTTCGGCTGCTTCCAGATTGGTATTGCGGGCGGTCTCTTCAATATCGCCACCACGGGTTGCCCGGGCAGAGTTGATATCGATGGAAACCAGTGCTTCGGTGGGGTCAATGACGATAGAGCCACCGGATGGCAGTTTCACTTCCCGCTGGAAGGCTGTTTCAATCTGGCTTTCGATCTGGAAACGGTTAAACAGGGGAACGGTATCCTGATACTGCTTGATACGGTTCTGGTACTGGGGCATGACCTGACTGATAAAATTCAGGGCTTCCTTGTGTACAGCCGGGTTGTCGATCAGGACTTCACCGATATCCTGGCGCAGGTAGTCACGAATGGCACGGATGGTGACATTGCTCTCCTGGTAAACCAGGAAAGGAGCAGGACGGTCTACAGTCGCTTCCTTGATAGAGCTCCAGACTTTCAGCAGGTAGTCCAGGTCCCACTGCAGCTCTTCGGTTCCGCGACCAAGGCCGGCGGTACGTACGATAACACCCATTTCGCTGGGGATATCCAGCTGGGCCATAGCCTCGCGGAGCTGAGTGCGTTCCTCACCTTCAATGCGCCGGGAAATACCTCCGGCCCGGGGGTTGTTAGGCATCAGAACCAGATAGCGTCCGGCCAGGCTGACCAAGGTGGTCAGAGCTGCCCCCTTGTTGCCGCGCTCTTCCTTATCGACCTGGATAATGACTTCCTGGCCTTCGCGGATAACATCTTTAATGCTGGGGCGACCACCGCTGTAGTTGCCTGAGTAGTACTCGCGGGAGATCTCTTTGAGGGGAAGGAAACCGTGACGTTCGGAACCGAAGTCTACGAAAGCTGCTTCAAGGCTGGGCTCGACGCGGGTAATTCTGCCTTTGTAGATGTTTGCTTTTTTCTGTTCCCGGGCTCCTGATTCGATATCAAGGTCATAGAGTTTCTGGCCGTCGACCAGAGCAACACGCAGCTCTTCCTGCTGTGTTGCGTTGATGAGCATTCTTTTCATGCAAATCCAGTATTTGTCTTAGGCCGTCCTCTCCACGTTTGGCTATCTCCTATTATTCATTCTTCTTTTCAGCCTGTTTCCAACAGGGTACTGCACCGGACACAGCCCCTTGCTGTGTCTGGGCATAATCTCGCCTTATGGCGAACCAGGTTCAGGTCTTACCTGTTGCCGAGTATTGACTATCCCTTAATAATCATCTTCAGGGATGTTGCTCAGCAGGAATCGAGTGCCTGAATCCTTGACTATCGAACACTAATAGGAGCGCCCAACTGAGAGGTCGGCGCTGGTTAAATCTCTACGCATTGCGGGCTTAATGAGACCCTTGCGCGCTATGTATGCCTTTCCGGGCTAAATAAGCCTTTTGGGCAAGGAGCCCATCCGGGCTTCGCCGCCTGAAGCATGAGGGTTTGGACAGCCATTTCGGCCTTTTTCTCCCTAACCAACCTGCTGTGATACGGCCTTACAGTAACATGTTTACTTTGCCTGCCTGAATTACGTGCTATCCGAGACAGTACCGGAAATATATCAGCAATCCCTGAGGGCATCAAACCGTACAGAGACAATTCGTCGAAAGAACCGGTATTTCTCTTATCGGCCCAGGCCCGTTTTTTTAATGGGTTGATGTCATTGTCAGGCTTGCAGAGCAGCCCAAACCCCGAACCTGGTGGTATGGGGGCTGGCGCTGTGCAGTACAAGTGAATCGCGGTCAGAAAATCCAGGTCAGGTTGAACATGTAAAAATCAAGGGCTTCATTGGCTGAGTGGAAATTGGCATTGGAGTAATGCATAAATCCAAGGGAGGCTTCGACAGGCTGCGCTGTGTTTACTCTAACCCCGGCTGCTACACGTGCTTCGAATTGAGTATGTCCGCCCATATTAATAGCTGTAGGTTTCTTTTTCTGGATGTTCTCTTCTGACTGGTAACTGATACCGCCGCCGATATCCAGAAATGGGGTTACCATACCTGAATCCCGGGGTTCAAATCGGAGTACTGGAGCAAAAGAGACAGCCCAGACTTTGTCAGCTCCAACGGAAGTGTCGGAAGCATTTTTTGACAGGTGGCTTTTCCACTGGCTGTATCCTAAGTCGAAATAACCATCAAGCTTTACCGAGGAACCTTCCATCAAGTCTGCGTCCCAGTCCCAGCGTGCGCTTATTCTGGTGTTGCTGAGATCTGCTCTTCTTTTAAGAAAGGTATCAGTGTATTTGCCATGGGAAATGGTAATGGCGTCGGGTACTGCATCAATGGCGTAGAGGTTTTGGGCGGGCAGAATGAGCGCAATAAGACAGGAGGTTGCAACGCTTTGTGCAAAGCGTTGTATAAAGCCTTGAAGTCTTATAACCATATTTTCACCTATTTGAGCAGTCGCTCAGTTATTGTTGTTATTGTGTTTTATAGGCTGGCAGACTTCGCAGCTGGTAAAGGCCTGTTCATGATCTTTCGTGGATGATGACTTTTCCGTCATGAGAAGTTTTTGAACAGACTCTACAGAAATACTAAAACAAA
>CBDEWF010000163.1:0-3127 GCA_965243775.1 Sansalvadorimonas sp.
GCTTTTCTAAATCCCGTTGTCTCTGCTGGCGTTCTTCTACTTTTCTTTGCTTGCTGGTTTTCTGGAACACTTCACTGTTCAGTGACAGCGCCTGCTGCAGATTTACCACAGCCTTCGAGTTACCACTGTTTTGTGCCTCTGCCAGCTGTTGTTCGAGATCACGCTTCCGACTCTCATAACGACGTTTTTCAATAGCTGCAGTATTTCCATCAAGTCTGTCCAGCTCATCCTGCAGGCTTTCCAGAGTTGAGCGGCTGCTATCTTGTAGGCTGCGCATCTGCCGTTCTGCCTGAGCCAGGGCTCGGTTAAGAGTGTCCATATCCTGCTGGTCGAGAAGATCGAGAGTTTCGGCAGCATCGGCGGCCTGTCGGGAAAAGGATTCAGCAGTCAGCTCACCGATTTCCCATGCCTGTATCATTTTTTCAAAAGCCAACTTCTGTTCGAGAAAGGATTCCTTCACCTCCAGCGAGGTCTTTCTGGTGTTATACATCCACTCCCCAAGACCGGAGGTATCCAGCCCCCGAAAACCCTGGCCCATCTCTTCTATCTGAGCCACGGTTTGCGTGAGGGTGTGACGCAGAGATTCAATATCGGATTCCAGTGTGCGGGTGTCGGCCTCTGTCACCTGGTTCAGGTTTTCAAACGCCGCCAGGGCCGACGCTGACATACCTGCCAACTCACTTTTCAGGGCTCCCATATGATTGGCCATGGCCAGGGAAATATCTGAAGCCCTGGAGAGGCCTTCGCTTCCTGCCTCACCTGCTTCCTCTATGCCAGATAATGCATTCGCAACACCTGAGGCTTCCTCTTTCAGGGCAGCGTATTTCTTCTTGGCATCATCCGTTGTTTGTTCAGTATTTTTCTTCAGGCTGCTCTGGCTGGCTTCAACCTTTTTATTGCTCTCCTCGATCCCAGCACCGGTGGCCTCAATACTGGCCTTGGCCTGTGACAAGGCATCAGCCACCTTGGGTGTCTCACGGGTCAGGGCTTCACCAATAGTTTCATAGTTCTTGCGAATCTTCTCAGCGTCTTTCACCATCGAGTCAGCAAAGGCTGACATCACGGCCTGAGAGCCACCGCTAAAGAATTCAATCTTTCGCTGTATTTCATCAAAACCTAATGCGCCGACAATGTTTGCCGCTGCCTTTGATATCTGGGCAATGGCCCCGGTAATAAAAGTAGCCGCACCTTTAACGACCAGCTTCAGGCTGTTAAACAGTGCTCCGATACCATTTCCCAAAATCTGGAAGGTAGCAATCACGCCACCAGCGGCATCAACGATCTTTTGGAAACCTGCTGTGGTGCTGTTAACCACACCATCAATGGTCAGGCTGGAGAAGAATTGCTTGATGCTTTCGGCAATAGCGATAAAGGTGCCGGAGATATTTTTCGCTAATGTCTGCAGCCTGCCATCACTGGCCAGCTGGTCGAGCCGGTTACCCAGGGCTGTGAGTTGAGCTTTGATGTAATCCGTCCAGCCAGCGTCACTGACTGCCTTCTGGAAAAGCAGCCACCGGTCTTTCATATTGGAAACCAGACCGGACATGGTTTTCATATTTTTGGCTGCGGCCCCAAGGCTGCTGTTGCCCATCTCGGCAATCAGCCCCTTGATCACATCCTGCCCCAGGGCACCGGCCTCGGAGAGTTTACGCAGTTCGGTGACGTTTTTACCAGTGGCCTTTTCCAGCAACTGCCAGACCGGAACACCGGCCTCAATCAGCTGCCGCAGCTCTTCACCCTGCAGTTTTGTTTTACCAAAGGCCTGTCCCACAGCCAGGGAAATTCGCTGCAGTCGGTCAAACTCACCACCCAACTTGGCATTCTGGTCAACCAGCGCCTGCAGGGTGCCATCCATCGGATCAATGCCAAAGTTCTTCAGCCGGATAAAGGCTTCAGACACTTGATCCAGTTGCAGTGGCGTATTGCGGGTAAAATCTTTGATCCATTCTGTCGCCTGCTGGCCTGCTTCCACCGAGCCCATCAAAGCTTCCATCTGGATAGCCAGCCGCTCGAACTTGTCACCGGTTTGCAGCACACCCTGGATGGAACGCTTCAGCAGATAGAAACCGGTTCCTGCCAACACCAGATTGCGTAAGGACTGTCCCAGTCGTCTTATGCTGAAATCAGCCCGGTCAGCATCACGGGCCGCTTGCTTAAAACCAGTTTTCTTCAGTGCAGTTCGTGACTGCCTGGCTTCCTTTTGAACTTTATTCAGAGACTCGGTTGTTTGTTTGAGCTCTACCTGTAAACGGTTTTGCTGCTGGGCCAGGTTTCTGTTTGATAACCCGTTACGTGACAGTTCATCCCGAAGTTCTGCCAGCTTCTGTTTCTGCTTTTGGTATTGGCTGGAGAGTCCAGTCACAGTTTTGCGGGCAGATGTCAGCTGGTTATTCAGCTTCTTGGAAGGGGAAACTGACTGTGCCTGCTCCCTGGCCAGCTGCTCAATCTTCAAACGGGCTTCGCGGTAAGCACGGCTAACCGACTGGACAGAGCTGGCCTGAGCTTTAAAGGATGATAGAAGGCGGGATTGCTGTTCGAGGGTTTTCAGGCGAGTCTTTAAGCCCTTGGCCTGGCTCTCTAATTGCTCCAGTGATTCGCTGGATTTACTAACAATACGAGTGAGCAGGTCACGGGCTTTGAGGGTAAGGCGAATGGCAGAATCACGAAGAGCCATAGAGTGACTCCATTACGGAAAAAGGGAAGGAAAGACTTACTCGGCAAGATCCAGTCGCATAAAGGTACTTAACCCTGCACCTGAAATGGTGGCATCAGCCAGGATATCCATAGCCAGCGAGATCTCGGCAAAGTCCTCGGAGATAAAGCCAAGATTCTGCACCGGCGAAAATTTCACCCGATGGACTTTGATAGTGAATGGCTTGCCTTCCTGGGCATCGTTCAGCCCTTCCATAAACAGGGTGAACTCTTTACCGGATTCAACCAAGGCCTGAATCATATTGCCGGGCAATGGCGTGTAATCCACGGTCAGCTGTTCGCTGGAAATACCTGCACCACCAATGACCTGAATACCAGATTTGGTCAGCTCATAGTCAGTGCCTTTCACCATTTCTTGGGCACTGCTATTGGTGACGGTAATGGTTTGATTCAGATCTGGAAGATAAGCAAAAGG
>CBDEWF010000164.1:0-8982 GCA_965243775.1 Sansalvadorimonas sp.
TAGAGACAACCTTCTATGGATCGTCGTTTATTACCGATCATACCGGCGACAAAATAGCTGAAGCCGGACGTGACGAAGAAACCATTATCTACGCCGACATTGATTTGGATGCAACAGCCAAAGCCCGCCATAGCTGGGGGCTGTTCCGGGATCGCCGACCTGATCTCTATGGCCGACTGGCTTCTCTGACTGGTCGCTGATTATGGAGATAAAAGGAACGCCAGGGGCTGATGGTTTTTTCTGGCCTGCCGAATTTGCACCTCAACAACAGGTCTGGCTGGCCTGGCCGGAGCGCCCGGATAACTGGCGCCTGGCAGGTAAGCCTGCGCAGCAGGCATTTACTGCAGTTGCTAAAGCCATAGCTGAAGTAGCTGCCGTCTCTGTGATTGTCAGCCCGGAACAGTATGGCACAGCTCGTAACCAGTTAGGTGCTGAAATCCAGGTGGTCAAAATGGATTAACAACGATGCCTGGATGCGAGATATCGGCCCTACAGCGTTGATGAATAATCAGGGTGTTGTGCGTACCGTCAGCTGGCAATTTAATGCCTGGGGTGGACTGGTAGATGGTCTTTATAGTCCCTGGGATCAGGATGACCAGGTTGCGGTAAAAGTCAGTGACCTGATAGGGCTGGGTTATTATCAGGCGCGTTGTTCTGGAAGGTGGTGCGATACATACCGATGGAGAAGGTACGCTCTATACGACAGAAGAGTGTTTGTTATCAGCCGGCGTAACCCCCATCTGAATAAAGCTCAGATAGAACGGCATCTGGTGGATTATCTGAACATTGAAAAGGTTATCTGGATTCCCAATGGACTGTATAACGATGAAACCAATGGCCATGTTGATAATCTGCTCCATGTGATTGCACGGGGCGTGGTGGTGCTGACCTGGTGTGATGATCCTGATGATCCGCAATATCAGATTTCGCGAGAGGCCAATGAAATTCTGAGTAACACTCTGGATGCCCGGGGCAGAATGATAAAGGTCATCAAATTGCCAATGCCCGGGCCATTCTATCTTACCGAAGAAGAGGCAGCGATCATCGAGCCTTCTGAGGGAATGAAACGGGTAGCCGGTGAGCGATGGCTGCTTCTTATTCCAACTTTCTGATGGTGAACAAGCGGATTATCATGCCTTTGCTGGATGAACGAACCGATGCAGAGGCTATGAGAATTCTGCAGGAGGCTTTGCCGGATTATCAGATTACAGGTATTCCCGGAAGGGAAATCCTGCTGGGTGGAGGCAACATTCATTGCATTACCCAGCAGATTCCCAAGACTCTGTAGGTCGGTTCATCCAACGGGGGAGCCGACAATGTGCTAAAAGCGCACAAATTTGGGTGTTTTGTCAGCATTTTATGCTGATTTTCGGCTCCCTGCTTTGCAGTGAACCGACCTACCTGAGTTTCGTGACAACCTCAGAGCATGGGAGCCAACACGCTTTAAAAATACACGGATTATCTCAGGCCATTTCTTTCAATTGATGCCAGAGCATACCCAAAGCCAGCAGTGGCGAACGGAAATGTTGCCCTCCGGGAAATGTCATGTGTCGGATAGCGTTGAACGTATCAAAGCGTTCAGCCTGTCCGCTGATGGCTTCAGCCAGAACCCTGCCTGCCATGTGAGTAGCATTGACACCGTGACCGGAGTAAGCCTGAGCGTAATAGATATTGGGCGCAATACGTCCTATCTGGGGCATGCGGTTAGCACCCACTCCCAGCATGCCGCCCCATTCAAACTCAATTTTTGTATCTTGAAGCTGCGGGAATACTTTCAACATTTTAGGGCGCATAGCTGCAGTGATGTTTTTGGGGTCACGACCTGAATAGGTACACATTCCGCCAAACAGCAGTCGTTTATCTGCTGAAAGGCGAAAATAATCCAGCGCCACACTGACATCACAAATGGCCATATCCTGAGGAATCAGTTTTTTCCATACAGGTTCAGGAAGCGGCTCTGTACCAAGAATATAACTGCCTGCTGGCAGTACTTTGCCGCCTATTTTTGGTTCCAGGTTACCCATATAGGCATTGCCGGCCAGTACCAGATAATCACAGGTAACGGATCCATGCTCCGTTTTTACTTTGGGTTTGTCGCTTTTTTCAATATTGAGAACAGAAGACCGCTCAAAAATCCGGGTGCCCAGATCTGTGGCGATCTGAGCTTCCGCCAGACAGAGATTCAGCGGGTGAAGGTGGCCGCTGCCCATATCCACCAGTCCACCAATATAACGATTGCTGCCCACGTAATCGGACACTTCACGCTGCTCGACCAGCTTCAGCTCGTGGTGATAGTTATCCTGCTGAAGCTCTTCGTAGTCTTCATAAATGCCCTTCATGTGCTTTGGCTTAATGGCCGCATCCATGTAGCCCATCTTCAGGTCGCACTGAATGTTGTATTTCTCAATGCGGGCACGCACCAGATCAACGGCGTCGTAGCCCATTTGACGAATAGCCCGGACTCCTTCTTCGCCAATCTGGTGTTTAAACTGTTCCGGCTCTTCACCAATTCCCCGAATGAGCTGACCGCCGTTACGACCGCTGGCACCCCAGCCAATCTTTCGGCCTTCCAGCAATACAACATTAAAACCTCGTTCTGAAAGCTCCAGAGCTGTGGTAACACCGCTGAAGCCGCCACCGATAATGCAGATATCCGCCGTAATATCTTCTTTCAGACTGGGGTAGTGGCTGTGCTGATTGGTGGTGGCAGCGTAATAGGGAGGGGGCGTGCTGATCGGTGTGAACTGGTGCTTTGAAATTTACCATTTATTATTTTACGGGCTGTTTGATTATTTGAATTGTTTGAAATATTGTACATGTGTTCAATAAAATGCCAACAACGCCTGAAGCATCGGCGAAATAATAAAAATAATAACTGAGCACCTCTATGAAAAAACTGGCTGCCTGGCTAAAAGAAAACCAGATCACCGAAGTGGAAGCGGTGATTTCTGACTTCACTGGCATTGCCCGGGGCAAGATTATGCCCAGCAACAAGTTTCTGGCAGAAGGCGGTATTCGTCTACCTGAAAGTGTGCTGTTGCAAAGTGTCACCGGCGATTATGTAGATGATGAAATCTATGACGAACTGGTTCATCCCGCTGAACATGACATGATTCTCAAGCCTGATGAAAAGGCAGTTCACATGGTGCCCTGGGCCCTGGAGCCAACGGCTCTGGTGATCCACGATTGCTATGATCGTGAAGGCAACCTGATTCCCATGGCGCCGCGCAATGTGCTTAAAAATGTACTGAAAAATGTACGAGAAAAAAGGCTGGAAGCCGGTGGTGGCGCCGGAGCTGGAATTCTATCTGACCCAGACCAGCGCTAACCCTGATAACCCTTTGCAGCCGCCGGTAGGTCGTTCTGGCCGACCGGAATCCGGGCGACAGTCGTTCAGTATTGATGCGGTCAATGAATATGACCCACTGTTTGAAGATGTATATGACTGGTGTGAAGAGCAGGGGCTGGATATCGATACCCTGATTCACGAAGAAGGCACAGCCCAGATGGAAATTAACTTCCGTCATGGTGATGCGCTCTCTCTGGCAGATCAGGTGTTTATCTTCAAGCGCACCGTCCGTGAAGCTGCCCTGAAACATGGGATTAATGCAACATTTATGGCAAAACCCATCAGCCATCAGCCGGGCAGCTCCATGCACCTGCACCAGAGTATTCTCGATAAAGACGGCAATAATATTTTCAGCAATGAAGATGGTAGCCCCAGCGAGCGACTTTATCATTATGTGGGTGGTTTGCAGCGATATGTGTCTGAAGCGATGCCGCTGTTTGCACCCAATGTAAATTCTTACCGTCGTTTTCTCTCTTACACCTCAGCCCCAGTCAATCTGGCCTGGGGTTTTGATAACCGTACTGTGAGTTTGAGAGTACCGGAATCTACGCCATCCAGCCGCCGGGTAGAAAACCGTCTGGCAGGTGCTGATGCCAATCCTTATCTTGCCTTTGCGGGGTCTCTGCTCTGTGGTTATCTGGGCATGATGGCACAAACTGGAGCCTTCTAAAGCAGTTGAAGGGGACGCCAGTGAAGAATCAAACGACAAGCGCCTTCCGCTCAACCTGGAAGAAGCGCTGGAGCTGATGGAAAACAGCGATGTATTGAAGGAGGTGTTGGGCAACCTGTTTGTCACCGCCTATGTGGAAGTGAAAAAAGCCGAATACCAGAACTTCAAGGGCATTATCAGCTCCTGGGAACGGCAGTATCTACAACTGAGTGTCTGAGATAAACAAAGTCAGCCACTTATAAAGCAATAAGGATTACAACAATGAGCGATGTAGAAGTCTGTCACAAGCAACGTACCGTTGCTTTGCAGGAAAGAAACCACCGGCATCATATTCATCCGTTTTCAGATAACAGTGCCCTGGGGGAAGAGGGTGCCCGGATCATCAGTCATGCCAAAGGGGTTTATCTGTTTGACAGTCACGGCAATAAAATTCTTGATGGTATGGCCGGACTCTGGTGTGTGAATCTGGGTTACGGTCGTCAGGAGCTGATTGACGCGGCGACTCAGCAGATGCAGGAGCTGCCTTATTACAATACTTTCTTTAAAACCACCCATGCTCCGGCCATTGATTTGGCAGAAAAACTGGCGGAAGTAACGCCCGGGAAGGCATGAATCATGTGTTCTTTGCTGGCTCTGGTTCTGAGTGTAATGACACCGTATTGCGAATGGTTCGTCACTATTGGGCCGCCAAAGGACAGCCGGATCGTCAGGTGATTATCAGTCGTGAAAAATGCCTATCACGGTTCCACTGTTGCGGGTGCATCACTGGGTGGTATGAAACCCATGCACAAGCAAGGTGGATTGCCCATTCCCGGTATTGAACATATTTGTCAGCCTTACTGGTTTGGTGAAGGTGGTGATCTGTCCAAAGAAGCATTTGGTCTCAAGGCGGCTCAGGCGCTGGAAGAAAAAATTCTGGAACTGGGGGCTGACAAGGTTGCAGCCTTTATTGCTGAGCCAATTCAGGGCGCCGGTGGTGTGATTGTTCCGCCAGAAACTTACTGGCCGGAAATCAAGCGCATTGTTGCTAAATACGACATTCTACTGGTAATGGATGAAGTCATCTGTGGTTTTGGTCGTACCGGCGAATGGTTTGGCAGTGATTATTATGATCTACAGCCTGACCTGATGCCCATGGCCAAAGGGATTTCATCGGGCTACCTGCCTATCGGCGGTGTGATGGTCAGCGATCGGGTGGCTGATGTAGTTAAAGGGAGCGGTGATTTTAACCACGGCTTTACTTATTCTGGACACCCAACTGGCAGCAGCCAGTGGCTCTGAAGAATATTCAGATTCTTCAGGAAGAAGGCATTGTTGACCGGGTGCGTACAGAAACCGGTCCTTATCTTCAGCAGCGCTGGGCAGAGCTGGCGGCCCATCCCCTGGTGGGTGAAACCCGTGGTGTTGGTCTTGTGGCTGCCCTGGAAATAACCAATGACAAATCCGCCCGTACTCGCTTCGATGATGAAGGTTCTGCCGGAACAATCTGCCGTGATTATTGTTTCCAGAATGGTCTGGTCATGCGTGCGGTAGGCGACACTATGATTATTTCTCCTCCACTGGTGATCAGCAAGCAGGAAATTGATGAATTGATAGCCAAGGCATGGAAGTGCCTTGATCTGACAATGAAACATCTGTCGTAAATTGATGTGCAAAACTGGCATGGCCGGGCACAGGCAGTAATGTCCGGTTGGTATCATGACAAAAAGCTAAAAGCGAAATAACAATAAAAACAAAAACAGGATTGTTCATGAATAGCAGATTCCCCCTTTCTGGCTTTGGCAAGGCCATGGCCGCTGTGGTCACAGTGGCTGGTCTGGTTAGCTCTCCCTTACTGTCGGCGAAAGAAAAACAGCTGAATATCTATAACTGGTCTGACTATATTGCCGAAGAAACCATTGCCAACTTTGAGCAGGAAACCGGCATAAAAGTTCGCTACGACGTATTTGACAGTAACGAGGTGTTGGAAGCCAAGCTTCTGTCAGGCGAACCGGCTATGACATTGTGGTTCCAACGGCTTCATTTATGGCGCGCCAGATTACTGCGGGTGTATTTACGCCCCTGGACAAAAGTAAATTGCCGGACTGGAAAAAACCTGGATGACCAGCTGATGAGCCGTCTGGAAGTCTATGATCAGGGCAACAAACATGCTTTCCCTTATCTTTGGGGCACCACAGGCATCGGGTATAACCCGGAACTGGTGAAAAAGCATCTCGGTGAGGATGCGCCGCTGGATAGCTGGGATCTGATTTTTGATGAAAAGAATATCAGCAAGTTGAAAGACTGTGGCGTGGCGGTTCTGGATGCACCCACAGAAATTGTGCCTGCCGCATTGAACTATCTAGGCCTTGATCCGAACTCAACCAATAAAAAGGATTATGCCAAAGCGGAAGCTCTGTTGCAGAAAGTGCGCTCTGGCATTACTTACTTCCACTCTTCCAAGTACATCAGTGATCTGGCCAATGGCGATATCTGTGTTGCTGTAGGCTGGTCTGGCGATGTGTTGGCAGGCGGCTGATCGTGCGGCGGAAGCGGACAATGGTATCAGTGTGGAATATGTGATTCCAAAAGAAGGCGCAGGAATGTGGTTCGATATGCTGGCTATTCCCAAAGATGCTGAAAATGTGGAAGAGGCTTACACCTTCCTGAATTATTTGCTGCAACCTGAAGTGATTGCCGAAGTCAGCAACTATGTTTCCTACGCCAGTGGTAACAAGGCTTCTCTAGAGCTGGTGGATGCAGACATCAGAAATAACCCCGGCATTTATCCTACTGAAGCGGCTGCAGAGAATCTTTATGTGTTCCAGGTTCTGCCACCAAAAATTGATCGTCTGGTGAACAGAGCGTTCACTCGAGTAAAAACCGGTAAGTGATAGTCGTAGGTCGGTTCACCCGCAGGGGGAGCCGACGTATGTAAAACTCCGACCACCATATAATAAACAACAGGTGTAGTTTCATGCCGGACGTCAGTAACGAACCCATTTTGCAAATCAAAAATGTCACCAGGCAGTTTGATGGCATTACTGCCCGTTGATGATGTTTCTCTGGATATTAAACAGGGTGAAATCTTTGCTCTGCTGGGGGCTTCGGGCTCCGGTAAGTCGACACTGCTGCGTATGCTGGCGGGATTTGAACAACCCAGCTCTGGCCAGATTATTCTTGCGGGGCAGGATGTGGCTGGTTTGCCCCCTTATCAACGCCCCATCAATATGATGTTTCAGTCCTACGCGCTCTTTCCTCATATGACGGTGGAACAGAATGTGGCCTTTGGTCTGAAGCAGGATCGTCTGCCCAAAGATGAAATTACCGACCGAGTGGCTGAAATGCTCCGGCTGGTGCATATGACGCAATATGCACGACGCAAACCCCATCAGCTGTCTGGAGGTCAGCGACAGCGTGTGGCTCTGGCAAGAAGCCTTGCCAAACGTCCGAAGCTGCTTCTGTTGGATGAACCCATGGGCGCTCTGGATAAAAACTCCGCAGTCGTATGCAGCTGGAAGTGGTAGACATTATCGAAGAAGTAGGCGTGACCTGTCTGATGGTGACCCACGACCAGGAAGAAGCCATGACCATGGCGCACCGAATCGGCATTATGGATGCCGGCTGGATTGTCCAGACCGGCACGCCAACGGGATATTTATGAAACACCGAACAGTCGTATGACCGCTGAGTTTATTGGCTCAGTGAATATGTTCGAAGGGCAAATTATTGAGGATGAGGCGGATCATGTAGTGATTCAGTCTCACCTGCTGGATGCGCCCATCAGGGTAGGGCATGGTATTTCCACAGCGCCTGAAAGTACCGATGTATGGGTAGCGGTGCGCCCTGAAAAAACCTATATCAGCAAAAAACCACCGGTTAATCGTAATAACTGGTCTTCGGGCATTATCGAAGATATTGCGTATCTGGGTACGCACTCGGTGTATTACGTGAAATTGCCTTCGGAAAAGTAGTTCAGGCCAATATGACGAACACCGAACGTCATGGGGCAAGGCCAACCTGGGATGATCCTGTTTATGTCAGCTGGGCGGACTCCAGCCCTGTTGTGCTGAACGGATAGGGGGCTGTTATGACTGCAATCAATAACTTAGCCGGGCGGTTGCAATCGCGTTTCGGGCGCAATCTGCTGATTGGTATTCCCTATGTCTGGCTGCTGCTGTTGTTTTTCCTGCTGCCTTTCGCCATGATTCTGAAAATCAGTTTTCTGAAATGGCCATGGCGATACCGCCTTACACCAGTATTTTTGATTACGCGGATGAAAAGCTGACCATTGCCCTTAATCTTGGCAACTACATCTTCCTCGCCGAAGATGATATGTACGTCAATGCTTATATAAGCTCGGTCAAAATTGCCTTCAACGCCACGGGTGCTCTGTCTGCTGATCGGATACCCTATGGCCTATGCCATGGCTCGGGCACCAAAACACATGCAGACGACATTATTATTATTAATACTGTTGCCTTCATGGACATCATTCTTAATCAGAATCTACGCTTGGATGGGGCTGCTGAAAAATAACGGCCTGATCAACAATATGCTGATGGGCATTGGTTTGATTGATGAACCCATCATGATGCTCAATACCAACTTCGCGGTCTATATCGGCATTGTCTACGCTTATCTGCCGTTCATGATTTTGCCGCTTTATGCCAATTTGATTAAACACGACCATTCTCTGCTGGAAGCTTCGGCGGACCTGGGCGCTAAACCCTGGAAAACCTTCTTTACAGTGACTCTGCCACTATCAAAAGCCGGAGTCATTGCGGGTTCTATGCTGGGTGTTTATTCCGTCAGTGGGTGAGTTTGTTATTCCCGAGCTGCTGGGTGGACCGGGAATCCTTGATGATTGGCCGGGTACTCTGGCAGGAATTTTTTAATAACCGGGACTGGCCGGTTGCTGCGGCACTGGCAATGATCATGTTGTTTCTGCTGATTATTCCCATGGCGCTGTTTCATCATTATC
>CBDEWF010000165.1:0-6616 GCA_965243775.1 Sansalvadorimonas sp.
AATTGAGCTTGAATCGCCCAGACTTTCAGGGCGGACTTTTACATTTAATAACATATACGGGCTTTGGTTTAACTATTGAGAAAAAATATTTGAAAGCCCCATTGTATGATGCCCAGCAGGAGAAGCACTAAATAAATTATTATTAGAGGCAGCACCAGCGTCGATAATAGGCGTGTTTGCCACCTCAATTTCATTATTTTCTGCACTCAGATTGTGCATATAAAGCATGGTAAAAGAAGTGCCCGATACGTGCCATAGAGTTTGACCATGATAAATAACATTATATTGGTTTCCAGAATAGGGATTAGAAACTGTCAGAGTGACTCCCTCTGGGTGGGAAGGTGCCGTACTGGTCGATAAAATATTAAATACAGCAGGTACGTTGGGCGCATCAGGCATAAAGGCTATGTGTGGGAGTGCATAAGTTGCTGCTGAATCTATTGCATCACCGGGGGTATAGAGTGTGGCAGGACTGTGTTTTCTATGCATGACGAATTACTTACCTCAGAGCTGGCTTCGCTCCAATTTGAACAGGTTGCAATAATGGTCGTAGATGCCGCACCATTATATTCATAAGTCAGTATTTGTTTACGAATTGGTGTCCCGCATGCACTTGCTCCGTCAGGTCTCGAAAAACCAGTAAACACGGACTCTTTAATTTGCAGTTTTATTTCGATGCCATTTGAAATCAGTTTATAAGAAATTATGAGATTATCAGCGTGTACAAATGACACATTAATCAGAGCTGCAATAAGAAAAACTTTCGACCACACCATTTTTCATAACCAAATTGCTTTTTTTATTAATTTTTAATTTAAGTCAGAAAGGCTAGACACACTTGTTCAATTCCGCCAATTCTTTTTACGATTGATAGCAGCCTGTCTGAAAACAGCACTTCAGGAAGCTTCAAGAACACATCAATGGCAAGGCGGGACTCTTGAATCAACCTGAAATAAAACTACAGTACTAAATAGAGAGGAGCCCCCTTTTCAGTCAACTTCCTCCAAAAGGTTAATGCCCAGAGCCCTGAGAACATACTTTTCATAAATAGGCTCAGGGGTGCCTTTTTTCATTTTTCGAATAAAGTACTTTTCAAAAGCCACCTTGGCTAAATGCACCCATTTTGCCCTTTCTCATCCAGGCTACATTACGGGGAGGAATTTGCGGCATGGCGACAAAAGCAATACCAGTGTCGCCCATATCTGCCAGACAGATAAGCATTCCAGGCTCCTTTGGCATCAGCGGCTTCGCCATTGATTTCGCTGGCAATGTTGTAGGCAAGCGCCTTCGACATTGACTCAATCATGTAGCCAGTTTTTGGAACTCCAACAGGTACCGGTGTCACTTCCATGGGTGGAATAGCAACACAGACGCCGGTTGAAAAAACATTAGAGTAAGCAGGGTTGCGTTGATAAGTATCCGCTTTGATGAAACCTCTTGGGTTTACCATATCTGGCACATCTCTTAATGGTTTTATGCCACGGAATGCTGGAATCATCATGGAAAAATCAAAGGGCATTTCAAGATTTCTAACGACTTCTCCTTTTTCATTCAGCCCTTCAACATACATGGTGCCTTCAGTCACTTTTGTGACCCTGGCATTGGTTACCCACTGAATATGTTTCTGGCGAAGCTCTGCCTCAAGCATACCCTTGGAGTCACCTACGCCACCCAAACCCAGATGACCGATATAAGGTTCACTGGTAACAAAGGTGATTGGAGTTTTGTGGCGCAGCCTGCGCTTACGCAAATCGGAGTCCACCACAAAAGCAAATTCGTAAGCCGGGCCAAAGCAGCTGGCACCCTGAAAAGCACCGATGATCACAGGCCCCGGTTTAGCCAACAGCTTTTCGTATTCTTTCGCTGCTGCTTTGGCATGATCGAGGGAGCAGATTGACTGGGTAAATCCATCTTCGGGTCCTGCGCCTTCGATTTCATCAAATGCCAGTTCTGGTCCGGTGGCAACCACGAGATAGTCGTAATCAATCCACTGACCATTCTCAACCTGAAGTCGGTTGTCGTCTGCTTTAATTTCCGTTACCGGGCTGGCAATGAAGTGAATATTTTTGCGAGCCAGATAAGGTTTCAAGTCAAAGCTGACATCGTCTGGCTCACGCCAGCCAACCGCAATCCAGGGGTTAGAGGGAACAAACTGAAAATCAGGGCGGGGATTAATGACGGTGATATTGTGATTGCTATCAAGGAGTGATCTGAGTTCGTAAGCGGCGGGCATACCTCCCAACCCGGCACCCATGACGACTATATTGGCCATATGTTTCACGCTTTTTATTATAGTTGAATCTTAATTAGAATATTCTAATTAAATGGTGTTAAAAGTAAGACATAAGTCGTAATAGCTTGAGCAATCAGACAATATCTAACAGTAGCGATCAAAAAAAGTTAGAGTGAATGATCAAAAGCAGGTAAATTTGCCGCGAAGAATCAGATGTCATCAGGCGAGCAGGCAGTGAGCCAAAAGCACATAACTGCCGCCATCTTTCGGTGATCAGAATAACAAATTACAGGCTGTATATTATGACCCAACAGGATTTCAATCTGACGTTAGACCAGTGCCGTCTGAACATTCGCAACTATTATCTTGCGGATGAGGCCACTGTTATTCAGGAATTGATTGCCAGCGCAGATCTCGGCGCTCAGGATCGCAATCAGATATCACAAAACGCTGCTGAACTGATTCGTGAAGTACGCAGTCGATCCACGCCAACCATGATGGAAAAGTTTCTCGGAGAGTATGGCCTTTCCACCAAAGAGGGCGTTGCTCTCATGTGTATGGCCGAAGCTCTGCTGAGAGTCCCTGACAGCACGACCATTGACGCATTGATTGAAGACAAGATCGCCAGTGGCAACTGGAATGACCACCGGGGGCAGTCCAACTCTTCTCTGGTTAATGCTTCCACCTGGGCGTTGCTGATTACCGGCAAGCTGGTGGCGACTGATGACCGTGAAGGTCTGACCCAAACTCTCAAAGGTATGGTCAAAAGACTGGGTGAGCCGGTGATCCGCACCGCTGTTGCCCAGGCTATGAAAGAATTAGGGCGCCAGTTTGTGCTGGGCAGAAATATTGCCGAGGCTCAGAAAAATGCCCGCAAATACGAAGAGCAGGGCTACACCTATTCCTACGATATGCTGGGCGAAGCGGCTCGTACCAATGCTGACGCACTGCGTTATCACGATGCTTATCTCCAGGCTATTAAAGAGCTGACACCCAGCTGCCATCATCAGGACATTCGACAGAATCCGGGGATTTCGGTGAAGCTGTCTGCTCTGCACCCCAGATACGAATTTGGCAAACAGGAACGGGTTCTGAGTGAACTGGTGCCAAGGGTTCTGGAACTGGCTCAGGCCGCCAAAGCGGCCAATATGGGATTCAATATTGATGCTGAGGAGATGGATCGGCTGGGTCTTTCCCTCGATGTTATTGAAGCTGTTTTGTCAGATTCATCTCTGAAAGGTTGGGATGGTTTTGGTGTAGTTGTGCAGGCTTATTGCCAGAGAGCTTCCCATGTTTTGAACTGGCTCTATGCGCTGTCGCGCCAGCTGGATCGCAAGATTATGGTGCGTCTGGTAAAAGGCGCCTACTGGGAT
Source organism: Sansalvadorimonas sp. (assembly GCA_965243775.1). Taxonomy (GTDB): domain Bacteria; phylum Pseudomonadota; class Gammaproteobacteria; order Pseudomonadales; family Endozoicomonadaceae; genus Sansalvadorimonas. The sequence continues at coordinate 3,607 of CBDEWF010000165.1, forward strand.
GCAGAAGTAAAAAGAGCCCAGACGCTGGGGCTGGATAACTTCCCGGTATTTACCCGCAAGGTTAACTCTGATGTTTCCTATATGTCCTGTGCCAAACAGCTGTTGAGCATGTCTGACAGAATCTATGCCCAGTTTGCTACGCATAATGCGCATTCTGCTGCAGCGATCGTTCATCTTGCTCAGGGTAACGATAACTTTGAGTTTCAGCGTCTGCATGGTATGGGGGAGTCTCTCCACGACGCAGTGCACATCAGTAATAAAACCCGTTGTCGTATTTATGCACCTGTCGGAGCCCACGAAGACTTGCTGGCGTATCTGGTGCGTCGTCTGCTGGAAAATGGCGCTAACAGCTCCTTCGTAAACCAGATTGTTGATACCAGCATTGCACCGGAAGATATTGCCAGAGATCCAATCAGTACAGTTGAATCATATGGCGACAAGATTGCCAGTCAGTTATTGACCAGACCTTCTGACTTATACGGCAGCGAGCGTAAGAATGCCAAAGGCTGGGATATAACCGACCCGGTTGCGGTTGCTGAACTAGAAGAAGCCCGGACTCGTTTCCAAAATCACCAATGGCAGGCCGCACCAATGATTGCCGGTTCAGTCGTTGGTGCTGAAACAGAAACAATTATTAACCCGGCTCAACCTGAAGACGTTGTAGGTCAGGTCACTCTTGCATCTGCCACTGATATTGAAACGGCTATTAGTCAGGCACAACAGGGCTTTAGTGAGTGGTTCTCCCGCAGTGCAGAAGATCGAGCTGCCTGTATTCTTCGTTTCGCTGACCTGATGGAAGAGCATGCACCAGAACTCTTTGCCCTGGCTACCCGTGAGGCAGGCAAAACCCTACTGGATGCTGTGGCTGAAATCCGTGAGGCGGTTGATTTTGCCCGTTACTATCCACAGGAAGCATTGAACATTGATAGCGCACAGGCTCGTGGTGTTATCACCTGCATTTCTCCCTGGAACTTCCCGCTGGCTATTTTTGCTGGTCAGGTTCTCGCTTCACTGGCGGTGGGTAACACGGTGCTTGCCAAACCAGCGGCGCAGACCGCTCTGATTGCTGGTCGTGCTGTTGAGTTAATGCACGAAGCGGGTATTCCCAAAAATGTTATTCAGTTACTTCCCGGTGACGGCCCGACAGTGGGTGCAGCGCTGACTTCAGATTCACGTATAGCAGGAGTTTGCTTTACAGGTTCTACTGCAACGGCGCAGCGAATCAACAAGGTGATGGCAGACAATATGGCGCCGGATGCTCCGCTGGTGGCAGAAACCGGTGGTCTGAATGCCATGATTGTGGACTCCACCGCTCTGCCGGAACAGGTGGTTCGGGATGTGATTGCTTCGGCTTTCCAGAGTGCCGGTCAGCGTTGTTCTGCATTGCGTATGCTCTATGTTCAGAAGGACATTGCGGATCATCTGCTGACTATGTTGTCAGGGGCTATGGATGAGCTGGAAGTTGGTAATCCATGGTTGCTGTCTACGGATATTGGTCCCGTTATTGATGATCTTGCCAAAGCCAAAATAGATAATCATTGTCGATCTTTTGAAGAAAAAGGTCGTCTGCTGAAATCCCTTGAAGTACCTGCCGATGGTCGTTTTGTTTCCCCTGCCATTATTAAGGTTGAGGGCATTGAAGAACTGGAGGAAGAGATCTTTGGCCCGGTTCTCCATGTTGCCACATTCGAAGCCAGTGAGATTGATCAGGTTGTAGATAACATCAATGCCCGTGGTTATGGTTTGACGTTTGGCTTGCATACTCGCATGGACAGCCGTGTGTCTCAGGTAATTGAGCGAATTAAAGTGGGCAATGCCTATGTAAACCGTAACCAGATTGGTGCCATTGTCGGCTCCCAGCCGTTTGGTGGTGAAGGGCTGTCTGGTACTGGTCCCAAAGCGGGTGGCCCTCACTATGTTCGTCGTTTTACTCGGTCAGAGAGTAAGTCTGTTGTCTCTGAGCACAGCTTTGATATCGGCTTTAATACCGGAGCCATGAAGCTGCAGGCTGCAATCAACAAACTGGATTTTTCAGACTGGGCGATTGCCAAAAATCGGACTGCTCTATTGAAAGAAGTACTGGGTGACATTGAAGTGGAAGAGCTGATCACGGGGGAACCCCATGAAATGCCCGGCCCCACAGGAGAGAATAATCATCTTTCCAACCATGCGCGCGGCGTGGTGGTTTGTCTTGGACCTGATCAGGAAACAGCCTTGCAACAGGCAGCTGTTGCATTGATGCAGGGAAATGGGGTTGTTGTAGTGGCTCCTGACGTTGAAGATAGGATTCAGCAACTAAAGAGCCGTGGTATTCCAGCAGAAAGTATTGAAGGTCTGTTGCAGCCAGAAGCTCTTTTACAGGCTCAGGGTTTTGATGCTGTGGCCAGCTCTGCTGATACTGACACTCTGAAAAACTATCGACAGGTACTGGCGAAAAGAGACGGAGTGTTGATTCCACTGATTACCGAAATAAATGCACCTGAGCGTTTTGTCATTGAACGACACCTGTGTGTTGATACAACCGCTGCTGGTGGTAATGCAGTTTGATTGCCCAGTCTGAGTAACCACTTCAAGTGGCTCTCGATGTTCATTAGGGTAGCGGCTTAATTCATACCCAAACTCGCTCCCATGCTCTGCGTGGGAGTGTGACTTTACTCAGGTAGGCGTTCCCACGGCTCTCGACGTCTTTTGTTTCTGCTATTCAATCCAAAGTCGATTAATAATTCGTCACAAAACAGTTATTTACTGCCAAAGCAGCTGATGATATTTAATTATTTGTTGTAGGCAAAGTGGACTTGCCTCAGTACAAAAGCGGCCATTTATGAGGAGATAAGAGTGCCTGTTAAATTAATAAAACATACCGTTAATGCTCTGGCTTTAATTGCTTCAGTAAGCGCATTTTCACCTCTGCTTCAGGCCGATACCGCTGTATTTGCCGGTGGTTGTTTCTGGTGTATGGAAAAAGATTTTGAATCGCTCAATGGTGTCAGCTCAGTGGTTTCAGGCTTCA